>DGBP01000054.1 GCA_002384855.1 Nocardioidaceae bacterium UBA4001 | reverse complement strand
GCACTCAAGCAGAGATCCAGGTTCGAGAACCGGTGCGCCGGATCCCCCGGTGGATCCCGTAGGACCCGGTCTACCTTGCCTCGGCTCCATCCCCCCCGGGCTAGGTCTCTGACTCCATCGTGGTCCGAAGACTTGTATCCTCCAAGGGAAAAACGTCCCGATCCGCCCGGCTGAGTGGCCCTTGTGTGGGTCTCGCGATGTTTGTAGGCGTTCCTCAACCCGGCTGACCGGCCTGACGACGTACCGGCCAGACGTAGTGCAGGTCGGCAGAGACCCGTCCCCGCCGCTGCCAGCTCGGCCTGGCTGCGCACGCGCGTGATCCCGAGCTCCGCGACGTCGAGCGTGATCGTCGCGGCTCAGGTGTCGGCAAAACCGCGCTCGGTCCACCCGCAGCAGGTGTGGACGTAGTGGCGCGGCGTCGTGCGAGACCCGTCAGACTCCCCACGCGAAACCGGCACTTACCTCGCGAGATCTCACGAGGTAAGTGCCGGTTTCACAAGGTCACCTGGGAAAGCTGTGACCCACGGGGACGCCCCCGGGTCGGCGTCAGCGGGTGGCGGTGCCCTCGGTGTAGTCGGCGTCGTGCGACTTCACCCAGCTCATCAGCTTGCGCAGCTCGCGGCCGGTCGTCTCGATCGGGTGCTGCTCACCCTCGGCACGCAGCTGCTTGAACTCCGGCGCACCGGCGTCCTGGTCGTCGATGAACCGCTTGGCGAAGGCGCCGTTCTTGATGTCGCCGAGCACGTCCTTCATCCGCTCCTTGACCGAGTCGTCGATCACGCGCGGGCCGGACACGTAGTCGCCGTACTCCGCCGTGTCGGAGACCGACCAACGCTGCTTGGCGATGCCGCCCTCGTACATCAGGTCGACGATCAGCTTCAGCTCGTGCAGGCACTCGAAGTAGGCGACCTCGGGCTGGTAGCCGGCCTCGGTCAGCACCTCGAAGCCCTTCATCACCAGCTGCGAGACGCCGCCGCAGAGCACGGCCTGCTCACCGAACAGGTCGGTCTCGGTCTCCTCGGTGAACGTGGTCTTGATGCCGCCGGCACGCAGGCCGCCGATCGCCTTGGCGTAGGACAGCGCGAGGTCCCAGGCCTTGCCGGTCGCGTCCTTCTCGACGGCGACGAGCACCGGCACGCCGCGCCCCTCGGAGTACTCCCGTCGCACGAGGTGGCCCGGCCCCTTCGGTGCGACCATCGCCACGTCGACACCCTCGGGCGGGGTGATGTAGCCGAAGCGGATGTTGAATCCGTGGCTGAAGAAGAGCGCGTCCCCCTCGACCAGGTTCGGCTCGACGGCCTCCTTGTAGAGGTTCCGCTGCACGTGGTCGGGCGCCAGGATCATGATCAGGTCGGCCTCCTCGCAGGCCTCGTACGGCGTGACGACGCGCAGCCCCTCGGCCTCCGCCTTGGCCCGGCTCTTGGAGCCCTCGGGCAGACCCACACGGACGTCGACGCCGGAGTCCCGCAGGCTCAGCGCGTGAGCATGGCCCTGGCTGCCGTAGCCGAGCACCGCAACATTGCGGCCCTGGATCACGGACAGATCGGCGTCATCGTCGTAGAACATCTCGGCCACGGTGGGCTCTCCTTCGTCGGTTTGATCTTCATCTGGTGCGGTGCGGTGGACGTACGGCGGCAGCTAGACCGCGGCGGGTGGGGCCGGGATCGGCACGGGTCGCAGGGTCCGGTCGGTGATCGAGCGACTACCCCGGCCGATCGCGACCATCCCGGACTGGACGAGCTCGCGGACCCCGAACGGCTCGAGCACCCGCAAGAAGGCCTCGAGCTTCTCGGCGCTGCCGGTGACCTCGATCGTGACCGCGTCGGTGGCCACGTCGACCACCTTGGCGCGGAACAGCTGCACGGTCTCGAGGACCTGGCCACGGGTCTCGGCGTCGGCCTTGACCTTGACCAGCAGCAGCTCCCGGGTCACGGCGGCCGACCCCTCGAGCTCGACGATCTTGATCACCTCGACGAGCTTGTTCAGCTGCTTGGTGACCTGCTCGAGCGGTGACTCCTCGACGTTGACCACGATCGTCATCCGGGAGATCTCGGAGTGCTCGGTCGGCCCCACGGCGAGGGAGTCGATGTTGAAGCCCCGGCGGCTGAACAGCGCGGCGACCCGGGTGAGGACACCAGGCTTGTTCTCGACCAGGACGGACAGGGTGTGCTTGCTCATCGTGTCTCCCGCGCTCAGAGGTCGTCGTCTTCGAACTCGGGCGCCATGTCCCGGGCGAACTTGATGTCGTCGTTGCTGGTGCCGGCGGCGACCATCGGCCACACCATCGCGTCGCGGTGCACGCGGAAGTCGACCACGACGGGGACGTCGTTGATCTCCATCGCCTTCTGGATCACCGCGTCCACGTCCTCGGGGCGGTCGCACGAGAGGCCCACGCAGCCGTAGGCCTCGGCCAGCTTGGGGAAGTCCGGGATCCGCACCTCGGTCTGACCCTGCAGGTCGGTGTTGGAGTACCGCTTGTTGTAGAACAGCGTCTGCCACTGCCGGACCATGCCGAGCGAGGAGTTGTTGATCAGCGCGACCTTGATCGGGATACCCTCGATCGCACAGGTCGCCAGCTCCTGGTTGGTCATCTGGAAGCACCCGTCGCCGTCGACCGACCACACGGTCGCCTCCGGCCGGGCAACCTTCGCGCCCATGGCGGCCGGGACGGAGAAGCCCATCGTGCCCAGCCCACCGGAGTTGATCCAGGTGTTGGGGTTCTCGTAGCCGATGAAGTGGGTGGCCCACATCTGGTGCTGACCGACCCCGGCGACGTACACCGCGTCCGGGCCGGCGATCGCGCCGAGCCGCTCCAGGACGTACTGCGGGGCGAGCGAGCCGTCGTCCGGCTCGTCGTAGCCGAGCGGGTACTTCGCCTTGACGCCGGTCAGGAAGTCCTTCCACGCGGCGTAGTCGCCGGCGTGGCCCGCGTCGGCCTCGGCCTCCAGCGCGACGATCAGGTCCGCGACGACCTCTCGGGCGTCGCCCACGATCGGCACGTCCACGGGACGGTTCTTCCCGATCTCGGCCGGGTCGATGTCGGCGTGGACGACCTTCGCGTTGGGTGCGAACGAGTCGAGGTTGCCCGTGACCCGGTCGTCGAACCGCGCCCCGAGGCTGACGATGAGGTCGCTGCGCTGCAGCCCGGCGACCGCGGCCACGGTGCCGTGCATGCCCGGCATGCCGAGGTGCTGCGGGTGGCTGTCGGGGAAGGCGCCTCGGGCCATCAGTGTCGTCACGACCGGGATGCCGGTCATGTCGGCGAGCACCCGGAGCTCCTTGGCGGCACCGGCCCGGATGACGCCGCCGCCGACGTACAGCACCGGACGACGTGCCTCGAGCATCAGCCTCGCCGCCTCACGCACCTGCTTGGCGTGCGGGCGGGTCACGGGGCGGTAGCCGGGCAGGTTCAGCTGGGTCGGCCACGCGAAGGTCGTGGCGGCCTGGAGGGCGTCCTTGGAGATGTCGACCAGGACGGGGCCGGGCCGACCGGTCGAGGCGATGTAGAAGGCCTCGGCGATCGTGCGCGGGATCTCGGCCGCGTCGGTGACCAGGAAGTTGTGCTTGGTGATCGGCATCGTGATGCCGCGGATGTCGGCCTCCTGGAAGGCGTCCGTACCGATCGCGTTGCTGGAGACCTGGCCGGTGATCGCGACGAGCGGCACCGAGTCCATGTACGCGTCGGCGATGGGGGTGACCAGGTTCGTGGCGCCGGGGCCACTCGTGGCCATGCACACGCCGACCTTGCCGGTGGCGGCGGCGTACCCCTGGGCAGCGTGGCCGGCGCCCTGCTCGTGCCGGACCAGGATGTGGCGCACCCTGACGGAGTCGAAGAGCGGGTCGTAGGCGGGAAGGATGGCCCCTCCGGGGATGCCGAACACGTGCTCGACCCCGGCGGCCTCCAACGCCAAGATGAGGCTCTGGGCCCCTGTCACCTGCTCTCCGGTCGCCTGCTCGCTCATGATCGCCTTCTCTCGTGCATCGGTGCTTCCGCCCAACAAAAAACCCCTCGGCCCGGTGGGCAGACGAGGGGTGACGCGTGCGCTGGTGGCTGTGGTGCCGTCAGCAGACGCGTCGCGTGCGTACAAGAATGTGGAGCCGCATGCGACCACCTTCACCGCAACCGCGTGCCCTCGTCAATCGAGTGTGACACGCGTCCCAACATCTGGACCTCGAGTCCCACATGATGACCAGATGGTGCACCGACAAGACACGGTCGGACCGTCACTCCACGGTGAGCTCCAGCGTCGCCGGCCACCCGGACTCTCGAGACCCGAGGTCGACGCCGTCGGTGGAGGCAGTGTCCAGTCCCAGCGTGAGCATGCCGCCGAGCTCCGGGGTGAGCGCGGCCGGGTCGAGCGGTACGGAGTACGTCGTGTTCCTGAGGGTGGGCCCGGTGGCCCCGAGCCGTCCGACCACCGCGTCGCCGAGGAGCGGCCTGTTGGCATAGGTCACCCCCAGCTCGTCCCACGTGTCGTCGGCCGCCGTACGAACCGCCTGGCTGCCGGCCGACCCGCTGGTGGTCACCCTCACGGTCAGGGTCGCGGCCCTCACGGCGCCGCCCGCGAGGTCGGACAGGTCGAACTTCAGGTAGGTGACGGCTATCGGCCGGGCGTCGACGTTGAGCAGGCTGCCGGCACCGTAGTTGCGGGCCGGACGCCCCGCGTGTACCCAGCTGTCCTCGCTCACCGGCACGGCGACGGTCTCGGGCCCGACGGGGACGGATGCCGTCCGGAACGACCACACGTAGTCGGACTCGAGCGTGTTGCCGGCCGAGTCGGCGGTTCCCCCCGGTCCCCCCCTGACCCTTGCGGTGTACGTCGTGTCGAACGCGAGCTCGGCCCCCGGGTCCAGGGTCACTCTGGCGGTCGAGGAGTCGTAGGAGACGGCCGCCACGACCCCAGCTCCTGACCCGTCGGTCAGGGTCACCGTGCCTCCGGTGACCGTGGAGGCATCCATCGGCTCCGAGAACGTCGCGGTGACAGCAGCCCCTGTCGCCGTGCCGGACGCACCGTCAGCCGGGCTTGTGGCCACCACCGTCGGCGGCGTGGTGTCGGCCGGCGGTGAGGACTCTCCGAGAGGCAGGAAGTTGTGCACGTACTCACGCGTGGAGTCCATGCTCGCGAGGACGAGCAGACCGGTGCTGCCGTCGACGGTCTGCTTCGTCGAGGTGGGGTTGTTGATCTTCTCGGTCGACACCGCGCTCCGCATGAAGACGGTGCCGTTCCCTCGAGGGAACGCGAGGTCACCGAAGGCGGCGTCCTTCGTATAGACCGTGCCGCCGCTGCAGCAGGGTACGGCGAAGACGTGCGCCCGGCGGCTCTCGGAGTCGAGCACGACGATCGGTCGGGTCATGTTGCCCTCTCCCACCGTCCAGGCGACGCTGCTCGCCCAGCCGCCGGAGGGGTTGAGCCGGTACACCACGATCAGCGGGTCTCCCGGCACTCTGGGGCTCTTGTCGTTGAGCGAGGTCTTCACGACGGCGTACAGACGGCCGTCGGCGTCCGCGTCGACCGCCTTGATGTTCAGGTGGTCATCGGGACACAGCGACGTGCTACAGACAGCGCTCATCGACCATGACGACGCGGGCGCCCCGTCGGAACGGCTGGCGAAGTAGATCGCCGAGGTCCTCTGGTTGCTCCACAGGATGCCGATCCTGCCTCCCCCCGAGTCGCCGTACGCCACCACTGTCGAGATGTCGTCCGAGGAGGTGAGCACCGCGGCGGGGTCGACCGGCAGCACGAACGGAGCCACCCACGCGGTGTCCGCGGTGGTGGTGTGGGCGACCATGACTCGTTTGCCCCCCGACGTGGGCTCGGTGTAGGTCACCCATAGCCGCCCGGTGCTGTCCTTGTCGAGGGATGCCGACTCGACCTTCCGGTTGACCACGGTGTGCGTCACCTCGAGCTGGTAGGTGCCACCGGAGAAGCCGAACCGCTGGACACGCAGCCCCCTGTCCGCCGTGGAGCTGTCGGAGACCTCGAGGTGGGTGAGCACATAGAGCTTCTGCGCCCTGCCGTCCCACAGCGCGTCGGCCTGGCTGTTCGGCCGTTGGTCGACCGTCACCCCCGTGCTCGTCCACGCGTGGGTGTCCTGGGTGGCGAGGTTGAACCCCTGGATGGTGTACCTCCGGGCTGCGGGGTCCCAGAGGACGCCCCACCACCGCCCGCCGGCATGCCAGAGCTTGCTCTGCGGCTTGTCCGCCGTGGGCGCGGTCACCGCGGCGCCGTACGCGTGGTCGCGGAAACCGACCGCCAGAGTCGCCGCGTGCGCCGGAGGAACCAGCACCCCGATCAGGGCCAGCACGATGCCGGCGCACAAGGCGATGCCCTCCTGCGCGCTTCGGGGCCCCCTCCGGAGCTCGCGTCGTGATCGGGCCATCACCCCTCCCCCCGGCTCGCGGACACGCTGACCCAGTCTTGCCGGGGGAGGGCGGCAGGCCCATACCGCAGGTTCGGGAAACCGATCGCCTCAGCCGCAGACGGCGCCGTGGGCCGCGGACTGCACGACCTTGGCGTACTTGCCGAGCACACCCCGGGTGTACTTCGGCGCCAGCGGGCTCCACCCGTCCTTGCGTGCCTCGAGCTCGGCGTCGTCCACCAGCACCTCGAGCGTGCGGTTGAGGACGTCGAGCCGGATCTGGTCGCCGTCGCGGACGAAGGCGATCGGGCCGCCGTCCACCGCCTCCGGCGCCACGTGGCCGACGCACAGGCCCGTCGTACCCCCGGAGAACCGGCCGTCCGTGAGCAGCAGCACGTCCTTGCCGAGCCCGGCACCCTTGATCGCACCGGTGATCGCGAGCATCTCGCGCATGCCCGGCCCGCCCTTGGGTCCCTCGTAGCGGATCACGACCACGTCACCGGCGACGATCCGGCCCGCCTCGAGGGCGTCCATGGCCGCGCGCTCGCCGTCGAAGACCCGGGCGGTCCCCTCGAAGACCTCGTCGTCGAACCCGGCGGTCTTCACCACCGCGCCCTCCGGTGCCAGCGTCCCCCTCAGGATCGTCAGGCCGCCGGTCTTGTGGATCGGCCGCGAGAGCTCGCGGATGATCTCACCGTCGATGTCCGGAGGGGAGATCTCGGCGAGGTTCTCGGCCATGGTGCGCCCGGTCACCGTGAGGCAGTCGCCGTGCAGGAGCCCGGCCTCGAGCAGTGCCTTCATCACCACGGGGATGCCGCCGATCCTGTCGACGTCGTTCATGACGAAGCGGCCGAACGGCTTCAGGTCGCCGAGGTGCGGCACCTTGTCACCGATCCGGTTGAAGTCGTCGAGGCTCAGGTCGACCTCGGCCTCGCGCGCGATGGCGAGCAGGTGGAGCACGGCGTTCGTGGAGCCGCCGAGCGCCATGGTGACCGCGATCGCGTTCTCGAAGGCCTCCCGGGTCAAGATCTGGCGGGCGGTGATGCCCTGGCGCAGCATCTCGACGACCGCCTCGCCGGACCTGTGCGCGAACCCGTCGCGCCGACGGTCCACGGCCGGCGGGGCTGCAGAGCCGGGCAGCGACATACCGAGCGCCTCGGCGACGGAGGCCATCGTGTTGGCGGTGTACATGCCGCCGCAGGCACCCTCGCCCGGGCAGATCGCGCGCTCGATCCGGTCGACCTCGGCGCGGCTCATCTTGCCCGCGATGCAGGCGCCGACCGCCTCGAAGGCGTCGATGATGGTGACGTCACGCCCGTCGACGTTGCCCGGCATGATCGACCCGGCGTAGAGGAACACCGACGCGAGGTCGAGCCGGGCCGCGGCCATGAGCATCCCCGGCAGGGACTTGTCGCAGCCCGCGAGCAGCACCGACCCGTCGAGGCGCTCGGCCATCATCACGGTCTCGACGCTGTCGGCGATGACCTCGCGCGACACCAGTGAGAAGTGCATGCCCTCGTGGCCCATGGAGATGCCGTCCGACACGGAGATCGTCCCGAACTCCAGCGGGTAGCCGCCCCCCGCGTGCACGCCGTTCTTCACGGCCTTGGCGAGCCGGTCGAGGGAGAGGTTGCACGGCGTGATCTCGTTCCACGACGAGCCGACCCCGATCTGGGGCTTGGCGAAGTCCTCGTCGCCCATGCCGACTGCCCGCAGCATGCCTCGGGCTGCCGTGGCCTCCAGGCCGTCGGTGACGGCGCGGCTGCGAGGCTTGATGTCCGGCTGGGCCTGGGGGTGCGAAGTGCTGTCGGGCATGGCCCGAGCCTACGCCGGGGCAGCGGTACGTCGCCGTGGTGTCTCACCTTCCCCATCCGGCAGGGACGCCCTGTCTCCGATGTCTAGGGTTGCCCGCGTGACCCCCGACGACCGCGCGCACCCGGCGACCCACCCGGCCGGCCAGGCCGGCGCGGTGTGGATGGTCGTCGGCGGCATCGTCTCGGTCCAGGTCGGCGCAGCGATCGCCAAGGACCTCTTCCCTCTCGTGCCGCCGACCGCCATGGTCTGGCTGCGGCTCGTGACCTCCGCGGTGATCCTGGTCCTGGTCGCCCGGCCGAGGCTCAGCGGCAGGTCTGCGGCCGACTGGCGCATGGCCCTCGGATTCGGGGTGAGCCTGCTCGTCATGAACTGGGCGATCTACCAGTCCTTCGCCCGGATCCCGCTGGGCATCGCGGTCACCATCGAGTTCCTCGGGCCGCTCGCGGTGGCGGTCATCGGCTCTCGTCGTCCGCGGGACCTGGCCTGGGTCGTCCTCGCCGGCGCCGGGGTGGCGATCCTCGGCCTGGCCCCCGGCGACCTGACCCTGGCGGGCGTGCTGTTCGCCCTCCTCGCGGGGGCCGCCTGGGCGGCGTACATCCTGCTCAGCGCCGGCACCGGCCGCCGCTGGCCGGGCATCTCGGGGCTCGCCGTGGCCAGCGTCGTCGGCGCGGTCGTGCTGGCGCCCCCGGCGATCGTCGAGGCCGGCGCCGGGCTCCTCGACGCCAAGGTGCTGCTGCTCGGCCTGGCGATCGGCCTGCTGTCGTCGGTCATCCCCTACAGCCTGGAGCTCAAGGCCCTCCGCCGGATCCCGCCGCGGGTCTTCGGGGTCCTGATGAGCCTCGAGCCGGCCGCCGCGGCACTCGCGGCGATGGTGATCCTCTCGGAGTTCCTGACCCCGCTGCAGTGGGTGGCGGTCGGCTGCGTGGTGGCGGCGAGCGTGGGGGCGACCCGGTCGGCGGGCCCGTCGGCCGAGCCCGCCCCGAACTGACCTACCGGACCCGGGGCAGCCGCCTCAGAGCACCGCGGCCCGGACGACGAGGACGTCGGGCAGGTTGCTGACGACCTCGTGCCAGCTGTCACCGTCGTCGGTGCTGGCGAAGACGTTGCCGACCCGGGTTCCCAGGTAGAGCCCACCCTCCTCGTCGGTCGACAGGGCGTCCCGCACGACCACTGAGTAGAACCGGTCCGGGAGCCCGTGCTCGAGCGGCTCCCAGGTCTCCCCCGCGTCCCCGACCAGCATCACCGTCTCGCGCTGCACCAGCGCCGTCTCCTCCGCTCCGAGAACCTCAGGACCCCCTCGTGGACCATTGGACTACCCCGCCCCCCGAAAGTCATCGGAGCCGACGACGCGGCCCTGCTGACAGACGAGGCCGGCCCCAGCACGGGACCGGCCTCGTCGACGAGTGGACTAGGCGGTGCGGGAGTCACCGCGGACCTGGGCCGCCCGGTTCGCGGCGCCGGCGGCTGACATCAGCGCCATCGCGATCAGGATGAGCGCGACGCCGGCTCCGATCGCCATCAGCGCCACACCGAAGGCCACGACGGAGGTGAACAGCGACGCGCGGAGGAAGGACGCGTTCATCGCCACCTCGCGCAACGGGTCCTCCCGGTCGAGCTCGGCGTAGGTCTTGCCACCGGTGGAGTCCAGGGCGTGCTTGTCGATGATCTGAGCCTGGGCGAAGGCCGAGAACGGCCCGTCCACCTCGTCACCGGCGAGGAAGTCGGCGTCCTCCGCCACGGTGATGCTCGCGTCGGACAGCTGGCTCTGGACCATGAACCAGGTGACACCGCCGGCCACGATCATCAGCAGGCCGATGACCGCCACCAACGTCGCGAGTGCCTTGCTGCTTCCACTTCCCTTGACCATGTTCTTCACTCCCGCTTCTCGTCCCGGGTCGCCTCGGTGGCGCCGCGTGGCAAGTCTCCGCACAAGCACATCCCGACCGTCGTGCCGAAAGTCCTGGTTGTCCCAGGATGTCGCGAACCTCCGGAGGGTCGTTGGTCCCGCACCCGAAGGCGCTCAGTAGGCCCCCGACTTCACGTTCTCCAGCGGCTCACCGGCCGCGAAGCGCTCCAGCTGCGAGAGCACCAGCCGGTACGCCCGCGGCCACATCGCGCTCGAGGCCCCGCCCACGTGCGGGGTGAGGAGGAGGTTCGGCGCCTGCCACAGCGGGTGCCCCTCGGGCAGCGGCTCGGGGTCCACGACGTCGAGCGCGGCGTGGACACGCCCCGCCCGGAGCGCCTCGACGAGCGCGTCGGTGTCCACGACGGGTCCCCGGGCGACGTTCACCAGCAGCGCGTCGTCCTTCATCCTTGCCAGGAAGTCCCGGTCGACCATGCCCCGGGTCTCCTCGGTGATCGGCACGATGAGGACGACCACGTCCGCGGTCGGCAGCAGGTGGGGAAGCTCGTCGAGCCCGTGGACACCGTCACGCGCACTCCGCGCCACCCGGACGACGTCGACCTCGAAGCCGGTGAGCCGCTCCTCGATAGCTGCCCCGATCGCGCCGTACCCGACGATCATCACGGTCCGGTCGGCCAGCGACGTCGCGGTGACCGGCGCCCACTCCCCCCTGTCCTGCGCGCGGACGAAGCCGGGCAGGCCGCGCAGGGAGGCGATCATCAGCCCCACCGCGAGCTCGGCGGTCGAGGCGTCGTGGATGCCGCGCCCGTTGCAGAGCACCGCTCCGTCGGGGAGGTGTGGCCTCACGTGGTCCACGCCGGCGGTCACGGTCTGCACGACCTTCAACCGCGACATCCGGCTCATCACCTCGCTGTCCGAGGGCTTGAAGCGGTACGGCGGCACGTAGAACTCGACCTCGGCGACCGAGGCGGGCACCTCGTCGCCGTCCTCGGGCAGGAACCGCTCGTAGCGCAGCCCCTCCGGCGGGGAGCCGAGCTCGGCTGCGTCGAAGGGGAGCCAGACCAGAGGTCGCGTGTCCGTCATGTCCCGCACCCTAGCCGTCGTACGACGTCGCGCCCGCCCCGTGTTCACAGAGACGTCACACGCCGTTGACCGCGACGAACCAACGCGTCCGTAGCGTCGTGGACGACCGCTCCTCCGCCGCTCTCCAACCCACCCGGAGCCGCCATGACCGCCCTCGCCCACCGCCTCAAGGACCTCGTGACCGCGTTGCCCGAGCACAGCCAGCAGCAGGCCCGGCGCAACGCCCTGGCAGGGTGCACCGAGCTCGCCGAGCGCCGCCGGGAGCTCGATGAGGTCGAGGAGTTCCTCTCCGCCCTGGCCGCCGCCCAGCAGGCACGTCCCGCCTGACCTACGCACCGGTGACCTCGCGCACCTCCTGTGTCGCTCTGCCCACCGGTGCGGCACACTCTGCGGCATGTCCGCCGCGCCCATCGAGCAGCTCGCGCTGCGCTTCTACGACGTGACCAGCGCGGACGGGACGCGGATCCAGGCCTGGACCAACGACGCCGAGGGGCCCACGCTCCTGCTCTGCAACGGGCTCGGGACCAGTCCGTACGCCTGGCCCGCCCTGCTGCGCCCCGACTGTGGCGTCCGGGTGGTCAGCTGGAACCACCGCGGCGTCGGCGGCTCGGACCGCCCCGCAGACGCCTCGCGAGTGGGCATCGACGCCTTCATCGAGGACGCCCTGGCCGTGCTCGACGACGCCGGCGTCGAGGCGTGCGCGGTGGCCGGCTGGTCGATCGGCGTGAACACCGCCTTCGAGCTCGCCGTGCTCCACCCCCACCGGGTCAGCGGCATCTTCGCGGTGGCGGGCGTCCCGGGCGGCACCTTCGCGTCGATGGGTGCACCGCTGATGATCCCCCGTGTGGCCCGCAAGCCGCTGTCCGTCGGGGTCACCCACCTCCTGCGGCGGACGGGGAGGCTGCTCACACCCGTGACGTCACGGCTACCCGTGGGTGTGGTCTTCGCCCAGCTGCTGAGCCACAGCGGGTTCATGCTGCCGACCCCTGAGATCCCCGCCGTGCGCCGTGCGGTCCGGGAGTTCCTCAGCACGCCGGTCGACTGGTACATGCACCTCGCCCTCGCCGCGGCCGACCACCCGCGCGTCTCACTGCGCCGCGTCCGTGTGCCGACCGCCTTCGTCGGTGGCCGCTACGACATCCTCGCCAGCTCGCAGGACATGGCCACCGCGGCCGACCGCATCGCCGGGGCGACGTTCGTCGAGCTGCCCGGCAGCCACTTCCTCCAGCTCGAGCACCCCGAGCCGGTCCACGAGGAGCTGCTCGGCTTGCTCGCGCGCCTACCCTGAGGCGGTATGAAGGCCGTCGCGACCGCTCTGACCACGTTGCTGGTGCTCACGGCCTGCGCTCCCGACGACGAGCCCGCCGGTCCGGCCGACCCGTCCACCTCGGCGCCGACGGTCGGCTCGTCGGGGTCGGCTGTCGAGAGCCCCGGCGGGTCGCGGCCGCCGTCGCCGTCGCAGGAGGCGCCGCAGCGCGCGCAGCCCGCCCGCCCGCGGGTCGCCGGCACGGTTGCGCAGGGCCTCGAGGTGCCGTGGGGCATCGCGTTCCTGCCGAACGGTCGCGCGCTCGTCACCGAGCGGGACAGCACCCGGGTGCTCGAGATCCCAGCCCACGGCGGCAGCACGCGCACCATCGGGCGCATGGACGCCGCGCAGCCGCAGGGCGAGGCCGGTGTGCTGGGCATCGCGGTCTCGCCCGACTTCGAGGACGACTCGCTGGTCTTCGTCTACCTCACCACCGCCGAGGACAACCGGGTCGTGCGCATGGAGTACGACGGTCGGCGGCTCGGTGAGCCCGAGGTCGTCCTCGACGGCATCCCCAACGGGTTCATCCACGACGGCGGCCGGCTCGGCTTCGGCCCCGACGGCCACCTCTACGTCTCCACCGGCGAGACCGGTGAGGGCGAGCTGGCACAGGACCGCGCGTCGCTCGGCGGCAAGATCCTGCGGATCACCCCCGACGGCGAGCCGGCCCCCGGCAACCCGTTCGCCGACTCACCGGTGTGGACGTGGGGCCATCGCAACGTCCAGGGCCTCGCCTTCGACGAGCGGGACCGGCTCTGGGCCAGCGAGCTCGGTGCCAGCACCTGGGACGAGCTGAACCTGATCGAGCCGGGCGACAACTACGGCTGGCCGCGCGTCGAGGGCAGGGGCGGGCAGGAAGGCTTCCGCGACCCGCTCGCGCAGTGGTCCACCTCCGACGCCTCCCCCTCGGGGCTCGCCTACGCCGAGGGGTCCCTGTGGATGGCGGGCCTGCGCGGGGAACGGCTGTGGCGGATCCCCGTGCGGTCGGGCGGGGGGATCGGACAGCCCGAGGCCTTCTTCGTCGGCGAGTACGGTCGCCTGCGGACCGTCGTGGTCGCCCCCGACGGGAGCCTGTGGCTGGCCACCAGCAACCGCGACGGTCGCGGCCGGCCGGCCGGCGAGGACGACCGGATCCTCCGGGTCACGCTCCGCTGACCGTCGTACGCCTCGGCGAATCGCCGGGGTCAGGTGAGCTTCTCGAGGATCAGCTCGCGGACCCGACCCGCGTCGGCCTGGCCGCGCATCTCCTTCATGACCGCACCGATGAGCGCGCCGACGGCCGCGACCTTGCCGTCGCGGATCTTCGCCGCCACGTCGGGGTTGCCCTCGATGGCCCGGTCGACGGCCTCGGACAGGGCACCCTCGTCGGAGACGACCGCGAGGCCACGGGACGCGACGACCTCGTCGGGCGTCCCCTCACCTGCGACCACGCCGTCGAAGACCTGGCGGGCCAGCTTGTCGTTGACCTTGCCCTCGTCGACGAGCTGCTGGACGCGCGCCACGTCCGTCGGCGAGACGCCGAGGTCGGCGAGGTCGACGCCGCGCTCGTTCGCGCGGCGGGCGAGGTCGGAGAGCCACCACTTGCGCGCCGCGGCGGGCGACGCCCCGGCGGCGATGGTCTCCTCGACCAGGTGCAGCGCACCTGCGCCGACCGTGTCGCGCATCTCGAGGTCGCTGAAGCCCCACTCCTTCTGCAGCCGGGCGCGGTGCTCCCGCAGCGGCTCGGGCAGCTCCGCGCGGAGCCTCTCCACCCACGCCTCGTCGGGGGCGACGGGCACGAGGTCCGGCTCGGGGAAGTAGCGGTAGTCCTCGGCGTCGGACTTCTCGCGGCCAGCGGTGGTGATGCCGGTGTCCTCGTGCCAGTGGCGGGTCTCCTGGACGACCCGCTCCCCGTCGACGAGGCGGGCGGCCTGGCGGCCGATCTCGTAGCGGACCGCGCGCTCGACCGACCGCAGCGAGTTGACGTTCTTGGTCTCGGTGCGGGTGCCGAGGGTCCCGGCCCCGGAGGGCGCGAGCGAGAGGTTCACGTCGCAGCGCAGCGAGCCCTGCTCCATGCGGACGTCGGACACCCCGAGGCCGAGCAGCAGCTCACGCAGGTGGGCGACGTAGGCCTTGGCCACCAGCGGCGCCTTGTCACCGGTGCCGCGGATCGGCCTGGTCACGATCTCGATCAGCGGGATCCCGGCCCGGTTGTAGTCGACGAGCGAGTAGTCGGCGCCGTGGATCCGGCCCGAGGTGCCGACGTGGAGCGACTTGCCGGTGTCCTCCTCCATGTGGGCGCGCTCGATGTCGATGCGGAAGACCTCTCCGTCCACCTCGACCTCGGTCCAGCCGTCGAAGGCGATCGGCTCGTCGTACTGCGAGGTCTGGAAGTTCTTCGGCATGTCCGGGTAGAAGTAGTTCTTCCGGGCGAAGCGGCACCACGGCGCGATGCTGCAGTTGAGCGCGAGTCCGATCCGGATCGCCGACTCGACGGCCGTGCCGTTGACGACCGGCATCGCCCCGGGCAGGCCGAGGCACGTCGGGCACACCTGGGTGTTCGGGGGCGCACCGAACTCGGTCGCGCAGCCGCAGAACATCTTGCTGGCGGTGTTCAGCTCGACGTGCACCTCGAGACCGAGGGCCGGGTCGAACCGCTCGAGGGCCTCCTCGAAGGACATCAGGGCGGGGGCAGCCGTCATCGCACGGTCTCCTTCTCAGCCAGGGCGGGGGCCTTGTCGAGCAGCGGCCCGCCCCACCGGTCGAGGAGCGCGGCCTCGAGCGCGGCGCCGACCCGGTAGAGACGGTCGTCGGCCAGCGCCGGGGCGAGGACCTGGAAGCCCGTGGGCAGGGCGTCCTCGTCCGCGAGACCGCTGGGCACCGACAGTCCGGGCACACCGGCGAGGTTGGCGGGGATGGTCGCGATGTCGTTGAGGTACATCGCCACCGGGTCGTCGAGCTTCTCGCCGAGCTTGAACGCCGTGGTCGGCGCGGTCGGGGAGACCAGCACGTCGGCGGACTCGAACGCCGACGCGAAGTCCCGGCCGATCAGGGTGCGGACCTTCTGGGCCTGGCCGTAGTAGGCGTCGTAGTAGCCGCTCGAGAGCGCGTAGGTGCCCAGGATGATCCGGCGCTTGACCTCGTCACCGAAGCCGGCGTCGCGGGTGGCCCGCATGACCTCCTCGGCGCTCGGGTCCTCGACCCCCTCGGGGTAGACCCGCAGCCCGTAGCGCATGGCGTCGAACTTCGCGAGGTTCGACGACGCCTCGCTCGGCAGGATCAGGTAGTACGCCGCCAGGGCGTGCACGAAGCTCGGGCAGGAGACCTCCACGACCTCGGCGCCTGCGTCGACGAGCAGCTGCACCGACTCGTCGAACCGGGCCTGGACGCCGTGCTGGTACCCCTCGCCGGTCAGCTCCTTGACCACACCGATGCGCACCCCCTTCATGTCACCGGCGGCCCCCTGGCGGGCGGCCTCGACGACCGGGGGCACCGGCTGGTCGACCGACGTGGAGTCGAGCGGGTCGTGCCCGCCGATCACCTCGTGCAGCAGGGCGGCGTCGAGCACGGTGCGCGTCACCGGGCCGGCCTGGTCGAGGGAGTTGGCCAGTGCGACGAGGCCGTAGCGCGAGACGCCACCGTAGGTGGGCTTCACGCCGACCGTGCCGGTGACGGCGCCGGGCTGGCGGATCGAGCCACCGGTGTCGGTGCCGATCGCCAGCGGCGCCTCGAAGGCAGCCACAGCGGCAGCGGAGCCGCCCCCCGAGCCGCCGGGGATCCGGTCGAGGTCCCAGGGGTTGTGGGTCGGCCCGTACGCCGAGTGCTCCGTGGAGGAGCCCATCGCGAACTCGTCCATGTTGGTCTTGCCCAGGATGGGGAGCCCGGCCTCCCGGAGCCGGGTGACCAGCGTGGCGTCGTACGGCGGCACCCAGCCCTCGAGGATCTTCGACCCGCACGTGGTCGGGAGCCCCTTGGTGGCGAGCACGTCCTTGACCGCCACCGGCACGCCGTCGAGCGGCCCGGCGGGACGGCCCGCGGCGCGACGCTCGTCGGAGGCGCGCGCCTGCTCGAGCGCGCCCTCGCGGTCGACGTGGAGGAACGCGTGGACGTCCCCGTCGACGGCGGCGATCCGGTCCAGGTGGGCCTCGGTGAGCTCCACGGAGGTGGTCTCGCCGGCGGCGAGCGCGTCGGCGAGGTCGGCGGCGGTACGGCGGACCAGGTCACTCATGCTCACTCCTCCCCCAGGATCCGCGGGACGGCGAAGCGGTGGTCCTCGACCTGGGGCGCACCGGAGAGGGCCTCCTCCGCGGTCAGCCCGGGGCGCGCGACGTCCTCGCGGAACACGTTGGTCAGCGGGAGCGGGTGCGAGGTCGGCGGGATGTCGTCCGCGGCGACGTCGCTGATCGAGCGGATCGAGTCGAGGATGACCGCGAGCTGGGGCGCCAGGTGGTCCAGCTCGGCATCGCTCAGGTCGATCCGTGCGAGGTCGGCGAGATGCCGTACCTCTTCACGGGTGATCTCGGGCATGAGGGTGCTCGCTCCCCTGGGTCGGTGCTTGGTGGCTGAGGCCGAGCGGATCGGACTCGGGACGTCCATCCTAGGGCTCCCGCGAGGCACGCCCGAACGCGCCTACCGAGGCTCGACGATCCCTCCGGCAACGTCGTGTCCCCCGTCACGCGCGCACCCCTGGAGCACGCCTGGGGCGTGTGGCAGTATCGGTGGAATTGCCCGCGAAGAGACAGGTGGACCGTGACCGCAGAGCTGGACCACGCCACGCAGGACCTGCTGGTCGCAACCGTGGACCCGGACTCCGCCTCATCGCTGCGCGTGGGGTCCGAGCGCGCCTCCTTCCTCGCCCGCCTGGCCCGCAACGTCGGCGGCTCGATGCAGACCGAGCGTGCGGTCGACCTGGTGCTGGACATGCTCGTACCCGGCGTCGTCGACTGGGCGCAGGTCGTGATCCGCGAGGCCGGGCTGCTGCACTGCCATGCACGGGTCGGCGGCGGCGACGTCGAGCGGGCCTCCGTCCCGGCCCCCCGCGAGGGCACCTCGACGCTGAGCCGGGTGATCTCCCGCGGCCTGCGGGAGCTCACCCTGGTCTCCGTCGGCGGGCTCGACGACAACGGGGCCCTGGCCTCCGCCGTGCCGGCGCCCGAGCTGCGCGCAGCGGTCGACGGCATCCGGCCCGCGGACCTGCTCGTGGTCCCGCTGAGCGCGCGCGGCCGAGGCTTCGGCGCCCTCACGCTGGCGCGGCGCGGTGACGACGGCTTCGACGAGGAAGCGGTCGCGTTCCTCACCGAGGTGGCGCACGGCGTCGCGGTCACCCTCGACGCGACCCGCAACCTTGCGGACTCCCGTCGGGTCGCGAGCGTCCTGAGCCGCGACCTCGCACCCCCGAGCCTCCCGGAGATGCCGGGCGCACGCCTGGCGACGTACTACCGCGTGGCATTCGAGCACGAGGCGCTCGGGGGCGACTTCTACGACGTCCACGGCGACGACGAGGACTGGACCGCGGTGCTCGGTGACGTGTGCGGCAAGGGCGTCGAGGCGGCCGTGCTCACCGGCCGGGTCCGCCAGGCCGTGCGCACCGCCGCCCTCGTCGACCGCGGCCCTTCCCGGGTCCTCGACCTCGTCAACCGCGTGCTCGTCAGCGAGGGGGACGGCACCTTCGTCACCGCGCTGTGCGCCCGGGCACGACGCCGCGGGGACGACCTCGCACTCGCAGTCGCCGCCGCCGGCCACCCCCAGCCCTACCTCCTACGCGCCGACGGCTCGCTCGAGCGGGTGGACGTCGAGGGCACGGTCCTCGGGCTCTTCGACACCCACGACTACGACGAGACCGAGGTGGTCCTCCACCCCGGCGACCTCTGTCTGATGTTCACCGACGGGGTGCTCGAGGCTCCCGGCTTCGAGGAGCAGTTCGGTGAGGAGCGGCTCCACGAGGTGCTCGCCGGGGCGCCTCGCGGCGACGTGCATGCCGTCGTCGAGACGGTCGCGATGGCGCTCGCGGGCCACGTCGGGGACCGCGCCCACGACGACATCGCCATCCTCGGCGTGCAGAACGACCCGGACGCCCGGTGAGCGCCGCCGAGGAGTACCTCACCGTCGTCTCCCGCGGTGACCGGGGCGGCGCCCTCGAGGTCGTACGCCGCCTGCAGGCCGAGGGCGCGAGCCCGCTCGACGTGATGAACCAGGTCATCGCGCCGGCCCAGTCCCGCGTCGGAGAGCTGTGGGCCCGCGACACGTGGAGCGTGGCCCAGGAGCATGCCGCCACCGCGGTGAGCGAGGCCGTGCTCGGCCTGCTCGGCGCGTTGGTGCCGCCGCCCTCGGAGCACTCCGCGCCCGTGGTCGTCACCTGCGTCGAGCAGGAGTGGCACGCGCTCCCCGCGCTGCTGGTCGCCGAGCACCTGCGCACCGCCGGCCTGCCCGTGAGCTACCTGGGCGCCAACTCGTCGGCGGAGCACCTGGTGCGCCACGTCCACGAGACCGCACCGCGGGCGGTCCTGCTCAGCTGCTCGCTGGGAGCCTCCCTGCCTCGCGTGCGACGTCAGGTCGAGGCGGTCCGCGCGACCGGGACGCCCGTCGTCGTGGGCGGTGCGGCCTTCGACACCGACGGCCGCCGGGCCGCCGCGCTGGGGGCGGACGCCTACGCCCCGGACGGGGCCGCGGCGGTCCTGGCGGTCCGGGCGCTGCCGACCGCGACCCTGCCGATGCCGACGCTGCCCAGCGCGACCGCAGAGGAGGGGCTCGCCGTCCAGGCCGACCGCGAGGAGCTCACGGCCCGGCTGCGACACCGCCTGCTGCCGACCGAGGAGACCGCTGACCCGTGGCAGCGCGTCCTCGGGGACCACCTCCCGCACCTGGTGGGATCGGTCGCCGGGGCCCTGGTGACCGAGGACCGCACGGTGCTCGACGAGTCGCTGACCTGGCTCGCGGACGTCCTGGAGCACCGCAAGGCGCCGCCGGGAGCGACCGAGCGTGTAGCCGTGGAGCTGGCCGGGGTGGTCCGGGAGTACCCCGCCGCAGCACGCCTGCTCTCAGTCCGGACGGCCGCCGCCGGGTGAGGGGGCGGCCGTAGGCCGGTGGGGCTTGTCCTTCTCGTAGCCTGGCGTCTTCGTGGTCTCCGGCGTCGGTGAGGCGGTCGGGGCCGTGCGGGTCGCTGTCCCGCTCGGGTCAGGCGTCGTGGGCGCGGCCGTGGCCACGTCCTCGGTCGAGCCGGCCTCCGGGGTCGGCATCGCGGCCTCGGGTGTGCCGCCGGTCGTCACGGCCTCGGCGTCGGCGAGCGAGGCTGTCGTCGGTCCGGGCGTCCCGGCCGGGGCGGACGTCGACGACGTTCCCCCGGGTGCGCCGGGACCCGAGGAGACGGCCGGGCTGACGGCGCCCGTGTCCGACGATCCGGCCCGCGGGGAGGGCGGTGCCTGCACGCTGCTGACCACGGCGACCGCGGCGAGCGCAGGCGCTGCCGCCGCGGCGAGGGCAAGGAGAGGAGGACGGCCGGAGCCCGCGAGCCAGGCCTGGACCGGCTCCCGCAGGGACACCACGCCCCACACCACCATCGGGGTCAGCGCCAGGAGGAGCAGGGCAGGGACGAACGACCCGGCCGAGACCACGCTCTCGACGAGCCACACCAGCGAGCCTGCCGCGGCCACCGTGCCGCTCCCCCAGGTCGCCACCGCAGCGACGCGCCAGGCACGGCGCAGGCGCGCCCAGCCCAGGACCGACCCGCCGAGCAGTACCGCGACCAGGCCCGCGGCGCCGGGGCCGGCTCCGAGGAGCGCTGCGACACCCGAGCCGCCGAGCGCCACCAGGGAAGCCGCCTCGAGGACGCGCACCCAGCGCGCCGCACCACCGGGCGCGGCCTTGTGCGTGTGGTCACGGGCCCGGAGGAGGACGACCAGCGCGAGGGCCGTGACGACCACCGCGCTGAACGCGAGCTGGGGAAACCACGAATCGAGCACGGGCTCTTGTCTACCGGCTACGGCGTCGCGGGCAAAGCCGAGGGTCACTCCCCGACCTGGGCCACCGCCCGCGCCGCCTCCGGCCCCTCGTCGAGGAGGAGCCGGAAGCCGTCCTCGTCCAGGATGGGCACCTCGAGCGAGACAGCCTTGTCGTACTTCGAGCCCGGGGCGTCCCCGACGACCACGAAGTCGGTCTTCTTCGACACCGAGGAGGTCGCCTTGCCGCCACGGGCGATGATCACCTCCTTGGCCTGGTCGCGGCTGAAGCCGGTCAACGACCCGGTCACCACGATGCTCAGCCCCTCGAGGTGGCGCGGGACGGAGGTGTCCACGTCGTCGGCCATGGTCACGCCCGCCGCGGCCCACTTGTCCACGATGGCGTGGTGCCACTCCCGCTCCGGCCCGTCGAACCAACGGCGGATCGACTCCGCGATCGTCGGCCCGACCCCCTCCACCGCGGCGAGGTCCTCCACCGAGGCCGAGCGGATCGCCTCCATCGAGTGGAGCTCGGTCGCGAGAGCGCGCGCGGCCGTCGGGCCGACATGGCGGATCGACAACGCGACCAGCACGCGCCACAGCGGCCGGGACCTGGCCTCCTGAAGGTTCGCCAGCAGACGCGCGCCGTTGGCCGAGAGCACCGGGGTGTCGCCCTCGCCCTTCTTGGGGGCCCGGGTGAACATCGGCACCCGGAGCAGCTGCTCCTCGGTCAGGGTGAACACGTCGCCCTCGTCCTCGAGCACGCCGGCCGACAGCAGGGCGTCGGCGGCCTCGTAGCCGAGCACCTCGATGTCGAAGGCCCCTCGGCCCGAGACGTGGAAGACCCGCTCGCGCAGCTGCGCCGGGCAGGACCGGTGGTTGGGGCAGCGCAGGTCCGCGTCGCCCTCCTTCTCCTGCACCAGGCTGGTGCCGCAGGAGGGGCACGCCGTCGGCATCACCCACTCCTCGAGCCCCTCGGGCCGCAGGTCGAGCACGGGCCCCACGATCTCGGGGATCACGTCGCCGGCCTTGCGCAGGATCACCGTGTCGCCGGGGCGGACGTCCTTGCGCTTCACCTCGTGGGCGTTGTGGAGGGTGGCCATCTCCACGGTGGAGCCCGAGACCTTGACCGGGGTCATCACGCCGTACGGCGTCACGCGACCCGTCCGGCCCACGTTGACCCGGATGTCGAGCAGCGTGGTGTTGACCTCCTCGGGCGGGTACTTGTACGCGATCGCCCACCGCGGGGCCCGCGAGGTCGACCCGAGCCGGCGCTGCAGCGTGACCTGGTCGACCTTGACGACCACGCCGTCGATCTCGTGCTCCACGTCGTGACGGTGCTCGCCGTAGTGGTCGATGAACTCGCGGACGGCGGCGAGGTCGGGGAGGACCTTGGCGAGGTCGCTGACCGGAAGGCCCCACGCCTGCAGAGCGGTGTAGGACTCCGACTGGCGGGCCGGCTCGAACCCCTCCCGGACGCCGAGACCGTGGCACACCAGTGCCAGCGGGCGCGTCGCGGTCACCCGAGGGTCCTTCTGGCGCAGCGAGCCGGCCGCTGCGTTGCGGGGGTTGGCGAACGGCCCCCGACCCGTGTCGAGCATCGTCTCGTTGAGCCGCTCGAACGCCTCGACCGGGAGGAACACCTCCCCGCGCACCTCCACGCGGGCGGGGACGGGGTACTCCTCGGTGCCGGTGAGCCGGTGCGGGACGTTGTCGATGGTCCGCACGTTCGGGGTGACGTCCTCGCCGGTGCGGCCGTCGCCACGCGTCGCGCCACGCACCAGGCGACCGTCCTCGTAGAGCAGGCTCACCGCAAGCCCGTCGACCTTCAGCTCGCACAGGAACTCCGCGTCCTCCACGCCCTCACGCCGCAGCCGGGCCGCCCACGCGTCGAGCTCGTCGAAGGAGAACACGTTGTCCAGGCTCATCATCGGCTCGATGTGGTCGACGGGGGTGAACTCGGTCGACACCGCGCCGCCGACCCTCTGCGTAGGTGAGTCCGGCGTGCGCAGGTCCGGCCACTGCTCCTCGAGCTCCTCGAGCCGTCGCATCAAACGGTCGAACTCGGCGTCGGAGATCGTGGGAGCGTCCTTGACGTAGTAGCGCCAGCGCGCCTCCTCCACCTGCTCCGCGACCTCCTGGTGCTCCTCGCGCGCCGCGGGCGGCGTCTCGGCCACCGTCACGCCGCTGGACTCGGGAAGTTCCTCGGAGCTGTCGGTCATGGCGCCTATCTTGCCCAACGCCACCGACATGCCGCGGTCGTCACCCTCTGCGGCCGTCCGGCACCCTTCCGGGCGCGAACCCGCACCGTGACCTTGTCGCGCCCTGGAAGGATGACCGCATGACCGCCCCCGACCTGCACCGGTCCGACCCGCCCGGACAGACCACGGGCCTCGTGCTGATGCTGCACGGCGGCCAGCCCGACAGCCACGAGCCGGTGGGCGACCGGAGCACCTCGTTCCTGCGCTCCCGTTGGATGCAGGAGCAGATCTCCCACCGCCTCCATCGCCATGGGGTCGGGCTGTGGCTGCTGCGCTACGGCCACCGCGGCTGGAACGCCGGCTCAGGCTCCGAGCCGTCCCCGGTGCCCGACGCACGATGGGCCCTGGACGAGGCGCGTCGCGAGCTCGGTGAGCTGCCCGTCGTGCTCCTCGGCCACTCGATGGGGGCGCGCACCGCGGTCGCGGTCGCCGACCACGACCTGGTCACCGGTGTGGTCGCCCTCGCGCCCTGGCTGCCTCCCGGCGAGCCGGTCGGCCCGCTGGAGGGCAAGCACCTCGCCGCCGCGCACGGGCGTGCGGACAAGATCACGTCGTTCGCGGCGACCGGTGCGTTCGTACGACGGGCGGGGTCGGTGGCCTCGAGCGCAGAGCTCGTCGACATGGGTTCGCTCGGCCACTACATGCTCCGTGGTCACCGGCGCTGGAACGACGTGGCCACGACCCGCTCGCTGCAGTTCGTGCAGGAGCACGCCGGACGCTGAACGGACCAGTCACCCGTCGCCGTCCACGAGCGCCTGCCAGCCGCTCCCCTCGACCCGCTCGAAGATCAGGTTGGTCTCGGAGTGTGCCACCGCAGGATGCGTGGCGAGGTGCGTGAGCACGAAGTCGCGGAGGTCCTCGGCGCTCCTGGCCACGACGTGAAGGAGGTAGTCGTCCTTGCCGGCGGTGTGGTACATCGCCACCACCCCGGGCCAGCTCGGCGCCGCGGAGCGGAAGCTGTCCACCGCGGCACGGTTGTGCTGGCCGAGCCGCACCGCGATCAGCGCCTGCAGGGAGAGACCGAGGACCGAGAGGTCGATGTCGGCACGGTATCCGCGGACCAGCCCGCTGGCGCGGAGGTTGCGCAGCCGTGTGGAGACCGTCGACTCCGCGACCCCCACGGCAGTGGCGAGCGCCGCGCCGGAGGCGCGTGCGTCGGCGGACAGCGCGCGCAGCAGCGCCTGGTCGATCCGGTCCAGAACCGGTTTCTTCGGCATGACCCTCCCCTGCCCTCGCGGGGTGCAGCTTCTGCGCCTCTGTCCCCATAATGGCGCAGGTTCCTTCGAACTCGTTGCGAACTTCCGGCGATAGTGCTGCCCTGAGCATATGCGCACCCACGTCCACCACCTCGAGACCCTTGCCGTGCACGCCGGGATGGACGGCCTCGCCGAGACCGGCTCGCACGTCCCGCCGATCGACCTCTCGACCACCAATCCCCTGCCCTCGGTCGAGGAGGGCGGCGACGCCTACGAGTCGCTGGCGGGCGGCCACGACCTCGCCCCCGGGCAGACCGCGGTCTACCAGCGTCTGTGGCAGCCCGGAGTCGCCCGGTTCGAGGAGGCCCTCGCCTCCCTGGAGGGCACCAGCCACGCTGTCGGGTTCGCCTCCGGCATGGCTGCGCTGAGCGCCTGCCTGGTGGCGACCGTCTCAGCCGGACGTCCCCACGTGGTGGCGCTGCGACCGTTGTACGGCGGCAGCGACCACGTGCTGGCCTCCGGCCTCCTCGGCACCGAGGTCACCTGGTGCGAGGACCAGGGCGAGGTCGCCGCGGCCCTGCGACCTGACACCGGCCTGGTGGTCCTGGAGACCCCGGCCAACCCGACCTGCGAGCTCGTGGACATCGAGGCGGTCGTCGCGGCGGCCGGGGACGTGCCGGTGCTCGTGGACAACACCTTCGCCACGCCCGTGCTCCAGCAGCCCGCGGCGCACGGCGCCCGCCTGGTCCTGCACAGCGCGACGAAGTACCTCGGCGGGCACGGCGACGTCGTCGGTGGCGTCATCGCCTGTGACGAGGAGTGGGCCCGGATGCTGCGGCCGGTGCGCGCCCTGACCGGCGGGATCCTGCACCCCTTCGCGGCCTACCTGCTGCACCGGGGCCTACGCACCCTCCCTGTCCGGGTGCGTGCCCAGCAGGCCACCGCCGCCGAGCTCGCGACCCGGCTCTCCGCGCACGACGGGGTCACCGACGTGCACTACCCAGACGCAGCTCACGACCCGCACCACGTGCTCGGCCGCCAGATGCGCGGCACCGGGTCGATCCTCGCGCTGGATCTGCGGGGCGGGTACGACGCCGCCGCGACGTTCGTGGAGAGCGTCGGGCTGGCCACCCACGCGGTGTCCCTCGGCGGGGTCGACACGCTCGTGCAGCACCCTGCGTCGCTGACCCACCGCCCGGTCGCCCCCGAGGCACGTCCTGGCGCCGGGATCGTCCGGATCTCGGTCGGCCTCGAGCACGTCGACGACCTGACCGTGGACCTCCTCGGGGCCCTCGACGCCGCCCTCAGCCGGACGAGAGGTTCCGCGCCACTCGTGCACTGAGCTCGTTGGCGCGACGGGCCCACGCCGGCGACGCCCCCGCCAGGCCGCAGGCGGGAGTGATCACGAGGTCACCGGTGTCGGCGGCCGGGTCGAGGCCGAGCATGTCCAGCGTCCGCAGCACCCGCTCGGTCAGGCTCCCGTCGTCCGGCCAGTCGGCGGGGTCGGTCGACGGGACGACGCCCAGCATCAGGGTGCGGCCGCTCTCGAGGACCTCCGCGAGAGCGTCGTAGCCCGAGGGGGTGGTCACCGCAAGGTCGACAGAGACGCCGCAGGCCCCGGCCCCGGTCAGCATCCCGAAGGGCACGTCAGGTGCGCAGCAGTGCACGAGTGGGGTCGCGCCGGCTCCGGTCACGGCGGCCATCACCCACTCCAGCGCCGGCGACGCCTCGGGGAGGTCGACCGAACGGTGCCGGTGGAACCCCGACGCGGTCGGCACCCGGCCCGCGAGCACGGCGGGAAGGGCGGGCTCGTCGAGCTGGACCACGACCTCGGCGTCCGGCACACGACGCCGGACGTCGGCCACGTGCTCCCGGACGCCCTCGGCGAGCGCCTGGGCGAGCTCGCGACGGGCACCGTGGTCAGCCAGGACCCGGTCGCCCCTGGGCCGTTCGACGGTGGCGGCGAGGGTCCAGGGGCCGGTGACCTGGACCTTCAGGCGACCGTCGTACCCCTGGGCCTGCTCCTCCAGCGCGTCGAGGTCCTGCGCGAGCAGGGAGCGGGCCCGTCGCTGGTCGACACCGCCGCCACCCCCGGTGAGCCGCCAGCCGGCCGGCTGGAGGTCGGCGCCGAGGTCGGCGACGACGGCGAGCGCGCGGCCGGTCATGTCGGCGTGCGCGCCGCGGCCGGGCAGCTCGGGCAGGTGGGCCAGGTCGGTGAAGGTGTCGAGGACGATGCGCAACGACTCGTCGAACGCCGCGGCATCCGCACCGGGCAGGGAGCCGATGCCGGTGGCGAGGATCCTCATGCTGTCCGGCGCTCGCGGCGGTCGGTGCCGATGATGGTGGCCGACCCGACGACCCGGGTGCCGTCGTAGACGACCACGGCCTGGCCCGGGGCGATGCCCTGGGCGGGGTCGTGGAGCTCGACCTCGACCCGGTCGCCGCCGTCGGGTGCCTGCCCCGGGTCCACGGTGACGGTGGCGCGGTGCTCCTCGCCGTGGGCGCGCAGCTGCACGGTGCCGTGGAGCGGCTCGGTCGGCACGGTGCCGCACCACCGCGGGCGAGAACCGGTGACCTGGTCGACGGTGAGGGCCTCGCGCGGCCCGACGGTCACGGTGCCGCTGACCGGCTCGATGTCGAGGACGTAGCGGGGCTTGCCGTCCGGGGCGGGCGTGCCGATGCGCAGCCCCTTGCGCTGGCCGACGGTGTAGCGGTAGGCCCCTTCGTGGGTGCCGAGGACGTCTCCGGTCTCGTGGTCGCGGATCTCCCCCGAGGTGGCCGGGACCCGCTCGCCCAGCTTCTCCTGGAGCCACCCGCCGGTGTCGCCGTCGGAGATGAAGCAGATGTCGTGACTGTCGGGCTTCTTCGCGACCGCGAGGCCGCGGCGCTCGGCCTCCACCCGGACGTCCTCCTTGCGGGAGTCACCGAGCGGGAAGAGGGAGTGCGCCAGCTGTTCCTGCGTGAGGACACCGAGCACGTAGGACTGGTCCTTGGCCATGTCGACGGCCCGGTGCATCTCGATCAGCCCGTCGTCGCCGGTGCGCAGCTGGGCGTAGTGGCCGGTGGCGACCGCGTCGAAGCCCAGGGCCAGGGCGCGGTCGAGGACCGCGGCGAACTTGATCTTCTCGTTGCAGCGCAGGCACGGGTTGGGGGTGCGGCCCTGGGCGTACTCGGTGATGAAGTCCTCCACGACGTCCTCGTGGAAGCGCTCGCTCATGTCCCAGACGTAGAAGGGGATCCCGATCACGTCCGCGGCGCGGCGGGCGTCGTTGGCGTCCTCGATCGTGCAGCAGCCGCGCGCGCCGGTGCGGTAGGACTTCGGGTTGCGCGACAGCGCTAGGTGGATGCCCGTGACGTCGTGACCCGCCTCGGCGGCGCGGGCGGCGGCGACGGCCGAGTCGACGCCGCCGGACATGGCAGCAAGAACGCGCACCTCAGACCGCCTTCGCCGCCGCGTCGAGGTCGGCCATGCTGAACCCCGAGGCCACGCCTGCGGCGCGGGCGCGCTCGAAGACCGGCCCGATCACCTCGACGAGGGCGTCGACGTCGGCCGAGGTGGTCGTGTGCCCGAGCGAGAAGCGGAGCGCACTCCGGGCTGCGACGTCGTCGTTGCCCATGGCGAGCAGGACGTGGGAGGGCTGCGGGACGCCGGCAGAGCACGCCGACCCGGTCGAGCACTCGATCCCGCGGGCGTCGAGCAGCATCAGCAGGGAGTCCCCCTCGCAGCCGGGGAACTGGATGTGCGCGTTGCCGGGCAGCCGGTGGGTGAGCGAACAGTTCTCGTCGCCGTTGAGCACGGCGTCCGGCACGATCGCGGAGACCCGGCGCAGCAGGTCGTCACGCAGGCCGGCCACCCGGGCGGCGTACTCCCGCTGCCGGGCGACGGAGATCTCGACGGCGGCGGCGAACCCACGGATCGCGGGGGCGTCGACGGTGCCGGAGCGCACCTCGCGCTCCTGGCCGCCGCCGTGCAGCAGCGGGACCATCTCGACCTCACGGCGTACGACGAGCGCGCCCACGCCGAGGGGGCCGCCGATCTTGTGGGCGGTCAGGGTGAGCGCATCGACGCCGCTCGCGGCGAAGTCCACCTCGACCTGGCCCACGGCCTGCACCGCGTCGGTGTGGACGGGGATGCCGTGCTCATGGGCCACCTGGACGACCTCGGCAACGGGCTGGATCGTGCCGACCTCGTTGTTGGCCCACATGACCGAGACCAGGGCCACCGAGCCGGGGTCGCGCTCGATCGCCTCCCGCAGCGCATCGACCTCGAGACGGCCGCAGCGGTTGACGGGCAGCAGCTCGACGTCCGCGCCCTGCTCCTCCAGCCACTGCAGGCTGTCGAGGACGGCGTGGTGCTCGACGGAGGTGGACAGGATCCGGGTCCGGCGGGGGTCGACGGCACGGCGCGCCCAGTAGATCCCCTTGACCGCGAGGTTGTCGGACTCGGTGCCGCCGGAGGTGAACACGATCTCGCCGGGACGGGCGTTGACCGCGCGGGCGATGGTCTCCCGCGACTCCTCGACCACCCGGCGGGCGGCCCGGCCCGAGGCGTGCAGGGACGACGGGTTCCCCGGCCTGGTCAGCTGCTCTGTCATCGCAGCAACGGCCTCGGGGTACATCGGCGTGGAGGCGGCATGGTCGAGGTAGACCTTGCCGCGTCCCGCGCCGCTCGTCGTCGGTTCGGTCATCGCGCCTACCAGGGTACGGCGTGGCCGGGACCGGACCGAAAACCGCACGTCCGTCAGGCATCGCGATGCCCGGTGAGCAGCTCGGCGAACTCGACCTCCGGCGGTGAGGTCCCGACATCGATCACGGTCGGGGGAACCGGGGCGGCAGCACCGTCCCCCTCGTGGCGATCCGGGGAGCGACCGGGTTCGGTCTCCCTGCCGAGTCGGTGCGTGCCGGCGTGGTCGACGCGCCACCAGTACCCGTGCGGAGAGCGCCACTCGAGCACACCGGGCGCGGCCTGTCGCACCCGCCAGCGACCATGCGTCTTGAGCCGGTGCGAGAACCGGGCCAGCCAAGCGAGGTTGCCCATCGAGGTCTGTCCGGGTGGACCGCCGTCGTCCGGTGGCACGTAGCCGATCACGTGGTCGGCGTCCTTGCGGCGACCGAGGTGGGTGGCCCACGGGAAGCCGCAGGCGGGGCCACGCAGGTGCAACGCCTCCCGGATGCGGGCCGGGGCCTCGTAGCCGTCGACCGGCCCCTGGCGGGCCACGTCGAGCACGGGGACCACGGTGACGTTCGTGTGGCGGAGGAAGGCCCGGACCTGCTCGAGGACGACCGGGCCCACGTCCTCCATCCGCGCGACGCCGCCGCGGGTCAGGCTGCGCTGGTGGAGGTGGAGGTAGAGGGTCGCGTCCGGCAACAGCTGCCGCGGGTCGACCGTGCCCAGGTCGAGCGCGGGACCGGGCGGCAGTCGCCTGCGGAAGGGGGCCGGGTCCCCCGCGAGGCCACTGCCGTCGCACTCCGGACAGGGTTCCAAGGACCCGGTAGGCTCCTCGTCGCTCGCCGTGTCTCCACCCCCGGGATCTGCTCCGGCGTCGCCGCCTGCCTCGTCGCCGCCCTCGTCACCCAACGCCCCCTGCAGCATCAGGAGCGCGCGAGCCGGGGTGGCCAGGATCCCGATCGCCCTCGACCGCCGGACGTCGACGGGTGCGGTGTCGCCGTTCTCGGCGAGGATCTGTGCGATCCGGTCCACCATGGCGGTGAAGAAGATGACGTCACCTGCCTCGGCGCGGGCGATGATGGTCTTCAGGCCGTACTCGTTCGACTGGCCGGTGCGCACGAACCGGCTCATCGCCGCCGCCCGCGCACGCTCCGCGGCTGCGGCAGGGTCGGCCTCGATGATCTTGGCCTCCACGAGGGTTCGAAAAGCGCAGCCACGGCAGGGTGCCGAGGTACGGCGTGGTCGCCGCGTCCACGAACTCCGCCTGTGCCGAAGACAGACCGGCCACCGCGCACATGCGGGCGACCTGCTGCGCCTGCCACACCCGGCCGGCGCCGGTCATCACCGACCCCCACAGCAGGGGATGGCGGTAGTAGACGTTCACCGCGTCGGTCTGGAACCCGGCTGCACCCGCCGGCGACATCCCCGCGACCGCGCCGAACTCCGAGGCGGCGAACTCCGCCACGAGGGGCGTCCCGTCCGCACCGGCGGGCAGCGCTCGCTCCATGCCCGGCAGGACCCGTCGGCCCGTGCGCCTGCGCTCGTCCCTCAACGCCTCCCCGGCGTGCAGCTGGACCCACAGCACGGCGAGCTCGAAGCGTCGTGCCTCCGCCGCGACCAGCTCCGCCTGAGAAGCCTCGACCGATGACAGGACGTCGCCGGCGTCCATCACGGCTGTCCACTGCTCTGCGGTCATGTATCGAACATACGTCCTGGATCTCTGCTT
>DGBP01000048.1 GCA_002384855.1 Nocardioidaceae bacterium UBA4001 | reverse complement strand
GACGAGCGGTACGACGCCACCCGGGTCGCCCTGGCCGAGGGGCGGGTCAACACCGACCAGGCGCAGGTGGTCGTCCGCGCGGTCGAGGCGTTGACCCGGGAGCACGACGACCTGCCGGTCGGTGTCGAAGCACGCGCGGAGGCGCACCTGCTCGACCTCGCCGACCGGTTCGACGCGGTCGCGTTGCGCCGGCTCGGGAAGCGGTTGTTCGAGGTGGTGTGCCCCGAGGCCGCCGACCGCGCCGAGGGCGAGACGCTGGCCAGGGAAGAGGCCCGCGCCCGCCGCAAGACGACGCTGTCGATGCGCGACAACGGGGACGGCACCACCAGCGGGTTCTTCAAGATCCCCACCCGGCACGCCGCACTCCTGAAGAAGGCACTTGAGGCGTTGACCTCACCCCGCCGGCTCGGTCAGGGGCGGATGGACCCCGAGACCGGGAAGAAGCTCCCCTACGAGGTCCTCCTCGGCCAGGGGTTCACCGAGCTCCTCGAGCACCACCTGAACCCCGCGGGTCTGCCGGCCCAGGCCGGGAGCCCGTTCACCCTGGTGGTCACGATCAGCCTCGACGCCCTGCAATCTGGGATCGGTGTCGCGACCCTGGACACCGGGGACCGGATCAGCGCCGGCGAAGCCCGCAGGCTCGCGTGCCGGGCCGGGATCATCCCGATGGTCCTCGACGACGACTCCATGCCGCTGGACCTCGGCCGAGAACAACGCCTGTTCGACCGCTACCAGCGCATCGCCCTGGCGCACCGGCACGGCGGGTGCACCACCGACGGCTGCGACCGGCCCCCGTCATGGACCGAGGCACATCACAAACACCCCTGGCAGCACGGCGGAGCCACCGACCTCGCCGACGGCCTCCCTCTGTGCCCACCCCACCACCACATGGCCGACCACCCCCAACACTGGGACATGCACACCCTGCCCACCGGAGGAGTCCGCTTCAGCCGACGCCAATAGCAGCCGGGGGCGCCTCAGGGCACCGGAGCGCAGCCGGAACGGCGATCACTCCTGGCAGCGGGCGTCCGCCTCGGCCTTCGAGTCTCGCGCAGCACTGGGGTGCTCCCACACGTGCCCGACACCGTCACAGTCAGGGCGCGAGCACGTGAGGTTCCCCTGCGGTGACGCCGTGCGACACATCGGGTCCTCCTCGGTCCGGGCGGCTCGTGCCGCCTGTTCATGGCAATCAGTGCGCGCTGACCAGAAGACGCTTACCCACCCTGCAAGGTTGCGTCCCGGTGGACCGGACCACTGAATGGCTGTCGAGGACCCGTCCGACCTCGTGGCCCGGCGCCGGGTGGCTCGATGACCGCGAGACCACGGGCGCAGATGGCAGCCTGGACGTCGGCGACGCGACTGTGGCGAGCGGCGTCACGAGTGCACGTACTCGCGACGAGGCCCACCCTAGGCGGTGGCGACAGGCTGCGCCCAGACGTTGCCCCAGGGATCAGCCTCGAGGCGGACTCGGTTCTCGCGCCCGCCGAGGGCAACCGCGAGCCACACGACGATCCACAGGCCCCCGGTGAACAAGGTCATCACCGCGTGGAACAGGTGAGACACCGGCCGACGGTAGGCCAGCACGACACCACTGGGGCCGTCCAGGATCACAGAGGCGTCTTGTACTGCCACCTGGTCTTCGACAGCGAGCCCCAGCGCGCGGTGCCGACGTTCCTCCGTGAGGGGTGGGCGTTCCTGGAGGCGAGTCGGGGCGGTGAGCAGCTCCGGGTGCAGGGAGTACGCCGTGCGCGTCCACCGGCGTCCGCTCCAGCGCTTCCGCTCGGTGTCGTCCCACCGCATGTCGCAGACATGCGGCTTGCGACGCACAGCTACGCCGTCGGGCCTGACGACCTCCTGGACTCTCTGCACGTGCCGAGTATGCAGCAGCGCGCACTGCCGAGACACCTGAAAAGGCAGTCCCGACGCCGCGCAAGACTGCCCGACCGAACCGGGGGCGCCGCCAAGGGACCGGCGAGTTTCGGGCAGGCTTCCATGTCGCTCGTGTACAGGTTGACGAAGCCGGTGGTGAACATGCCTCAGAACCTGGCCGATCCGTTCATGGCCTGCCACTCGCGCGCGAGGATCGCGTACTGGTACCCGTCGACCCAGCCCAGCTCTGCGTGCCATGAGTCCTCGATGCCGTGCTGCTCGCGGCGCATCCCGGCCTTCTCGAGCACCCGCGCGGAGGCAGGGTTGTGGGCGTTGCAGCCCGCGGTGACACGCCGCAGCCCCAGGCGGTCGAACGCGGCAGTGAGCAGGCCGACCGCAAGTTCGCTCGCCACCCCCTTCCCCGCGGAGCCCGGCTCGACGATGTACCCGATGAGCCCCTCCGTGCGCTCCGGCATCCCGGGCTGGCCCATGCCGTCGCCGATGTCGAGGAAGCCCATCGCGACCACGGTCCCGTCGACCTCGGCGACGCAGGAGAAGTCGGTGTCACTGGTCGGCACAGCGAGCCACTCCCGCCGGAACGCCTCCGGCTCGACACTCGTGCGGAGCATGAACCGGTTGACGGCGGGGTCGTTACGGAAGGACAGCAGCTGCTCGATGTCGCTCTCACGCGCCTCCCGAAGGAGGAGCGCGCCGACGCGCATCGGCCAGGGGCTCGGCATCATGCCGTCATCCAATCTCAGAGTTCGACCACCGCGAGCACCGCACGGTGGTCGCTCGCCCGGGCCTGGAGGTCCTCGTCGACGCCGGGGTCCCCGTGGTGCACCACGTTCGGCGCTCCTCGCACCAACAACGCGTCGATCCGTTTCTCAGGGGTCGCCGCGGGGTACGTCGGCCAGGCGCGGGTCCCGTGGTCGACGTACCCCGCCGCACGGAGCCGCTGCCAGCTCGCCCCTCGCGGCCCCTCGTTCAGGTCACCGCCGAGCAGCACCGGCCCCCGGAGCCTGCCTGCGACCGCGAGGACCTCCTCGACCTCGGTCCGGCGACGGGCGGCGTCGAGGCTCAGGTGACAGGCCACCACGCCCACCAGTCGACCGCGCACCCTCAGCTGGGCGGCGGCGACACCGCGGCGGGGCCGGAAGAGCGGCTGCGCGATCCTCCGCGCCGTGACCGACCTGACGAGCACGTCCGGCCCGACCAGGATCATGTTGGACCCGGCGTCCCGACCGCCGGCCACATGCCGCATCCCCCATCGCCCGGCCAGGGCCCGGGCCCGGCGACGCCACAGCAACGGTGTCTTCGGTGACTCGTTGACCAGCAGTACGTCGGGCGCGGCCTCGCGCACGACCGAGTCGAGGAGCGCTCCCCCACGGCCGCCCATCCAGATGTTGTACGTCATGACACGCATCGCACGATCCTGGCACGACCGGGCCCCGGAGGTGGTTCGCTCCCGGGCCCGGTCGTCCTTCTCGAGGTGCCGGTCAGGGCGCCGTCACCCAGGCGGTGTTGGGCCACCCCGACTGGTGGCGTCGAGTTGTCCGTCCGGGCCAGGTTCACCGTGAACGCCTTCCTGTTCCTCTCCACCGCGCTGGCGCTCAGGTTGCTCGGGTCCGCGATCGCGGCAGCGGGCCGGGCCCCGGGCTGTGAGTCGAGCTCGACGCACCCGTCTCGCGTGTCGCCCGCCGGGGGCTGACCCGACAGGCACCGTGCTGTGGGAGTATCCGACCGTGGCTGAGCAGGAGCATGTGGTCGGACCCGAGGAGTTCGGGGAGCTCGTCGCGGGGCTGGACTACCCGTTGTACGTCGTGACCGTCCAGCACGCGGGTGAGCGGTCCGGCTGCCTCGTCGGGTTCACCACCCAGGTCAGCATCGACCCGCCTCTGATGCTGGTGTGCATCTCCGAGAAGAACCACACCTACCGCCTGGCCCGCGACGCCGAGAGGGTCGTCGTACACGTCCTCTCCCCCGACCAGCAGGCGCACGCCGAGCTCTTCGGGGAGGAGACCGGGGACGACACCGACAAGTTCGCCCACGTGGCCTGGCACGAGGGGACCGGCGGGGTGCCGGTGCTCGACGAGTGCGCACGTCACATGGTGGGCCGGGTACTGCAGCGGATGACCTTCGGTGACCACCTCGGGCTGCTCCTCGCGCCCGAGGAGACAAAGGTGACCGACGCTCCGGTGGCGTACACGCTCGGTGACGCCGAGGGCATGGAGCCCGGCCACTCCGCCTAGGTCCCGCCGTCGTCCTTGTGCCGGTAGAGGCAGAACGGGTGTCCGGCCGGGTCGAGCATGACCCGCACGTCCTCCTGCGGCTGGAAGTCGGCGGGTACGGCGCCGAGCTCGATGGCGTGGGCGACGGCCGCCTCGAGGTCGTCCACCTCGAAGTCGAGGTGCATCATCATCTGCTGCCGCCCCTCGGCCGAGGGCCAGACCGGCCTCACGTAGTCCGGTGCGGACTGGAAGGCGAGGTAGGCCACTCCGTCCTCCGGGGCGATCACCGCCTCGCCGTCCTCCTCCTTGTCGACCTTCCAGCCGAGCACCGCGGAGTAGAAGCGCGCGAGCGCGATGCCGTCCGGCGCCTCGAGCACGACTCCCCACCAGTCGGAGCGTGCCCAGCGGTCCGTCGAGGGGTCGAAGCTCCTGCGTCCTCGCACGTGTCTGCTCCTCTCGACGGCGATGCAGGCGACGGTACTCCCGGACGACCGGAGGTTCGACTCATACCCCCCTGGGTATAAATCGACTCGTCGGAGCGCCGACACCCGGCAACCATCGAGCATCCAGGAGACTCAGCATGACCTTGCGCCGCGCCCGCACCGTCGTCTGCCACCATCCTCGTCGCGCCGGTCCTCGCCCTCGGCATCGCCGCCGCCCCGGCAAGCGCAATGCACAGCAGCCCGGCCCCCGTCGACGACCCGGCTCCCGCGTGGAGCGGTCACCACGATGCGCCCGACACCGGCCAGAAGGGCGAGTCCCGCCCCTGGGAGGCCGGGCCAGGTCTGGAACCGCTGACCCCACCCTTCGCTACGCCTTCTGCCACTCGCCGAGGGCGTTTTGCGTGGTACGGACGCATGTTTTACCACATACCCCTACGGGAATGATCAAAGCCACAAACACCGCTGACAGCCTCGCTGAGCGACGGCGTCGCAGGGGATGGTCCCGTCCAACGTGACCGACGACACCGCGACCACGGTCACCTCGCTCGCCGCGGAGCACCAAGGCGGGGCGGGCTCCGCTCGCCACCCGGAGATTCCCGAGATACCCGAAGGGGGCCCCTCTTCCGCTAGACCAGCGGCGCTCAGCGCCGCGAACAGCGCAGATTCTCGCCGGCTCACAGCCACCCGTCGCGTGACCACGCGACCGGTGGCCTCGCACGCCCGCCTCGAAGTTCTGGGCTGCCGCCCGAAACACCTGAACACACCCGGGCCGCCGAGGGGGCGACGGCCACGAAAGGAACTCAGTGAAGCCCCTCATCACTCTGGTGGCCGCCGCATCCATGGCGGTGGCCGGTCTCCTCGGAACCAGCCCGTCCGGCGCCGCTGCGCTGAACGACACCTTCGAGAGCAACGTCGTCAAGCGCGTCAACGACCAGCGGGCCGCCGACGTGAGCCTCAGTGCCTGCGCGGACGGTCTGGCCGAGGACTGGGCCGCCCGCCTGGCCCAGACCAAGGTGCTGGTCCACCGCGACATGAGCGTCATCCTCGACCAGTGCGGTGCCTCGGAGGCCGGGGAGCTCCTGGCCTTGGTGCCTAAGGGCCGTACCGCCCTCCAGGTGGTTCGGCAGTGGATGTCATCTCCCACACACAAGGCCACCCTTCAGGACCCTGCCTACACCCACGTCGGCGTCGGTGCCGTCACGACCGACGACGGACGCCGCGTCGTCGTGGTGGACTTCCTCCGCCCCGAGCCCACTCAGACCCCGGCCACGGCCCCGCCTCCGTCTGACGGCATCGAGCCTCGTGTTGGTGTCCGCGTGTTCCCGCAGTACACCTCCGCGACCTACGGTCATCACGCGGCGGTCCTCGACGTCCTCGGACGCCTCGGGGTGGACCGGGTGAGCGGACTCCTCACGCCCGGCATGACGGCTGACGAGATCGCCTTCTACCAGGAGGCCAACAGTCGATACGGGATCAAGGTGTGGTTCGCCATCGGCAAGCCCGGCGTGACCCTGACGGCGGATCAGTGGACGAGAGTGCGGAGTCTGCTCTCCGGCCCCTTGGCCGGGATCGCCGACGTGGCGTCCGGCTGGAACGAGCCGAACCATCGGGTCGGCGGCGACTGGTCGACCCCGACCGCTGCGCACCAGTCCGCGCTGTGGTCGAACGTCCAGCAGGTCAACGCGGACACCGGCCAGAGCATCAAGGTTGGCACACCGCCCCTATGGTCGGGCAACATCGACCAGCAGTTCACCGACCTCGGCCTGCTGGCCCCGAAGATCCAGGGCAAGTACGACCTCGTCAACTGGCACATGTACCCGCACGGTAACAAGGGCGCGGAGCTGGCCGCGATGGTCGACCGGCAGGTCACGGAGTTCACCGCCGCGTACGGTAGCCACCCGATGCTGAACAGCGAGTCGGGGTACTTCACCGCGCAGAGCTACAGCGGCGGGTCGAACCCCTCGACGTACGAGTCGCAGGCTGCAGAGATCGACGACTTGGTGAACCTGCACCTGGAGCGCGGCGTGGACATCTCCTACTTCGAGCTCCTGGACGACCCGGACCCGGCCGACTCCAACCGCGAGGCGAACTTCGGCCTGGTCGAAACACCGGACCTCAGCCCGGCCACGTGGTTCGACAAGCCCGCCTTCGCGGTGTTCCAGACCCTGACTGGCTGAGTGGGCAACGGCCCGTTGAGTGGGCGGTGCGCCGCGGGTCTACGCTTGCGCGCGCACCACCCACGCGACGGAACGAGGCTCCCCGTGACCACCGACCAACCGGCGGCCCCGCGACTCTCCCCCATGCCTGACGACCTCCTCGAGCAGGCGCGGGCCGCGAAGGGCTTCATGCCCGAGGACGAGGGTGACCTCCTGCACCAGCTGGCCCGGCGCCGGCTGATCCACGGGCCCGTCCTGGAAGTGGGCACCTACTGCGGGAAGTCCGCGGTCTACCTCGGCGCGGCCGCCCGGGCGGTGGGCGGCACCGTGTTCACCGTCGACCACCACCGCGGCTCGGAGGAGAACCAGCCCGGCTGGGAGTACCACGACGAGACCCTGGTCGACCGCGACTCCGGACGCATCGACACCCTCGGTCACTTCCGTCGCACCCTGACCCGGGCCGGTCTCGAGGAGCACGTGGTTGCCGTGGTCGGCCGGTCGACCACCGTCTCCGCGCACTGGCGCACGCCCCTCTCACTGCTGTTCATCGACGGCGGGCACACCGACGAGCACGTGACGAACGACTTCGAGGGCTGGGGCCGCTGGGTCAGCCGCGGAGGGCTGCTGGTGATCCACGACGTCTTCCCCGACCCCTCAGACGGGGGCCAGGCGCCGTACCGCGTCTATCGTCGGGCGGTCGAGAGCGGTGACTTCGAGGAGAGGGAGGCGCTCGGGTCGATGCGGGTGCTCACCCGGGTGGGCGGACTGGCCGGCGACCCGGTGAGGTGACCGGTTCAGGTGACCCGGTCGGCGACGGCGTCGACCGGGACACAGCCGCACTCCAGGCCGATCTCGGTGAACCCGCTGGGCAGCGAGGTGCCCCGGAAGATGTCCGAGCCCGGCGTGGTGCCCGACAGTGCGTCGACCGCCAGGACCACCGCCGCGGCCGTCCAGGTGCTCTGCTCGACCGGCCAGCGCAGACCGTCGGCGAAGACGTACCCCGTCCAGTAGGAACCGTCCGGGTCACGCAGGTGCTGCATCCACCCGAGCAGCTCGTGCGCCCGCTCGCTCTCCCCCACTGCGTCCAGAGACAGGACCAGCTCGCAGGTCTCCGCGCCGGTCACCCAGGGCCGGTCGTCGACGCAGCGGATGCCGAGTCCGTCGACCACGAAGTCGTCCCAGCGCCGGCCGAGGCGCTCCGCCGCGGCCTCGTCGCGGACCGCGCCGCCGAGCACGGGGTAGTACCAGTCCATGGAGTAGCGCGACTTCTGCTCGAACCGGTCCTCGTGCTCGCGCAGCGCATGCCCGAGCCGGCCGGCGGCCAGCTCCCACTCCGGCTGCGGCTCGTCGACCAGCTCGCTGAGGGCCAGTCCGCAGGCCAGGGCGTGGTGGATGCTCGCGCTCCCGGCGACGAGGGCTTCGTCGGCGACGCTGCCGGCGAGGTCCGCGGCCCAGCCGATGCCGCCGAAGGGCAGCTGCCGTGCGACGACGCAGTCCAGCGCCCGTCGTACCGTCGGCCAGACCCGGCGGACGAAGGTCTCGTCGCGGCGGACCAGCCAGTGGTGCCACACGCCGACCGCGACGTAGGCGGTCATGTTCGAGTCGCTCCCGGGGTCGTCGACGCGCCCCCGGGTGACCTTGATCGGCCAGGACCCGTCGGGCCGCTGGGTGTCGACGAGCCAGCCGTACGCACGCTCTGCCGCCTCGCCCTCCCCACCCACGAGCAGCGCCATTGCGCACTCGACATGGTCCCAGGGGTCGGTGTGCCCGCCGCGGAACCACGGGACGGCGCCGTCGGCCTCCTGTGTGCGCGCGATCGCCGCCGTCGTACGACGGACGTCCTCCACGCTCAGCAGCCCGGACAGGCTCGGGATCTCGACGGCCACGGCAGCCTCACGGCTTGGTGAGGTAGAGCACCATGCTCTTGCCGATCAGCGGGTTGAGCAGCCGGTCGGCAGCCCGGGTGAGCCAGGGGCGTTTCATGATGTCCCACACCAGCATGCGGTGGTAGGTCTTGGGCAGCACGTGCTCGGCGTCGTCGACACCGACCGCGCACTTGAGCCACCAGTACGGCGAGTGCAGGGCGTGCGCGTGCTCCTTGCCGGCGAAGGTCAGGCCGGCCGCCTCGAGCTTGGTGACGAGCTCGTCGCCGGTGTAGATCCGGACGTGCCCGCCCTCGACCTGGTGGTACTCCTCGGACAGGGCCCAGCAGATCCTCTCCGGCAGCCAGCGCGGCACGGTGACCGCGATCGACCCGCCCGGCCGCAGCACGCGCACCAGCTCGGCGATCGCGGCTTCGTCGTCGGGGATGTGCTCGAGCACCTCGGCGGCGACGACCCGGTCGAACTCGCCGTCGGGGAAGGGCAGCGCGAGGGCGTCGCCCTGCTTCACGTCGGCGTCGGCCCCGTCCGGGACCTCCCCCGCGACACGCATGGCCGCGAACATGTCGGAGACGCCGGCGAGCTCGTCGGCGTCCTGGTCGAACGCGATGACGTCGGTCCCGCGGCGGTAGAGCTCGAAGGCGTGCCGGCCCGCACCGCAGCCCATGTCGAGCACTCGGTCGCCGGCCCGGACACCGAGTCGGTCGAAGTCGACGGTCAGCATGCTCGGGTCTCCTCGTGGTTCGCGTCGGTGCGGGTCGCGTCGATGGCGCGCTGGTAGGCCGCGGCCGTGGCCTCGGCGACGGCGCGCCAGCTGAACTTCTCCAGGGCCCGCTGCCGTCCGGCAGCCCCCATCCTCTGTCTGCGTGCGGGGTCATCGAGGAGAGCCTCGAGTGCGCCGGCGAGCTCGCCCACGTCGCCGGGCGTGACCAGGTCGGCACAGACGCCGTCCTCCCCCACGACCTCCGGGATGGCGCCGGCGCGGCTGACGACCAACGGGGTCCCGCAGGCCATGGCCTCCACCGTCGGCAGCGAGAAGCCCTCGTAGAGCGAGGGCACGCAGGCGATCTCGGCGGAGCCCACGACCTCGGCGAGCTCGGTGTCGCTGAGGCCGCTGACGAACCGCACGTCGTCGGCGATGCCGAGCTCGTCGATCAGCTCCTCGGTCCGGCCGCCCGGCTTGGGCCGCGTGACGAGGACGAGCTCGAGATCACGCTCGGTGCGCAGCTTGGCGAAGGCCTCCAGCAGGGTCGCGATGCCCTTCATCGGGGTGTCGGCACTGGCCATCGCGACGATCCGACCGGGCACCCGGGGGTCCTGGTAGTGCTGGAACACCTCCGGCTCGACGCCGAGCGGGATCACCTCGACCCGCTCGGGGGACACGTCGAAGTCGTTCGCGATGTCCCGGGCGGAAGACTCGGAGACAGTGAGGATGTGCTTCATCCGTCGGGCGACCCGGCCCTGCATGCGCAGGAAGCCGTACCAGCGTCGCACGGACAGCCGCCTGCTGCCCCGGGCGGTGCTGAGGTCGACGCGTCGGTCGAAGGTGATCGGGTGGTGGATCGTCGCGACCAGCGGTACCCCGGTGCGGGCGAGGTCGAGCAGGCCGTAGCCGAGGGTCTGGTTGTCGTGGACGACGTCGAAGTCGTTCAGCCGCCGCTTGAGCACACGTGCGGCGCGCAGGCTGAAGGTGAGCGGCTCGGGGAAGCCGGCGGTCCACATCGTGGCGACCTCGACGACGTCGATGGCATCCCTGATCTCACTGCGCCGGGGCGTGCGGAACGGGTCGGGCTCCCGGTACAGGTCGAGGCTGGGCAGCTTGGTCAGGCGCACACCGGGGTCGAGCTCGGGGTAGGGCTGGCCGGAGAAGACCTCCACCTCGTGACCGAGGGCGGCCAGCTCCCGGCTGAGGTGCCGGACGTACACGCCCTGGCCACCGCAGTGCGGTTTGCTGCGGTAGGACAGCAACGCGATGCGCACTTCTTGGACCTCCGTGTCGGGGACGCGAGAGACTGGAACGTGTTCCGGTTCCTACCATCGGGCGGTGTTAGCCTACTTGTCGGTAGGCCGAAGGATCCGCCGGTGCTCGGACAACGAGCCGGCAGCGCCGAGGCGACGGGAGGGCGAGTGTGAACCGCGCCATCAGCCCCGGCTCGCCGGAACCGGTCCGCTCACCCCAGATGGAGCGGCGCCGTCGCATCCTCGACGCCACCATCTCGCTGGCCTCCGAGGGCGGGTACGACGCCGTTCAGATGCGGGTCGTGGCGCACCGCGCCGAGGTGGCGCTCGGGACGCTGTACCGCTACTTCCCCTCCAAGGTGCACCTGCTCGTGGCGGCCCTGGCCCGAGAGTTCGAACGCACCGCCGAACAGCTGCATCGCCGGCCCTTCCCCGGGCGGAGCAGGGCCGAACGGGTCGGCTACGTGCTCCGCGGCACCACCCAGGTGCTCGAGGACGACCCGAGGCTCACCGAGGCGCTGACCCGTGCCTTCATGCTCGCCGACGCCAGCATGGCCGCCCAGGTCGCGGTGGTGGAGACCCAGGTGAGCCAGCTGCTCGTCGGAGCGATGAGCGACCCCGCCGACGCCGCCGACCCACCCGAAGACGACCCGGCCGACGAGGACGTCGCCATCGCCAAGGTCATCGGGGACGTCTGGCTCGCCGGGCTGGTCCAGTGGGTGAGCGGCCGCGCCACCGTCGAGGACGTGCAGAGCTCCATGGCGACCGCGGTCGGTCTGCTGCTCCGCGACTGACCCGTGCCTGCGGTCAGCTCTCCTCGTCTTCCAGCAGGCCTTCCTTCTCGGCCTCCTCGACCAGGCGCCGGACGTTCTCGATCCGACCGCAGTCGGCGTCGATCTGGGCGTTGCGCTCGGTCGCGAACCTCTCACCCAGCTCGGCCCGCACCTTCTCGGAGACCTCTTCCCGGGCGGGGTTGAGGATGGTCAGCTCCTCCTCGGTGAGGTGGTGGTTGAGCGCGGTCGCGAGCTCCTCCACGGCGTCGTCGAAGGCCTGGGTGTCGGTGCCCTTCAGCTCGAGCACCTTCAACAGCTTCTCGTTGCCCTCGGCGTGCTCCTCCTGGCCGTGCTCCGCCTCGTGCTCGTCGATGGCGTCCTTGCGACGCAGGGCGGGGTAGACGAACTTCTCCTCGGCCTCCGCGTGCGCGACGTGCAGCGCGGCGAGCGCGTGCCGCACGGCGTCGCGGTCGGCGGAGCTGTCGCGCAGTTGGCGCAGAAGGTGCTCGAAACGACGGTGGTCCTCAAGGATCAGCTCGATGACGTCCCCGGACACGGGGCGTCCCAGCTCGATGGGTGTGCTCATGGCATCCGGTATACCCCCCCGAGGCGTCCGCCATGCCGGCGTACCGTCGAGTCCGGGGCTCAGCCGGTGGTCTCGCGTCGGGGCCCGGTCTGCTCCTCGAGGTCGCGCCGGTCCCGGTTGCGGGAGACCAGGAGGCTGACCACGGCCGTGACCGCGAGCGTCCCGACGATCACCGTGAGCGAGACCCAGATCGGGATCTCCAGCCAGGCGACGTCGATGTGTTCGCCGCCGTTGATGAACGGCAGCTCGTTCTCGTGCAGCGCGTGGAAGATCAGCTTCACGCCGATGAAGCCGAGCAGGAACGCCAGGCCGTAGGAGAGGTAGATCAGGCGCTGGAGCAGGCCGCCGATGAGGAAGTACAGCTGGCGCAGGCCCATCAGCGCGAAGATGTTCGCGGTGAACACCAGGTAGGGGTCGCGGGTGAGGCCGTAGATCGCCGGGATCGAGTCGAGGGCGAAGAGCAGGTCGGTGGTGCCGAGCGTGAGGATCACGATGAACATCGGGGTGATCAACCGCTTGCCGTTCTCCTTGATCAGCAGCTTCGTGCCGTGGTACTCCTTCGTCGCCGGGAAGTGGTGCTCGACGAACTTGATGAGCTTGTTCTCCTCGTACTCCTCCTCGTCCTCCGCGCCCTCCTTCGCGAGCTTGAACGCGGTCCAGATCAAGAAGGCGCCGAAGATGTAGAACACCCAGCTGTACTGGTTGATCGCTGCGGCGCCGACGAAGATGAAGATCGCCCGCATGATCAGCGCCAGCACGATGCCGATCATCAGCGCGGTCTGCTGGTACTGCCGGGGGACCGAGAACTTCGTCATGATGATGAGGAAGATGAACAGGTTGTCCACCGAGAGGGAGTACTCGGTGAGCCAACCGGCGAAGAACTCCGGGCCGGGCGCCGGGCTCAGCTCGTGCGGCTCGGCGAAGACCCACAGCGCGATGCCGAAGAGGATCGCCAGGCCGACGAAGAACGCGAGGTGGCGCGACACCTCGCGCATGGAGGGCTCGTGCGGGCGGCGACCGATCACGAAGAGGTCCACGACCAGGACGCCCACGGTCACGACGATCGTGATGACCCAGATAAGTGGAGAGGCGACTGAGTCACCGAACATGCTGCTCACGAACGAACTCCTCCGGAGTGTTCTCGGGCGGGCCGGCGCACGCTGCGCGCGCTCAGCACCAGGACAAGGATCAGCTCCGGAGGTCTCTTCCGCCCGGGCCGTGTCGCGACCGGGCCAGCGGCCCCGGGGCCCGGCCCCGCGAGGGAGGACGAGCCCGTGATGACGACACCGCTGCGAAGGAATACTCCCCTCCACGCAGCGTCCAGTCTCCCAGACAGCCGGGACGCCGCCAAACCGGCGCCCCCGGCCCAGGGTCCGGCCCGTGCGCGTGCCGACTCAGTCGACGCAGAACTCGTTGCCCTCCGGGTCCACGACCGCCGAGCGGCTGTTGCGCGCCTCCTCCGGCACGCCCCAGGCGTCGAGCGCCTCCTCCCACGAGGAGTACGGCGGAGGTGGTGGCTGGACGACGTACCCGAGGGCCTCGGCCCAGAACCGGGCCAGCGCCCCGGGGTCGGCGCAGTCGAAGGTCACCTGGATCGTGGTTGCCATCAGCGCACTCCTGCCTCGACCATCTGCCGCAGCTCTTTCTTCAGCTCCGAGATCTCGTCACGCAGCCGGGCGGCGAGCTCGAACTGGAGCTCCGCGGCGGCGGCGTGCATCTGCTCGGTGAGCTGCTGGACCAGCTCCGCGAGGTCCTGCGACGGCAGGCCGGCCAGCTCGGCGGCGTGCTTGCCGGCCTCGCGCGACAGCCCCGGGACAGGCGCCTTCTTGCCCTTCCCCTTGCCCTCGCCGCCCTTCTGCCAGGTCTTCAGCAGCTCCTCGGTGCTCTCGTCCTCGCGGGCGAGCATCTCGGTGATGTCGGCGATCTTCTTGCGCAACGGCTGGGGATCGACGCCGTTGGCGACGTTGTAGGCGACCTGCTTCTCACGTCGCCGGTTGGTCTCCTCGATCGCCTTCTCCATCGACGGGGTGACCTTGTCGGCGTACATGATCACCTGGCCGGACACGTTGCGGGCCGCACGGCCGATCGTCTGGATCAGGGACTTGTCCGAACGCAGGAAGCCTTCCTTGTCGGCGTCGAGGATCGCCACCAACGACACCTCGGGCAGGTCGAGACCCTCACGGAGCAGGTTGATGCCGACGAGGACGTCGTACTCCCCCATCCGCAGCTCACGAAGCAGCTCGATGCGGCGCAGTGTGTCGACCTCGCTGTGGAGGTACCGGGTGCGGATGCCCGCCTCGAGGAGGTAGTCGGTGAGGTCCTCCGACATCTTCTTGGTCAGGGTGGTGACCAGGACCCGCTCGTTCTTGCCCACACGCTCGTTGATCTGGTGGATCAGGTCGTCGATCTGCCCCTTGGTGCCCTTGACGATCACCTCGGGGTCGACCAGGCCGGTCGGCCGGATGATCTGCTCCACGACGTTGTCGGGGCCGCCGACCTTGGACAGCTCGTAGTTGCCCGGCGTGGCGGAGAGATAGATGGTCTGCCCGATCCGCTCCAGGAACTCCTCCCACTTCAGCGGGCGGTTGTCCATCGCGCTCGGCAGCCGGAAGCCGTGGTCGACGAGGTTGCGCTTGCGCGACATGTCGCCTTCGTACATGCCGCCGACCTGGGGCACCGTCACGTGGGACTCGTCGACGACCATGAGGAAGTCCTCGGGGAAGTAGTCGAGAAGGCAGTTCGGCGCCGAGCCGGGCATCCGGCCGTCGATGTGCATCGAGTAGTTCTCGATGCCCGAGCAGGAGCCGACCTGACGCATCATCTCGACGTCGTACGTCGTGCGCATCCGCAGTCGCTGGGCCTCGAGCAGCTTGCCCTGCTTCTCGAAGGTCGCCAGCTGCTCCTCGAGCTCGTGCTCGATGCCGTTGATCGCCCGCTCCATGCGCTCCGGGCCGGCGACGTAGTGGGTCGCGGGGAAGATGTAGAGCTCCTCGTCCTCCGTGACCACCTCCCCGGTGACCGGGTGCAGGGTCATCAGCCGCTCGATCTCGTCGCCGAAGAACTCCACGCGCACCGCGAGCTCCTCGTACACCGGGAAGATCTCGAGGGTGTCGCCGCGGACTCGGAACGTGCCACGGGTGAATGCCATGTCGTTGCGGGCGTACTGGATGCCCACCAGCTGGCGGAGGATCGAGTCGCGGTCGTGCTCGTCGCCGACCTTGAGCCTGATCATGCGGTCGACGTACTCCTGCGGCGTGCCCAGGCCGTAGATGCACGACACGGTCGAGACCACGATCACGTCGCGCCGGGTCAGCAGCGAGTTCGTCGCCGAGTGCCGAAGCCGCTCGACCTCCTCGTTGATCGAGGAGTCCTTCTCGATGTAGGTGTCTGTCTGGGGAACGTACGCCTCGGGCTGGTAGTAGTCGTAGTAGGAGACGAAGTACTCGACGGCGTTGTCGGGGAAGAGCTGGCGCAGCTCGTTGGCGAACTGCGCGGCAAGGGTCTTGTTGGGCTGGAGGACGAGCGTGGGCCGCTGCAGCCGCTCGACCGCCCACGCCACCGTCGCGGTCTTGCCGGTGCCGGTGGCGCCGAGCAGCACGACGTCCTTCTCCCCCGCCGTGATCCGGCGCTCGATGTCGTCGATCGCGGTCGGCTGGTCGCCCGAGGGCTGGTAGTCGGAGACGACCTTGAAGGGCGCGACGCGGCGCTCGAGATCGGTGACGGGCCTCATGGCAGCGAGCCTACGGCGTGCCACCGACACAATCACCCGGCCGACGTGCCGCCGTCGCGCCACCAGGGCTTCGGAGTTCGACTAGGTTGTGCGCGTGAGCAGACGTCGCCCCGCGCCCACGGGTCCGGTGCTCCGGCCGTTCGGCCCCGAGGTCCGGAACCTCCTCAGGCGCGCCCTGCTCGCGTTCTTCGGGATCCCGTTCCTGGTCGCCGTGGTGATGACCGCGGTCGACTCCTACCGGCGCCGCGGGAAGAAGCCGAAGCCCTTCCCGTCCGAGCCGCCCGGCGACGTGATCATCGGCGACGGGTCGGTGCGGACCTACACCTACGGCCAGCACCTCTTCGACGACATGCTCGACGCGATCGAGTCCGCGGAGCGGCAGATCCTCTTCGAGTCCTACATCTGGAAGGGCGACGAGGTCGGCGAGCAGTTCAAGGAGGCCCTGACCCGGGCGGCCGCGCGGGGGGTGGAGGTGTACGCCGTCTACGACGGTTTCGCGAACCTCGTCGTCCCCCCCGGCTTCAAGCGCTTCAGCCCCCGGCTACGGGTGATGGAGTACCCCGTCTACACGGCCGGCTGGCGGTTCTTCGACATCCGCCGCTACGGCCGGGACCACCGCAAGATCCTCGTCGTCGACGACCGCGTCGGGTTCGTCGGTGGCTACAACGTCGGCAGCGCCTACGCGACCGAGTGGCGCGACACCCACGTGCGCATCACCGGCCCCGGCGTCTGGGACCTCAAGCGCGCCTTCGCGGACTTCTGGAACCTCAACCGTGCGTTCCACGACGGGGACCAGCCGCTGCTCCTCGACACCCCGTCGGAGTGGGAGCCGCGGATCCGGATGCACCGGAACGTGCCACGCCTGTGGATGTTCCCGATCCGGGCGATGTACATCGAGGCGATCAACCGGGCGTCGCACCACGTCTACATGACGCACGCCTACTTCATCCCCGACTCCGACTTCGTCGAGGCGATGCTGGCCGCCGCGCGCCGGGGCGTCGACGTGCGGCTGCTCGTCCCCGCAACCTCCAACCACGTCGTCGCCGACTGGCTCTCCCGGGGGTTCTACGGCGAGCTGCTCGACGCAGGCGTCCGGATCTTCCGCTACGAGTCGATGGTCCACGCGAAGACGTCGACCATCGACGGACGGTGGTCGACGGTCGGGACGGCCAACATCGACCGGCTCAGCATGACCGGCAACTTCGAGATCAACGTCGAGTTCATCGACCCCGACATGGCCGACCACATGGAACGCATCTTCGACGTCGACCTCGGAAACGCGACCGAGCTCACCGCCGAGGAGTGGGCCGGCCGAGGCGTGCACAGGAAGTTCACCGAGCTCGTGCTCGCCCCGCTGCGGCCCTTCCTCTGACGGCGAGACGTCGGCCGACCGGGCAGCCGACGTCGGTCGTCCGGAGGGTCAGTGCTTCTTGTCGTGCGGGATGATCTCGGTGTGCTGGTGCTTGGCGGCTTCCTTGGCGTGCTTCGCGGCCCGCTTCTCCTTGAGGGACTTGCCGCTCTTCTTCGCCGAGTGGCCGGGGCGTGACTTCTCGTGCATGGTCGCTCCCTGTGCGAAGCCGGGGTGGCTTCCTGCCTCGCACACTACGCCTGCCGCGACCGCGGTGGCCCGGGACTTTCGGTCACGAGACCCGGCGAGGGCGTCGCTCCACCGACGCCGGCAGGTGGCGCCGCGGCGCCATCCGCGGCCCGCGGCGAGGACGCCCCAGGTGGGCGAGCTCGACCAGTCGTTGCACGCGGTGCCGGTGGGGGCGGTACGGCTCGAGGAGCTCCGTCATGCCGTCGTCGTCGACCGGCTCCCCGGTCAGGGCCCAGCCGACGTTCTTGGCGATGTGGTAGTCGCCGAAGCTGACCGCGTCGGCGTCGCCGTGGGCCCGGAAGCGCACCTCCGCGGCGGTCCAGACCCCGATGCCCGGGAGCGAGCACAGCCGACGCTCGACCTCCTCCCCGGCGAGGCCGACCGTCCGCTCCAGTGAGGGGGCGACGGAGGCGGCGCGCACGAGGGTGCGGGACCGGGCGGGGTCGACGTGCATCCGCAGCCACTCCCACGAGGGGATCATCCGGATCGTCTCGGGGGACGGCTGGACCCACAGCTCGCGCTCGCGTCCCGGCCCCGGCGCCGGCTCGCCGAAGCGCCGCACGAGCATCCGGAAGCCGGCGAACGCCTCCTGCCCGGTCACCTTCTGCTCGAGGATCGCCGGCACCAGCGACTCCATCACCAGGCCGCTCGCGGCGACCCGCCAGTGGGGGTGGTGCCGGTGGGCGTCGACGAGGACCGGATGCCGTGGCGCGAAGCCGCTCGGGTCGTCGTCGGTGCCCAGCATCGACGGCAGCCGGTCCAGCGCCCAGGCGGTCCCCGGCCCCCAGCCCACGGCGTGCACCGCGGCGTCGTACGGCCGGGGCTCGATGCGCAGCGTCACGGTCCCCTCGGGCGTGCGCAGGCCCCGCCAGGTCGTGCCGTCGGGGTCGGTGCGGAAGGTCGGGTCCCCCGCTCCGCGTCGCCCCGGCCGGAGCACGACGTCCACCGGGCACGGCCACGACGGGCGCCACAGCCGCTCGGCCGTCGGCGCGGGGTTCGAGGTCATCGGCGCAAGGCTAACCCGGCCACCCTACAGAATGGACGGCATGCGACTCGCCGAGCTCGTCGACACCTCCCGCGCTCTCGCGGCCACGCGGTCCCGGAAGGCCAAGGTCGAGGCCCTGGCCGCTGCGCTGCGCGCCGCAGGCCCCGAGGAGGTGGAGACGGCCACGGCGTACCTCTCCGGGGTCCTCCGCCAGCGCCGTACGGGTCTGGGCTGGCGCAGCCTCACCGAGCTGCCCGAGCCGGTCGCCGCGAGCTCGCTGACCGTGGCCGAGGTGCACGACCTCTTCGAGCAGATCAGCTCCGTGTCGGGCACGGGTTCCAGGCAGACGCGCACCCAGCTGGTCGCGGAGCTCTTCGGACGGGCGACCGGCGAGGAGCAGGACTACCTTCGACGGCTGACCACCGGCGAGCTCCGCCAGGGCGCCCTCGACGGGCTGATGCTGGAGGCGGTCGCCGTCGCCGCGCGGATCCCTGTGGCCGCGGTGCGTCGGGCGGCGATGCTGGCAGGTGGCACCCTCCCGGTCGCCGTCGCCGCTCTCGGGGGCGGCGATGAGGCGCTTGCAGGGTTCGGCCTCGAGGTCGGACGCCCCGTCCGACCGATGCTGGCGTCCAGTGCACCGGACGTCGCTGCCGCCCTCGCGAAGCTCGCCCCGGGAAGCGACGTGGTGGTCGACGGCAAGCTCGACGGCATCCGGGTCCAGGTCCACAAGTACGACGGCCGCGTGCGCGTGTTCACCAGGACCCTGGAGGACATCACCGACCGGATGCCCGAGGTGGTGGAGGCAGTGGGCGCGCTGCCGGCCGAGACGATCGTCCTCGACGGGGAGGCGATCGCGCTCGAGGGGTCCGGCCGGCCGCGACCGTTCCAGGAGACCGCTGCCCGCACTGCAAGCCGGCTCGACGTCGCGACGCTGCGTGGGCAGGTGCCGCTGACGTCGTACTTCTTCGACCTTCTGCACCTCGACGGCGCCGACCTCCTCGACCTGCCGGCGCGGCAGCGGTTCGCCGCGCTCTCGGAGGCCCTGCCCGCGGACCTCGTCGTGCCGCGGCGCACCACCGGTGAGCCGGACGAGGCCCAGGCCTTCTTCGACGAGATGGTGGGCCGGGGTCATGAGGGGGTCGTCGTGAAGAGCCTGGACGCGACCTACGAGGCCGGTCGCCGCGGGGCGTCGTGGGTCAAGGTGAAGCCCCGCCACACCCTCGACCTGGTGGTCCTTGCCGTGGAGTGGGGCAGCGGACGTCGCTCCGGCACCCTGTCGAACATCCACCTCGGCGCCCGTGACCGGGACGGCTTCACCATGTTGGGCAAGACCTTCAAGGGGATGACCGACGAGATGCTCGCGTGGCAGACCGAACGGTTCCTCGCGCTCGAGACGTCGCGGACGTCGTACGTCGTCCACATCCGCCCCGAGCAGGTGGTCGAGGTCGCCTTCGACGGGATCCAGACCTCGTCGCGCTACCCCGGCGGGATGGCCCTGCGCTTCGCCCGGGTGCTCCGCTACCGCGACGACAAGACCGCCGACGAGGCCGACACCGTCGAGACGGTGCGCGCCCTCCACGACCGGCGCACCGAGGTGTAACCGTACGTGCCACCACCCGTCCCCACACCCGTAGCATGGCCCCATGAGCAGCGCCGAGCCGACTGACGGCCGCAGATCCGCCGCCGCGGTCCGGCGCCGGCTGCGCGAGAAGGAGATCCTCGACGCGACCCGGGCCCTGTTCGACGCGCGCGGGGTCCGCGACGCCCAGATCGAGGACATCGCCCGTGCCGTCGGCATCAACCGGGCGATCATCTACCGGCACTTCTCCGGCAAGGAGGAGCTGTTCGCGCTCACCCTGGTCGGCTACCTCGACGAGCTCGACGGACGGCTCGCCGCCGCCGACGACCCGGAGGTCGAACCCTCGACCCGCCTGCGTCGGCTGACGGAGGCGTTCGTCGACTACGGGGTCGAGTTCCCCGCGTTCGTCGACTGCGCCCAGACCCTCATGCGCCGCCCCGGACCCGAGCTGCTCGAGGAGGTCAGCGAGGGCGCGGTGTACCGCCTCGGACGAGGCATCGCCACCTGCCTGGCGAGGGTCGCCGCCGTGGTCGAGGCCGGGATCGCCGACGGCAGCTTCCGCGACCAGGACGTGCACCTGCTCGCGAACGTGCTCTACGCGACCGGCCTCGGCGGCATGCAGCTCGCCCGGGTCGGCATGCTGGTGAAGGAGGCCGCCCCCGGCGTCCCCACCGTGTCACCGCTCTCCCCCGAGCAGGTCAAGGAGCACATGGTCGCCACCGCTCTCGCGATGGCGACCTCCGGCGCCTGACCCGGCTGCTACCTCTCCAGGATCGCGGTGACGCCCTGGCCACCGGCGGCGCAGATCGAGATCACGCCGCGACCCGAGCCCTTCTCGTCGAGCAGCTTGGCCAGGGTGGCGACGATCCGGCCACCGGTGGCGGCGAACGGGTGCCCGGCAGCCAGGGACGACCCGGCCACGTTGAGCCTGTCGCGGTCGATCGACCCGAGCGGCGCGTCGAGGCCGAGCCGCTCCTTGCAGAAGATCGGGTCCTCCCACGCCTTCAGCGTCGAGAGCACCTGCGAGGCGAACGCCTCGTGGATCTCGTAGAAGTCGAAGTCCTGCAGCGACAGCCCGGCGCGCTCCAGCATCCGCGGCATGGCGTACGCCGGAGCCATCAGCAGCCCCTCCCCACCGTGGACGTAGTCGACCGCCGCGGTCTCGGCGAAGGAGAAGTACGCCAGGACGGGCAGCCCGTGCTCCTCGGCGTAGTCCTCGGACGCCAGGAGCACGGCGGACGCGCCGTCGGTGAGCGGGGTGGAGTTGGCCGCCGTCATGGTCGCGGCCTCGCCCTTGCCGAAGACCGGCTTGAGCTTGGCGAGCTTCTCCAGGGACGAGTCCGCGCGGAGGTTCTGGTCACGCTCGAGGCCGAGGAACGGCGTCACCAGGTCGTCGAGGAACCCGCGGTCATAGGCGGCGGCGAGGTTGTGGTGCGAGCGCACCGCGAGCTCGTCCTGCTCCTCCCGTGTGATCCCCCACTCGAGGGTGGTCAGCGCCTGGGAGTCGCCCATCGACAGGCCGGTGCGCGGCTCCTTGTTGGCCGGGACCGCCGGTGCGAGGTGGCTCGGCCGGATCTTGGCGAGCGCGGCGAGGCGTCCCTGCACGCTCTTCGCGCGGTTGGCCTCGAGCAGGATCCGGCGAAGCCGCTCGTTCACCGCGATCGGGGCGTCGGAGGTGGTGTCGGTCCCGCCGGCGATACCGACCTCGATCTGCCCGAGGGCGATCTTGTTCGCCACGGCGATGGCGGCCTGGATGCCCGTGTCGCACGCCTGCTGGATGTCGTAGGCCGGGGTCTCCGGCGCGAGCTTCGAGCCGAGGACCGACTCGCGGGCCAGGTTGAAGTCACGGGAGTGCTTCAGCACGGCGCCGGCGACGACCTCGCCGAGCCGCCGGCCCTCGAGGCCGTACCGCGCGACGAGCCCGTCGATGGCCGCGGTGAGCATGTCCTGGTTGGACGCGGTGGCGTAGGCGGTGTTCGACCGGGCGAACGGGATCCGGTTGCCGCCGATGATGGCGACCCTGCGCGTGGTGGGCTGCATGTCGTCTCGCTCCTGATCGATGCGGGGTGCTCTGTCGTACCGGCTCATCCTTACGCCACACCGGGGCACCTGGGAACGTAGTGAGGGCCACATCACGAAATGTGGACTCGAAGTTACACCCATAGTTACATGGTGCAGAGCAACGACATCGGAGGAGACCGTCATGAGCACGCGCTACCAGTCCCTGATCGCGAACCCGGTCGGTCAGATCCTGGTCAAGAACCTCGGCCTGCCGAACCCGGTCCCGCTCGAGCGCCACGAGCCGGGCGCCCCGCTCGTGAGTGGCACCGTCGCCGTGGGCGGCGAGGGTCGACTCGCCCGGACGGTCGTCACGATGCTCGACGACCTCGGCGTCGCGAGCGTGACGGGCACCGGCGGTGCCGAGCGGTACAAGGGGCTTGTCTTCGACGCGACCGGCCTGACCAGCTCCGCCGACCTCGTCGCGCTCCACCACTTCTTCACCCCGCTGCTCCGGTCGCGCCTGGAGACCAACCCCCGAGTGGTCGTCCTCGGCACGCCGCCCGAGATGACCAACAGCACCGAGGAGCGGGTCGCGCAGCGCGCCCTCGAAGGCTTCACGCGGTCTCTCGGCAAGGAGATCGGCGCGGGCGGCACCGTTCAGCTGGTGTACGTCGCGCCCGCGGCCGACGCCGCGATCGAGTCCACCCTCGCCTTCTACCTCTCCCCCAAGTCGGCCTACGTCTCCGGCCAGGTCGTCCGCGTCGGAGCGACCGGCGCCACCGCCGCCGAGCCGGTCACGGACTGGGAGCGGCCGCTGGACGGCAAGGTCGCGCTGGTCACCGGCGCGAGCCGAGGCATCGGTGAGGAGATCGCCCGCGTGCTGCACCGCGACGGCGCGACCGTCGTGGGCGTCGACGTGCCGCAGGCCGCCAACGAGCTCCAGGCGGTGATGAAGGACATCGGCGGCGACCACCTGATGCTCGACATCACCGCCAAGGACGCGCCACAGCGGATCGCCAAGCACCTCGTGGACAAGCACGGCGGGGTCGACGTCATCGTGCACAACGCGGGCATCACGCGCGACAAGATGCTGCGGAACATGAAGGAGGACGGCTGGTCCTCCACGGTCGCGGTCAACCTGACGGCGCCGGAGAGGATCACCCGTGAGCTCCTCGACCGAGGCCTGGTCCGCCCCAACGGTCGCATCGTCGGCGTCTCGTCGATCGCAGGCATCGCGGGCAACCGCGGCCAGACCAACTACGCCACCTCGAAGGCCGGCGTGGTCGGGCTCGTCCAGTCCCTCGCCGAGCAGCTCGACGACAACATCACGATCAACGCGGTCGCCCCCGGCTTCATCCAGACCAAGATGACCGACGCGATGCCGCTGCTCCCGCGCGAGGTCGGCGCCATGCTCAACTCCCTGTCGCAGCCCGGCCTTCCGGTCGACGTCGCCGAGACGGTCGCGTGGTACGCCAACCCGGCCTCGACGGCGGTCAACGGCAACGTCGTCCGGGTGTGCGGCCAGATGGCGATGGGGGCCTGAGAATGAGCACCTGGCCGATGATGGTCAAGGCTGCGCTTCCCGCGATCCCGGGAGTGTCGGCCCTGCCGGGGATCCGGCGGTCCGGCGGCGACCTGCCCGAGGTCGTCCTCACCCGCCACGACGTGCCCGTGGACCGGGACCACGTGGCGAGGTACGCCGAGGTGTGCGGCTTCCCACTGAGGGAGACCCTGCCGCTGACCTACCCGCACCTGCTGGCCTTCGGCCTGCACATGGCGATCATGACCGACGGAGACTTCCCCTTCCCCGCGATCGGCACCGTGCACCTGGAGAACTCGATCACCCAGCACCGCCCGATCGCCGCCTCGGAGTCGCTCCAGGTGACGGCCCGGCCGGAGAACCTGAGGGCTCACCGGAAAGGCCAGGTCTTCGACCTCGCCACACAGGTGCACTCGGCGGGTGAGCTGGTCTGGGAGGAGACCTCGACCTTCCTGCGCCGCGGGCGCAGCGACGACGCGGCCGCCGACGCGGGCCTGTCGCTGGAACAGGTGCCCTCCTCGGGGGTCGAGTGGCGCCTGCGCGGTGACCTCGGCCGGAGGTACGCCGCGGTCTCCGGGGACCACAACCCGATCCATCTCTACGGCGTCACCGCGAAGGCCTTCGGGTTCCCGCGCCAGATCGCCCACGGCATGTGGAGCAAGGCACGGTGCGTCGCCATGCTCGAGCCTCGCCTGCCCGAAGCCGTACGCGTGGAGGCCGCCTTCAAGAAGCCGGTCCTGCTGCCCGGCACCGTCGCCTTCGGGTCCCGCAGGCTGCCCGGCACGGAGGGCGGCACCGGGGACTGGGCGTTCTCGCTCACCGACCCGCGGAAGGGCGCGCCGCACCTGCTCGGGCGGACGACGCAGCTCTAGCTCTAGCGGGGCAGGCCGAAGGCGACCGTGCGGACGTGCCCCTCACGAAGCCGCAGGGAGAACGTCGCCGTCATCGGGTTCCAGGTCCCGACGTCGGTGACGCCGTCCCCGTTCCAGTCCCCCGTCACGGGCAGGTCCGTGGTGCTGCCCATCGTGACCGTGGAGACCACCGGCGTGCCGCCCGGCACCGTGCTGCTCAGGGTGAACCTCGCCAGGGCAGCGTCGAAGACGCCCACGTCGGTGGTGCCGTCGCCGTCCCAGTCGCCGGTCACCGGCTGCGAGCCGGCGCTGCCCAGGCGGATCACCTGGGTGGTCCCGTCAGGGCGCCGCAGCCGGAAGTGCGTGCGGCTGGGGCGCCAGACACCCACCTCGGCGACGCCGTCGCCGTCCCAGTCACCGGCCACGGGCCGGTCCTTCAGGAGGCCGTACCGGACCCGGGTGAGCGTGCCGTCGGCCTTGCGGAGCACGAACAACGGGATGCCTGCACGGCGGACGCCCGTGTCGGTGGTCCCGTCGCCGTCCCAGTCGCCCACCAGCGGCCAGTCGGTCGCGTTTCCGAGGCGTACGACGGCCGCGGGGTCGAGGCCCTGCAGGCTGAACGTCGCGAGTCCCGGCCCCCGCCGGAACGTCCCGATCTCCTCCTTGCCGTCACCGTTCCAGTCGCCGCCGACGGGCACGTCGGGGCAGTTCGCCGACGCGACCGTGCTGCCGTAGGGGAACGCGCTCCGGCCGAACACCGCGCGGATGACGCTGCGGCCGAGCTTCTGCTCGTAGTGCAGGTGCGCACCCGTCACGTTCCCGCTGTCGCCGACGCGGCCGATCGGCGTGCCGCGGTCGACGAACTGCCCCGGGACGACCCACTGGGCCTTGAGGTGGGCGTAGAGGGTGGCGTAGCCGCCACCGTGGTCGACGGTGATCCACTTGCCGTAGCTCCGCGACCCGGCGTCCTCCACCCGCGCGACGGTCCCCGACGCGGAGCTGAGCACGATCCTGCCCAGGTCCGAGGGACGGTTGAAGTCGAGCGCCAGGGAGCTGGGTGAGTGCCGGGCCCGGGAGCTGCCGGTCCACTGCTCGGCGCAGGTGAAGGGCATCTCCTGGTCAGGAGCCGCCACCGCGGCCGCCGGCACGGTGAGCAGCCCACCGAGGACGGCGACCGCCGCCAGCACGGGGGTGGTTCGGCGCACGAGCATGCCGGGGTCGTCCTCTCGTTCGTCGAGGACGGTCCGCACCCAGGTCCGAGAGTCCGAGTCCCAAGGACCTCACGCGTACGGCGCCGCCACAGAAGCGCTCAACCGTAACCCGTTCTCGGCGTGTCTGTCCCTACATTCCGGACAACTTTGTGCTAGCCGACGTCCGGGCGGTGCCGGATCAGGCCCTCCTGCGCCACCGAGGCGACGAGCACGCCTGCCTCGGTGAACAGCCGCCCGAAGGCAAGGCCCCGCGCGCCGACCGCGGTGGGCGACACCTGGTCGTAGAGCAGCCACTCGTCCGCGCGGAAGGGCCGGTGGAACCAGATGGTGTGGTCCAGCGAGGCCGCCTGGATGCTGGGCGAGCCGACCTGCAGGTCGTGGGCGACGAGCGCCGAACCGAGCAGGGTCAGGTCGCTGGCATAGGTGAAGGCGGCCTGGTGCATCAGCGGGTCGTCGCCGACCTCGCCGTTGACTCGGATCCACAGCCTCGCCTGCGACGGGTGCTCGTCCGCAGGCAAGCCGCCACCGGGCCGGGAGTCGCCGACGTAGCGGATCGCGAGGGCCGCCCACTCCCGCTTCCAGCCCTCCGCGTACTCAGGCGAGCGGCGACCCACCAGCTCGGCCAGGTCGGGCGAGTCGTCGGGCGCGGGCACCTCGGGCATGACGTCCTGGTGCTCCAGGCCCTCCTCCGGCACCTGGAAGCTCGCGGTCATGTAGTAGATCGCCCGGCCGTGCTGGCGTGCGACGATCCGCCGCGTCGAGAACGAGCGGCCGTCGCGGATCCGCTCCACGTCGTACACGATCGGCACCGCCGGGTCACCCGGCCGCAGGAAGTAGCTGTGCAGGGAGTGGACCACACGCTCCTGGTCCACGGTCCGGGCGCCGGCGACGAGGGCCTGGCCGGCCACCTGCCCCCCGAAAACCCGCTGGAGCATGGTGTCGGGCTGGGTGCCGCGGAACAGGTTGACGTCGATCTCCTCGAGATCGAGCAGGCCGATGAGCTCACGGGCGGAACTGGGCACGGGTACCTCTACTCGTCAGGGTTCTCGGGACGGTCTCGCGGGTCGAGGCCGGCCAGAAAGCGTTCGAACTCGGCGCCGAGCTCCTCACCCGTGGGGAGGTCCTTCTCCTCGGCGAGCGGCAGGGTCGTCTCGTCCCCACCCTCGGCCCGGCTGAAGCTGTCGTACTGCTGCTCGAGCCCGACGACGACGTCGCGGACCTCGGCGGAGTCCTCGATCTGCGCGGCGATCTCGGCCATCCGCGCCTCGGCAGCCGCGCGTAGCTCGTCGAGGTCCCAGTCCAGGCCGGCGAGGGCGCCCACCTGCTCGAGCAGGCTCACCGACGCCGAGGGGTAGTCGAACTGCGCGACGTAGTGCGGGATGTGGGCGACGAAGCCCATCGCGGGGTGGCCCCACTCCCCCAGCCGGAACTCCAGCAGTGCCTGGGCGCTCGCGGGCACCCTGATCTGGCCGCGCCACACGTTGCGCATGACCAGCAGGTCGGGCGAGGTGGCGTGGTTGGTGAGCATCACCGGTCGCGTGTGGGGCACGGCCATCGGCACCGCCCCCAGGGCCACGGTCAGCCGCACCCCGAAGTGCTCGACGACGGTGCGGACCGCGAGCGCGAAAGCCTCCCAGAGCACGTCCGGCTCGGGGCCGTGCATGAGGAGGTAGGGCTTGCCGAGCCGGTCGTGCATCAGCCGGACGACCAGCCGGGGTGCCTCGTAGGCCTCGTAGTGGTCCTCGACGAAGGACATCGGGGGCCGCCGGGCGCGGTAGTCGTAGAAGTCGTCGACCGAGAAGCTGGCGACGACCCGCCCCGGGGAGTCGGTCATCAGGTGCTTGATCGCGAGGTTCGCCGCGTTGCCGGCGTCGAGGAAGCCCTCGAGGGCGTGGACCAGCACCGGGGCCTCGGTCAGCCCCTCGAGCTCGGGCACCTCGTCGACGATGTGCACGAAGCGGTGCGCCTCGGTCATCACAAACCTCTCAGGGGGACGTCGTTCGGGAGGACCAGCCTATGCGTGCCCCGTCCCGCTGGCGTCGACACCGTGGAGCAACCAGCCGTCGACCGCGTCACATTGTCGCAGCCCGACCCGGTGGCATGGTCGGTCGGCGCGGTCCCACCGCGATCGCGGAGGCGGGCGACCCGCGGCGCGCCCCGGGGATGCAGGCGTACATGAAGTCCGCGCTGCCCTTCCGAGGGGCGCCGGCGCCCGTGCTGCGCAAGGTGGTGCGCGCCGTCCTCGACCAGCACCCGCCCCCTGACCGCGCCTCCTGGCAGAGGGCCGTGCGTCTGTACCGCGATCCTGCGCCGGCCCGGCAGCCGGGCCCAGACCGCTCGAGCACCTCGGTTGACGGGCGGCGCGGGTGACCATCGGCACACGCCCGAGTCCTTTCGCCGCTTTGTTACCAGTCGGTAGCATCTGCGGGACAGTCCCCTACGACGCATGAAGGAGCCTTCGTGGCCCGACAGTTGCGAGAGGTCGTCTTCGTCGACGGTGTACGCACACCGTTCGGCAAGGCCAAGGGCCAGTACGCCGAGACGCGTGCCGACGACCTGGTGATCAAGTCCATCCGCGAGCTCATGCGGCGCAACCCCTCGCTCCCGCCCGAGCGGGTCGAGGAGGTCGCGATCGCCGCCACCACCCAGATCGGTGACCAGGGCCTGACGATCGGGCGCACCGCCGCCCTGCTGTCCGGTCTGCCGCAGAGCACCCCCGGGTACTCCGTCGACCGCATGTGCGCCGGCGCGATGACCGCGGTGACCACGATCGCCGGCAGCATCGCCTTCGGGTCCGTCGACGTCGCCATCGCCGGCGGCGTCGAGCACATGGGGCGCCACCCGATGGGCGAGGGCGTCGACCCGAACCCCCGCATCCTCTCCGAGAAGCTGGTCGACCCCGACGCGCTGGTGATGGGCAAGACGGCCGAGAACCTGCACGACCGCTATCCCACGATCACCAAGGAGCGCACGGACGCCTACGCCGTGCGGTCGCAGGAGAAGACTGCGAAGGCCTACGCGGACAACAAGATCCAGCCCGACCTCGTGCCGATCGCCACCAGGTCCGCCGACGACGGCTGGGGGCTGGCGACCGTCGACGAGCCGCCGCGTCCGGGCACGACCATGGAGGACCTGGCGAAGCTCAAGACGCCGTTCCGCGCGCACGGCCGGGTCACCGCCGGCAACGCCGCAGGCCTCAACGACGGCGCCACCGCCGCGATCCTCGCCGACGAGGACACCGCCCGCGAGCTGGGCCTGCCGGTCAAGATGCGCCTGGTCTCCTACTCCTTCGTCGGTGTCGAGCCCGAGTTCATGGGCGCCGGCCCGATCCCCGCCACCGAGAAGGCCCTGAGGCAGGCGGGTCTGACCATCGACGATATCGACGCCTTCGAGATCAACGAGGCGTTCGCCGTCCAGGTGCTCGCCTTCCTCGAGCACTTCGGGATCGCCGACGACGACGATCGGGTCAACCCCTACGGCGGCGCGATCGCGATGGGCCACCCCCTCGCGTCCACCGGCGTGCGTCTGATGAACCAGCTCGCCGCCGCGTTCGCCGAGAAGCCCGAGGTGCGCTACGGCATGACCACGTTGTGCATCGGCCTCGGCATGGGCGGCACGGTGATCTGGGAGAACCCGAGCTGGGTCTCGACCGGCTCGAGCAACGACAAGGAAGAGGTCGCCTGATGGCCGTATCGTCGTCCACCCCCGACCTCCAGGCGCTGGTCGAGCGCGGGCTGTCGTTCTCCGGTGACGAGGTCGTCACCGAGGCGAAGCTTCGTCGGGTCGAGCTGCCGTACGGCGCCGGCACGATGGCGCTGATCACGCTCGACAACGGCCTGGACCACACCCGCCCCAACACCTTCGGGCCCCAGGGGCTCGCCGCCCTGAACGCTGCCCTCGACGAGGCGCTCGGCGACGACTCCGTGACCTCGATCGGGGTCACCGGCAAGCCGTTCATCCTGGCCGCCGGCGCCGACCTGTCCGGGCTCACCGGAATGTCCGGCCGCGACGATGCCCTGGTCATCGCGCAGCTCGGTCACGCGGTGTTCCGGCGCCTCGTCGACGGCGGGAAGCCCTCCTTCGGCTTCGTCAACGGCCTTGCCCTCGGCGGCGGCCTCGAGGTGGCCCTGCACTGCACCTACCGCACCGTCCAGGACAGCGCGCCGGCCCTCGGGCTGCCCGAGGTGATGCTCGGGCTGGTCCCCGGCTGGGGCGGCGCCTACCTGGTGCCGAACCTCGTCGGCGCCGAGAAGGCCGTGCAGCTGGTCCTCGAGAACCCGCTGAACCAGGGCAGGACCCTGACCGGCCATGCCGCCTACGAGCTCGGCCTGGCGGACGCGGAGTTCGGCGGGGCCGACTTCCTCGAGCAGTCCCTGCTCTGGGCCGCGAAGGTGCTCAACGGTGAGGTGACCGTCGAGCGCCCCCAGGTCGAGCGGGGCGAGGCCTGGGACGCTGCGGTCGCCAAGGGCCGCAAGATCGCCGACGCCAAGACCGGTGGCGCCTCCCCCGCGGCGTACCGCGCGCTCGACCTGATCGCGGCCGCCCAGGACTCCGACCGCGACGCCGGCTTCGCGGCCGAGGACGAGGCGCTCGCCGACCTGATGCTCTCCCCCGAGCTCGCGGCAAGCCTCTACTCCTTCGACCTGGTGCAGAAGCGGGCCAAGCGCCCGGCCGGTGCACCCGACAAGTCGCTGGCTTGTCCGGTGACCAAGGTCGGCATCGTCGGCGCCGGCCTGATGGCCAGCCAGCTGGCGCTGCTGTTCGTACGCCGGCTCCAGGTGCCGGTCGTCCTCACGGACCTCGACCAGACCCGCGTCGACAAGGGTGTCGCCTACGTCCACGAGGAGCTCGACAAGCTGCTCCTCAAGGGCCGGCTGACCCAGGACAGGGCCAACCGGTTCAAGGCGCTGGTCACCGGCGCGGTCGACAAGGCCGATGTCTTCGCCGACGCCGACTTCGTGATCGAGGCCGTCTTCGAGGAGATGGGGATCAAGAAGAAGGTCTTCGCCGACGTCGAGAAGATCGTCTCCCCCGAGTGCGTGCTCGCGACGAACACCTCCTCGCTGTCCATCACCGAGATGGCCGCCGACCTCGAGCACCCCGGACGGGTCGTGGGCTTCCACTTCTTCAACCCGGTCGCGGTGATGCCGCTGCTCGAGATCGTCAAGGGCGAGCAGACCGACGACGCGACCCTGGCCACGGCGTTCGCCACCGGCAAGGCACTGAAGAAGACCACGATCCTGGTCAAGGACAGCCCGTCGTTCATCGTCAACCGGCTGCTCGGCCGGTTCATGGGCGAAGTCAGTCGGGTCGTCGACGAGGGCACCCCGATCGAGGTGGCCGACGGCGCCTTCGCCGGGGTGGCCCCGATGCCGCCGTTCGTGCTCCTGTCGCTGGTCGGCCCTGCGATCGCGCTGCACAACAGCGAGACGCTCGAGCGGGCGTTCCCCGAGCGCTTCTACGTCTCGCCGAACCTCGAGAAGCTCGTTGCCGCCGGCAAGCCCGGTCTCTACGGGCCGGACGGCGCGGTCGACCCCGAGGTGGCCGCGATGTTCGAGAGCGGCGACGTCGCGCTCTCCGCGGACGAGGTGCGCGAGCGGGTGCTCTCCGCGCTGGCCGAGGAGGCCCGGATCATGCTCGACGACGGCGTCGTCGCAGGGCCCGAGGAAATCGACCTCGGGATGATCACCGGTGCCGGCTTCTCGTTCTGGAACGGCGGTCTCACCATGCTGCTCGACCGGACCGGCGTCTCGGAGAAGGTCAACGGCCGCCGCTTCCACTGAGGCGCGCGCTTTCCCACGTTCACCTGGGAAAGCGGCACCTACCTCGAGACATTCCTCGAGGTAGGTGCCGCTTCTTCGTGGTAGGACGTCGCCCCACACGCGCACGAGGCGCCGACCCCGAAGGGTCGACGCCTCGCGCTGCTGATCGACCTGGATCAGCCGGCCTGCCTCACGGCGTGGGCGGCGTGATCTTGATCTGGGCGGCGCGGTTGCCGTCCAGGGCCTTGGCGACCTCGATCACGGTGCCGTAGCCGACACCCTGGTCAGCGGGGTTGCCGCTGCCGGTCACGGTGAACCCGAAGTCCAGACCGTAGACACCGGTGGCCGGCGAGCCGTCCGGGTTCACGATCCGCGTGGTGTACGGCGTGTTGTCGCGCGACGGGACGACCGCCGACGCGTCGATGTCGCGCCAGAAGAAGCGACCGTTGCGGAACTCCAGACCCGGCACCCAGCCCTGGTCGTCGGTGAAGGTGCTCACCGCGTCCTGGCTCGGGTGGGTGTTGCAGTACTCGTTCAGCTCCGCGTCGGTGACGCACTCGCTGAGCTCGTAGGTCGGCTCGAGCCCGAAGGCGGCGTTCGCCGACTGCGGACGCGACGGCAGGTTCTTCAGCGTCGTCGGGTCGTGCTCTGCCGCCTCGCCGAAGCGACGCAGCGGGTCGAAGTGGCTGTCCACGATCAGCAGGCCGCCCTTCGCGCCACCGCTCGGGAGAGCCGTCGCGTTGTTGGCCACGTGGTTGGTGTTGCCGAGCGAGATGTCGCGGTACCACACCAGCGCACCGGGCGCGTTGTACTTGAACTTCTCGACCTTCCACTGACCTTCGTCGGTCATGTAGGTCGTGTCGTAGGCGTGCTGCAGGCCCTCGTCGAAGCCGTCGAAGTTGCGCCACTCGACCAGGTAGTACTGCGCCGCCGAGCTGGTGCCGGTGTCGATGACCCAGCCGGCGCCGGTCGGGGAGCCGTCGACGAACGTGCCGGTCGCGGCCGTCCAACCGGTGTTGCCACCCTCGACGTCGTCGGACCACACGGTCTCGCCGCCGCCGGTCACCGAGAAGTCGTCGGCGAACCAGCCGCGCTCGAGGAAGGCGGCGTCGGTCGCCTGCAGCATGCGGATGGAGATGGTCTGACCGGCCCACTGCGACAGGTCGACGTACTGGTGCGACCACCCGTGGCTGTCGCCGGTGAGGCCGTACTTCTTGCCACCGAAGTCGGCCAGGCGGCCGTTCGGGTCGGAGTAGTCGTCACCCGTCGTGACCTCCGCGCCGGTGGCGTCGAACACCTTCTGCTCGGTCCAGGTGGACCCACCGTCGGTCGAGACCTCGACGAAGCCGTAGTCCCAGTCCTCCTCGATCACGAAGTCGTTCCACATCCAGAACTTCGCGTCGTCGGCGGCGGGCACCTCGACCTCACGGCTCAGGGTGTTCTTCGCCCAGTCCTGGTCGTTGTTGCTCCACCACATGTTCTCACCGCTGTGCGGCTCGGCCAGGGTGACGACCTTGGTCGGCAGGTTGACCTTCACGCCGTCCGCGGTGCCGCGTAGCGGCCGGGAGTTCTGCCCGACCTTGACCGTGCGCGGGTCGTCGCCGGGGTTGATCTGGACCGGGTCGGCCCAGCCCATGACCCACTTGTCCCACAGACCCATGTGGGTCGGCATGGACTGGAAGATCGGACCCGAGTGGGAGCCCGAGGCCATCAGGTCCCAGAAGTCGACGTCGGAGTCACCGGCGCCGGAGGTGTCGTAGAGGTCCGGCAGACCGAGGTCGTGGCCGTACTCGTGCGCGAACACACCGACCCCCGAGTCCTCGGGCTGGACGATGTAGTTCGACAGCTTCAGGTCGGTGCCGGGGATCGACGCGCCGCCCGCGACGGCCGAGGAGTGGGCCCAGAGCGCGTACGTGCCCTCGGCGCCGCCGCCACCGGACTTGTCGGCGCCGGCGTGCACGAGCACGACGTGGTCGATGATGCCGTCGGGCTCGTTGTAGTTGCCGTCACCGTCCAGGTCGCCCTGGTCCTCGATGTCGTAGTCCTCCCAGGGGAAGTCCGGGTTCGTCGCGGCGAGCTTCTCGACCGCGTCGATGGGGAGCTGACCGGGGCCGATCGGGTTGTCGGGGTGGCCCTGCATGTCCTGGATGCGACCGGCCTCGTAGACGCCCTCGTCGTTCTTGTGGCAGACGGAGGCGCCGTACCAGCCCTCGGAGTGGTCGACCGTCACCCACGGGGTGGCCGCACCGGTGACGGTGTAGGCACCGCGGGACATCTCCTCGTACATCTTCTTCATCGTGTAGCCGGAGATGTCGAAGCCGGGCTCGCCGTCGGGACCGGTCAGGTCGGTGCGGACCCGCTCGGTGATGCCCTCGTCGGTGAACAGCATCTTGTTGAAGTGCTCGGAGGAGAAGTCCTCGACCCACATCGAGTTGTTGTCCTCGAGCTCGCCATCGGCGGGGTTCGGGATGTTGTTGTGGAGCGGACCGTTCACGGCGGCCTCGCCGGGCTTGCACGTGGTGGCGCCGAAGAACTCCGGCACCATGACGCCGGAGAAGTCGTCGTTGGCGTTCTCGTTGAACTCGACGAGGATCGTCAGGAGCTTGGCCTCCTGCGTCTTCTTGGCGCCCTTGTACTGCCCCTTCAGCTCCTTGGGGCTCTTGCCGGTCTTGATCGCCCGCGCCTCGAGCTTCGCCAGACCGCGCGCGGCGACCGGGTTGCCCTGGGCGTGCTTGGCGTCGAACTTCATCGCCTCGGTGAGTGCGTCCTGCTGCCGCTCGGCGGCACGCTTGCTGCGCGGCGCCTTGAGGTCGGGTCCGAAGGCCTTCTCGGCCTGCGGAGCGACGTAGTTGATGTAGTAGTCCGACGCACTCGAGGCGTTGGTTGTCGACTCGTCCCTCGTCGCCGGCGCCGATGCGTTCATCCCGGTCGCACCAGTCGTCAGGCCAGTGACGACGAGCGCGAGCGCGGGAAGGACGACGGCGGACCGAAGACGAGAGACACCGTGACGGTGAGACATCTCTCCCCTTTCAAACCCGGGGTCTCCGGGCAGATGTTCCGATCGAGGAAACGCCGGGATCTCGACGTCCCAAGGAGTGGCCCTCCCGTCGCCAGAGCGGCGCGACCGGCCACGAACCGCCCAACGGTCACACTCAGGACGTATGTGTGGCAAGAGTCACGACGTGCGCGTTACCACTTCTTTATGCACCGCGTCCGACTCTTTGCCGATCTTTCACCCGATGTGCGGTTTCACCGGTTGGTGGGGTTCGGGCCCTCCGGCCGCCGACGCGAGCCGTCCGGCCGGCCGTGGAGGGCACTGCGCCTCTGCCGGATCGGGACCGACGGACCCACTGTGGAGGTGATGAAAGGAGGGCGCCATGAAGCACCTCATCAGCAAGTTGTTGGCAGTGGTGGCTGCGGCTGTCCTCTGCCTGTCACCGGTGGCTCTCGCCACGGCGGCATCCGCGGCATCTCCCGACGATCCCGACGTCGGGTATGCCCTTCACGGGGGTGTGGAGCTCGACGAACCCGACCTCGGATACGCCCGTAACGGCGGTGTCGTACCCCCGGAGCCGGACCTCGGATTCGCCCGCAACGGCGACGTCGTGCCCGACCCTCCCCCGGCGCCGACCACGTTCGACACCGGGTACGACGCAGATGACCTGATCGGCTGGGGCGCGGCTGCTGCCGCGCTGGCCGCTGCGGGCGTGGGCGGGACCATCCTGCTGCGTCGCCGTCACGACCACATGGACCACCTCGCGCACCCCGCGTGAGACTGGTTCCTGGGTCTGCTCAGGGGCGCTGCTCGACCTCGAGCAGCGCTCCGCCGTCGTCGAGGGCGGTGACGTCCTCGACGATGCTGCGCGCGAGCTTCTGGGCGGTCAGGCCGATCTCGTCGAGGATCCTGGCGCGCTTCGCGTGGTCCAGGAAGCGCTGGGGGATGCCGTGCAGTCGCACCGGCGTGTCGACGCGCGCGTCGTTCAGCGTCTGCAGCAGCACCGACCCGCAACCGCCGACGATGCCGTTGTCCTCGACGCTGACCACCAGCCGGTGGTCGCGGGCGAGGTCGACGATCGCGGGGTCGAACGGCTTGACCCAACGAGGGTCGACGACGGTGACTCCGATCCCCTGGGCGGCGAGCCGCTCGGCGACCTCCACCGAGGTCGATGCCATCGACCCGACGCCGACGAGCAGGACGTCCTTGGCGCCGTTGCGCACGAGCACGTCCATGGACCCTGCCCGGTCGACGCGCTCGACGTCGACGATCGGCGGGCCCTTCGGGAAGCGTACGACGGTGGGGGCGTCGTCGACCCGGACGGCCTCCCGGAGCAGCTCACGCAGCCGCGCGCCGTCGCGGGGGGCGGCGAGCCTGAGGCCCGGGACCACCTGAAGGATCGACATGTCCCACATGCCGTTGTGGCTGGCGCCGTCGTCACCGGTCACCCCGGACCGGTCGAGGACGAAGGTGACCCCGCAGCGGTGCAGCGCCACGTCCATGAGCACCTGGTCGAAGGCGCGGTTGAGGAAGGTGGCGTAGATCGCCACGACGGGATGCAGCCCGCCCAGGGCGAGGCCCGCGGCCGAGGTGGCGGCGTGCTGCTCGGCGATCCCGACGTCGAAGGTCCGCTCCGGGTAGCGGGCGGCGAACTGGTCCAGGCCCACGGGGTGCAGCATGGCCGCCGTGATCGCGACGAGGTCCTTCCGCTCGCCGCCGAGCGTGACCATCTCCTCGGCGAAGATGTCGGTCCAGATCCGGCCCTTGGGGTTCTCGACACCGGTCTCGACGTCGAACGGCCCGGGCGAGTGGAAGTTGTCGGCCTCGTGGCGCTCGGCGGCGTCGTAGCCGAAGCCCTTCTTGGTCAACACGTGGACGATGACCGGTCCGCCGAACTTCTTCGCCTGGGCGAGCGCGTTCTCCATGGCGGCCCGGTCGTGGCCGTCGATGGGTCCGACGTACTTCAGCCCGAGGTCCTCGAAGAGTCCCTGCGGCGCGAGGGCGTCCTTCATGCCCTTCTTGACGGCGTGGAGAGCGTCGTACACCGCGGGGCCGACGCCGCGGACACCGTTGAGGCGCTTCTTGACGAGGTCGAGGACCTGCTCGTAGCGCGGGCTCGTGCGCAGCGTGTTGAGGTGGTTGGCCAGGCCGCCGACGGTCGGGGTGTAGGAGCGGCCGTTGTCGTTGACGACGATGACCAGCTTGCGGTCCTGGTCGGCGGCGATGTTGTTCAGCGCCTCCCAGGCCATGCCGCCGGTGAGCGCGCCGTCACCGATCACCGCGACGACGTGGCGGTTCTCGCCACGGATGGTGTACGCCTTGGCGAGGCCGTCGGCGTAGGACAACGCGGTGGAGGCGTGGGAGTTCTCGACGATGTCGTGCGGCGACTCCCCCTGACTCGGGTAGCCCGACAGGCCACCCTCCTGGCGGAGCGTGTCGAACCGGCCGGCGCGACCGGTGAGCGCCTTGTGGACGTAGGCCTGGTGGCCGGTGTCGAAGACGACACGGTCGGTCGGCGAGTCGAAGACCCGGTGGATCGCCAACGTCAGCTCGACGACGCCGAGGTTCGGGCCGAGGTGGCCGCCGGTCCGGGAGACCTTGGCGACGAGGAAGTCACGGATCTCCGCCGCGAGCTCGTCGAGCTGGTGGTCGTCGAGCTCGCGCAGGTCGCGCGGCCCCGTGATCGACTCCAGGTACCCCATCAGCTCCTCTTCCCGACTACGACGAACAATCCTGCGAGTCTAGTCGCCGGACCCTCAGAGGCCGAAGACGGCGACGGCCGGCTCGACCAGGCTGCCCAGCCATACGCGACCGCGGTGCTCGCGGACACCGGTGACCATGTGGAACGACGAGGCGTCGAGTGACCGGTCGTGGACAACCCTTCCCTCGTCGTCGAGCGCCCACACCCGGGCAGTCCGCTTCGGCTTCGGCTGGAGCGGTGCCGGCAGCCGCCAGGCCGCGTGGCGCAGTGGCATCGGCGCGCGCATCAGCGCCTCCACGACCGGGTCCCTCGGCGAGGCGACGGTCACCCATAGCAGCCCGTCGCTCCCCCGCGCGATGTTGTCGGGGTAGCCGGGCAGGTCCCCGGCGAGCAGGTCGGTCCGGCCGGCGCGGTCCCCGGAGAGCCAGTGGCGTACGACGGTGCGCCCGGCCGTCTCGGCGACCGCCACGAAGGACTCGTCCGCGGCCAGGGCGACACCGTTGGCGAAGCGCAGCCCGTCGAGCACCACCTCCACCGAGCCGTCGGGATCACGGCGCAGCAGCCGCCCGGAGGACGTGTTCTCGACGATGTCGGCCTTCCACCGCTCGATGCCGTGGACCCGGGAGGAGTCGCTGAACCAGATGGTGCCGTCGGGGGCGACGGCGGCGTTGTTGCAGAAGGTCATCCGCCGGCCGTGGACCAGGGTGAGCAGCTCCTCGACCGCGCCCGAGGTCGTGTCGAGGGCGAGCAACCCGCGCCTGGCGTCGCAGATGAGGATCCGTCCATCGGGCAGCCACTCGAGTCCCAGGGGACGACCGCCGGTCGCACCGACCCTGTCGAGGCGGCTTCCCTCCTCACGGACGCACCAGACGGCGCCGTCCTCGGTGCCGGTGTAGACCGCCCCGTCCTCCCCGACGAGGACGTCCTCCGCCCCGTGGCCGGGGACCCTGACGACGGTGAGCGAGTCGGACGTGTCGTCGGCGATCCTCATGGTCCGGGACGCTACCGGCGGCCCGCGCGGTCGGGGGTCGGCAACACGCCCCCACTAGCTAGTGCTCGGCGAGGAAGGCCTCCATCCGGGTGGCCAGCCACACAGGCGTCTCGTGCATCGGGTAGTGCCCGCAGTGGGGCAGCTCGACGAGCGTGACGTCGGGGTAGATCTGCATCCAGCTCTGCCGCATGACCTCCGCCGACAGGGCGGGGTCGGTCTCCCCCACCAGGCACGCGACGGGTGTCTCCGGGCGACCGACCTCGCCGAGGTAGTCGTCGCCGACCCACGACTCGACCGCTCCGGCGAACGCCTCCTGCGTGGACTCCCGCCGGGAGAAGGCGACCATCCGGTCGAGCCAGGCACGGGAGTGCCGACCGCCGGTGGTGAGGTCGATGATCGCGCGACGGTTGTCGTCGTGCTCGCCCTCGCCCACGCTCCGCACCTCTGCCATGGGGACCCCCTTGTCCGTGCGGCCCGGCCGTCGGACCACGAAGCCCCTGTCTACACCGGCGCCGGCGCCTGCGTCCGGAGAACCCGGCCCGGCCGCCCGCGCCGGGTCAGAGGCGGGCGACGAAGCGACGTCCGCGCAGAGCCTCCTCGACCAGCCCGACCGCCCGGCGCTCCGCCGCCAGCCGGGCCGACTCCACGTGCCAGGTCTCGATCGCAGCCTCGACGGTCCCGGGCTCGGCCACGTCGCGCAGCAGCGCCCTCGCCTCGCTGAGCCCGCGACGCACGGCAGCCTGCGACGCCTCGACGTGCAGCACCGCGAAGCGTGCGAGGACCACGACGTGGCGGCGCAGCACCGGGTAGGAGCGGTACTCCGGCGGGCAGATGTCGAGCAGCCAACTGGTGGCGGTGTCCTCCCACCCGGGAGCGTCAGGGGGCCGGACCTGGCGGGGCCAGCCCGGTGGTGCGACGTACTTGACCATGCCGCCAGGATACGCCGAGAGTCGAACGCATGTTCGACTCTCGGCGGGATAGGCTCGACCGGTGCCCGAGGTGCCGCGTCGCTACGTCTCGTCGGAGGAGGACAGCGCTCGGTGGCGGGACTTCCCGTTCCGGTCAGGCGACATCGTCATCAGCACGCGGTCCAAGAGCGGCACCACGTGGGTGCAGATGATCTGTGCACTGCTGGTGCTCGGGACCACCCAGCTGCCCCGGCCGCTCGCGGAGCTGTCCCCCTGGCTGGACTGGCTGGTGACCCCCCGCGACGAGGTCTACGCAACACTGCGGGCCCAGACGCATCGTCGCTTCATCAAGACGCACACCCCGCTCGACGGGCTCCCGGCCCGCCCTGACGTGACCTACGTCGTCGTCGCCAGGCACCCGCTCGACATGGCCGTGTCCCTCTACCACCAGGCGGCCAACCTCGACCGCCGGCTGATCGCCGAGCTGACCGGGCGGCCTCAGCGGCAACGGTCGTCGCGACCACCGCTCCCCGAGTGGCTGGCCGCGTGGGTCGAGGAGGAGGCCGACCCCTTCGAGGAGCTCGACTCCCTGCCGGGGGTCATGCATCACCTCGCGGACGCCTGGGACAGACGCGGAGCGGACAACGTCGTGCTCGTGCACTACGACGACCTCCGCGCGGATCTCGCGGGGCAGATGCGCAGGCTCGCGGACCGGCTCGGGATCGACGTGCCGGAGGACGTGTTTCCCGACCTCGTCGACGCAGCCTCGTTCGACCGGATGCGCGCCCGCGCCGACCTGCTCGTCCCGGGCCGGAGCGGCGTCCTCAAGAGCTCCGCGGCCTTCTTCCGGCGGGGCGGCTCGGGAGAGGGGTGGCGGCTGCTCAGCGCTGCACAACGGCGACGGTACGACGAGCGTGCGGCCGACCTCGCGCCCCGCGACCTCCTGTCCTGGCTGCACCGATGAGTGCCTGTCGGCGCCGTGGTCGACCCTGACAGCAGCCACCGTCTGAGATCCTGACAGGCAACCACCATCTGAGGAGATCGGCATGACCGTCCGTCTGAACCCCTACCTCGGCTTCCGGGACACCGCGCGCGAGGCGATGGACTTCTACCACTCGGTGTTCGGGGGCGAGCTCACCTTCAGCACGTTCGGCGAGTTCCACGCCGGCGAGGACCCTGCCGAGGCCGACAAGATCATGCACTCGACGCTCACCACCGAGCTCGGCCTGGTGCTGATGGCTGCCGACACCCCGAACGAGATGGAGCACACCCCCGGCACCGACCACTCGATCTCGCTCAGCGGGGAGGACGACGACGAGTCGGTGCTCCGGGGCTACTGGGAGAAGCTCTCGGACGGCGCCACGGTCACGGTGCCTCTGGACAAGGCGCCGTGGGGCGACACCTTCGGCATGTGCACGGACAGGTTCGGTGTCACCTGGATGGTGAACATCGCCGGGTCGGCCGCCTGAGCCGGCGAAGGCCGGGGTCAGCCGGGGAGGAACGAGAGACGGACCTCGCGCCGGTGGTTGTCGACGTTCAGGTCGACGAGGCAGATGCTCTGCCAGGTGCCGAGACACAGCCTGCCGTCGACAACGGGCACGGTGGCGTACGGCGGCACCAGCGCCGGCATGACGTGGGAGCGGCCGTGGCCGCGGGAGCCGTGCCGGTGCTTCCACCGGTCGTCGGCCGGAAGCAGCTCGCCAAGGGTCTCGAGCAGGTCGTCGTCGCTGCTCGACCCGGTCTCGAGAATCGCGATCCCGGCGGTGGCGTGGGGCACGAACACGTGGAGCAGGCCGTCGCCCTCGTCGGCGACGAACCGCGCACAGTGCCGGGTGAGGTCGAGGACCGTGTCCCGGTCCCCCGTCGTGCAGGAGAAGGTCTCTGAGCGCATGACCCTCATCCTTCCAGCCTAGACGGCGGGCCGCCCGACCACCGGGGCCTGCCTCGGTCAGAGCAGGAGCAGCGACCGGACCAGGACGACGCCGGCCGACAGCCCCGAGACGACGAGCACGCCGACCCGGATCCGGTGCGCGGGCACCCGGCGTCCGACCACCCGCGAGATGAGGAAGCCGAGGACCAGCGCAGGGACCATCGTCATCGCGAGCAGGAACGTCGCGGGCTCCAGCCGGCCGACCACGCCGAGCCCCACCAGGCTCAGCGCCGCGCCGATGACGAAGAACAGCCCCAGGGTCGAGCGGATCTGCGGCGGCGGCCGGTGCTGGTAGAGGATCGCCATCGGCGGTCCGCCGATCGACGTGGTCGTGCCCGTGACCCCCGAGATCAGGCCCGCCGTGGCGAGCGTGGGGGCGTTCACCGGGATCTCCACGGCGCGGACGGTCAGGAGCACACTGAGCAGCACCATCACGCCCACCGCGATGCCCAGGCCGGCCGGGGGGAACCAGGCCAGCAGCCCCACGCCGATGACCGTGCCCACGATCCGGGTGGGCAGGGTCCAGCCGAGCCCCCGCCAGTCGATGTCGTGGTGCTCCCGGACGAGCGTCACCATCGGCATCGTCATGCCCAGCCACAGCATGAACGCCGGCATCAGCTCGGGCGCGAGCAGCGTCACCACGGGCGCGGTGACCAGCGCCAGGCCCAGGCCGATCAGGCCCTGGACGGTCGCGGCAAGCACAAGGGTGATGGCCACGACGGCCACCACCCCTGCGTCGATCCCGTAGATCGTCAGCCCTTGAGCAGACTTCGGAGCACGAACTGCATGATGCCGCCGTTGCGGTAGTAGCTCGCCTCACCAGGGGTGTCGATGCGGACCTTCGCGTCGAACTCGACGTCGCCGGCCTTCACCTTCACCGTGCTCGGGATGGTGCCGTCGCGCTGTTCTGAGCCCGTCGAAGGGTTGAGCGCGGTGACGCCGGTGAACGAGAACTCCTCCTCGCCGGTGAGGCCGAGCGACTCGGCGCTCTCCCCCTCGGGGAACTGCAGCGGGAGGACGCCCATGCCGATCAGGTTCGACCGGTGGATGCGCTCGTAGGACTCCGCGATCACGGCCNNGGCGCGAGCTGGTTGCGCAGGCGGATGTTCGCGAACGTGCCGCGGATCATCACCTCGTGGTTGCCGCGACGGGAGCCGTAGGAGTTGAAGTCCCGCTGCTCGACGCCGTGCTCGGCGAGGTACCGGCCTGCCGGCGAGTCCTTCTTGATCGCACCGGCGGGCGAGATGTGGTCGGTGGTCACGGAGTCGCCGAGCTTCAGCAGCACCCGGGCGCCCGAGATGTCCTCGACCGGCTCCGGCTCCGGGGGCATCCCCTCGAAGTAGGGGGGCTTGCGGACGTAGGTCGAGTCGGCGTCCCAGGCGAACGTGTCACCGGACGGGGTGTCGAGGTTCTGCCAGCGCTCGTCGCCGGCGAAGACGTCGGCGTAGTCCTTGGTGAACATGTCGGCGCTGATCGCCTGGCCGATGACCTCCTCGACCTCGGCCGGCGAGGGCCAGATGTCCTTGAGGAAGACGTCGTCGCCATTGCTGTCGACCCCCAGGGGATCGTTGAACAGGTCGACGTCCATCGACCCGGCGAGGGCGTAGGCCACGACGAGCGGCGGGGACGCGAGGTAGTTCATCTTCACGTCCGGGTTGATCCGGCCCTCGAAGTTGCGGTTGCCGGACAGCACGGAGACGACCGCGAGGTCGTTGTCGTTCACGGCCTTGCTGACCTCGGGGATGAGCGGGCCCGAGTTGCCGATGCAGGTGGTGCAGCCGTAGCCGACGAGGTTGAAGCCGAGCTTGTCGAGGTACGGCGTCAGGTTCGCCTTCTCGTAGTAGTCCGAGACGACCTTCGAGCCCGGGGCCAGGGTGGTCTTGACCCACGGCTTGCGCTCCAGGCCCTTCTCGACGGCCTTCTTCGCCAGCAGCGCGGCGCCGATCATCACCGACGGGTTCGAGGTGTTCGTGCACGAGGTGATCGCGGCGATGGTGACCGCGCCGTGGTCGATCTCGAACTTGGTGCCGTCGGCGAGCTCCACCCGCGCCGGGTTGGAGGGGCGGCCGTCGGCACCGCGGACGGAGTGGGTGTGCCAGTCGGCGGGGGCACCACTGCCGTTGCCGCCGGCGGAGTGCGACGGTGCGTCGCTCGCGGGGAAGGACTCGTCGGAGGCCTCGTCGACCTTCGAGAGGACATCCTCCGGCTTCTCCTGCGAGGGAACACCGACCTGGGCCGAGCCACCCGCGGCGTCCTCGTCTCCGACGTAGTCGGCCAGCGAGGTGCGGAAGGCCTCCTTCGCGTCGCTGAGCGACACCCGGTCCTGCGGACGCTTCGGGCCGGCGAGCGACGGGACGACCGTACCCAGGTCGAGCTCGAGCTTCTCGGAGTAGCGCGGCTCGGCGTCGGGGTCGTGCCAGAGGCCCTGCTCCTTGGCGTAGGCCTCGACCAGCGCGAGCTGCTCGTCGGAGCGGCCGGTGAGCCGGAGGTAGTTGACGGTCTCGTCGTCGAGCGGGAAGACCGCGATCGTGGAGCCGAACTCCGGCGACATGTTGCCGATCGTCGCTCGGTTGGCCAGCGGCAGCGCCGAGACGCCCGACCCGTAGAACTCGACGAACTTGCCGACCACGCCGTGCTTGCGCAGCATCTCGGTGATCGTGAGGACGAGGTCCGTGGCGGTCGCTCCCTCGGGCAGCTCCCCGGAGAGCTTGAAGCCGACCACGCGCGGGATGAGCATCGACACGGGCTGGCCGAGCATGGCGGCCTCGGCCTCGATGCCGCCGACGCCCCAGCCGACCACGCCGATGCCGTTGACCATGGTGGTGTGGGAGTCGGTGCCCACACACGTGTCGGGGAAGGCGACGGTGTTGCCGTTCTCGTCCTCGCGGGCGAACACCACGCGGGCGAGGTGCTCGATGTTGACCTGGTGCACGATGCCGGTGCCCGGGGGGACGACCTTGAAGTCGTCGAAGGCGCCCTGACCCCAGCGCAGGAACTGGTAGCGCTCCTTGTTGCGGTCGTACTCGATCTCGACGTTGCGCTCGAACGCCTCGGGTGACCCGAACACGTCCGCGATGACGGAGTGGTCGATGACCATCTCGGCCGGCGCGAGCGGGTTGATCTTGGACGGGTCCCCGCCGAGGTCGCCCATCGCCTCGCGCATGGTGGCGAGGTCGACCACGCACGGCACACCGGTGAAGTCCTGCATGATCACACGGGCCGGCGTGAACTGGATCTCCTTGCTGGGCTCGGCGTCGGCGTCCCAGCCGGCGAGCGCCCGGATGTCCTCGGCGGTGATGTTCGCGCCGTCCTCGGTCCGCAGCAGGTTCTCCAGCAGGATCTTCAGCGAGTAGGGAAGCGAGTCCACCGCGTCGTCCGGGAGCCCGTCACCTGCCACCGAGGCCAACCGGTAGATCTCGTAGGACCTCCCGTTCACGTCCAAGGTGCCCTTGGCACCGAAGCTGTCCACACTCTTGGCGCTCGGCATGCGGCCGTCTCCTCACGTCAGGCTGTCGGGGATCGGGTACCCATCTTGCCGCCCTGGGTGTACGGCGGCGAGACGACCCCGTTTTCTCTTGATATCAAGATACACGACGTCAAAAGAACACTGGCGCGCGACCCACGCGGCTCGGACTTGTCGAACGCCGAGCCGGCGACGATCCCCCAGATCCGGCCCGGATCCGGCATAGTGGACGGCGCCTGCCCGCCACGTCACCCGGAACGGGGACATCGTGACCCACCCCCTTCGCCGCGCCGCCACCTGGCTCACGCTGGTTGCGCTGCTCGCCGCCGCCTGCTCCTCGGTCAGCCCCACACGGGGCGACGAGCCCGACGAGGTGGCCGGCACCGAGACGACCTCCACCCTGGGCACCGTGACCGGGCCGCTCGTGGTCGCCACCGGTGACATCGCCTGCCCTCCGGAGGAGGCGACCACCGACACGACCTGCCGGCAGGCGGACACCGCTGCGCTCACCGCCGGGTACGCCCCACGCCGGGTCCTGCTCCTCGGGGACCTGCAGTACCCCGCCGGCTCGGCGTCGGACTTCGCGGAGTCCTACGACGCCACCTGGGGACCGTTGCGCGACATCAGCAAGCCGCTGCCCGGCAACCACGAGTACCGCACCAAGAACGCGGCCGGCTACTACACCTACTTCGCCGGCCAGCAGCCCGGGCGCCCCGGCTACTACGCCTACGACCTCGGTTCGTGGCGGGTCTACGCGCTCAACACCAACTGCGACCGCATCGACTGCGCGGCCGAGCGCAGGTGGCTGGCGCGCGACATGAACCGCAACCCCCGCCGGTGCACCGCGATCGCCATGCACCACCCCCGCTTCTCCTCGGGCAAGCACGGCTCGAACGCCTTTGTCCGCCCCCTGTGGCGCACCGCCATGCGGCATCGCGCCGACGTCGCTCTCGCCGGCCACGACCACCACTACGAGCGCTTCCGAAAGCTGGACGCCTCCGGCGCGGCGTCCCGGGCGGGGATCGTGTCGTTCGTCTCCGGGGCAGGCGGCAAGTCGCTCTACCCCGTCGCGGGACGAGAACCGGGCTCGATCGTCCGCCACGACGTCGGGTTCGGCGTCCTCGCGATGCGGCTGGCCAAGGGTCGCTACGCGTGGGAGTTCAAGACCGTCGACGGCCAGGTCGTGGACTCAGGCGTCCGCACCTGTCGCTAGGAGTCCGCGCGGGTCAGCTTCACGACGCACTCCACGTGGTGAGTCATCGGGAAGACCACGACGGAGCTGAGCGTGAGCGCGATCGTTTGTGGGCAGCGGCGTTCATGCGAGGAAGCCGGAAGCATGTCGATGCCGACGAGGCGGACGCTGCGGGTGCCGCAACCCGGGCCGCTCCGGGTCGCGTTGCCGAATGAACGGCGCACAGCCCTTCGCTGGCACCCACCCGGAGGCCGACGGCCCTGCGCCTCAACCGTGCCTCGTCCGGGAGGTGGCAACCACCTCGCCCTCTAGCTCGCTGAGCGGGACCGCAACGCGGAGACGCGTGCCGCCGCTCGGGCGCGTCTCCAGGTGCGTCTCCCCGCCCAGGTCAGCGACCGTGTCGGCGATGAGGCCCAGACCGTGCTCGGACCGCAGCGCCGTGGTCGAGGTGCCGCACCCGTCGTCCTCGACCTCGACCACGAGCGAGCCGTCCTCGAGGCGGACCGAGACCGATGCGCGCCCGGCTCGTGCATGGCGGTGCACGTTGCGCAACCCCTCCCCGACCACTGTCAGCACCAGTCGCGCGGCCGCGTCGCCCAGTTCAACCGCACGAACCGCGACGTCCACCGGGACCCCCTGGGCTCCCGACTGGTCGGCCAGGACGTCGACGGCGGCCTTGAGACCCACCCGTGACGGTGACGGCGCGCTCGCTCCCGTCAACAGGTCCCGGAGGAAGCTGATCTGACGCGTGACCGCCATGAGCATGGTCCCGAGGACCGTGCGGCGCTCCGGGTCCGTCTCCTCGCGCTCGACGGCCTCGAGGGTGAGACGCACCGCGGCGAGCTCGGGGAGCACCGTGTCGTGCAGGTGTCGCGCCATCAGCCGCCGCTCCTGGGCGGCAGCGGTGAACATCCGCTGCAGCGCACGAGCCGACTCCTGCTCGGCGACACGGATGCGGCGGGACATCCGCAGACCGAGGGCGAACATGAGCAACCCGACCACCACCGGTCCGGCGACCATCGCCGGCACCAGCCACACCGCGACAGCGTGCTCCTGCTGGATGAGGTCCTCGGCGGGGAAGTACGCCTCGAAGAGCAGGTCCGCGCCGTCCCGCGAGGTGAACGCGGCGTAGGCCTCCACGACGGCTGACGTGCCGCGCTCGAGTCGGCGATCGAGCACGTTCTCCTCCGCGTCGAGCATCGTGAGGTCGGCATGAGCTCCACCGTGCACGAGCAGATCGGTCGCCGTCGGGTCGAGGTCGAACCTGCGACCGATGAGCCGATGCTCGTCCGAATAGAGCACTGTGCCCTCGGCGTCCCACACCTTGACCCGCAACACGAGCCCCTCGGCGATCCGTTCGCGCACGGTGACGTCCAGACCGCTCAGGCTCTCGTCACGCTGGGCCGCCGGCGCCCGGTACGCGATGGGCGCCGCGATCGCGCGCGCCATCCGTGCTGCCTGGCGGGCAGCATCGTCCAGGGCTTCGCGCTGGGCGAGATGCACGGCGAGCACCCATCCCAGGACCGCCCAGGCCAGGACCACGACGACCGCCCAAGCGGCGAACCACCTGACGGCCCACCCCTCCCGCTCCACGTCGACACCCGGTCCAGCGACCCGGCCAGGGCCGTTCAGCAACCCGCCCGGACCACGCCGCGCCGGGTTACGGCCGCCACGGCCGCCAGCTGGCTGTGGACGTCGAGCTTGCGGTACACGTTCTTGATGTAGCCGCGGGTCGTGTGCACGCTCAGGTGCAGCGCTCCCGCGATGCTGCGGGCGTCGTGCCCCTCAGTCATCAGCTGCAGGATCTCCGCTTCGCGCGGGCTGAGCAGGGTACCCGGTCCGGTCTCCTCGTAGGCCATCAGCAGGGCCGGATCCACGACGAACGTGTCGTCCCCCGCCAGCACCGCGGACAGCAGGGTGTCCAACGACATCCACTTGGACAGGAAGGCCCGTGCGCCGACGTCGACCGCCCGACGGGCGAGCGCGGGACGCGGGTCGGCGGTGAGCAGCACCACTCGCACGGCCGGCCACTGACGTCGCAGTCGCCTGCACAGCTCGAGGCCGTCGAGGTCGGGCAGGCCCACGTCGACGATCGCGACGTCGACCACCTCGAGCGCCGCCATGCGGAGCGCCTCCGCCCCGGTCGCCGCGGGGCCCACCGGCTCGAGACCGGGCTCCTGCCGTACCGTCCGCACCAGGGCGTCGGCGAAGGTCCGTTGGTCCTCCACGACCAGGACCTTCAGGACCTTCAGGTCCTCGGTGACCGTCGACGCCTCCATGTCGCAACCCCCAGATCTCGGCGCCGCGCCTCGGCTTCGAGCCCTCCCCAAGCCTAGACCGGACCGCCTGTCACGGCATGCGCCATATTGATGAAGGACGGACGGCCCCGAGAGGCTGCCCCCAGATTGAGGGGGGCCAACCCCCCACCTGCGGCGTACCGCGTTCGACGATCCACGTCGACTCTGGGGGCATGAACACGCGGCACGCCTTCTCCGACACGTTCCGACACTGTCTCCTGCGGACGCTGGTGCTGGCCTATGGGGCCGGCTTGTTGCTGCACCTGGTCCATGCGCACACGACCGAGCGACTGCCCCTCACCCCGGTCCTGCACTGGTTGCGCGACTCGAGCCTGGCCCTACCGGTGGCCGCCATCGCCGTGCTCGTCGGCGGCATCGCCGCACGACGGACGACCCGGTGGCTGTCCGCGGGCCCGGCAACCGGCCGCCGATCCTCGGCCGGCGAGGACGAGGGCGCCCTCATCGGCCTGTTGGTGACCGCAGGGACGTACGCCTGCCTCAGCGTCCCAGGCAACCTGGTGCATGCGCGCTTGTTCGTGGAACAGGACCACGCCCACGGCGGGGTCGCCGGGGTGGGTCACCTGGCAGCGGACGGCGCAGTGGCGCTGGGCGCCGCCGCGGTTCTGATGCTGCTGGAACTCGCGGTTTCGCAAGCCTTGACATGGACGGGACAACAGGTCGCCTTCCTGGCGGCGATCGTGCCTGTGGCCGTGGGCTCCTTCGCGGTGCCGCTCCTCGCAGTGACCCCGGCGCAGGCGGTCGTCGACGCCTCCGCGGCGTGCGGCGCGACGAACGCCGACCGCATGTACGACGTCTCCGCGATCAGCGTGCCGATCCCCTACAACCGCTTCGGCGACGTCGATCCCAACGGGATGATCTTCGTGTTCGACCAGGATCGGGCCGCGGTGCAGAACTGGCACCGTCCACTCGCCGCCGATCCCGCCTCCGATCCGGCCGGCAACCGTCGGCTCCGACCGCGGCCGCTCGTGATCCGGGCCAACGTGGCCGAGTGCGTGGCGGTCACCTTCACCAACCGACTCGACGACCGGGCCCTGCAGGGCGGTGCGGTGACCCAGCCGCGCGCCTCCATGCACGTGGACGGCGCGGCCACCTCCGCGGAGCTCGCCGGGGCCCACGTCGGGTTCGCGGGCGACTCCACGGTCGGTCGGGGTGAGACCATCACCTACTACTGGCGGGCCCCACAGCGCGAGGGCCTCCACCTGATCCGCGACATGGCGATGTCCGCCGGTGGCGAGGCCGATGGCGGGAGCCTGTCCCACGGACTGTGGGGCGGCTTCGCCGTCGAACCGGCAGGGTCGGTCTGGTTCGATTCCCACAGCGGGCTGCCGCTGTACCCCGTCTCGGCGGTCTCGCAGATGAGCGGCGAGCTCTACCTCGACGCCGACATCGTGCCCCCCGCAGGTGGGTCCTTCCGTGAGAGCGTCCAGATCTCGCAGGACGAGATCCCCGGCGTCGGTTTCGGCTTCAACTACGGTGCTGACGCGCAGGACCGACGCGACGCCGAGCGGTGCCCGGACTGCATCGGCGAGGAGACGTCGCTCTCGTCGTGGACCTACGGGGAGCCGGCAGCGGTGAAGCTGGCCAGCGGCATGCCTGCCACGGGGTGGCCCGTGGGCGAGGGCGTCGACCCCGAGGACTGCCAGTCCGACGACGGCGTCGCCCGGCCTGCGATGCTGATGCCTGCGGACATTCCCGGCGGCTGCTGGACCAACAACGTCACCCACGCCTACAAGGGCGACCCGACGAAGCTGCGATACGCCCATGCCGGGGTCAAGGAGACCCACGTCTTCCACATGCACGCCCACCAGTGGCTCGCCGAGCCCGACGACGTCGGCAGCGCCGGCACCAACCCGACCCGGCCGAGCGACCAGAACCGGCCCGAGTCCACCACCATCGACTCCCAGACCTACGGCCCGGGCGACGCCTTCACCGCCGACCTGCTCTTCGGCGCGGGCAGCAAGCCCGGCACCGTCGGGGACTCCATCTTCCACTGCCACCTCTACCCCCACTTCGCGGACGGCTTCTGGTCGCTGTTCCGCGTGCACGATGTCCGCGAGACCGGTCGGCTGACCACGCCCGACGGTGTCCGGACCCGGAGGCTGACCGTGCTCCCGGACCGCACCGCCGCCGGCGTCGCCCCCACGACCTACGACGCCGAGATGAACCCCGGCTACCCGCGGTTCATCCCCGGACAGTTCGGGTGGCGGGCACCTCAGCCTCCGGACTCGATCAGCGCGCCCGACGGCTCGCCCGGGACCCGCATGGTCGCCGGACAGGGGTTGGCGCCCTCCCTGCTCAACCAGGTCCAGGACGTGACCACCTCGTTCCCGGACACCGACGAGGTCCAGGTCGTCGCCAACGACGCCACCGGAGGCACGTTCGCCCTTCGGTTGGGGACCGAGACCACGGCAGACCTGGCGTACAACGACACCCCCGCGCAGGTCGAGGCCGCGCTCGAGGCGCTGGTGGCGATCGACGACGTCCGCGTCACCTCCGACGCCCCGCAGCGCTGGCGGATCAGGTTCGCAGGGTCCCTGTCGGGGACCGACGTGCCATCTCTCGTCGCCGTCGACGCCTACCCGCCACCGCCCACCCCCGAGGACACGACCGCGCCCGCGCCTACGGCGTACGCCACCACGGTCACCGTCGAGCGTGAGGGTGGCCGCCCCGACGGGTCCTTCACCCTCGGCTACCGGGGCGAGCAGACGGCGCAGCTCGCGTCGAACGCCCTCCCCTCGGCGGTGGAAGCCGCGCTCGAGGTGCTCACCGGGATCGACGACGTCTCCGTGGCCGCCCGCGGTGACACCGGACGCAGCTGGCGAGTCGAGTTCCGATCGCCCGCGAGCAACGTGCGGCGGCTCACCTCGCCCCAGGCCGAAGTGGCGATCCAGACGGTCGAGGGTGCCTGGCACCGTGCGCTCGCCGCCGAGCAGGCCGCGCAGCTCGCCGCGTTCGCCGGCACCGGACGTCAGCCGCGTCCCGGCGCGCCCTTCACAGACCCGTGTCCCAGCGGCGCCCGGGAGGTGACCTACAACGTCTCAGTGCTCCAGCGCGACCTCGTCTACAACGACGACGGGTGGCACGACACCCAGGGCCGGATCCTCGTGCTCACCAAGGACGTCGACGCCATCCTCGCCGGGACCAAGCGCCCCGAGCCGCTGTTCTTCCGGGCCAATGCCGGTGACTGCATCAACTTCAACCTCACCAACCTGCTGCCCAACTGGTACGGCAACGACGCCTTCCAGGTCCTCCAGCAGACCAACATGTTCGGCCAGCACATCCACCTCGTGAAGTTCGACGTGCTCGCCTCGGACGGGTCCAGCAACGGCTGGAACTACCAGCAGGCCGCCTTCAGTCAGCGCCAGACCCAGTTCAACGACGCGATCCTCGACGGCACCCAGCGCTGCACCGACGACGAGCTGTCCGGCGCCTGCCGGATGCCCCTGCCCGATCCGGCCGGCTACGACCCCAGTGCCCAGGGCATCTTCCCCGGACAGACCATCCACGAGCGGTGGTACGCCGACTACGAGCTGCGCACCGTCTTCACCCACGACCACCACTTCCCGGCGGTCGACCAGGGCCGCGGGCTCTTCGGCGGGCTCATCGTCGAGCCCTCCGGAATGGACTTCCGCAACTCCCGCACCGGCGCCTACCACCAGCCGATCAACGACCCGGCCCACGGTGAGCCCTGCGGCGGCACCTGCACCGGCGACGCGGCCGGCACGATGTTCGACGTCATCGGACCGGGCGCGAAGGACGACTTCCGCGAGTTCGGGCTCGCGTTCCAGGACTTCGTCCCGCTCACCCGCGCCGGCGGCGATCCGCAGAACCCGGTGGACGTCTTCAACCCGCCCGCCGAGCCGGAGACCTTCGCCGACGACGACCCGGGCGTGATGGGCATCAACTACCGCAACGAACCCTTCCTGCTCCGCAACAGCGTGAACGGCGTACCCACCGACCCGGCGTACGTGTTCAGCTCCACCGTGCACGGGGATCCCGCGACACCCCTGTTGCATGCCTACGCCGGAGACCCGGTGCGGATCCGCCTGGTGGGCGGCTCCCAGGAGGAGCAGCACGTCTTCGGCCTGCACGGCATGCGCTGGCGCGAGGAACCGGACGACCCGGGATCCCAGTACGCCTCCTCACGATCGTTGGGCGTCTCCGACGCACTGAACTTCGAGATCCCCGAGATGGACTGCGGTCCCACCGAGGACTGTCGCGGCGACTACCTCTACTCCAGCACCGCCACGGACGACCTCTACCTCGGCATGTGGGGCCTCATGCGGGTCTACGGCAGGGGCACCCAGGACCTGGTGCCGTTGCCGGACAACCTGCCCCAGGCCGCCAATGGGAACGTGTCGATGCCGGTGACCGCCGAGGCGCCGCCCAAGGCCAACAAGCCCGGAAACGTGTGCCCCTCGGGAGCGCCCCTGCGGTCGGTGACCGTCGCGGCCACCGACGCCCGGATCCGCTACAACAAGCAGGGCGACCACGACCCCTACGGCCTGGTCTACGTGGCGGTCGAGCGCGGCGAGACACTCGCCGAGGCGGTGAGCCGCGCGCGCACCAAGCCCGAGCCGATGACGTTGCGCGCCAATGAGGGCGACTGCATCGAGGTACGTCTGCACAACCGCATCGACCCCGCGGGCACCTACGCGACCACGCACGCGCCGCTGGGCGTCGCGGACGGCGATCCACGGCTGCCTCTGGAGCCGCCGACCGGCACCCGGGCAGGACTGCGGGTCTCCCTGCACGCCCAGCTGCTGGGCTACGACGTGCGCGGCTCCGACGGCGCGACCGTCGGATTCAACCGCGACCAGACGGTCGCCCCCGGCGAGGACATCCTGTACCGGTGGTACGCCACGGATGTCACGCCCGGCGAGCTCGGTACCGTCAACCTCACCGACTACGGCGACGTCCGGGGCCACCGCCACCACGGGCTCGCGGCCGCGCTGACCGTCGAGCCGCGCGGGTCGTCGTACCACGACCCGTTCACTGGCAGGGAGATCGTCAGCGGCGTCGCCGCCGACATCCGCACCCCCGGACGAGCGGACTTCCGCGAGTTCACCGCCCACTTCCAAGACGGCCTGAACCTGCGCGACGCCTCCGGCGCCATCGTGCCGGACGGGTCGGCCCACCCGCCGCTCCCGGGTCAGCCGCCGGAGCAGGTCGACGCCGAGGACAGCGGCGAGAAGGGATTCAACTACGCCTCCACGCCCTACCGGCACCGCCTCGGGATCACCCCGATGACCGCCGACGCCGCCTCCCCGATGGCCGGCGCCGACCTGGCCGCGGTGCTGAGTTCCACCCGCCACGGCGATCCGGACACCCCCGTGTTCCGCGCCTATGCCGGCGATCCAGTGCGGATGCGTCTGGTCCAGGGCGGAGACAAGCCCCGACAGCACAACTTCACTCTGCACGGCCACAGCTGGCTCTCCGACCCCCACGACCCGCGGTCGAACCTCGTCGGCGTCACGGGCGGTCTCAGCGTCGACCGCGCCTCGAACCTCCACCTCGACTCGGCGGGCAACGGCCGGCGCGGTGACTGGCTCTACGGAGACACCGTGGGCTTCCACCACCTCTCGGGCGGCACCTGGGGCCTGCTCCGCACCTACGCGGCTCCGCCGACCGATCCGCTGTTCGATCCCGACCCGCTGGCCTCGGGCGCGCAGAACGACGACCCGTACCGCGAGGGTTACCGGCCGCTGCTGCCGCTGGAGCTGTCCAAGGTCACCGTCGACGTCTTCGACGACACCGACATGGACGGAGCGCGCGATCCGGAGGAGCGGCGCGGACCCGACGTCCGGGTGACGCTGCGAGCCGACAGCGGCGCGACCATCACCAAGCCGGTGCGTGCCGACGGCACAGTCGCCTTCTGGGTGGGACGCGGCGCCTACGACGTGACCACCGACCTCCCGGGTGACTGGCAACGCACCACCAACGCGACCGTGCACGTCGACGTATCCGCCGACGGCGCGGCCGAGAGGATCGCGATGGGTCTGGTCCAACTCGCCGACGTCGGTGTCCGCCTCTACAACGACGAGAACGGCTCCGCCACCGTCGGGGCCGACGAGGGACCGCTGGCCGGCTGGTCGGTCGCCCTCACCCGCGGCACCGAGAGCCTCACCGGCACCACGGACGCGGACGGTCTCGTCGTACTCGACGGCCTGATCCCGGGCGAGTGGGCGGTCTCCGCGACCGCCCAGGCCGGTTGGGCGCCGACCCGCGCCCTGCCGGTGAAGATCACCGTGGCCGAGAACCAGACCCGTTCGCCGGAAGGCGACACGCTGCTCGGCTTCACCACCCCCGCCGGGCTGTCGCTGAAGGTCTTCAACGACTCCGACGGGGACGGCATCCAGGACGTCGGCGAGAGCGGCAGGGCTGGCGTGGAGGTGACCGCGAACGGCGGTCCGCCGGAGCGGCAGGTCACGGTCACCGCCACGACCGCCACGGACGGCGTCGCAAGGTTCGAGGACCCCGACCCGCTCGTTGACGGGTTGATCCCCGGCGTCTGGAACCTCTCAGTGGCGACCTCCGGCGACTGGTCGCTCGGAACCGGCAGCGCTCGCACCATCAGCGGCACCACCGAGACCGCCACCCCGGGCTTCACCTGCACCGCCGCCGGCTGCTCGACGCTCCTGCTCGAGCGCACCGCCCAAGTGGTGTCGATGCCGGTCCGCAACCCCAACTCCTGGCTCATCGCCACCCCGTTCAACGACTTCAACAACGACGGGGTGCGACAGGACAAGGAGACCCGGCTCACAGGGTGGAGCGCCACAGCGATCTCGTCGACGGGCGAGAGGGTCTCGCTCGACACCGGCAACGACGGCCGGGCGACGTTCTACCCGATGAGGCCCGGCGCATGGACGCTGGAGATGATCTCCCCCCAGCGCTCCACGGACGTGAACGTGCTCGACTGGACATCGACCAACCGCAGCGGCTGCGCGCCGTACGGCGACGGGCAGCGCATCTGCACCGTCGGCGTCGACGTGATCGCGGGCGAGGTCGGCTCGGCCGGCTTCGGGTTCGTCCAGTTGGGCACGATCGGCGTCCAGGTCTTCCACGACTACGACCGCGATGGCGTCAAGGACGAGAACGAACCCGCGCAGGCCGACCGCACCGTCCGGCTGTACGACGCCGTCGGGAAGTCCGTGCTCCAGACCAAGGTGAGCGACACCCAGGGGTGGGCCGCGTTCAAGGTGACCGCCGGGGCGAAGTACCAAGTCCAGGTCGCGCTGCCGACCGGCTGGGTGCAGACCACCCCGCTCGACAAGCAGGGCCGCCCCGTCGCCAAGGTGCCGGTGACCGGGCCGTCCGGGACGACGAGCGAGATGGTGGTCTTCGGGCAGTACAACACCGTCGACTCGGTGCCGCCGCCGGCGCCGGTCAGCAGCGTCGGCGCCGGCCGGTACGACCAGGCACAGACCGTCACGCTCACCTCGGAGACGGGGGCGACCATCCGCTACACCCTCAGCGGCACCATGCCCACTGCGACCACCGGCCTCCGGTACACGGGACCAGTCACCGTGAGCTCCTCCCGTCGCCTGCGGGCGATCGCGATCGACGCCGCGGGCAACGTCAGCGCCGAGCTGAGCACCCCGTTGGCGGGCACGATGGTCCCCGGCGTCCAGATCGACGTGGAGCTGCCCGGGACCACCATGGCGACGGTGGGGGCCGCGGCCTGGTCGGTCCTCATCGGGGGGACGCCCACGCCCCCTGCCGGCCTGACCGTCGCCACCGCGCTGCGCGACGACGACTCTCAGCGGCTGCTGCTGCCGTCTGCCTACGTGACGAAGAGCAAGCGGTATGTCGTCGAGGGCGTTGCCACGGTCAGCCTCGCTCCCACGCAGCGTGACGTGGCCGCGCTCGGCGTCGAGGTCGACGGCCGCGCCAACCTGACCGGTTCGCAGATGTCGCTGGCGTTGTACGACGTCACAGCCGACAGCTGGGTGACGTTGTTCGACGACGTCGACCAACCCCTCGTGGACCTGCGGTCGGTCTGGGACGCGCCCGGAGACCCCCGACGGTTCGTCGACGATGCCGGACAGGTGAAGATCCGGTTCAGCTCCTACAGGTCCGCCTCCTACGACGTGCTCACCGACCAGGTCCAGCTCCGGCTGGCTCACCGGTGAGTGGGGCGGTCATCATGCGCACCCCGGTCCCAGATTGGCAGACGACGACGCTGCTGGGGGCAGTCATCCTTCTGCTCGCGGCCGTCGCAGCAGGGGCCTGGGGCCTCACCGTCGATCGGGGCGAGGACGACCATCATCCTCCTGTGGGTCGCGAGTGGGCGGCCGTTCCCGGTGGCTGGCTCCAGGTCCGGGACGTGACGACCCGTTCGATGGACCACAAGCGGGTCCCCGGCATGGCGACGATGCCGGACCCCGACCCCGTCCCCCCGGGGCAGGTGCGGATCAGGATCGGCGTCGTCCTTGCCGCCGAAGGTGAAGATCTGGCCTGGCGGGAAGACGACTTCCGGCTCACCGGGCACGGCACCGCCCCCTTGTCACCCCACGATGCCGATCTCGGCGACGGTGTGGTGCCGGCGGGAAGCCAGGTCGCAGGCGGGGTGTTCTTCGACGCGCCCGAGGGCGTCACCGATCTGCGGCTGGTGTTCCGCGGCGGCACGGCCTTGGCGGTCGCGGCCGACCTCTCCGAGCACGCACAAAACGACCCGCCGGACGCCTCATCCCCGGCGCCGAAGCAGGACGACCACACCAATCGCGACGGCGGTGACCCTCATGACGACCGTCACGCCCATTGACGTCGCTCCCTTTCGACCGCGATCCGTGATGGGGGTGGGCAGGTCGCGGTAACTGAGACGCGGAAGGCCCGGTGCGCCCGGCGGACCCCCCCCAACCTCGCCCTGGCCGCCGGGCCTTCCGTCCTGCCCCGCCGACGGGGCCGGCTTCACCGGCCGGCCCTGACGGGTCGAGGTCGGCTCTGGTTGTCCAGGGCGAGGTCGCTCCAGGGCGAGAACAATCTGAAGGCGTTTGTCGTCGCGCACGCAGGTTCCTTTCACGTGGTAGGTCAGCGCCGACATGCGAAAGGGAGTCCGCGGCTTCCTGGTACGCGCCTCCCATCTGGCAGGCCATTTTCAGGAGGCCATCAACGGCAATCCGGCAACGAGCGTCGCGAACGTCCCTGTGCCGAATGTCAAGAAGGAGCCGGTCCCCGTCCAGGATCTTGACGCCGTGCGGGCCGCGATCCTGTGCGGTTACCTGCTTGCCTGACAGGCAACATAGCCGCTGACCTGCGCGTTTCGCCCCTGGGTCCCTCGTCGCTGTCGGCTCCCCATGGCGACTTCTCGCGACTCGAAGGGCGTCCAATCCGCGCCCTCGATGTCGGCGCCGTTCGCTAGAGTGAGTCCTCCCGGCGCGCAGCGCTGGCACGTCCCGTCCGTGGAGCCCGACTTGTCTTCCGTGCATACTCGAAGTTCGACGACCCTGCGCGGCTGGGTCGCCGTCTTGGTCGGTGTTGTCGCCCTCACGGCCTGTTCGGCCGATCCCTCACCCAGCGAAAGCAACTCCGGGGCTGGACAGCCCTTCGCTGAGAGCGTCTCCACCCCACAGGCCTCCAGGGGCCTCGCCGCCGCGGTGCAGGCCGCCGGGTTCGATACCGCCACGGCGTACGTCGCATCGAGGACGAAGTCGAGCCTCAAGGTTACCGACGGCCATACCTTCGTCGTCACTCACGCCTTCCCCAATGGCGCCACCGCGGACCTCACCTACCGGCTGAGCGCCGGCACGGGGAAGGTGAAGCCCGGCGACGGTGTGGCGCTGACCGCGGAGGAGGACGGTGACCGCTACCTGCTGTCGATGGCCTACGCCATCGATGCTGCCACGCTCCCGGAGGACGTACGCGCCCGGGTCACAGACATCGGCGGCGGGGCCGCCGGCGCGCCCGGTGGCGGTGACGACAGCGGGCCGATGGTCCAGCCTGCGGGCTACTTGGCGGGGGGCTCGCCGTCGACCGTCGACGTGGTCGTCTCGGGGGTCGTCTCGCAGGCCCAGGAGAGCTACGTCGATACCTGGGCCGACCGGGCCGGCAGCAAGATCGCCACGGGCTCGTGGGAGGCCTGGAAGGCCGGCAACAAGGTCTGGGACGCTGTCGGTGCGAACGACATGATCACCGAAGCCTTGGCGAAGCTCGACTCCCTGGCACAGTGCGCCGAGAACCCGACCAACCCGTTGACAAGGGACCAGTACGCCAAGGACCCGACGGCGAAGAAGAAGGTCACCGATCAGGTCGCCGACCTCAAGCAGGAGATCAAGGAGAACGCAGCCGTCTTGTTCCTGCAGCTGCTGGTCGACACCGGGTCCTCGCTGGCGGGGTCGGTGAAGTGGCTTGGCTTCATCGTGTCTCCGGCCACCGGTTACGTGAAGGAGACCCTAGGCAACGCGATCACCGAGCGGGTCCGCGAGGCAGAGGCGCTGGTGCCGAAGTGCAACAAGCAGAGCTACGCCATCAGCGGGTCGATCCCGTCGGTTCCCAGCGGGATCACACTCAAGGGCAAGGCCTGTTCGTTGGAGAAGCGCTTCAACGTGGAGACCACTGGCGACTACGTTGGGTCGTTCTCGTTCCGCCCGAACCGGGAGACTGGCGGGACCTACGCCTACAAGGGAAGGGTCTCAAACGCTCCCCTCTCCGTGACCGGGTCGGGGGCCTACACCGTCACCCTCTCCGGCGACGCATCGACGGCGAGTCTGGACTTCACCTTCGATAGCACCATTCACATCCCGACCGTCGGCCCGCAGAGCGGATCAGCGCCGGTGCACCTGGACCTCACGGCCATCCCGCCCTGTTCAGACTGATTCTCGGGTTAGGCGGGCGCGGCGGGCCCGACACGGTGGACGCGCCGGTCGAACCCATCCCCGCCACCGATGCCATCGGGCCCGCCGGTTGTTGGAGAACACCTCCTTACCGACCATTGGTGGACCGCGATCGCCGTCTCTGCCGTGGGCGTTTCCTTGGAAAGGGCTCGAAGACGGTCCCCGCGATCTCGCGAGGTCGTGGCGGCCGCTCACCTCGTCATCAGTGCAACGCACTCCACATGGGAAGTCATCGGGAAGATGTCGAAGGCTCGTAGGGACTCCAGCCGGTAGCCGTGCTCGGCGAAGATCGCCACGTCCCGCGCCAGCGCGCCGGGGTCGCAGGCGACGTACGCGACCGTCCGGGGGGCGAGGGCGACGACCCCTTCCACGACCTCGCGCTTCGCCCCCACCCGTGGTGGGTCAAGGACGACCACGTCGCACCTCTCCCCCACCGACCCCCGGCGCAGCGCGCGCTCGACCCGGTCCACCACGGCCTCGACCTGCGGCAGGTCGGCGAGGTTGCGCTCGGCGTCGGACACGGCGACCGGGTCGGACTCCACCGCGAGGACCGAGCCCTCCGGCCCGACCCGCTCGGCCAGGAAGGCGGAGAACAGGCCGACGCCGGAGTACAGGTCCAGGGCGCGCTCCCCCGGCGCCGGCCGGAGGGCGTCGAGCACGGCCTGGGTCAGCACACCGGCCGCGCCCGGGTGCACCTGCCAGAAGCCCGAGCCGGACACCTCGAAGCCTCGCCCGGCCACCTCCTCGTGCAGCACCTCCGGCCCGTCGAAGCGGAGCATGTCGGGCAGGGTCTCGACCCGCAGCCGCTCCCCCGTCATCGAGACGATGGCCTCTACCCCCTCAGCGCCCGGCCACACCCGGTCGAGCACGGGAGGGAGGTCCGGGTGCGCGATGAGGCAGTGGTCGACGTGCTCGACGGCGTTCGACCGGTGCCGACGCAGGCCGGGGCGGCCGTCGCGCCTGACGGCGAACTGAACCCGGGTGCGCCAGCCGAGGCCGTCCTGGTCACCGGGCACCGCCTCGACCTCGACGTCCACGTCGATGCGGGCGAGACGTTGCAGCTGCTCGCGGACGACCGCCGCCTTGAGCGCGCGCTGCGCAGGCACGGCGACGTGCTGGAAGTCGCAGCCACCGCAGCGACCGGGCCCGGAGAACGGGCAGGGCGGTGCGACCCGGTCGCCGGAGGAAGTGAGGATCTCCACGGCGTCGCCGCGCAGGAACTTCGACCCCTCGTCGCCCTCGGTGACCTCGACGACGACGCGTTCACCGGGCAGGGTGTGCCGCACGAAGACGACGCGGCCCTCGTGCCGGGCCACGAAGTGACCGCCGTGGGCCACCGGCCCCACGTCGACGGTGTAGCGCTCCCCCACCAGCGAGCGTCCCTTGGCCACCCGCTGCCGCCCGCGTCCCCTCACGGCGCGTCCGTCACGGGGCGCCACGCCCACGGCGCACGTCGCCGGCCTTCGTGCTGCGCTGCAGGCGCTCGGCTCGTTCCTCGGCGAGCTCGGAGGAGCGCAGCTGGTAGGGCACGGAGATCACCATGACACCGGTGTTGAACAGCAACCGGCTCTTGAGCCGGAAGGCGGTCTGGTTGTGGAGCAGCTGCTCCCACCGCCGACCGACGACGTACTCGGGGATGTAGACCGCCACCACGCCCCGCGGGTTCGCCTTCCGGATGCTGCGGGCGTACTGCACGACCGGCTTCACGATCTCGCGGTAGGGCGAGTAGAGCACCTTCAGCGGCACGTCGATGTTGCGGGCGTCCCACTCCTCGAGCATCCGGGCCGTGATCGTCGGGTCGGTGTCGACGTAGACCGCCTCGAGCGTGTTCGGGCGCGAGGCCTTGGCGTAGGCGAGGGCCCGCATGGTCGGCTTGTGCAGCTGGGAGACGGCGACGATCGCGTGCACGCGGGTGGGCAGCACCTGGTCGTCCTGCTCGACGGTGAGCTCCTCGGCGACCTCGTCGTAGTGCCGGCGGATGCGCTGCATCAACAGGAAGAACGCGCCGATCGCCAGGATCGCGATCCAGGCCCCCGCGAGGAACTTCGTGACGAGTACGACGGCCAGCACGATGCCCGTGAGCACGAGGCCGAAGGCGTTGATCGCCCGCGAGCGCATCATCCGTCGGCGGGCGGAGGGGTCGGTCTCGGTCCGCAGGAGCCGGGTCCAGTGCCGGGTCATGCCGAGCTGGCCGAGGGTGAACGACAGGAACACCCCGACGATGTAGAGCTGGATCAGGCGCGTGACCTCGGCGTCGAAGATCACGATCAGCACGATCGCGAGCACCGACAGGATCACGATGCCGTTGTTGTAGGCGAGCCGGTCGCCGCGAGAGGCCATCTGGCGCGGAAGGAACCCGTCGCGGGCGAGGATCGAGCCCAGGACCGGGAACCCGTTGAACGACGTGTTCGCCGCGAGCAGCAGCACGAGCACGGTCATGGCGATCACGAAGTAGAAGCCTGCCGGCAGGTTGTCGAAGACGCCGCGGGCGATCTGGCTGAGCACGGTGTGCTGGTCGTGGTCTGCGGGCAGCGGGCTGCCGTCGGCCTGGACGAGCAGGTGCTGCTGCAGCGGGTCGACGTACCTCAGCCGCATCTCCCGGGCGAGCACGATGACGCTCATCATCATCGTGATCGCGATGATCGCCAGGTAGAGCAGGGTGTTCGCGGCGTTGCGGCTCTTCGGCTTGCGGAAGGCCGGCACCCCGTTGGAGACCGCCTCGATGCCGGTCAGCGCGACGCTGCCGGAGGAGAACGCCCGCGCGAGGAGGAAGACCAGCGCCACCGTGGTGATCTCACCGCCGTAGCCCTCGGCGTCGAGGATCCGGTAGCTCGCGCTCTCGGCCTCGGGCAGGTCACCGAACAGCAGGCGGAGCTGGCCGTAGAGCGCCATGCCGAGGATCGCGACCATGAACCCGTAGGTCATGATCGCGAAGGTCCACGACGACTCCCGGACACCACGGAGGTTGACCGCCGCCAGCAGGAGCACGAGCCCGGCCGCGACCGCGGTCTCCCGGCCGGACATGAACCCGAACGCCGCCGCGCCGGTCTGCACGGCCGCCGAGATGGACACGGCCACCGTCATCACGTAGTCGACCAGCAGCGCGCTCGCCACGGTGACCCCGGCGTCGCGGCCGAGGTTCACCCGAGCGACCTCGTAGTCGCCGCCGCCGCTGGGATAGGCGTGGACGGTCTGGCGGTACGACGCCACCACGGTGAGCATGACCAGCGCGACGAGCAGCGCGATCTTCCACGACCAGGCGTAGGCGGAGACGCCGACGAACGACAGCATGATGAAGATCTCGTCGGGGGCGTAGGCCACCGACGACAGCGCGTCGCTGGAGAACACGGGAAGCGCCACCCGCTTGGGAAGCAGGTGCCCACCGGCCTGCGTGCTCCTCAGCTTGCGCCCCAGGAGGATCCGCTTGGACACATCGGCAACACCCACGCATGGAAGGCTAGACCACGGAGGCGGCCCCGCCTCGCACAACGGCCGACGGGCGCGGTGTAGCGTCGGTCCCGTGCATGTCGTGATCATGGGATGCGGCCGGGTCGGCTCCACGCTCGCGCGGAGCCTCGAGGACCGTGACCACACCGTGGCTGTCATCGACAGCAACCCCGACGCCTTCCGTCGCCTCGGCCCGTCGTTCAACGGAACGAAGGTGACCGGGGTCGGCTTCGACCAGGACGTCCTCGACCGCGCGGGCATCGACAAGGCCGACGCCTTCGCGGCGGTCTCGAGCGGCGACAACTCCAACATCATCGCCGCCCGCGTCGCGCGCGAGAGCTTCGGGATCCAGCAGGTCGTCGCGCGGATCTACGACCCGGGCCGCGCCGAGGTGTACCAACGTCTGGGCATCGAGACCGTCGCCACCGTGAAGTGGACCGCGGACCAGGTGCTGCGCCGGATCCTGCCCGCCGGCACCGAGCCGGACTTCCGCGACCCCTCCGGCACGATCCGGCTCGACTCGCTGCGGGTCAACGAGCCCTGGGTCGGCCACCGCACGATCGACTTCCAGCTCCAGTCCGGCAGCCGGATCGCGTGGATCGACCGCCTGGGCGAGGGCATGCTCCCCACCCGCGAGACCGTGATCCAGGAGGGCGACGTGCTGCACCTGGTGATGCGCGAGGAGAACGCCGCGCGGGTGCGCTCGGTGTACGAGAACGGACCGGAGGCCGACTGATGCGCGTCGCGATTGCCGGAGCAGGCGCCGTCGGCCGCTCGATCGCCCGGGAGCTGATCCAGAACGGTCACAAGGTGCTCCTGATCGACAAGAACCCCGAGTCCATCAAGCCCGACCGGGTGCCGAAGGCCGAGTGGCTGCTCGCCGACTCCTGCGAGCTCTCCTCCCTCGAGGAGGCCCGGCTCGAGCACTGCGACGTGGTCATCGCCGCGACCGGCGACGACAAGGCGAACCTCGTGACCTCGCTGCTGGCCAAGACCGAGTTCGGGGTCCCGCGCACGGTGGGCCGGGTCAACCACCCCAACAACGAGTGGCTGTTCACCGAGGCCTGGGGCGTCGACGTGAACGTCTCGACGCCGCGGATCATGTCGGCCCTGGTGGAGGAGGCCGTGACCGTCGGCGACCTCGTGCGCCTGTTCACCTTCCGCAAGGGCAACGCGAACCTGGTCGAGATGACCCTGCCGGACGACTCGCCGTTCATCGGCACGCCGACCGGGCTGATCCCGTGGCCGGAGAACTCCTCGCTGGTGACGATCCTGCGGGACGGTCAGGTGTACACCCCGACGGCGGAGCAGCCCATCGAGTCCGGGGACGAGCTGCTGTTCGTGGCCGCGGCCGACTCCGAGGCCGAGCTCCAGATGCTCCTCGCCCCGGCCGAGCACCGCGGCTGACGTCTCGGTCTGACGTCGGTCAGGGGCGCGTGTCCTCGGACGCCGGGTTCCCCTGCGCCTCGTGCACCGGCACCTCCACCGGCGTGCTGTTGCGGGCCAGCAGCCACACCATGCCCGCGAGTCCGGCGAGCTGCAGGGGCCACCCCAAGACCACCTTGCTGATGCCGAGAACGGCGACGGCCGTGTCGGGGTCGAGCGCGCCGCTACGGCCGGCGAGGTAGACCGGCAGCTGCACGGCCACCCGGACCGCGCTCGGCCAGACCAGCATCCAGCTGAGGAGGCTGGTGAGCCGCACCACCTGGGGGTCGCGGTGCCAGGCGGTGGGGTCGCCGGCGACGCTGCCGACCATGAAGCCGACCACCGGCCAGCGGGCCAGGATGCTCAGCGTGATCGCGACGGCGTAGAAGCCGTTGTAGAGAAGGCCGGGCAGGAAGTACGCCAGCGCCTGGTCGTTCGCGTCCCCGCCACCCTGCGCGGCGCGCCAGGCGAAGACGGCGCCGATGGCGATCCCGAAGAGGCTGTTGAGGACGAACTGGACGCTCGAGCGCTGCACGAGCCGGACCAGCAGGAGCAGCACCGCTGCGGCGACGCTCACGACGAGCGCAGGCTGGAGGTCCTTGGTCGTCAGGAAGGTCAGCGTGAACAGCAGGGTGGGTACGGCGGCCTCGAGCATGCCGCGTCGGCCGCCCAGCGCACGGGCGAGCTCGGCCCGGACCACGGCCTCGACGGTCGGGGGGCCACCGGCGGGTGGGGTCAACCGAGGTCAGCTCCTCAGCTCGTAGCGGGGGTTGTACATCACCCTGACGCGGTCCTGGACACCGATCCTGCCGACGACCTTGACCGAGCGACCCGGCTCGACGCCGGCGATGCGGCGTCGTCCCAGCCAGATCAGGGTGATCACCCCGGAGCCGTCGTACAGCTCGGCCTCCAGGGCGGGCACCCCGCCGCGCGGCCGCAGCGTCACGGTCCGCAGGTTGCCCTGCAGCTCGACGCGGTCGCGGTCGGCGGCGTCGGCGATCATGCAGCAGCCGGCGCGCTCGGTGTCGCTGCGCAGCTCTTCGGCCTCGAGGTCCGCAGAGCTCGCCCACCTCGACAGGGAGCGCCGGAACCGACCCTTCACGTCCGACATGACATCAGCGTATCCGCCGCTCAGGACTCGGGCTCGGGCGAGGGCTCGGACGCAGGGCGTGCGTTCGCGGGCATCACCAGCGGCAGCGGCTCACCGGGAGCCATCGGGCCGGTGCCACGCACCACCACGACGTCGCGCACGGCCGCCTCGAGCTCGTGCTCCGTGTCCGGCTCCATCGCCGGGCGGCCGAGCAGCGTCGCCCGGAGCAGCCACCGCGGACCCTCGATGCCGAGCACCCGGGACGGCTGGGTGGCCGGCTGGCCGTCGGGGGTGCGAGCGGGCATCACGACCCGCAGCTCGGTGCCGAAACGACCCTCGGCCTCGGTGGCCGTGCCTCCACGGCGACTGGTCTCCGCGGCGATCTGCCGGCGGATGCCGTCCCAGATGCCGCCACCGCGCGGTGCGGCGAAGGGCCGCAGCTCGGCCGCGCCCTCGGGCCCGATCATCAGCACGGCCGCGACCTGCTGGCTCTTCTCGTCGACCTGCAGCCGGAGCTCGTAGCCCGGCCGGCCCTTGACGAGGAGGCCGCCGAGGTCGATGCGGGTGCCGTCCTCGTCTGCCTCCAGGTCGACCTCGGTGACGTCCCAGGGACCGTTCGTCCGCACGCCCTCACCGGTCGGCACGGCGGGGGCACCGGGCCGCTGGGCCGGCTGCTCGGGGGGCCCCGCGGCGCCCTCCTCCTCGACCGGAGCCGGCTGCTCGGTGCTCTTGCGACGGAACTTCACTGATTCTCCTCGGGCGCACGGGACGCGTCGGTGTCGAAACCTCCGGTAGAACCGTAACCCCCGTCTCCACGGGGGGACTCGGGCAGTCGGTCCACCTCCACGAAGCGGGCGTGCTCGACCCTCTGCACCACGAGCTGGGCGACCCGGTCGCCGCGCCGCAACCGGACCGGCTCGCGGGGGTCGAGGTTGACCAGCACGACCTTGACCTCACCGCGGTAGCCCGCGTCGACGGTGCCGGGGGTGTTCACGATCGACACCCCGCACCGGGCGGCCAGGCCCGAGCGCGGGTGGACGAAGGCGGCGTACCCCTCGGGCAGCGCGATCGCGATGCCGGTCGGCACCATCGCGCGCTCCCCCGGCGCCAGGTCGACGTCGACCGCCGTCGTCAGGTCCGCGCCCGCATCGCCGGGGTAGGCGTAGGCGGGGACGGGGAGGTCGGGGTCGAGCCGGCGGATGAGGATCTCCACGGTCGGCTGCATGGTGCCCGACCCTATCGACAGCCCGCGGGGTGGCCGGTGGCAGGCTTGTCCCCGTGAAGACCTCGACCGGCGTGCTCCACGACGAGCGCCTCTTCGTGCCGCTGCGGTGGTGGGTGCAGGGCACGATGTTCGTCGCCACCGTGTGGCTGGCGTTCATCGTCGCGCTCCCGTCCGGGGTCGCCTGGGCCGCCACGGGGGCCGTCCTCGCGGTCATGGTCGGGCTGTTCCTCGGGTACGGCGCCGCGCGCGTCCGGGTCGAGGACGGCACATTCCACGCCGGCCGCGCGCAGATCCCCGTCGCGCTGCTCGCCGACCCGGTGGCGCTGGAGAAGGAGGAGACCAGGCTCGTCGCGGGCCGCGACGCGGACGCCCGGGCATACCTGCTGCTACGGCCCTACCTGAAGCGGGCGGTGTGCGTGCGCGTCACCGACCCGGCCGACCCGGCGCCGTACTGGCTCGTGTCGACCCGACGCCCGCGCGAGCTGGTGCGTGCGCTCGGCCCGGTGGGCGCCGGCGGGGAGACGACGCGGGCATGACGGGGGCCGCTGCCGGGTAGATTGAGGTCGACGATCCCTACACAGGAGGAGACCTCTATGGCCTCGGGCTCGAAGATGTGGAGCGCGATGGCGCTTGCCTCGACCCTCGGCGCCACCATGGCGGCGCGCAAGGCGATGACCACGTCCTGGAAGGTGGCGACGGGCAAGGAGCCGCCGCAGAACCCCGCGGACCCGGACGTCTCGCTCGGCGAGGCGGTTGCCTGGGCCGTCGTCAGCGGCGTCGCGGTCGGTGTGGCCCGGATGCTCGCCTCCCGCAGAGCGGCCAACTACTACCGCAGGTCCACCGGTCACCTCCCGGCGAACCTCCAGGAAGCCAGCAGCTGAGCCCTCACACGACATGGACGAGGCCGGCCCCGTCGCGGGGGCCGGCCTCGTCCATGTGTCCGTGCTCGCTCCGTGCCGACCGCGCGGTCAGGCGCAGTCGCGGCAGATCATCTTCTTCTCGTCCGCGAGCTGGCTGCGGTGGTGGACCAGGAAACAGCTCATGCAGGTGAACTCGTCCTCCTGGCGCGGCCTGACCTCGACCGCGAGCTCCTCGTGGGAGAGGTCGGCGCCCGGCAGCTCGAAGGACTCGGCGGCCTCGGCCTCGTCCTCGTCGACCTTGCCGGAGTTCTTGTCGTGCCGGCGAGCCTTGAGCTCCTCGAGGCTCTCCTCGGACTGGTCCTCTTCGGTCTTGCGTGGTGCGTCGTAGTCGGTGGCCATCGTGTGCGTCTCCTGTCCCCGTGACCGGGGTTGGTGCTCGTGGGTTCGTGGGGCGAGTGAGGCGGATTGTGCACCAAAACAGCAGCCCGGCGCACGCCGATTCGCCAACGTGTCGTCAGCGTCACAAGTTCCCGCTCGTCGTGCAGCGGTGAAACCCGTCTGCCCAGGTGTCTATTCCCCGTGGTCGTCGAAAAATCCGCAGCGACGGGCCAGGTCGTCGAAAGCCTCGAACCCGGAGGCGGGAGCGGCCACCACGCAGGTGCTGCCGCCGGCACCCGGTCGGCTCTCGAAGCGGCCACCGGCCTCGGTGACGACCAGGCTCCCGGCAGCCACGTCCCAGAGGTTCACGCCCTCCTCGACGTAGGCGTCGACGCGGCCCGCGGCGACCGCGCACAGGTCCAGGGCCGCGGAGCCGAGGCGACGGATGTCGCGCACCTGGGTCAGCATCGCGGTGACCGCGCCGGCCTGTCGTGCGCGCACCTCGGGAACGTAGCTGAACCCGGTGGCGACGAGGCGCTGCCCCAGGCCGACGTCGGCCCGCACCCGCAGCGCCCGGCCGTCGACGTGGGCTCCCCCGCCCCGGCGGGCGCTGAAGACCTCGCCGGTGGCGACGTTCACGACCACCCCCGCCACGGTCTCGCCGCCCCGGGCCGCCGCGATCGACACGGCGTACTGCGGCAGGTCGTAGAGGAAGTTCACCGTGCCGTCGATGGGGTCGACCACCCAGGTCACGCCGGTGGTCGACTCGGCGGAGGCGCCCTCCTCGCCGAGGAACCCGTCCCCGGGACGGGCCTGGGTGATGCGGCGGTAGATCAGCTCCTCCGCGGCCCTGTCCGCCTCGGTCACCACGTCGGTGTCGCTGGACTTGGTGTCGGCGACGGCGACGTGCCCGGCCCGCCGTTCGCGCACCAGGGCGGCGGCCTCGAGCGCGACGTCGCGGGCGAGGTCGAGCAGGTCCTCGTCGGCCATGCCGCTCAGTCCTCGCCGGCCAGCGCCGGGCGGGGGGCGCGCGGGTTCGCGCAGCAGCCACGCGGGCAGACGTCCCACGACGGCTCCAGGCTGCCTACGCTCGCCCGGGCCACGGCCTCGCCGCGCTCGACCGCCGCCCGCTCCAGGACCAGGTCCCGGACCATCGCCACGAAGCGCGGGTCCACCCCGGCCGTGGCGGCCCGGACGAACCCGAGGCCGAGCTTCTCGGCGGTCTCCCGCGCCTCGGTGTCGAGGTCGTAGACGACCTCCATGTGGTCGGAGACGAAACCGATCGGGACCACGACCACGCCCTTCACCCCCTCGCCGGCGAGGTACTCCAGGTGGTCGTTGACGTCCGGCTCGAGCCAGGGGATGTGCGGCGCCCCGGACCTGGAGCAGTAGACGAGCTCGCCGGCGTACCGGTGCCCGGTCTCCTGGCGCACCCGCTCACTGATCGTCTCCGCGACGCTGCGGTGCTGGGCGACGTACGCACCGCCGTCGCGGCCGCTCGCGTCGTTCATCGACAACGGGACAGAGTGGGTGACGTAGGCGATGTGCGCCTCGCGGCGCAGGTCCTCGTCGAGCTGGGCCAGGGCGGTCAGGGTCGCGTCGACCATCGGCTCCACGAAGCCGGGGTGGTTGAAGTAGTGCCGCAGCCGGTCCAGCCGGGGCGCCCCCTCCCCCACGGCGGCGACCGCGTCGGCGAGGTTCTCGCGGTACTGACGGCAGCCGGAGTACGACGAGTAGGCACTCGTCACGAAGCATGCCGCGCGGCGCACGCCGTCGTCGGTCATCTGCCGCACGGTGTCGGTGAGGTAGGGGTCCCAGTTGCGGTTGCCCCAGTAGACCGGCAGGTCGATGCCGGCCGCGCCGAGGTCCTCGCGCAGCGCGGCCAGGAACTCGCGGTTCTGGTCGTTGATGGGGCTGCGTCCCCCGAACGCGAAGTAGTGCTCCCCGACCTGCTCGAGCCGCTCGCGCGGGATCCCTCGGCCGCGGGTCACGTTCTCCAGGAACGGCACGACGTCCTCGGGCTTCTCCGGCCCGCCGAAGGAGACGAGCAGGAGGGCGTCGTACGGCGAGACGTCAGGGGGCATGGCGTCATCTTAGGATTGCCGTCCAATGCTCACTCCCTACCGTCGGGTGCTCGCCGTCCCAGGCGCTCTCGCCTTCTCCCTCACCGGTGTGGTCGCCCGGCTCCCGATCTCGATGGTCAGCCTCGGGATCGTGCTGCTGATCTCGGCGCGCACCGGCTCCTACCACCTCGCGGGGATGGTGGCCGCCGCCTACCTCGTCGGCAACGCAGGGTTCGCGGTCGTCCAGGGACGGATGGCCGACCGGCTCGGGCAGAGTCGCGTGCTGCCCTGGACCATCCTGGTGTTCACCGTCGCGATGGCCCTGATGATGCGGGCGGTGGAGGCCGGCTGGCCGACCCCCTGGCCGCACCTGCTCGCCGCCGTCGGAGGCGCCTCCCTGCCCCAGATCGGCTCCTGCGTCCGAGCCCGCTGGTCGCACAACGTGCCCGACAAGCGCAGGCTGCAGACCGCGTTCGCGCTGGAGGCCGTGCTCGACGAGACCGTGTTCGTGCTCGGCCCCCTCCTGGTGACCGTCCTCGCCACGACGGTGCACCCGGTGGCCGGCGTCGGTACGGCGGTCGTGGCCGGCCTCGTGGGGACGCTCGCCCTGGCCGCACAACGCTCCACCGAGCCCCCGGCGCGCCGCCACCACGCCCGCAGCGGCGCCCGCGAGCCGATGGGGTGGGCCGTCCTCGCGCCGCTGGTGCTCGCCGGAGTGACGCTCGGGCTGTTCTTCGGGGGCAGCGAGGTGGCCACGGTCGCCTTCGCCGACGAGCTGGGGTCGAAGGCCGCCTCGGGGCCGGTGCTGGCGGTGTTCGCCCTGGGCAGCCTGCTGGCGGGACTCGTCTCCGGGACGGTGCACTGGCAGTCGTCGAACGCGTCCCGCTTCCGCGTCTTCATGGTGGCCCTGGCCGTCGCGGCGCTGCCGCTGCCGTTCGTCGACTCCCTGCTCGTTCTCGGCGCGGTGCTGTTCGTCACCGGGTTCGGGGTCTCCCCCACCCTGATCGCCGTCGTGGCCTGGGTCGAGGAGACCGTGCCGCCGCGCCGGCTGACCGAGGGCATTTCGATCGTCACCACCGGGATGTACGTCGGGGTGGCGCCGGGTGCCGCGCTCGTCGGCGCGGTGGTCGACAGCCACGGCGCGTCCGCCAGCTTCTGGGTGCCGGTGGCGGCTGCCGCGGCGGGGGCCCTCCTCGCGCCCGCGACGCTGCTGCTCCCGTCGCCGGCTCCTCGGCCGAGCAGCCTCTCGCCGAGGTAGCGCACCATCGGCCAGGCGCCGTCGGCCGTGTTCGCCACCACGGTGAGCGTCGTCCCCGAGGCGCCCGCACCCCGTTTCAGTCCGGCGGAGCCGCCATCGCCCAGCGGATCGTCCGCGTGATCGCCGCCCCCGCGACCCGGGCCGGCGCCGACGGCGGCGACGGCAGGCCGAGCCCGTCGCGCGCCCACGCCGGGAGCAGCTCCAAGGCGCCGAGGGCGATGGCGGAGTACGGCGGTCGGGCCAGGACCGGGAGCGGCGGGCTGAGCAGGATGAACCGGGCCGCCTCCCGCGCTGCCTCGGTCCCCTCGAGCTCGGGGCGGTAGGCCTCGATCCGGTCGCGCAGCTCGCCCTCGGAGAACGGCAGGTCGGTCGCCCCCAGCGCCTGCCCGACCCGGGCGGTCTCGGCGACGTAGCGGTCCCGGCCGGCCCGGTCGAGCGGCTCGCGACCGTACCGCTGATGAGCGGCGAGGAAGCTGTCGACCTCGGCGACGTGCACCCAGCGCAGCAGGTGCGGGTCGGAGGCGGCGTACGCCCGGCCGTCCGGGGCCGTGCCGCGCACCGTCTCGTGGACGCGGCGGATCCGCTGCACCATCGCCTCGGCGTCGCCGGCCGGGCCGAACGTCGTGACCGCGAGGAAGTGGCTGGTGCGCTGCAACCGGCCCCAGGGGTCGCCCTGGTAGCCCGAGTGAGCGGCGACTCCGGCCATCGCGAGCGGGTGCAGGGACTGGAGCAGCAGGGCCCGGACCCCGCCGACGAACATCGAGGCGTCACCGTGCACCCGGCGGATGGGCGCGCCCTCGGGGAACCACCGCTCCCCCGGGGTGCCGTGGATGCGCTCGCGGCGTGCAGGTCCCTCGGGCCCGGCGACCCGGGCGAACAGCCCGGCACCGATGCGCGAGCGGAGGCTGGGTACGACGGTCGTCGTCATTCAGCGAGTATGACCGGCTGCTGGTGACGACCCTCCCTACGATGCGGACATGGGTGAGGACCGGCTGGATGCCGCGGGGCGGTGGTGGACGTGGTGCCGGCTGTCGTCGACCGCGCCGGAACGCATCCTGGCACCCCACGACCCCGACGAGGTGGCCGCCGTCGTCAGCGACGCAGCGGCGCAGGGCACGAGGGTCAAGATGGTCGGCTCAGGCCACTCGTTCACCGACGTGGCACTGACCGACGGCTGGATGCTCACGCCGACGAACCTGACCGGGGTCCGCGCGGTCGACCGGGACGCGATGGCCGTCACCGTGCTCGCCGGCACGCCCCTCCACGTGCTGAACACCGCGCTCGCCGACCTGGGCCTCTCGCTGCACAACATGGGGGACATCGACCGGCAGACCGTCGCCGGCGCCATCTCGACGGGGACCCACGGCACCGGCGGCGTGCGTGCGTCCCTGGCCGCCCAGGTGACGGCGCTGGAGCTGGCGACCGCAGACGGCGTCCTGCGCCGGGTGTCCCCCAGCGATGACCCGCCGCTGTTCGAGGCCGCACGGCTCGGTCTCGGAGCGGTCGGGGTGGTCACCGCGGTCACCGTCGAGGTCGAACCGGCCTTCACGCTCGAGGCCGTCGAGGAACCGCTGCCGTGGGCGAGCGCGGTCGGTGGCTTCGACCAGATCGTCGAGGAGAACCACCACGTCGACATGTACTGGTTCCCCCACACCGACCGGGTCTTCGTCAAGCGCAACAACCGCACGCTCGACCCTCCACGTCCACTGCCGGCCTGGCGGGAGTGGCTCGAGGACAGGTTCCTGTCCAACACGGTGTTCGGGTGGGTCACGACGGCCGGTGCCGTCGTACCCCCGCTCCGGCCCGGTCTGAACCGGCTGTCGTCACGGGCGTGGGCTGGGCGCACCTACAGCGACCGGGCCCACCGCGTCTTCACCGCCCCGCGCACCGTGGTGTTCCGGGAGATGGAGTACGCCGTCCCGCGAGAGGCCGGGATGCTCGCCCTGACCGAGGCACGGCGGCTGATCGAGCGCTCCGGGTGGCGGATCGGCTTCCCCGTCGAGGTCCGCGCGGCTCCCGCCGACGAGGTGTGGCTGTCGACGGCCTACGACCGGGACAGCGTCTACCTCGCCTTCCACGTCGACGCCCGCAGCGACCACCGGGCGTACTTCGCCGGCGTCGAGGAGGTCATGCGGGCCCACGACGGGCGGCCCCACTGGGGCAAGCTGCACACCCGTGGTGCCGCGGACCTCGCCCCGTCCTACCCACGTTGGGGCGACTTCGCGCAGGTCCGTGACCGGGTGGACCCTGACCGGATCTTCGCGAACCCCTACCTCGAGCGTGTTCTCGGCCCCTAGCTCACGTCTGGGTCGAACGCCTCTGGTGTTCCGGCCACGCGAGCGCTGTCCTTGACCCATGACCACGACGGCCCGCGCCGGCCTGTTGAGGTCCGGGCGCAGCGGGGAAACCAGGCCGAGGCCCGAGTACTCCGGCGACCTGGTCCGTGTCGGCCTGGCCGTCCTCGTGTTCGTGCTCAGCATGCTGGCCATCCAGCGTCACCACCTCTCGACCCTCGAGGCCGACATCTTCCGGCTGGTGAACGACCTGCCGGACTGGCTGGCCCCGTTCTTCGAGGCGGTCATGCAGTTCGGCAACATGTTCGCGCCGATCGTGATCGGGCTGGTCGTCATCTTCTGGGTCCATCGCCCGCGGATCGGGCTCAGCATCATGCTCGCCGGCGCCGGGGCCTGGGCGCTCGCCCAGGTCCTCAAGATCCTCGTCGAGCGTGGACGGCCCGACGACTTCCTCGACGACCTCATGCGCGTCGGCTCCAGCGGTGGCGCGGGCTTCGTCTCCGGACACACCGCCGTCTCCACGGCGATCGTGGCCGTCGTCGCGCCCAACCTTCCCCGGCGGTGGCGACGGGTGGTGTGGGCGGTTCCGGTGCTGGTCGCGATGGGACGGATGTACAGCGGGGTGCACCTCCCGCTGGACCTGGTCGGCGGTTTCGCCGTCGGCTGGTTCGCCGGCACCCTGGTGCACATGCGGCTGGGGGTCGACCTGCCCGAGCGCACCCCCCAGGCGGTCACGGAGATGCTGACCCGACTCGGCCTCGAGGTCGCCGCCGTGCGGCCGGCTCGCGTCGAGGCCAGGGTGTCCCACCCGTTCCGGGTCACCACGACCGACGGGCGACGTCTCTTCGCCAAGGTCCTGGACCCCGACCCCCGGAGCACCGACTGGCTGCTCCGGCTGTCACGCGTGTTCGCGACCCGGGAGCGGCGGGACATCTCCGCACTCGCGTCCCTTCCTGATGCAGCCGACCACGAGGCAGCCGTCGCGATGGCCGCGCGCAGCACCGGGGCGCGGGTTCCCCAGGTCGTGCTGGCGCGCGGCGACGGGGCCGCGGCCGTCGTGGTCCTGCAGGAGGTGCCCGGTGGCAGGGACCTGTCGGAGGTGGCTCCCCCACGGCTCACAGACTCCGTCCTCGAGGACCTCTGGTCGCAGGTGGCGTTGTTGCGGCACGGTCGGGTGGCCCACCGCGACCTCGTGCGCGGCAACGTGGTCCTCGACCGGGAGGGGAGGCCCTGGGTGGTGGACTTCTTCAGCGGCCGCGTGGGTGCGAGCGACAACTCGCTCGACGGGGACGTGGCCGAGCTCATCGCGTCGCTCGCCGTCGCTGTCGGTCCGCAGCGCGCGGTCTCCGGGGCGCGGTCGGTGCTGGGCGACGAGGCCGTCGACCGGGCGCTGCCCCGGCTGGAGCTCTTCGCTCTCTCACCGCGCACCCGGGACGAGCTGGTCCAGGACCCGGGGCTGCTCGACGCCGTCCGCGCCGAGGCCGGCGGCGGTCCGGACGCGACGGCCGAGGTGCTCGACCTGCGACGTCTGCGGCTGCCCGCGCTCCTCGCCGTCCTCGGGTACGCCGTCCTGCTCACCGTCGCGGGCTGGCAGGAGGTGCTCGACCTGCTCCCGGACTCGCTGCTGCGGTGGGTCGCGGTCGCCGGCGTCGCCTTCGTCGTGACCCCGCTGCTCCACGGCTACGGCATCACCCTGGCCCTGCACCGGCGGGTCGCGGTGGGCCGCTCCGCGACGGCGGCGGCGCTCGCCAGCTCCGCGGAGGTCCTCGGGGGCCGGCCCGCGCGGCGGCACCACCTGCGCAACTACATGCGCAGCTGCGGAGCGCGCGGCGAGGACCCCGACACGGCCGTCGACCTCGTCCTCTCCGCCGAGGTCGGCGCGACGCTTCTCGTGGTCCTCGGCGGCCTCGCCGCCGGGCTGTACCACCAGAGCCTCCAGCTCAACGACGGGCGCACCGTGCTGATGTTCGCAGCCGTCGCCGGGGTCTCCGCCGTCTTGGCGTGGCTGCTGCGGCGAAAGACAGGGCGTTCGTGGCCGCGGACCAGCCTGCGCGACGAGCTCGCACGGGCTCGCACGGCCGCCCGCGCCACCCCGGGGCGGGCCCTGGCGGTTCTCGCAGCCATCACCGGCGGCGAGCTCGCTCTGGTCCTGGCCCTGGCCTCGACGATCAAGTTCGTCGGCCCGTGGGAGCCGGTCTCGGTGGTCGCCCTGGCTCTGGCCGGGACGCGACTGCTGCTGGCGGTCGTGAACCTGCCCAGCGCGCCCGTCGTGAGCGAGGCCGTCTGCACGGCCCTGCTCTGCGCACTCGGTGTGCCGGCTGCGTCGGCCGTGGTTGCGGTGCTCGTCTTCGCGCTCTACCGGTACTGGCTGACCGGCGTGGTCAGCGCCGTGGCGGCTCCTCGCCTCGCGCCGGTGCACGTCGGCAAGAACCGGACGAGCTCCGCCTTGACCGGCGGGTGAGTCGACGGCACGGAGCCGTCAGGCGTCGGTCCGGCGCCGACGGGCCGCGCGCTGCTCCTCCTGGTGGGCGAAGATCGCCTCAAGCGAGGAGGGAAGGGCACCTGCTCTGTCCACGGCCGGCTCGGTCTCCGGCTCACGCTCCTGCTCGTGGCGCCGGCGCTGGGCGGGTACGACGGGAGCGGCGAGCTCGGCCAGCGGCGGCGCTGCCGCGGCCCGTGCCGGGTCGGTCGACACCGTCAGCGTGACCCGCGGCCACCAGCGGGCCCGGTCCTGCCGCCCCAGGACGACCGGCTCGTCGAACCGTTCGCGTGCGTAGGCGAGCGCGGTGTCGAACGACCCCGCGGTGACCTGGTACTCGGGACCGATGCCAGAGACCTCGACCCGGTCCCTGAGCGCGTCCCACAACTCTCCGATGCCTTGCCCGAGCGGCACGGTGGACCACCTGCTTTCCCATCCGGGTCCGGACGCTAGTGCACGCCGCGGGTCGGTGTCTGCCCCCTCCTCCTGGCGCGTCGGCAACGATCGGGTCACGTGCTCGGTGAGCCGGCAGGCTTCGGCGCGTTCCAGCCGCGCCAGACCGCGAGCAGCCGCCAGGTGCTCGCCACCGCAGCGGCCGGGACGGCGAAGGCCCAGGTAGGAAGGCCCGCCGACTCCCCCGCCACCGCCAGTGCCGCACCCACCAGAGCGGGCGTGGCGTACAGCTCGCTGCGCAGCACCACGGGTACGCGCCCGGTGAGCAGGTCGCGCACGACGCCGCCGCCGACGGCTGTCACGGCGCCCATCAGCGCGGCGGGCACCGGCCCGAGTCCGTAGTCCATCGCCTTGAGCGCGCCCACCACGCAGAACAGCCCGAGACCGAACGCGTCGAAGACCAGCACCAACCGCTCCATCCTCCCCAGGGCCGGGTGGAAGCGGAACGTCAGCATCCCCGCGGCGACCGGCACCGCGAGGTACCGCCAGTCCGCCAGCGCCGCCGGGGGGACGGCGCCGATGAGCACGTCACGCGTGAACCCGCCGCCGAGGCCGGTCGCAGCCGCGAGGACCAGGACCCCGAAGACGTCGAGCCTCTTGCGGACCGCGACGAGGCCGCCGGAGATCGCGAAGGCGAAGATCCCGACCATGTCGAGGACGACGAGAAGCGCACCGGGGCCCTCCACCGAAGTTTGCACCCGCCGAGGTTAGCGACCCGCGCGCCGACTGCGCTTCCCCGCCACGAGCCTCAAGTAGGCTCACCTGAAACAACCACCAGATCAGGAGCCCACCGGATGCAGCACCTCACACTCGTGGGGCTGACCGAGGACAAGAAGAAGCTGGTCCTCGTCAGTGACTCGGGTGAGGAGTACACCCTCGCTGCCGACGAGAAGCTCCGGGCCGCTCTCCGCGGTGACCTCGCACGACTCGGCCAGTTGGAGATTCGAATGGACAGCGCACTGCGGCCCCGCGACATCCAGGCTCGGATCCGCGCGGGCGAGACGCCCGAGAGCGTCGCCCAGGCCGCGCAGACCACGGTCGACCGGATCATGACCTACGCCGCCCCGGTGCTCGCCGAGCGCGCACACATCGCCGACCGTGCGCAGCGCGCGTCGGTGCGCCGGAAGGCCGGCGAGGGCCCGGCCCGTACCCTCTGGGACGCCGTCGCCGAACAGCTGCGCGCGAAGAACGTCGACCCGGCGTCGGTCGACTGGGACTCCTGGCGTCGCGAGGACGGCCGCTGGTCCCTGCTCGCGGAGTACCGCCTCGCCGAGCGCCCCAAGAAGGCCACGTTCACGTTCGACGTCCAGGGCCGCTACGTCGTGGCCGAGGACGACGAGGCGCGCTGGCTGGTCGGCGAGGCCGTTGCCCGCAAGGCCGCGCCGTCTCGTCCCGCCTCGTCCGGGGGCGGTGGCAGGAGGCTCTCCGCGGTGGGGCCGGAGCAGGAGCTGCCGCTCGGCGACGACGCGATCGAGATGGTCACCGGCCCCGCCGAGGCCGAGGAGGCGACCGTCGACCTCACGCCGGCCGCGAAGGCGGTGCGCGGCCGCGGGGCCAAGGCCCGGCCCGACGGCCTGGCCCCCTCCGGCGACGCGGACTGGATGGCGACCCAGGCCAGCGACCGCCCGCAGGGAAGCCCGGTCAAGGCCGCAGAGACCACGCCCGGCGAGACCTCCGGGACCGAGGAGCCCAGTCGCGAGGACACGGCCGGCGAGGAGTCGTCCGCCCAGGCCGAGGCGGAGGTCGAGGCTGCGAAGGAGGAGTCTCCGGCGAAGCGCGCCGGCCGCAAGGGCCGCAGGGCATCGGTGCCGAGCTGGGACGAGATCATGTTCGGCGGGGGCCGCTCCGACTGACCCGCCGACCCGGCTTCGTGCCGACCGACCTCGGCCTGAGGCGTCGGCTCAAGCGTCGGGTCACGCCAGGGGGTCGTGGGTCGGCTCCCCTGATCGCGCCGGCCCACGACCTCGCCAGCGACAACGAGCCAGGCCCCGCCGGGTCACGTGAGAGGTGGCCCACGTCAGCGACCCGTCGCGACGGGACGCCGGCGGTCGCGCACCCACTCGCTCCACGAGCCGGGGTACAACGCTGCGTCGAGACCGAGCGCGGCGAGCGCCAGCACGTCGTGCGAGGCGGTGACCCCGGACCCGCAGTAGACCCCGACCTCGCGGCCCGGGCGTACCCCGGCGAGCTCGTAGACGGCGGTCAGAGTGGCGGCGTCCTTGAACCTGCCGCCCGGCCCGGTCAGGTTCAGCTCGGTCGGCACGTTGACGGCACGGGGCACGTGACCCGCGACCGGGTCGACCGGCTCGACCTCGCCCCGGAAGCGCTCCGCGGCGCGGGCGTCGACCAGGACGCCGTCGCGGGCGACCCGGGCGGCCCCGGCCGCGTCGAGCACCGGCATCCCGCCCGGCTCGACGGTGAGGTCGCCGGGCGGGCTCGTGACCGGGCCCTCCTCCACGGTCCCGATGTCCTCGAGCCATGCCTGCCAGCCGCCGTCGAGCACCTTCACGTCGTGATGGCCGTGGTAGCGCAGCAGCCACCAGGCGCGTGCCGCGGAGGTACCCGCCACGGCGTCGTACGCCACCACCGGCACGTCCCCGCGCACTCCGCAGCGGCGCATCGCCTCCTGGAAGCGAGCCGGCTCCGGCAGCGGATGCCTGCCTCGGCTCCCCGGCGGGTCGGCGAGGTCGGTCTCGAGGTCGACGTACGACGCCCCGGGGATGTGGCCGCGGAGGTGCTCCTCGTGGCCGGGCGGGCCGCCGAGGGCCCAGCGCACGTCGAGCAGGACCACCGGTCCGTCGAGGTCGGCGAGCCGGCGCGGGGTGATCAGGGGGTAGTCGGACACCGCCGGACCCTCAGTCGAAGGGCAGCGGGTCGGGGACCATCGAGACCGCCTTGGCGCGGGCCGCGGTGAGCTTGCGGCGGTGGTGCTGGCGGCACAGAACCTCGTAGCCGACGACGGCCGCCTCGGCGTCCGCCGCCTCGCCGGCATCGGTGTCACCCACGACGATCTGCTCGCCCTCGGTCACCATGACGCCGTTCTCGGTGCGGGCGTTGTGGGTGGCACGCTTTCCGCACCAGCACAGGGCCTCGACCTGGAGCACGTTCATCCGGTCGGCGAGCTCGACCAGCCGCGCGGACCCGGGGAAGAGCCGGGACCGGAAGTCGGTGAGGATCCCGAAGGCGAAGACGTCGATCTGCAGCTCGTCGACGACCCGGGCGAGCTGCTCGATCTGCGCGGCGGTGTAGAACTGCGCCTCGTCGCAGATGAGGTAGTCGATCCGGGCGCCGTGGGTCAGCGAGTGCACGACGAAGTCCCAGAAGTCGAAGTCCTCCTCGACCTCGAGCGCCTCGTGGGTGAGTCCCAGGCGGCTCGACAGGGTCGCCTCGCCGGCCCGGTCGCGCGTGGTGAAGATCCTCCCGGCCCGGTCACGCGCCGCGTGGTTGTGGTTGGTCTGCAGGGCGAGGGTGGACTTGCCCGAGTCCATGGTGCCGGTGAAGAAATGGAGTTCAGCCACGGGCGAGCATCATGCCACGTCAGGCCACGACCATCGGGACCAGCATCTCCGCGGACGTGAGCGACCCGTGCAGGCCCACGAGCCGGGTCTCGACCGGGAACACCGAGCGGCTGAGGACCGCGTGGTCGTCACGACAGGCGACCAGGACGTCGCCGATGCGCGGGCGTACGTCGGAGTGCAGCTCGCCGAACCAGCCCCGCCGCAGCGCCTCGTCGCGGGTGAGGACCTCCGCACGCTCGCCGAGGATCTCGCGCCAGGTCGAGGCGACGTCGTCGACCGCGCCGCTGCGGCAGTACAGGTGGCGGAACCGCGCCTCGCCGCCGAGCAGGCCCACGCCGTCGGTCAGCTCGGGGTGGTCGTCGACGTCGACCCGGTGCTCCGGCGGAGCGTCGACCATGCCGTGGTCGGCCACGACGAGCACCCGCACCTGCGACGGGAGCGTCTCGCGCAGCTGCTCGGC
>DGBP01000082.1:10366-43418 GCA_002384855.1 Nocardioidaceae bacterium UBA4001 | reverse complement strand
TGCACTCAAGCAGAGATCCAGGAAGTCTGTTCGACATGAAGGCAGGCCAGACGCACCCACCGAGGATCGGGCGGTTCCTGGCCTCCGCACGCGACGGCATCGAGTCGGCGCTCGCGGTGCCGATGGAGGCGCTCGACCGGTTCGAGCTGTCGGAGGCACTCGCGGAGGTCACCGCGATGGAGGCGCAGCTGGCCTCGATCCGGCTGACGCTGCTGGCCGAGGCCGACGAGCGCCGGCTCGCCGACGAGGCGGCCGCCACGGGCACCGACGCGTGGGCGGCCCGGCTGACCGGCTCCACCGCCGCGGTCATGAGGGGTGGCCTGTGGCTGGCGCAGGAGCTGAAGGAGAACTACCACGTCGCTCGTGAGGCCTTCGCCGCAGGACGGATCAACGAGGACCAGGTCCGCGCGATCGTGAGGTCCGCCGACAAGATGCCTCAGACTGCCACGGAGGAGCAGCGGCGCCTCGCCGAGGAGCAGCTCGTCGAGAAGGCACTGGGCGGGATGGACGCGCGACGTCTACGCCAGGTGGGCCGGCGGATGCTGGAGAAGATCTCCCGGGAGCTCGCCGACGAGCAGGAGGCCGACATGCTCGACGAAGACGAGACCCGGGCCGAGAGCGAGACCTGGATGACTCTTCACGACAACGGGGACGGCACCTTCGCCGGCAGGTTCGTGATCCCCGAGCTCCAGGCCCACCTGCTCCGCACGGCACTGGAGCACCTGTCCGCGCCACGGCGCTGGGCGCGCAACAGGGCGGGTGAGGCGGTCGACGACCCCACGGTCGGGAACGGCATGAACTGGTCCGAGCAGATGGGCGCTGCCTTCGTCGAGCTCCTCGAGCACCTCCCCACCGAGGGGCTCGGTCGCGGCGGTGCGACGGTCATGGTGCACCTCTCCTACGAGCACCTCCAGAACGGTCTCGGGTCGGCCGGGCTCGACACAGGTCTGCACGTCTCCGCCGGCCAGGCCCGCCGGCTCGCGTGCAACGCCGGCATCGTGCCGGCCGTCCTCGGCAGCCGGTCCGAGGTCCTCGACCTCGGCCGCGAGGCGCGGTTGCACAACACCGCCCAGCGCCGGGCTCTGTCCCTGACCTACGACAGCTGCGCCGCCGAGGGCTGCGACCGCCCCTTCGCCTGGTGCGAGATCCACCACCCCCACGCGTGGAGCGAAGGAGGCGCCACCGACCTGGACAACGGCATCCCCCTCTGCGGCTTTCACCACCGCCGGGTCCACGACCTGCGCTACACCCACACCTTCCTGGACACCGGAGAGGTCCGGTTCCGATGGGTGCGACGGATGGCCCTCGGCAGCTCCCCCGGCACGCTGCACGGCCGGGTCTGCCCGGAGGGGGCGGCCGCGTGAGCCAGGGGCGGTCCGGCCGGCCGCGGCCCGGATACGGGTCGCAGCCCGACAGCGCACGTGACCGGCGCCACATAGATCCCGCGCCGCTGGGGTATGAGTCGGCCATGGCTACCCCGCAGAGCACCGAGGACCGGCGCGAGGCCGGCTACCACCTGACAAAGGTCATCCGACTCGCGGCGGTGGCCGCGCTCGGTGGCTTCCTGTTCGGCTTCGACACCGCGGTCATCAACGGCGCGGTCAACGCGATGCGCGACGACTTCGGCATGGGGGCAGGGCTCACCGGCTTCGTGGTCTCGTCCGCCCTGCTCGGCTGCATGGCCGGCGCCTACCTCGCGGGGCGGCTCGCGGACCGGTGGGGCCGGCTGCGGGTGATGTTCCTCGCCTCCGCCCTGTTCACCGCCTCCGCGATCGGATCGGGTCTCGCGTTCGGCCCGGTCGACATGATCCTGTGGCGCGTGATCGGTGGCCTCGGCGTCGGGGCCGCGTCGGTGATCGCGCCGGCGTACATCGCCGAGATCAGCCCCGCCGTGGTCCGCGGACGGATGGGTTCCCTGCAGCAGCTGGCCATCGTGCTCGGCATCTTCGTCGCCCTGCTGTCGGACTACGCACTCGCCGGGGCGGCGGGCGGCTCCGCCGAGGAGCTGTGGCTGGGCCTCGACGCCTGGCGGTGGATGTTCCTGGTCGAGATGGTCCCGGCGATCGCCTACGGGCTCCTCGCGGCCACCATCCCCGAGTCGCCCCGCTACCTGATGCGGGAGGGCAAGGAGGAGCGCGCCCGCATCGTCCTGGCCACCGTCCTCAAGACCGGCATCGACGAACGCATCCGCGAGATCAAGCGGACCCTCCAGCGGGAGCGCCAGTCCTCGTGGTCGCAGCTGACGAAGCCCGAGGGCGGCCTGCTCCCGATCGTGTGGATCGGCATCGCGCTGTCGGTGTTCCAGCAGTTCGTCGGGATCAACGTCATCTTCTACTACTCCTCGACGCTCTGGCAGGCGGTCGGCTTCACCGAGGACGACGCCCTGGCCCAGACGGTGATCACCTCGATCACCAACATCGCGGTCACGCTCGTCGCGATCGCGCTGATCGACCACATCGGCCGCCGGCGCCTGCTGATGATCGGCTCGGTCGGCATGACCCTGAGCCTCGGCACGATGGCGTGGGTGTTCAGCCAGGCCCGCGTCATCGACGGGGCGCCGTCCCTCGAGGGCGCCGCCGGTCCCACCGCCCTCGTCGCCGCCAACGCGTTCGTGGTCTTCTTCGGCATGTCCTGGGGCCCAGCCGTGTGGGTGCTGCTGGGCGAGATGTTCAACAACCGGATCCGTGGCCTCGCGCTCGGTGTCGCCGCCGCTGCCCAGTGGCTGGCGAACTTCGCCATCTCCACGACGTTCCCGGCGATGGCCGACTTCAGCCTGTGGTTCGCGTACGGCTTCTACACGCTGATGGCCCTGGCCTCGTTGGTCTTCGTGATCAAGTTCGTCCCCGAGACCCGTCACAAGGAGCTCGAAGACATGGACTAGCTGGCTGTAGGTCGCGTCCGCCGAGCGAGTCGAGCCGACAGGGCCGCGGGTTGAACCGCCGGGTCAGATGTCCATGACCCGGTGCGGGCCTCCGAGGTACGCGACCAGACCGGGCGGGGCGTAGTCGGAGTCCTTCTCCCGGCGCTGCACGGTCGTGGAGGCGACGTACTCCTCGCCGTCGTTCGCCACGCCGAGCGGCCGGTCGTAGCGAGGCAGCAGCCGGTAGAAGCCCTTCCGCGACTCGTGGACCGGTCCCCACGGGTCGGGCCGGACCGGGAACTCGCACGTCGACCCCGGCGTCTCCTCGCGGCTGAACCGGGCCTCGTCGAAGCCGAGGCCGCACGAGCGCGCCCGGTCGGCCATCCACAGCAGCCCGAGGTCCGACAGCGACGAGTCCGGGGTGCCGCCGCCGACGTCGCAGTGGGTGCCGCTGAACCAGACCTGCTCGAGCCGCTGACTACGCGCGTCCGGCTGCTGGTTCCACACCGCCGGCTGGAACGGCGGACGCTTCTCGTCGACGGCGAGCGCGTGGAAGGCGGCGTCGACGGAGGTGCTCAGGTCGGTGTCGTGGAACTGCCAGCGCCGGTTGAACGCGTTCGCCCACCGCAGGCCGCTGAGCGGGATGCCGAGCGCGCCGACGGTGTCCCACACACCGATGAACCGGATGCGGGTCTCATGGGAGTAGGACTTCCGGAACAGCTTCGCCTCCGTCCCGGTCGGCCGCGCCTCGTCGGCGCGGCTGCGGTAGAGGCGATACGCCTCGCCGACCTGGTCGACGTGCTCCCGGCGCAGGACACCGGCGTTGCGGATCAGCCCGACCGTGCTGCGGGCGGTGTACGCCCCACGGCTGAACCCGAGGAAGAACAGCTCGTCCCCGGGATCGAAGTTCTCGACCACGAACCGGTAGGCGTCCTGGATGTTGCGCGAGAGGCCGAGACCGAACGCACCTCCGCGCACGCGCTCCCAGCGGCGCGTGCCCACGCCCCGGTGGTAGAACATCCGCTGCTCCATCCCGTCGGCGCCGACCGGCGCGACCGAGAGGGCCAGCTTCGTGACGTTGGTCGGGCAGGCCCGGCCGCCGTTGTTCTGGTCAGGGGTGTTCCAGGTGCCGTCACAACAGACGACGAGTCGCTTTCCCATGGCCCCTCCCGGCACAGGATCGCCGCGTCCGGACTCGCTCGCCTCCTGGGGTGGCAGGGCGGAAAGGCGGCCCGCTTCTCCTGCCGAGTGTGGCCCTCTCGCGAGCGCGAGGTCGGGTTTTGGGTAAAGGGGTCCAAGGTCCCCCGGCTGTAGTCACCCGGCACCACCGGAGGATGACCCGGTCATTTCGGGCAACTGCTCGATCGGGCCATGGTTCCCCGGCCCCGCGTAGCCCACCATGGAGGCACGGTGCGTCTCGGCCACCGGTCGCCAGAGCTGGCGGGGGGTCGGCGAAGTAACTTCTCAGGCTTGGAGGCCCCCGATGCACCGCGACTCCCTCGACGTGAGCCTCCACGACGCCGACCTCCTCGACGAGGTCCACCTGATGACCGACGTGGTCATCGCCGTCCAGGCCTTCTCCCGCCAGCTCACGACCGCGGAGGTCGACGAGGTGCTCGGTGTCTCCGCTCAGCGGGTGCCGGGCCCGAGGAACGGCACCTCGCCCGTCCCGTAGCGGCTCACCGAGTCCCGGCCTCCGTGGCGGCACCCCCGCGCGTGGCCGCCGCCGCGAGCAGGAGGCAGCCCACCGCGAGCACCACACCGGGGATGACCCGGAGCGCGAGCGCGCGCTCGGCGATCACCCGGACGCCTGAGGTCGAGGACCTCGGCGGCTCGAGGCGGTGGGCGGCGCGGAGGGAGTCTCAGTCGGCGAGGCCGAGGAGCCGGTCGACCTCCACCGGCTTGAGCCGCCGGGCGAACGTCTGGACGGCGATGACGATCTCGGTGAGCAGCTCCACCTCGTCGAGGACCACCGGGTCGATCAGCTGGGCGTCGAGCCCGTCGTCGTACCTCTCCATCGGGGTCTCCCTCGGTCGTGGCTCCATCGTCCACCTCCCCGGGCCGGATTGCCATACCCCGATCAGGCAGGAGGTCGCCCGTGCGGCCAGTAGCGTGAGGTCATGCAAGCCTTTCGCGAAGCCGTCGAGGCCTGGGACATCGACCGGGTGCTGTCGCTGATGACCGAGGACGTGGAGTTCCGGAGCCCGGTGGTGCACAGGCCCTATCGCGGCCGTGAGGAGCTCGGCACGATCCTCCACGCGGTGTCGCGGGTCTTCGAGGACTTCCGGTACGAGCGGGAGATCGGCGCGGACGGGGACCGCGACCACGCCCTCGTCTTCCGGGCCCGCGTCGGGGACCGGGAGGTCGAGGGCTGCGACTTCCTGCACACCGACGACGCCGGGCTCGTCGACGAGTTCTTCGTGATGGTCCGGCCGCTGTCGGGTGCAGTCGCGCTCGCCGAGTCGATGCGGGCCGAGCTCGAGAAGCACGCCACCCAGCAGTAGCAGTCCAGAAGGGAACCCGCCGTGGGCCCGGTGCGTCGCAGTTCCATGAGGCCCTGGCCCGTGGCAGCCGCCCTCCTCGTCGCACTCCTCGCCGGGTGTGGGGACGCGCCGGGGACCGGCGGCGCTCCGCCGGAGACCGAGACACCCGCGCCGGACCCCACCGTGCGGGAGACCGCGACGGCCGGCCCCGAGATCACCGGCACCGGCATGGAGGGACCGCCGCCGTTCCGGCTGAGGTACGACGGTCACGAGCTCGTGCTCCGGCCGCACGCGTGGTGCTACGGGTCCGGCTGCGTCGACGGGGTGGCGCAGGATCCGCCGGACATCGGCCGTCCCGAGGTCGTCGAGGTGTTCGTGCCCGTCCGGGCGTGGGACCTCGAGGCGATCTTCCAACCGGCCGGCGACCGCTGCGGCCGCTACCAGACCCTCATGCCGACCCGGGACGGGCAGTGGTTCACGCTTCGCCCCGCCGGCCACCCGGGGCGCTACCGGGTCTCGCTGTTCGCCAACGGCGGGGGTGACATGATCGCGGACCTGGTGTGGCGCACCCCGGTCGAGGGTGAGCTGCCCGTCCCGGAGAGCCGGATGTCGCTGATCGCCGAGCACGACGGCAGGCCCGACAGCTACGGCCTCGAGATCGCGGTCGACAACCTCGCCGAGACGCCGGAGGAGGCGAGGGCCCGGATCGCCGTGGAGTCGGCCGACGGCCGGAGCCTGACCTTCGACGCGGTCCGTTCCGGGGACGACTGCCGCCCCGAGGGGTCGATCTACTTCGACGGGCCGGACGCACGCGGTCACGAGGCCGCGAACCTGGGCGGGTTCCCCTTCCACTACACCGTGGACCTCATCCTCGACGGGAAGACCTACCGGGCGACCGCGGACTACCCGGCCGACGAGATCGAGGGCAACGAGCCGTCGGTCGCGCTGGAGTTCACCCCGGCGCTCCCGAGGATGGAGTAGCCGCGTCGCCTAGGATTCGGGGGTCCCGCGCCGCGGCGCGCGCCCCCGACGAGCAGGAGCCCCTCCCCCATGAACAAGGTCGGCATCACCACCCAGGCCTCGACCGTCGAGAACGGGATGATCCTGACCGAGGTCGGCGGGAAGACGCTGCTCGAGCACCACCTCGACCACCTCGAGGCCGCCGGCCTGCCGGTCGTCGTGGCCACGAGCACCGCGGCCCCCGACGACCGGGTCGCCGAGGTCGCCTCGGCGCGTGGCCTGGGCGTGCACCGCGGCAGCGAGACCGACGTGCTCGAGCGCTTCCACGACGCCGCGGCGCGGTTCGGTCTCGACGTGGTCGTGCGGGTCACCGCCGACTCCCCGCTCGTCGACGGGCGGCTGATCGCGACCGCGGCCGAGCAGTACCTCGCCGCCGAGGACCCGTGGCTGTACCTCTCCAACACGCAGATCCGCAGCTTCCCCCGCGGCTTCGACTTCGAGATCTTCGGTATCGGCGCCCTCGCGATGGCGCACGCACAGGCACGCAAGGCACCGGTGCGCGCGATGGTCACCGCCTACATCGCCGACCCCGAGAACCCGTGGACGCACCCCCGCGACGTCATCTGGCCCGAGGACAAGTCCGGCTACCGGGTGGCCGTCGAGTCGGCCGACGACCTCGAGCGGGTGCGCACGCTCATCGAGGAGTACGACGCCGCCGCCCTGTCCGTCGCGCAGGTCGTCGCCCTGCTCGACGAGCACCCCGAGCTCGCGGGCGCCGACGAGCGCCCCGGGCCGGAGTAGGAGCCCGTGCGAACGCCGGCAGGACCGAGGTCCCGCCGGCGCCCGGGGGTGGCCTGCTACCTCACCTGGAGGACCGCGTAGATCGAGCCGCCGGCGGCGGTGCCGAACGGGCGGACCCGGACGGTGTACAGCGTGCCGGACGGGGCTGCGGGGATCCGCAGGTCGTAGATGTAGTGGTCGTCCGCGACGCGCATGACGCCCGTGGTGTCGGCGTTCGAGACGGACTCGGTGGCCACGTCGGTCGTGCCGTCACCGGGGTCGGTCGAGGCGTCGGTGTTGCCGCTGAGCAGCTGGATCGACGGTGCCAGGTCGGCGTCGAAGGCCCCGTCGCACACCGCGCTGATCTTGACCGGCAGGACCCGTCCGCCCTGCACCTTGTTGTACGCCCCGGCCTTGATCGGGGCGAGGAACCCGCTGTCGATCGCGGAGACGGTGGCCGAGGTGAACGGTGCCGAGACCCCGCCGTCCTTGTCCCTCGCGGTCGCGGTCACGGTGTGGGCGCCACAGGTGTCGAAGGACGTGGTGAAGCTGTCGCTCGTCCCGAACGCCCCACCGTCGAAGGACCAGTCGAAGCCCGTGGTCGTGTCGGCGCCGGACGGGTCGGTGGCCGCAGCCTGGAAGGTGACCGGCGACCCGGACACGACCTGCAGGGTGCTCGGGCTCAGGGCCGTGACGGTCGGTGCCACGTTCGCGACGTCGAGCTGGAAGGTCGCCGTACTCGACAGGCCGTTGGCCGTCGCGGTCACCGTCACCGGACCGCTGTCCGCCGGGCCGTCGTCAGGCGTGTGGCTCCACGACCACGTTCCCGAGCCGGTGTCGGTCACGATGCCCACCGAGGCGGACAACGTCACCGGGTCGCCGTCGGGGTCGGAGTGGGTGCCGGTGTTCGTGGCCTCCGTGCCCTCGTCGGTGCCCACGCTCGCGTTGTCGACGGCCACGGTCGGCGGGTTGTCGACCGGTACGACGACACCGTTGCGCACGTTGAACACGTAGCGACCGAGCTGGGTCGTGCCGATGCTGCCGTAGATCAGGCCGCCGGCCAGGTTGGTGTCGAGCAGCGCGCCGTTGACCCCGGAGCCGGGCAGCTCGAAGGCCGTGCCGGTGCCGCTGGAGAAGCCGGCCCGGGCGGAGATGCCGCCGAGCCCCCCGGAGCCTCCGCTCGCGGTCCCGCTCTCCCACTGGACCTTGTCGTAGTTGAGCTCGATGTCGAACGCGCCCGGTGCGACGTCCTCCCGCTCGACCAGGACGATCTGGAAGCTGTTGAGCTTGTCGTCGCGCGCGGGGAAGTAGCCGACGTCGACCCAGGTGGCCCCGAAGGCGTCGTGGCCGTCGACCTGACCGGTGCCGTAGCCGTACCGGGTGAGGCCCGAACCCGCAGCGCGGGTGTCCACATCGGCGAAGAACGCCGCGATGATCTTCAGCCCGTTGGGGTCCATCGCCGACGGCGTGAAGGTGCTCAGTGGCCCGTCGAAGGTGAGGTTGCCGTTGTTGTTGACGTAGACCTGGCTGTAGGTGTTGCCGAAGAAGTCGAGGTCGAAGCCGACCGGCACGAGGCTGGTCGAGCCGTCGTCGTTGGCCGGCAGGGCGTTGGCGGAGAACGCCGGGTTGATGCGGACCGCGTCCGGACCCTCGGCAGCGGCCGGGGCGGCGACCGAGGCGACGGTGAGGCCGGCGACGAGGGCGAGGGCTGCGGCGGCGCGGGCGCGGTGGGTCAGACTTCGCGGTCGTGGGCGTGACGCAACGTTCATGGTTCCCCCTGCGAAAGACGCACCTGACCCCGAGAGCTCGGCGGTCTCTGCCCGCCGGACCGTGCGCTGGAATGCCTTCAACGTAAAGGCTTCTGCGGGGTCTTCACCATGACGCATTCATCCCACTTGACCGGGTGAGTACTACCTAGTCCTGGGGAGACAAAAGGGCCTATTCCCACTCGTCCCGACTCTTTTCCGAAACCCCCGCCGAAGCCAGGACGACTCACCGATACTTGCGACAACCAAGTCCATCGCGTGAGGACTCACGCTGCTCGGGCCGCTCGCGCTGCCCCTCGGGGAAGGCAACCCATGAGACCTCGCACGTCCCGTCCCCTCACCCGCGCCGTGGTCGCGGGAGCCGTGGTCGCTGCAGGGGCACTGCCGCTGTCCGTGGCGTCGGCGACCGAGGTGGACCGACCGGCTCACGCTGCCACGAAGGACAGGGACGCGAAGCTCGCGGACGTGAGGACCGCACCGGCCGAGGCGGAGTTCGTCCCCGGCGAGGTGCTCGTCCGCTTCGCACCCTCCGCCACGGCCGCCCGCCGCAGCTCCGCACGTGCCGCCGCCGGCGTACGTCTCGAGAGGCGCCTGCCGGTCCCCGGCCTCGAGCTGGTCACGGTCGAGGGTGGCGTCAAGGCGGCCGCGGCGGCGCTGGAGAGGCGCCAGGACGTGCTGTACGCCGAGCCCAACTACATCTACCGAGCCGACACCACCCCGAACGACCCGCAGCTCGGCCGGCTCTGGGGCCTGCACAACACCGGCCAGACCGTGGCGGGGGTGGCGGGTACACCAGGCGCGGACATCGACGCCCTGGCGGCCTGGGACCACACGACGGGCAGCTCCAAGATCACGGTCGCGGTCGTCGACAGCGGTGTGACCCACGCCCACCCCGACCTGGCCGGGAACATGTGGCGGAACTCCCGCGAGGTCGCCGGCAACGGTGTCGACGACGACCGCAACGGCTACGTCGACGACGTCCGCGGCTGGGACTGGGTGCAGCGAGACAACGACCCCGCCGACCTCAACGGGCACGGCACGCACGTGGCGGGCACGATCGGCGCCGTCGGCGACGACGGGAAGGGCGTCACCGGCGTCGCCTGGGCCGTCTCCCTCATGCCGCTGCGTGTCCTCGACGCCGCGGGCGCGGGAAGCGTCGCCCACGTCGCCGCCGCGTTCCGGTACGCAGCCGGCAACGGCGCCCAGGTGGTGAACGCGAGCTTCGGTAACACCAGCTACTCCCAGGCAGTGGTCGACGCGATCGCCGCGTCCCCGAACACCCTGTTCGTCGCGGCCGCCGGGAACAGCGGCACCGACAACGACACCCAGGCCGTCTTCCCGTGCAACGTGGCGTTGCCCAACGTCGTGTGCGTCGCTGCCTCCGACAACCGCGACCGGCTCGCGCCGTTCTCGAACTTCGGAGCCACCACGGTCGACCTCGCGGCGCCCGGCGTCGGCATCACGAGCACGGTCCCCTACGTCACCGTGCGCAGGGACGGTTTCGACGACGTCGGTTGGACCGACCGCTGGAGCACCGGTGGCACCCGCAGGTGGGGCCGAGAGAGAAGCGGGTCGAACCACTACCTCAGCGACAGCCCAGGAACCAGCTACGCCGCCAACACGAACAGCTGGGTCGCCATGTCCTCCGGCATGAACCTGTCCGGGCTGTCCGGCTGCAACCTCGACTACGGGCTGGCTCTGAGCCTCGAGGACGGGTACGACGCCCTCGGCGTGGAGGTCTCGGTCGCCGGCGGCGCCTGGCGGCTGCTCGGCGGCGGGGTCTGGAGCGGCTTCAGCGAGCCGTTCCTCGCCCGGGACTCCCTGGCGAGGTACAGCGGCAAGACCGGCGTGCGCGTGCGCTACCGACTCGTGAGCGACGGCAGCGCCCAGTACGACGGGGCGATCGTCGACGACGTCGCGGTGACCTGCCACCGGGCCTCCTACGCCGGCGCCTACGACACCTACGACGGCACCTCGATGGCGGCCCCGCACGTCTCGGGGGCGGCGGCCCTGCTCTTCTCCGCGGCCTCCGGTGCCGACGTGGCCGACGTCAAGGGCGCACTGCTGGCCGGCGTGGAGGCCGCGGCGTCCCTGTCCGGCCGGACCGTCACGGGTGGCCGGTTGAACGTCAGGCAGTCCCTCGAGCTCCTGCCCGCACAGGTCAGCTTCGCACGCTCGTCGTACTCGACCGCGGAGAACGGTGGCAGCACCGCCATCCTGCTCCGCCGCAGCGGCGACGCCTCGGCCCCGGCGACGGTGGACGTCGCGGTGGCGGGCGGTACGGCGCTCCTCGGCACCGACTACACGATCGTCCCGGGCACGCTGACGTTCCCCGCGGGGCAGCGGTCGGCGACCTTGCCGGTGGGGATGCTCGACGACACGGCGACCGAGGCGGCCGAGACCGTCGTCCTCTCGCTCACACCCGTCTCGGGGGTCGCTGCCGGCATCGACCCCCGGACGACCCTGACGATCGCCGCGAGCGACCAGCGACCGGACGGTCTGGTCAGCACCGCGAAGAGCTCGGGCTACGTCGGCAACGACGTGTACAACACCACCGGCGCGGGCCAGACCAAGGCGACCCAGGCGCGTCGTACCCAGGTGCGCACGTTCTACGTACGCGTGGCCAACGACGGCAACGTGACCAACACCTTCACGGTCAAGGGCAGCGCGGCGAAGGCCGGCTCGACGGTGACCTACCTGTCGGGGACCAGCAACGTGACCCGGGCGATGCGGTCGCCGGCCGGATGGCGGGTGACGCTGGGCGCGGGCACGGCGCGGCTGGTGACCGTGCGGGTCGCGGTCACGAGGAAGGCGAGGATCGGTGTGGTCCTGCCGGCGATGGTGCGGGCGGCCTGGTCCGGGGACGGCACGCGTGCCGACGTCGTGAAGGCTGCGGTGAAGGTCGTCCGCTGACCTGCAGGATCTGACCGTGGGCGCGTCATAGGGCGCGCCCACGGCCGTCTCATCGGTGGAGCACATCGGTGGCAAGGGGGTTCCACCGCAAGGGACGTGCTCCGGCCGGCCCGGCGCCCTGGGGAAGGGAGCCGGGTCGGTGACGTGCCGGGTTGGGACGACGTGCCGGACCGCGCCCCCACAAATGGGCAGGGAAACCGTGCCCGCTGGCCCTACGCTCGACGGTGGGTGGTCGCACCTCGCGCCCCCCTCGGAGGGCGACCACCAAGTCCCGTCCCGTGCGGTCCCTTGACCCGGGACGGGACGCCCCTGCACCACCCGCCGTGCGGTCGCCGGACCGGACTAAGGTGCGGGGGTGCGTGGGGAGGGGATCTGGAGAGTGGTGGCCGTCGTGGTCGCCACCGTTCTCGTCGTGGGCGCGTGGGGGTACCTCCTCACGACCTGGCCGCCCGACCCACCCGGCTCCTCGGTCGCCACGGCCCCGGGTGCAGCCCCGGACACCCAGTCGGGTGCGCCGTCGGCCACGCCGTCGGGGGCCGGCCCCTCGGGTGAGGCCTCCGGGTCGTCGAGCCCCTCCACCGGCGGCTCGGGCGAGGAGCAGACGACGCTGACCGCGGTCGTGCTCGGCGACTCGTTCAGTGCCGAGACCCCGGGTGTCCCGGGCGCCCCGTGGCCGGAGGTCCTCGGCCAGGAGCTGGACTGGGACGTGGTCACCGACGCGGCACGGGGCAGCGGCTACCTGGTCGCGGGCTCCGGGCTGGCGGTGCCCGACCGGGTCCAGCAGACCCTGGAGCGAGCGCCCGACGTGGTGGTCCTCGCCGCGGGGGTGAGCGACCTGGGCCGTCCGGTCGACGAGGTCGTCGCAGCGGCGGAGAAGACCGTGGTCGGGCTGCGCGACGGGCTCCCCGAGGGGGAGGTCGTGCTGCTCTCACCGTTCTCCGACGGGCCGGCCGGGGAGCTGACCACGGCACTGGCGACCCGTCTCGAGGAGGTCGCGGCCGAGCAGAGCGTGTCCTACGTCGACGTGACGGGCCTGCTGCCTCGGGACCAGGGGTTGCTGGCACCGGACGGCGTCCACCCCAGCGAGGCCGGCCACCGGCAGATCGCGGAGGCGCTCGCTGCGGAGCTCACCGACCTCGGCGTCGACGACGCGCCGGCAGCTGGATGAGCGAGAGCCAGTAGCCGACGAGCAGTGTCCCCGCAACGTCGCGGGAGCGGATCACCGAAGGTTCGGGCGCACGTGCAGGCCGACCTCGGGGTCGACGACGACCTCCTGGGCGGCGGGGATGCCGTCCGCGTCGAGCGTGACGTCGAGCGGCACGTTGCGCTTGACCATGGCCAGGGCGATCGGGCCCAGCTCGTGGTGGCGTGCCGACGTACCCACGAAGCCGACGGTCTTGCCGCCGTGGAGGACTGCCGCGCCGCGCACCGGGAGCCGGTTGTCGGACCCGTCGAGGTGCAGCAGCGTGAGGCGACGCGGCGGGCGACCGAGGGTGTGGACACGCGCCACGGTCTCCTGGCCTCGGTAGCAGCCCTTGTCGAGGTGGACCGCGGTGCCGATCCAGCCGGCCTCGTTCGGGATCGTGCGGTGGTCGGTGTCGAGACCGAGCCGGGCCTCCCCGCGCGCGATGCGCAGCGCCTCGAACGCCCACATGCCGCAGGCAGGTCCCGCGGCCTCGGCGAACGCCGCGAGGTCCTTGCGGGGGACGAAGACGTAGCCGGAGTACGGCGCCCCCTCGACCCGCGCCGCCGGACGCCACGCGACGGCGACCTCCTGGGTCACGTCGGCGACCTCGACGCGCATCATGAAGCGCATCTTGTCGAGGAACTCCACGAGCGCGGGAGTCTGGCCCGGCTCGACGTGGGCGGTGAAGGACTCCCCGTCGTCGACGCCGTACATCGCGTGCTCCACGTGCCCCTGGGGGCTGAGGACGAGCGTCGCCGTGGGGATGCCCGGCTCGAGCCGCTCGAGGTGCTGGCTGGTGAGCGAGTGCAGCCAGGTGAGCCGGTCGGGTCCGCTGACCCGGACCACGCCGCGGTGGGACAGGTCGACGAAGCCCTCGCCGGACTCGAGGACGCGCTGCTCCCTGTTGAACGAGCCGTAGTGCGCGGCGACGCAGGCGTCGATGCCGTCACCGGCCACGGCGTCGGGAAGCTTCAGGAGGGGGCTGGGCTCAGCTGCTGCAGACACGTCTTCGAGGGTACCTCCGGCGGTGTCGGCCGGGTCTGCTCAGGCGGCCTCGTGGGCCCGGGACGCCTCAGCGGCCCCTGGGTCCCTCGGCCGGCTCGCAGCGGCCGTAGTCGTCCTCGAACCGGCGGATGTCGTCCTCACCGGTGTACGAGCCACGCTGGACCTCGACGATCACGAGCTCCTCGGTCGACTCGTTGGCCAGGCGGTGCTTGGCGCCCTGCGGGACGTCGACGCTGCGCCCGGGACCGGCGACGATCGTCTCGCCGTCCACGGTCGCGGTGGCGATGCCGAAGACCACCACCCAGTGCTCGGAGCGGTGCTCGTGGGTCTGGTAGGAGAGCCGGCATCCGGGCTTCACGTGGATCCGCTTGACCTTGTAGCCACGGTCCACGTCGATGACCTGCCACGACCCCCAGGGGCGCTCCTCGTAGTCGAGTGCCACGGACCTCTTCCCGTCACGTCGTCCTGTCTTGTCCTGCTCTGTCGGCGCCAGCCTACGGCCCGCACATCCGGCGTGCGACGGGTCGCCCCGATCCTTCGGTGCTCGGACCGATCACGGCCCAGGTGGTGGGCGGCGTGCGCTACCGCCAGTTGACCCGGTGGATGTCGGACTGCCGGTCCGCCGCGTTCACGAGTTCGCCGAGGCCGTGCTCCCAGTCGAGGTACTCGAAGTAGTGGTGGATGAACCCGTACTCCGACGTGGGTTCCTTCAGGGTCGGGACGACCACCTCGAGCAGCCGGTGCGGGTCGGCGTCCGCGGGCCACATGCAGGTGATGTGCTGCGGGGCGTCGTACACCCCGGGTTGCCCCTCGACGGGGTGGACGTAGGGCGGCGCGTCGAACACCACGATCACCGGGAAGTCGCACAGCTCGCGGGCCTTTCGCGCCAGGCGGCCGGCGCACAGCTTGCCGGCGCGTTCAGAGGTCACCCGGGTCGCGTTGATGCTGATCCCGGTCCACGGCCCGGGCCAGGCGTCGGCGACCCGGTGGTCCTTGCGCGTCATCACGCTTCCCGACAGGAGTCTCATCGCGCACCTCCACACACGGTCGTCGACGACTCCAGTGTCGGTCGCGGGGGCCCCGGAGGGACAGGGCAGGAGGTCCCTGGCGAGACATTCCGGACCGACCGGAGCGTGCCGGGGTGGGGCGCGGAGGCGGGTCTTCGGGCGGGAGAGCGACGCTGCCTCGCGAGCACCCCCGTTGGCTCGGCCCGCGAGACAGGTCCGCTCCCCGCCCCGAAGACCTGAGCGCTCCCCTCGCCGGGTCCACTATCAGTCGCCTGCCGCCGGCGTTCCAAGCCCATTCGCCCCATCCGTACAACTCCGTACACCCGTCGTACGTCTGTTCGCCTGTAGCCCGCACGACGCATCGGGCATCTCCCGTGACCGGGAGGCGCGGTACCGGTCCCGGTCACTCGCAGGGCTGGTCGAACCGGGCGCCGTGCACGTAGCGCCGCCACTCCTCACGGGTGATCGGTGTGCCCGCCGACGCGCACACCGTGTCCTCGGCCACCTCCTGGTCGGTGTCCCAGATCCGCACCGAACGGCTGCTGCCGGCGGCGGCGAGGCGAGCCCCGTCGGGGGCGTACGCCACGGTGTAGCCGTCGCCGGACAGGGCGGTGAGCACGGCCCGGGCCACCGGCTCGGAGGGCTCGGTCACGTCCCACAGCCACACCGAGCCGTCGGCACTGACGGCGGCGAGCTCGTCGCCGTCAGGGTGCCACGCCACGGAGTAGACCGTCTCGGTCGGCCCCGTCACCGGCCGGCCCATCGGGCCGATTGCCCCCGGGTCGGACACGTCCCACAGCCGGACGGTCGCATCGCTGCTGCCCACCGCAAGCAGGCCACCGTCGGGGCTGAAGGCCACCCCGATCGCGTAGTTCTCGAAGCCGGTCAGCGAGTCGAGCTCCTCGGCGACCGCCCCGGACTCGTCGAGTCGCCACAGGTGCACCCGGTTGTCGGCCCCGGTGACGGCGAGCAGCGACGCCTCCGGGTCGAGGGCCACACCCAGCGGGATGGTGCCCACCTCGACCCGTGCGGTCTCGGCGGCGGCGCCCTCCACGAGACGTGACGTGTCGTGCACGACCACCGCCCCGTCGTCGCCGATCGACACGAGCAGGCGACCGTCTCGGCTGAAGGCGACCGCCTCGATCAGCTGGGTCGACGGGGCGAGCACGCCGACCCGCCGGGACCGGTCCCCGTCGAGCTCCCAGACGACCACGTGGCCCGTGGCAGTGCCGCCTGCAACGAGGCGTCCGTCACGCGACATCGCGGCGGCCCCGTCGAGCAGCCCCGCGGACTCGGGCACGGTCAGCGTCATCGCGGGGACGGGGGCGCCGGTCGGCGAGACGTCGTACACGTGCACCGCCCCGTCGCCGGTCCCCGGGCCGACCATCAACCGTGAGCCGGAGCCGTCGTAGGCGAGGCTCCACACGTTGTCGCCGAGGCCGCCGACCGTGCGGGACTCCAGGGACCACAGGCGGCCGGTGCCGTCGAGCGAGCCGGTCAGCAGGCTGCGGTCGTCCTCGGTGAACGCGACGCTCGTGACGTTGCCCGGCACCGGCACCCGCGTCAGCTCGTCGCGGGTGCCGACGTCCCAGACCCGGGCGGTGCCGTCGGAGGCGCCTGCGGCGAGGAGCGCGCCGTCGGCGGAGAACGCGACCGTGTTGACGAAGCTGCCCATCTTGGACTCCGGGCCCTCGACCCGCTCGAGCCGGCCCGCGCGGCTGACGTCGTACAACCGGACGATCTTGTCCTTCGCCCCCGCGGCGAGCATCCCACCGTCGGGGCTGAACGCCACGCCGAGGATGAAGTTGGTGGGGTCGCCGGCGGTCGTCTCGGCGACCAGCCGGGGGCTGGGGCCGCGCACGTCCCACAGGCGGACGGTCGCGTCGTTGCTGCCGGTGGCCATGAGGTCGTCGGTGGGGGCGAACGCGACCGCCTGCACGGAGGCGTCGAAGCCGGTCAGCCGGCTCAGCGGCTCGACGTCGTCGCCCGAGAGGTCCCAGCGGTGGACGGCCGGGTCGGACGTCGCCGCGGCGAGCGTGGTGCCGTCGGGGCTGAAGGCGAGCGACTGTACGGCGGACTCCGGCTCGTCGAGCACCGCCAGCTGCCACGGGACGGCCGGGTTCGCGACGTCGAACAGCCGGACCGTGCCGTTGATCCCGCCCACGGCGAGCAACCTCCGGTCAGGGCTGAACGCGCTCGCGAACAGCAACCCGCCCATGGGGTCGCCGACCGCCACGGACGCACGGGAGAACTCACCTGCGTCGTCGCGCCGCCACACCCGCACCTTGCCGTCCGCCCCGGCGAAGGCCAGGACAGACCCGTCGGTCGACGCCGAGGCGTGCATGCTCCCCTCCGGCCCGACGAAACGGGCGGCGTCGCGTAGCGCGCTCGTGTCGAGCAGGGCGGACCTGGCCTTCAACGTGGGCGTGATGTCGTGGGCGACCACGGCGAGCTGCTTGGCCAGGATCGGCAACGTCGGCATCAGCCGCTCGGCATCCGTGGCGACCTGGCGGGACAGGGCGGCGTCGCGGGCCTCGGTCGCGGCGGCCCGCTGGCGACGGGCGTCGCTGCGGGAGTCGAGGGCGTACGTCGCCAGCACCGCGGCGACGACCGCCAGGACAGAGACGCCGACGAGCAGCTGCGAGAGCCGGCGGCTGCGGCGTCTCTGGTCACGCAGCTCGTCTCCTTCTCGGTCGCGGCTGCGCAGCACAAAGGCCCGCTCGGCCGGGGTGAGCACGTGCCGGCCCTCGGCCTCCTCACGCTCGAGCAGCTCGACCGCGCCGGCGAGCGGGGCCCCCCGGAGCAGCGCGGAGTCGTCCTGGCGGTGCTCGGTCCACAGTGCCGCGGCGCTTGCCACCCGGCGGCGCACGCGCAGCGCCTCGCGGTCGGCCTCGATCCAGTCCCACAGCCGCGGCCAGGCGTCGAGCAGCGCCTCGTGGCTGATCTCGACGGTCGTGTCGGTGACGGTGAGCAGCCTCGCTGCGATGAACCTCTCGAGCACCGCGGCGAGCACCTCCTCGTCGTCATCGAGGTGTCGGAGATCGTCGGTGCGGAGGCGGCGCCGCGTGAGCAACCCCTCCTCGTCGACGTTGACCAGCGCGCTGAACAGGCTGCGAGCGACCGCCCGCCCGTGCTCGGGGAGCGCGGTCCAGGCCTTCTCGGCCGAGGCCTGGACCGCCCCGGCGATGCCCCCGGTGGCGACGTAGTCGCCGACGGTCAGCTGGTCGCCACGGCGCCGTTCCCAGGCGGTCATCAGCGCGTGCGACAGCAGCGGCAGCGCACCGGGCTGATGGGCGCCGACCTGGGGAGCCCCCGGTTGGTGGGCGGCTGCGGCCAGGCCCCGAGGCGCGAGGTCGCGCAGCAGCAGCTCCACCAGCGCGTCCTCGACGGTGACCCCGACGGTCCGGGCCGGCTCCACGATCGCCCGGCGCAGCTCCGTCTCGGTCATCGGCCCGAGCACCACCTGGGCGCGGCGCAGTGCGGGGAGCAGCACCGGCTCGCGCAGGACCAGCCCGTAGAAGTCGGCGCGTACCCCGAACAGCACCAAGGTCCGGCGGCCCGTGTGTGCGCTGGTGCCGGCCGCCCCGGCGAGCCCGGCCAGCCGGTCGACGAAGGCCCGTCGCCCCTCGCACGTCACGCCCGGCGCGAACACCTCCTCGAGCTGGTCGACGACGAGGACGTCGATGCCTGCCCAGCTGTCCGGTCCGGTGTCCGGTCCGGTGTCCGGTCCGGTGTCCGGTCCGGCGGGGGCCGTGGCAGGGCTCGTGTCGAGCGTGGCGTCGAGCGCGACCATCGGATGGGCGCCCGGGACGACCACCCGCGCCCCGGCGCCGCGCCGTCGCAGCGCCGGGAGGATGCCGCTGCAGAGCAGGGAGGACTTGCCGGCGCCCGAGGGGGCCACCAGCGCGACCAGCCCGGAGGACTCGGGGTCGTCCCGCTGCCCCCGCAGCACGTTGAGCACCTCCTCGACGTAGCTCTCGCGACCGAAGAACGTGTCGGCCTGCTCCTCGGTGAAGGGGCGAAGCCCGCGGTACGGGTTGGGCCGGTCGTCAGGGGCCCCCGCCACCTCGGGCCCGGCGGACGCCGCGGGACGTGCACGGAGACGTCGTACCGCCTCGAACCAGCTCTCGACCTCCTGAGGCTCCGTGACGCCGAGCGCGGCGAGCATGTCCTCGAGGGCGCTGCCCTGGCTGACCGAGGGCAGGTGACGGCCGCTGAAGTACCCGCCCAGGGTCGCCGGCGGGATCCCGGTGAGCGACCCGAGGCGACGGATCGAGATCCCCGCCCGGTGACGCAGCGCCGTCAACGCCCCGGCGAGCTCCTGGGTGGACGACACCGCTGAGGGGTCACCGGTGCCGGTGGCCTCGTCGTTCTCACGGGTGCTGTCCACCGGCTCAGGCTAGAGCCCCGCACCCCCGAACCGCTCTCATACTGGACGCGGGGCCGGCCGGATTACGGCACGGGGAGTCCGCCGGACTATGGACCTGGTCCCCGCCGGGAGGTACTTTTGCTGACGGCTGGCGCTTCAGACACAGGCGCGCGAACAGCCGACGCACCAGCAAGGACACCATGACGGGGACCATCGACGACGCCTCTCCGCTTCCGGAGGGCGCAGGCTCGAACGAGCCGGATCACGAGTTCGACCAGATCACGGCGGCAGCGGCGCTGCTCGAGCAGGCCAAGGGCGTGCTCATCTTCCGCTACGGCATCGACGCCGACACCGCCTTCGCCCTCGTCGAGCGGTGGGCGGCCGAGACCGACGTCCGCATCGAGACGGTCGCGCACGCGGTGGTGCACGAGATCTGCCAGGGCGACCACAGCACCCCGACCGACCCCGGGCTGGTGCGCTACCTCGAGGAGCAGCTACGACGGGAGTTCCCCGGCGTGGAGTGCGAGACCGTCGCCGACGCCGTCCCGGTCAGCGCGGCCGTCGACCACGACGAGTCGTCCCTCGACGGGGTCGCGGACGCCGCACGTGAGGCTGCCCGTCGCGGGGTGCCGCTCGAGCTCACCGTCGACCTGCCCCCGCACGAGGTCGGCCAGGAGCCTGATCTCGGGCGCGCCCACCTCATGCAGCGCATCGACCTCGCGCTCGAGCTGGCCCGCGCGGTCAGCCCGGGCATCGAGGTGCGACTCGCGAAGGACCACGAGGACACCGTCTGACCACCGACCCGGCGCCTGTGCAGCCCAGCGTGCTGGGTCATCTGCGGACCGCGGGGCCGACCGAGACCCACCACTGCGCGGCGACCCGCTGCCACCCGGGCGCGCTGCCGGAGCGCAGGATCGCCTCGAGGGCGGGTGAGCCGGACATGCCGAGGGCGTACATCTTCCCGCGCTCCCGGGACGACCACTCCTCGCTCAACGACGAGCGGAGGACCTGGTCGGAGAACTCGGTGAACGACATGTGCCCGATCCCCTGGATGATCGGGGTGCCCACCTCGTCGCAGGAGTCCTCGACGAAGCCGAGCATGCGCAGCCGGTGCGACTCGGTCGAGAGGTACCGCACGAGCGTCGCGGCGCGCACGCGCAGCGGCGTCGGCACGGTCGCGTTGCCGAGCATCGACAGGAGGCCGTCGGCCACGGCCTCGCCGAACGGGGACGCCGAGATCAGCAGCGAGGCGAGGTGCCGGCGCTCGGAGTCGCGGTGGAAGAGCGACTCGCGCATCAGTCGGGCGAGCATCCGGTCCTCGTCGTACGACGCCTCGCCGGGCACCCGGGAGCGGGCCGCCTCGGCGATCTCTTGGGAGAGCCCCCGGGCCGCTCCGGGCGCGAGGTCCTCCCCGGTCTCGACGGCGTACCCGAGCTTGCGGCGACCTGCCTTGGCCGCGGCGTCCGTGAGCGTGGACCGCAGCCCCTCGGGGAGGGAGGCGATCAGCTCGGCGAGGTCGTTGGAGGCCTTGGCCGGGTTGTCGCGCCACATCTTGAGCACGAGCATGTCGAGCCGCGTGCGCTCCTCGGCGGAGAAGTCCCCTCGATGCGCCTTCTGGGCGGCGACCCACACCGCGAGGCCGAAGACCGCCTCCGTCGGCGGGTCCTCGACGAAGTCGATGATGATCTCGGCGGCCCGACGGGTCGGGAGGTAGTCGAGGATCCCCGTGGGGTTCGTGAGCACCTGCACGCCGGGGGTCTGGATGTAGCGGTCGATGGCGTCGGTGAGGAAGTCCTGGGCACGCGGGAGCGAGGCGATGTTCATCGCGGCGGTGCTGTACTGCCGGTAGGGCACCTTCACCGACCGGGGCACGATGTTCACGATCTGGTGCGCGAGCGTCTCCCACGTCGTGGCGCGCAGGTGCACCAGCGGCGCCGCGGCGAGGTGCCAGCCGAGGTCCTGCCAGTCGCGTGCGGCGGCGTGGCCGTCCTCGGCGAGCTCGATCAGCTCGTCAAGCCGGCGGGAGAACTCCGGGCTCGCGGGGTCGAGCGCGGGCCGGATCACCCGCGCCTTGACCCCGGGAATCGCCGCGCGCATGTAGCCGGTCAGCGACGAGATCTGGCCGGACTCGAGGCCGAGCGCCTGCTCGTAGGCGGACATCCCTTCGTAGGAGATCGGGATCTCACCCGACTCCCAGCGGCTGACCAGGCTCCGGCTCGCCGTGCACCCGGTCGCACCGAGGGCCTCGAGGAAGCGGCGTCCGTCGGCCATCTCGTGGTCGGGATGGTGCAGCCGCGACATCGCCAGCAGCCAGCCGATGCGGGCCTCGATGTCGGGCCTGCGAGAGTTCAGGGGCGTGTCGTCGTACGCGATCTTCTGCACGCGACCGGGGCGACGCACGGTGGTCATTGCACCCGTCTCCCTTCACGCAACAGACCGAAGGATCCAGCATAGGACCGAGCACCCCCGGAGCAGCACCCGAGCGGACCGATTGGTCCGATTTGCCTAGGTCGGCACCCCCCGTACGGCACCCCCCGTACGGCACCCCCCCGTACGGCGGCGCTCCGGCACGCTGGACCGACCCCGCCGGACCGGCTAGGACGTGCTGGCGCCGTTGCGCTCGGCAGCGCGACCCGTGCTCTCGGCGAGCTCGGCGACCAGCTCCTCCGCGACGATCCGGAGCTTGACGTTGCGGTGCTGGGAGAGCCGGGTCAGGAACGCGAACGCCCGCTCGTCTTTGAGCTGGTAGCGCTCCATGACCAGGCCGACCGCCTTGCCGATCGTGGTCCGGGTCTCCAGGGCGTCCTGGAGGTTGGAGATCTCGTGGGCGTAGGCGATGGCGACGGCGGCCTCGCTGCGGAACAGCACCGCCGTCGTGGCGACGTCCTCGAACGCGCCGGCCCGGGTGGCGTAGAGGTTCAGCGCCGCCTGGGTGCGGCCCCGGTCGTAGAGCCGGAACGCCGCCTGCGCGGTGCAGCCGGCCGCCGCCGCCACCGGGCCGTAGCGCATGAAGCGCGGGTCGTTCGCGAGGTCGGGGGCGATCACCTGGGCGACGTCCGTGGCCGCGGCGTAGCAGGGTCCCTCCTGCAGGGAGTACTGCTGCGCGTCGAGCGCCTCGGGAAGCGGGTCGGTGGCGCTGACGGTCTGGATCCGGTCGTCGTCGCGCAGGCTGATCGAGGCGTACGCCACGTCGGGGATGAGCTCCACCGCAGCGGCGGTGATCTGAGCCAGCGTGGTGTCGAGGTCCCCCGGAGCGAGCCTGCCGGCCAGGCTCGCGGCGGAGTCGAGCAGACTCTCGGTCATGGCGGAGAACCTACCCCGCCCCGACAGGAGCGACACGTGCCGAAGACGGTCAGGTGACCGATGTCGGTGACGAAGGAGTACTTCTCCTCGAGCTTGTCGGTCATCGGTGCGATGACCTGCGGCGCCACCTCGGTGACGCCCCCGCACTCACGGCACACGAGGTGCACGTGGTCGGGGGTCGTGGTGGAGTGGTACGTCGGCGCACGGTCGCTGATGTGGTTGTGCCGCACCAGTCCGAGCTCCTCGAGCAGCTCCAGGGTGCGGTAGACCGTCGAGATGTTGACCGCCTGGGACTCCTCGCGCACCGCGGCGAGCACCTCGTCGGGCGTCGCGTGGCCCAGTCGGTCCACGGCGCGCAGGACGAGCTCTCGCTGCGGCGTGAGGCGATAGCCCCGCTCGCGCAACGTGACCTGCCAGTCCCTGCTACCCACGACCCCGAGTCTAGGTGTGACCTCCGACGCCCACGGCCGGGGACGGGTGTGAGCCGGCCCGGATGCGGGCACCGTGCAGGTCAGCCATGGGGCCGGTCTCACGCAGGACGGCCCCCACACGAGGGAGAGGGTCCACACACCCATGCGCAAGATCGGCGTCGAAGAAGAGCTCATGCTGGTCGACCCGGAGACCTTCCAGGTCACCGGTGTCTCGGCCAAGGCACTGCGGGCCCGTGAGGAGGCGGTCGACCGCGGTGAGGCCTCCGCGACCGAGGCCCCGGTCGACCAGGAGCTCTTCCTCCAGCAGATCGAGACCGCGACCAAGCCGGTCGAGCGGGTCTCCGAGCTGCTCCCCGAGATCGTGCGGGGCCGGTGCGCGGTCGGCGAGGCGGCCCGGAGCGCCGGGGCGGCCGCGGTCGCCGTACCCACTCCCGTGCTGAGCTCGCCGGAGCCGGTCGTCACCCGCAAGGACCGCTACCTGCGCCTGGCCGACGAGTACGGCGAGATGAGCCGGCAGTCGTTCCTGTGCGGGATGCACGTGCACGTCGACATCCACAGCGAGGAGGAGGGTGTGCGTGCCCTGGACGGAATCCGGCCCTGGCTGCCGACCCTGCTCGCGATCAGCGCGAACTCCCCGTTCTTCGAGGGCCGCGACACCCGCCACGCGAGCTGGCGGTCGCAGACCTGGAACCGCTGGCCCACCAGCGGCCCGGCCGAGCCGTTCGGTGACGTCGAGTCCTACCGCGCGACGCTGGCCCGGATGATCGAGTGGGGCGCGGCCGCCGACGACGGGATGATCTACCTCGACGCGCGGCTGTCCGCGACCTACCCGACCCTGGAGATCCGGGTCGCCGACGTGTGCACCGAGGTCGAGGACGCCGCGCTCGTCGCGACGCTCGGCCGTGCGCTCGTGGAGACCGCCGCGCAGGGCACCGACGGCCCCGAGTGGCGCAGCGACCTGCTGCGCGCCGCGGGCTACCGCGCCTCCCGGTTCGGGGTCACCGACCAGCTCGTCAACCCGCTGACCCGCGAGGTCGCCCCCGCCCGTCAGGTGTTCGAGGCACTGCGCTCCTTCGTCGAGCCCGCGCTGCGCGAGGCCGGCGACTGGGAGTGGACCGAGGACACCTTCGAGCGGCTGCTGTCGCGCGGCTCCGGTGCCGCCCGCCAGCGCTCGGCCTTCGAGGCCTCCGGCTCGGTCGAGGGCGTGGTCAAGGACCTCATCGAGCGCACCGAGATGTCCTGGGCGCAGGCCGCCGGCGCAGCCTAGAGGCCGGTCAGCCGCCCCAGGACCTCAGCACGTCACCGGCCACCGTGCCGAGACGGACGCGCTGGGGGTGGTCACCGACCGGGATCTCGGCGAGCACGGAGGCGTCGCGGTAGTCGATCACGACCACCTTGTCGTCGCCGCTGACCGAGACCCAGCACTCCTCGCCGGTCACGCCGTTGGTGGACCAGTACGGCTTGGCCCCGACGTCGACGATCTCGTGCTGCAGCGTCGTACGGTCCACGATCGCGGCGTAGTCCGACATGGTGCCGGCCGCGCAGAGCGTCGTGCCGCGCTCGTTCATCGCGAGACCGTGGTGGGCCGAGTCCAGGACGTACTGCTCGCGCGGCAGGCCGTCGGTCCGGTCGGGCAGGGGGACGACGCGACGTACCTTGCCGACCGTCGGCTCCCCCTCGTAGGTCTGCTCGGGGTCGGCCGCCTGGGTGTCGAACTCCACGAAGCCGTGGAAGAAGGAGACCTGGAGGTAGACGAACCGCTCGTCCGGGGCGACCGCCATGGGCCGGACGGCGGACTCCATGCCGGGGTAGCCCGCCTCGGCGAGCTCCTTGCCCATGTCCCAGCGCTGCAGGATCTCCAGGTCGCTGTCGCGCACGATCTGGAAGACCCGCTCGCCCTTGGCGGTGTCGTAGGCGGCGCCGAGCTCGGGGCGGTCGACCGGGGTGTACACCCGCCCGATGCTGGCGTGGAAGATCCGGCTGCCGTCGGCGGTGTAGTTGTTCTCGTGCGGGGTGTCCCCGCTGGGGAACTCCCGCAGCTTCTCGCCCGTGCGGAGGTCGAGCTCGTGGACCTTGTTGGCGGTGGAGTCGCTCACGAGCAGCCGCTCGCCGTCGGGCGAGACGCCCATGTGGTCGGCGCGGTAGCCCTCCATCGGGAAGCGCCACAGGATCTCCCCGCTGGCCAGGTCGATACCGACGACGTCGGCGAAGCTCGGCCGGCTCACCGCGACCATCTGCCCGTCGTGGGTGGTGAACATGTCGTCGGTGTACTGGTCGTGGCCCTCGCCGACCCCCTGCTGGATCGCGAGGTAGAAGGCGAGCTTGTCGGGGCTGGCGAGGATCTCGCGCATGCGCTCGTCCTTGTCGGGGACCATGTCGACCGTCCGCAGCGGCTCGTAGGTCCTCGCGTCGACGACCGTCGCGGTCCCCTCCCAGTTGTTGCCGACGAACATCACGTCGCGCGTCCCGGCCGTCGTACCAGCGGCGGCGGGCCTGCTCGAGCCTTCGGACGCAGCGGGTGACGACCCGGCGGCACCCGCGAAGGACCCGGCAGAGGACCCGGCGGACGACCCGGCGACGAGGGCGACGGCGGCGAGCGCAGCGGCGGCGGGCAGGACGGTGGTACGGCGCATTGGGGCTGACTCCTCGTTCGGTGACGAGGGTTCAACGCCGACCCCTGCCGCGGGGTTACGCCCGGCTCGGGACGACCGCCGGGTGCTGTCCGGGCAGCCACTTACCTTGAACGACCGGCACCTACCGCGATGTATTCGTCGAGGTAGGTCCTGCTTTCCCAGGTGAACGTGGGAAAGCGACCGCGCCTACTGGCGGACGAGCCGGCCCCAGAGGTGGGGCTGGAGCTGCTGACCGACCGCGGCCATGTCGTAGGTCCACAGCAGGTCGCCCTCGACGAGGCCGTAGAGGCGGTGGCCGGCCGTGACCTCCTTGGCGGTCTCGGTGCGGCCGACCGCGTCGGTGGCGATCTCTACCTTCGCGCCCTCGGCGTGGCCGTACCAGATCTCGATGAACCCGGTGTTGTGGGCCAGCACGACCTCGAGGTTGCCGTCGGCCTTGGGCCGGAAGAACCCGGTCTCGATCGCCGCGTCGCGGACCTTGTTGCCCTGCTCGTCGACGATCCAGGCGCGGCTCATGTAGTGGAAGAACGGGCGGCCGTCGTGGGTGAAGATGACCTCCTGCCCGAACTGGAACGGCTCGATCGTCGGGTAGTCACCGTGGCCGTTGCCGCGCCACGTGCCGAGCAACCACGCGATCGGGGCGCAGTCGGGGTGCAGGTTGTCGGGGAGCTCGAAAGGCATGCTCAGGAGTTGTCGGCCTTCATGAGCTTGTACACGACCAGGACCGAGACGAACCCGCTGAGCAGGACGACGGCCGCCATCAGGGCGATGAACACAGCTTCCATGGGTCGGAGTCTAACGGCGCTTGACCCGGAGCAGGTCGCGGGCTTCGTCACACGTCATCGGCTCGCGCTGGGCGAGACGTCCCATCGCCACGGCACGCTCGACGAGCTGGGCGTTGTGCTCGACCGGGACGCCCTTTGCCAGAGTGAGGACGTCCTCCATGCCGACGCGGAGGTGGCCGCCCTTGCTCAGCGCGGCGAGCCCCACGGCCAGCGTCGACCGGCCGATCCCGGTCGCCGACCAGGAGGTGACCGCGTCGGGGAGGCCGTTGACGGCCGCGACGAGTGCGTCGACGGTACCCGGCATGCCGCCCGGGACACCCATCACGAGGTCGCAGTGAACCCGTCCGCCGAACGGCAGGCCGTACTTGTCGAGCAGGCGGTGCAGGGCGTGGACGTGGCCGAGATCGAACAGCTCGAACTCCGGCACCACCTCCCGCTCCTGGGAGAGCCGGTAGAGCTCGGTGATGAACGGCCACGGGTTGGAGAAGACGTCGTCGCCGAAGTTGGTCGTACCCATCGTCAGCGAGCACGAGTCCGGCTGGGCGTCCAGCACCTTGAGCCGGTTCTCGAGGGGGTCGTGCACCGAGCCGCCGGTGGAGAGCTGTACGACGAGGTTCGTCTGCTCGTGCAGGGCATCGACGGTCGCGGTGAGCCGGCCGAGGTCGAGGGTCGGCCTGTGCTCGTCGTCGCGGATGTGCACGTGGACCATCGCCGCGCCGGCGGCCTCACAGCGCTGGGCGGTCTCGACGAGCTCCTCGAGCGTCGTGGGCAGCTGGGGCACGTCCTCCTTGGCCGTCTCGGCGCCGGTCGGCGCGACGGTGACGAGGAGCTTGGTGGCGGCGGTGCTCATGCGCGACATCGTCGCATGTCGCTACCGCCCCCGCAGGGGTAGCCTTCCGGACCGTGCGCGCGGTCGTCCAACGAGTCCTGTCCGCCTCCGTGTCGGTCGACGGCGAGGTGGTCGGGTCGATCGACGGCCCCGGCCTCGTCGTGCTCCTCGGAGTCACCCACGACGACGGCCCACCCGAGGTGGCCTGGATGGCGCGCAAGATCTGGGAGCTGCGGATCATGCGCGAGGAGCGGTCCGCCTCCGAGCTCGCGGCGCCGATCCTCGCGGTCAGCCAGTTCACGCTCTACGGCAACGCCCGCAAGGGACGCCGGCCCACCTGGAACGCCGCGGCGCCCGGCCCGGTCTCGGAGCCCGTCTACGAGGCGGTCTGTGCCGAGCTCGAGCGGCTCGGCGCGACGGTCGCGCGCGGGCGGTTCGGCGCGGACATGCAGGTGTCGCTGGTCAACGACGGGCCGGTCACCCTGGTCCTCGAGAGTGCCTGACAGCGGCCGGGCGGCTGTGGCCCGATAGGGTGGGCGCGGCGGGACCGGGCCCACCTGGTCCCGTGACGACCACATCGCCAGAGGAAACGAGGGACCTGGTGGAGCTGCGCGACTACCTGCGCATCATGCGGCGCCGCTGGTTGCTGATCGTCAGCAGCGTCGTGGTGGCCGTCGGCGTGGCAGCGGCGGTCACCTTCAACATGACCCCGCAGTACGCCTCCACGGCAGGTCTGTTCGTCTCGACGACGCCGAGCAACAGCGGTGAGGCCTACCAGGGCAGCCTCTTCTCGGCACAGCGGATCACGTCGTACGCCGAGCTGACCACCGGTCAGGAGCTGTCCCGCCGGGTCATCGAGCGGCTCGACCTCGACCTGGAGCCCGCCGAGCTCGCGGAGAAGATCGATGCCACCGTGGTCCCCGAGACGGTCAACCTGGACCTCACCGTCACCGACGCGGACCCGGCTCTGGCGCAACAGCTGGCACAGACCACTGCCGAGGAGCTCACCCTCTTCGTCGAGGAGCTCGAGACCCCTCCCGGCCGGGCGAACGCCACCATCAAGCTCAGCATCATCGACAACGCCACCGAGCCCACGGCGCCGGTGTCCCCGCAGCCGGTCCGTAACCTCGGTCTCGCGGCGGTGCTCGGCCTCCTGCTCGGCCTCGGCCTGGCGGTGCTGCGTGAGCTCCTCGACACAAGCGTGAAGACCAACGAGGACATCGCCGGACTGACCGACGCACCGCTGATGGTCGACATCGCCTTCGACTCCAAGGCCGTCAAGGCGCCCCTGATCACCAGCCTCGACCCGCACGCCCCTCGCGTGGAGGCCTTCCGGGTGCTGCGCACGAACATGCAGTTCGTCGACATCGACCGGGACAGCAAGGTCTTCGTGGTCACCAGCTCGGTCCCGGGCGAGGGCAAGACCACCACCGCCTGCAACCTCGCGATCGCGCTTGCCCAGGCCGGCGAGCGCGTCCTGATGATCGACGGCGACCTGCGCCGGCCGCAGGTCGCCTCCATGTTCGACCTCGAGCCGGCCGTCGGACTGACCAACGTGCTGATCGGCTCCATCTCCCTCGCGAACGCCGTGCAGTCGGCCCCGGTGGAGAACCTCACCGTCCTGGCCAGCGGCGCGATCCCGCCGAACCCGTCCGAGCTGCTCCAGTCCCGGGCGATGTCCGACGTGGTCGACCTCGCCCGCAAGGAGTACGACGTCATCGTGATGGACGCCCCACCGCTGCTGCCGGTCACCGACGCGGCACTCCTCGGTGCCCAGGCGGACGGCGCGCTCGTGGTGGTGCGCCACAGCAAGACCACGCGCGAACAGCTGCGCCACTCCCTCGAGCGGCTCGCGGGGGTCGACGCGAAGGCCCTCGGGGTCGTGTTCAACATGGTCCCGGTGCGCCGGCGCGGCAGGGGCGACATCTACGGCTACGGGTACGGCTACGGCTACGCCCCCGAGCCGGGCCGTAAGCGCAAGCTCTGACCCCCGGGCGGTTTCCCGGGCTCAGCCCGCGGGCACCGCGACGGCCACCTCGCTGACCGCCACGGTGTCCCGCGGACCGGCCGCTGAGGCGAGGATCTCCAGCTCGACCCAGCTCGTGACGGTCTCGGGGATCCGGAGCGTGCGCAGGCTCCGGTCGCCCGGGTTGCCGCGCATCCGCTGCACGCGGGACGAGCCGTCGTCGAAGTGCCAGCGCACCCGGGTGATCCGGTTGTTCTGCGCGTAGCGGTCCTCGCCGCTGACCGGGTCCGTCTTGGCGTACCCCGGGACGAGACCGACCTGCGCGACCACGGTGCTGTCGGGCAGCGTCAGGGTGAGCCGTTCGCCTCTGCCGTCCCCGGGACAGCGCCACGCCGTGCTCAGGTCCGAGTCGTGCGCGCGCGCCGGCTCGTAGGTGACCCGGTTGCCCGCGGCGTCCACGCTGCCACCGGCATGGCAGGTCGCGGTCGAACCGGTGATGCCCACGGCCTGCACCGGACCGTCGTACGCCGCCGGGGGCTCGCCCTCCGTGCTGCCCGTCCCCGCCGTGTCGCCGGTCGCAGCCGCCTCATTCGTGCCGGCCGCCTGGTCGCCGCCGGCCACCAGTCTGCCCACTCCGAAGGCCCCCCCGAGCAGGACGACGACGGCAGCTGCCGTGCCGCCGACCAGCAGGGCGGTGCGGCGGGACCGGGAGGGGTTCGCGTCCGTGGAGGCCGGTGCCGGAGCCGGGGCGGGTACGACGGCGGGGGCCGGACGTTCGGGCGCCGGGTCGTCGAAGGCACCGAGCAGCTCCTCGCCGAGGCTGAGCCGCACGGTCGGCTCCTCGCTGCGGCGCGCACGCTCGTAGCCGAGCCGGTAGGCCTCGGCGAAGTCGTCGTCGCGCGGTCGATCCATGGCCCGACACCCTACGAGACCCGCTGTCCTCCCCGCCGCCGGGCCGTCTGGACCACCGGTTTGGGCCGCGGGACCGCGGGAAGCAGTCCAGGGACAGTGGTGCCGGGACCCCCTGACCCGGCCGGACGAGAAGCGGGGCCCTCGCGTTGGCTGCGAAGCAACGCGAGGGCCACGTCCTGCCTGTCTGGCGCGGGGTGCCCGCTTTCGGCGATCCCACACCTGCTCGGCTCAGGTCGTCTTCCCGACCTCCGGCGAGCGCCGCGGAGCGATCTGTCGCAGGAGCAGGTACAGCTCGCACCCGAGGCAGAACCCGAAGGCCGCATTGAGGAAGGCCGCGGCGAGCGCGAGCCCGGTGGCCACGAGGCCCAGGACGGTCAGGCCGGTACCGAAGCCGACCAGGGCGACGAGCGCGAAGCCGAGCCCCACGGTCTGGGCGAACCGCGGCGGGCGGGCGTCCTCCAGCTCCGACGGCGGGCCGAGGCGGGGGCGAACCAGGCGCCGGAAGAGCCAGGCGTACGGCGTGCGCTGGACCCCTCCGACGGCTCCCGCGGCGAACAGGGCTGTCTGCACGAGCAGGAGGGCGATGGCCACGGGGGACGGTGCGAGGACGAGCACCGCCGCGAGCACCACGGCGGTCAGCGACGCCGCGAGACGAGGACCGCGGGGGTCGATCCGCGGCGGGTCGTCGTGGCGCGGATCCGCGTGGATACTGACGAGACGGGCAGGGGCTGTGTCGGACATGAGGATCTCCTCCGAGAGCGCGCACGGCGGCGGGCTCTCGTTGCGCTGGGAAGGGCCTGGACGCGAGGGCACGGGCACGACGGCCGACCCGGGTCGGCTCAGCCCGTCAGCGCATTCGACACAGCGCCGAGCGCACCAGGCAGTGGTCCACTGCGCGGCGCCGGGTCAGCAGTGTCGTCGACATGCCGGAAACGGTACGGCAGGTTCCGAAACCGTCGGTCCGCGTCTCGCATGGCGGACCGTTCGGCGCCGAGGGCTCACCGGGTCCCAGGAGGAGCGCCCGGACCCCGCTCGAAGGATGCCTTGAGCGCGTCGACCGTGATGGTGCGTTCCCTGACTGCGAACCGCCGCCAGATCGGTGTACCCAGGCGCCACACGCCGTAGGACACCAGCGTGGCGCGATGGCGGACCAGCGTCTCGCCGGCCCCGGAGGGCTGCAGGAGGTAGGTCGGCCAGCCCTCGAACTTGAGCTTGCCCGACTTCGACTTCTCCCACCAGTGGTAGACGATCCTGTGCGGCGCCTCCATCTCGGCGATCTCCCCAGGCATGGAGCCCTGGCTCGTATCGTCGACGAAGGTCGTACCGACGGCGGGCTCCCCGGGAGAGGTCTGGCGGGTGTGCTTGAGCACACCGTCGACAGCACCGCAACGCGCCGTCTGCTCCTCCGAGGTGGGCGTGGCCGACGCTCACGAGACTCCGCAGGGTCAGTCCGGGGCGGCTGGCCCCGACCCCGATCCCGTTGCCGCCAGGATCACTGTGAGCGGCCTGCTCCCGACCAGGGACACACCCGCTCAGAGTCTGAGGAGGATCCGGTCGAGGAGCCCGTCGAGCCGGTCGGCCACGGTGGCGGCTGCCTCGGGCCCGCGGCCGTACGGGTCCTCGACGTCGTCGGCCGGGGACGCCGTGGCCCTCAACCGTCGAGCGGCGGCCACCGCGTCGGGACCGCGAACGTCCCGGGGCACCGCGTCGAGCGCCCCGGCCAGCTGGCCGAGGGTGAACGTGCGGTTGACCGCACCGGGCCGCTCCTGGAGGACGAAGCTGCGGTGCGCTGCGCTCATCGCGAGCACCAGGTCGGCCTCGTCGACCATGGCGGGGGCCAGCCGGCGGCTGCGGAAGCCGGTGGGGTCCACGCCGCGCCGACGCAGCTGCTCGGCCATGTGCGCGTACATCGGGTGGTCGACCCACCCGTGGGTCCCCGCGCTGCTCACCTCGAGGTCCTCGAAGCCGCCGCGGGCGGTGATCACCTCGGCGTAGGCCGACCGGGCGATGTTCGCGGTGCAGACGTAGAGCACCCGCGTCACTCAGATCACCTTCGCCAAGGTGGCGATGACCTCGTCGCGCTGCGGCGCCCCGCTGGCTCGGGACACCTCGCGTCCGGCGCCGTCCAGGATCAGCGTCGTGGGCGTCCGGCTCACCCCGAGCCGCCGGACCAGCTCCAGGTGGTGCTCGGCGTCCACCTCCACGTGCACCACCCCGGGGACGAGGTCGGCCACCTCGGTGAGCACCCGCCGGGTCACCCGGCACGGGGCGCAGAAGGCGGAGGAGAACTGCAGCAGGGTCGCGCGTTCGCCGAGCTCGTGCTCGACGTCCGCGCCCTCGAGGACACTCACGGCGCCCTCCTCGCGGGGCTGGTCGGGCCGGGCGCCGCGGACCTCGTGCGTGCCCCGGAAGCGCCCGTCGCGCGCTGCCCGCCAGAGGCCGAACACCGTGGCGAGAACGAGCACGACGACGAGGACCCACGCACCATCACTCACCCTCGAGATTCAACCATCCCGCGCAAAACCCCCGCCGAGCCCGGGCGGGCCCAGACGGGGGTCTCGTCGCTGCTCAGATCACGCGGTGACCTCAGTCCTCCGCGTGCAGCCGCCGGCGCGCGATCAGCACGCCACCCGCCGCGAGGAGGGCACCGCCGGCGAGGAGAGCCACCGTGTAGTCCCCCGCACCCGTGGCCGGCAGGATGCCCGCCGCCGGGGCGGTCGAGGCGGCAGCCGCAGGAGCGACCGCCGCGGGCGCACGGTTGGCCGCTGCCGCACCCGCGACCTCGGCGCCACCGATGTCGCCGGCCTCCGCCTCAGTGCCGAGGACCTCGTCCGCGTAAACGCCGGTCTCACCGCCGGTCTCGC
>DGBP01000082.1:0-10349 GCA_002384855.1 Nocardioidaceae bacterium UBA4001 | reverse complement strand
GTCTCGCCGCCGGTCTGGTCGTCGCCGACGGTCCCACCGTCCCCGGGGACCGGGCAGCCGTCCTCCGGCACCGGGTACAGGTCACCGTGCTCGAGGTGCGCGTCCAGGGCGGAGTCGTCGAACTCGATCACTCGGTACGAACCGTTGCCCACCAGGTGGCAGACCTCGACGCGGACGGTGCCCTCACCGCCGTTGCCCTTGTCGCCGCCCTTGTCGTCACCCTTTTCCTCGTCCTTGCCCTTGTCGTCGGACCCGGCGGTGTCCGGGCAGCCGCCCTCCGCCGCCGGCGCGACGTCCCCGTGGTTCTCGACGTGGGCCTCGTAGGCGTCGTCGTCGATGGTGATCTCGACGTAATCGCCGTTGCCCTTGGCGTGACAGATGGTCACCGGGTCGTGCTTCTCGGGCGCGTTCGCGCTGTTGCCCCGGTCGCTGCCGTTGGCCCGGCCGTCGGCCCGGTCGTTCGCGGCGTGCACCGGACCAAGACCGCCCACGGTCATGAAGACCGCGACCGTCGTGGCTGCGGCCACGCGCAGCAGGTTGTGCTTGCGCATCGGTCGTACCCCTTTGGATTCCCCCCGGCCCGCTCGGGGCCAGAACATGTGTGCCGCCTGTGGTTGGACGGGACAGGTGAGACAACGGGGCACTGCCCGCGCGGATACCGGTTCAGCCGGGGAACCCAGGAGATTTTACTTTCGACACGGCGGGACTCGCCTTGCACACAAGAGAAAACGTCGTTCGGACCGACGATGTCCGTCACTCCATCGGGGGACGGTCCGGGGCCGCGGGCATCCGCCCGACTCGGCCGGTCAGCCCCCCGCGAACGGCGGCAGCAGCTCGACGGTGTCACCGGGGCGGAGCACGACGTTCGCCGGGTCCGACGTACTGACCGGGCGGTCCCCGACCAGGACCGAGCAGACCGAGACGACGTCCTTCAGCCGAGGCCGGTCGAGGTGGCGTGCGACCACCTCGCCGAGCAGGTCGGCGAGTGTCGTGGGTGCCGGGAAGGGCTCCTCCGCGAGGCCGGCGGCAGCGCGCGCGCCTGCCCAGTACCGGACGCGCACCGTCTCGCCGGGGACCGCGTTCGGACCGACCGCCTCTGCCATGTCGGTATCCTGCCCTACGAGGCCAAACAGCCGCCGGGTGCCCGTGCGGCGTACCCGAGGAGGTGCCGTGAGCACCCTGCTGCTGCTGACCGGCGCCCTGCAGCCGTCCACCGAGGTCCTGCCCGCGCTGGCCCTGCTCCCCCACCAGGTGCGCATCCTCCCCGCCGAGGGCAGCGCCCTGCTGGAGGCACCCAGCTCGGACGTGGTGCTCGTCGACGGGCGCCAGGACCTCGCCCACGCACGCGACCTGTGCCGGCTGATCCGTACCACCGGCTCGGACCAGCCGGTGCTGCTCATCGTCACCGAGGGCGGGCTCGCCGTGGTCGCCGTGGACTGGGGCATGGACGACGTGCTGCTCTCCACGGCCGGACCGGCGGAGGTCGAGGCCCGACTGCGGATGGCGCTCGGGCGCCTCGCGGCGAGCCGGGCCCCCGACGAGGAGGCCCACCTGATCCGCTCCGGCGAGGTGACGGTCGACGACGCGTCGTACACCGCCAAGCTGGGCGGACGGCCGCTGGACCTGACGTTCAAGGAGTTCGAGCTGCTGAAGTTCCTCGCCCAGCACCCGGGGCGGGTCTTCACACGTCAGCAGCTGGTGCAGGAGGTCTGGGGTTACGACTACTTCGGCGGCACCCGGACGGTCGACGTCCACGTGCGGCGGCTGAGAGCCAAGCTCGGCCCCGAGAACGAGAGGTTGATCGGGACGGTGCGCAACGTCGGCTACCGGTTCGTGGTGCCACCCGAGACGGCGGAGACCGACGGTGCCGAACCGGTCACCGCGGAGCGCGACACCCGTCGCTGAGAGTCAGGCCGCGGCGGTCGCCGGGGCCGCTGCGACCGGGGCTGACTGTGCCGGGATCGGCGGGACCGCGTCGGCGTCGACCGTGAGTGTCGGGTCGGGGGCCCGGACGGCCAGCCCGTCGCCGAGGGTGTCCTCCAGCCGCGCGAGCCACAGGAGCAGCCCCAGCAGCAGGAACGGGACAGCGGCGGCGAACGCAAGCGCTGCGGCTTCGTTCATGACAAAACTCCCAAACCTCGAAAAAGCACTGGTCCCACCGTTCCCCGTCATCCCGGCTTCATGCACCATCCCTAGAGTTGGCGGCGTGATGTCGATCTCGCGAGTCGGTCCTGACCAGGTAGACGCATCGGAGGCCCGATCGGTTGCCTCCGTCGTCGAAGACGTACGACGCGTTGCCGACGAGGCCACCCGCACCGACGGCAACAGTCCACTCGACGAGGCCACCCTGCTGTCGCTGCGGCACCACAGCCTGACGGACAAGGCGCTGTGGGTCGCCCGTGACGACGCGGGCGCGCTGCTCGGCTTCGCGCTGGTCTCGCACGACGGCGGCTCGGTCGCGCTGAGCCTCGCCGTCGCACCGGCCTCGCGCGGTCTCGGGGTCGGGAGGGCGCTCGCGCAGGAGGCCCTCGGGGCGTACGCAGACGTCCCGGTCACCACCTGGTCCCACGGCAACCAGCCCGCCGCGGCCCGGCTGGCCCAGTCCCTCGGCCTCGAGCGGGTCCGCGACCTGTGGGTGATGCGCCGCCCGCTCTCCCCCGACCACCCCCTGCCCCCGGTCGAGACGGCGGGCGGGGTCGTCGTACGCACCTTCCGGCCGGGCCAGGACGAGGACGCCTTCCTCGCGCTCAACGCGGAGGCGTTCGTCGACCACCCCGAGCAGGGGGCGATGACGCGCGCCGACCTCGAGCAGCGGATGGCCGAGCCGTGGTTCGACCCTGAGGGGTTCTTCCTCGCCGAGCCCGCGGACGCCCCTCCCGGGGAGGCCGACCAGCTCGTGGACAGCCCGTCGCTGCTGGGCTTCCACTGGACCAAGGTCCACGACGACGCCGTCGGTGAGGTGTACGTCGTCGGCATCTCCCCCGTGGCACAGGGCCGGGGCCTGGGCCGGCAGCTCACGCTGACCGGGCTGCACCACCTGCAGCAGCGGGGGCTGCGCGAGGTGCTCCTCTACGTCGAGGCCGACAACGCCCCGGCGGTCGCGGTGTACTCCGGCCTCGGGTTCACCCACGCCGACGAGGACACCGACGTGATGTACGCCCGCGGCCCGGCCTGAACGGGGCCCCGCCTCAGGCCAGCGCCCGCCGCAGCCGCTGGGCGATCGAGCGCATCGCGTCGCGGTTGCTCCGCCCGACGCCGACCACGTTGGCGAAGCCGTGGATGAACCCCGGGTAGCGCTGCATCTCCACCTCGACTCCCCGCTCCGCGAGCAGCTGAGCGTAGGCCTCCCCCTCGTCGCGCAGGGGGTCGAACCCGGCCGTCGCCACGAAGGCGGGCGCGAGGTTCGCCGGGACGCTGTCGTGGAAGTACACCGAGATCCGGGGGTCGCGGCGGTCGTGGTGGTCGAGGATGTACGACGCCTCCGCGAGGTCCATGAACGCCGAGGTGAGGAAGAACCCCTCGCCGAAGGTCACCCGGCTGTCGCTCTTGTCGGCCATGTTCGTGACCGGGTAGATCAGCAGCTGGTAGGCCACCGGCAGCCCCGCCTCGGCGGCCCGGATCGCCGTCACGGCGCTGAGGTAGCCGCCCGCCGAGTCGCCACCCACCGCGATCCGGTCCGGGTCGACGCCGAGCTGCTCGGCGTACTCGCTGACCCACTGGAACGACGCCCAGCAGTCCTCCACGGCCGCCGGGAAGGGGTGCTCCGGCGCGAGGCGGTAGTCGATCGACAGCACCCGGACGTCGGCGTGCTCGGCGAGGAATCGGCACATGGCGTCGTGGGAGTCGAGGTCGCCGAACATCATCCCGCCGCCGTGCACGAAGAACAGCAGCGGCGACGGACGAGGGCTCGCCACGCGGCCGCGGGGGACGTAGAGGCGCGCCGGGATCTCCTCCTCGGCGCCCGGCACGCTCAGGTCGCGCACCAGGCCGATCGGCTGGTTGCCGCCCACCATCCGGGCCTGGCGCCGGATGGCCACCCGCGCGTCCTCCATCGGCAGCGTCTCGGCCGCCGGCTCGCCCGTGAGCCGCTGCAGGCGGAGCATGAGCTGGGTCTCGGTGTCGAGCATCTGGCCGTCGACGACGACCGGCCGGCCGGCGAGGGCACGCATCACCGGTCGGGGCAGGGCCATGAGGGCGCGGAGGACGGCGGGCTCGGCCTTCTCGACGAACGCGTGCGGCATGCGCGCAAGATACCGGGCCGGGTCCGGCTGCCGTCGTTGTCTACCCGGCGTTCGTCCGCCGGTGGGACGATGGGGTCATGGACGCCGCTCTCGAGACCCCCGCACCCGCTCTGCCCGACGACCGGTTCCTCGACCGGGAGCTGTCCTGGCTGCACTTCAACACCCGCGTGCTGGAGCTCGCCGAGGACGACACGGTGCCGCTGCTGGAGAGAGCGCGCTACCTCGAGATCTTCTCCTCCAACCTCGACGAGTTCTTCATGGTGCGGGTGGCCGGCCTGAAGCGCCGGATCGCCGCCGGGGTGGCCGTGCGCGCCGCCTCCGGTCTCATGCCCCGCGACGTCCTCGAGCAGATCTGGGCCACGACCGGTGAGCTCATGGAGCGCCAGGCGACGCTGTTCCGCGACGAGATCACCCCTGCCCTCGAGAAGGAGGGGATCGAGCTGCTGCGCTGGCCCGACCTCTCCCGCGAGGAGCAGAAGCAGATGAAGAAGCAGTTCAAGGAGCGGCTCTTCCCGGTGCTCACGCCGCTGGCCGTCGACCCGGCGCACCCCTTCCCCTACATCTCCGGGCTGTCGCTGAACATGGCCGTCCTGGTGCGCAACCCGAAGAGCGGCAAGGAGCACTTCGCCCGGGTGAAGGTGCCGCCGATCTTCCCGCGCTTCGTCGCCCTCGGCGAGCAGCGGTTCGTCCCGCTCGAGGACGTCATCGCCGAGCACCTCACCCTGCTCTTCCCCGGCATGGACGTGATCGCGGTACACACCTTCCGGGTGACTCGCAACGAGGACCTCGAGGTCGAGGAGGACGATGCCGAGAACCTCCTCGCCGCGCTGGAGAAGGAGCTGCTGCGGCGACGCTTCGGTCCGCCCGTGCGCCTCGAGGTCGAGGAGTCCATGAACGACCACATCCTGGAGCTGCTGGTCTCCGAGCTCGGGGTGTCACGGGCCGAGGTCTTCCGGCTCCCCGGGCCGCTCGACCTGCGTGGCCTGGGGGTGATCGCCGACCTCAACCGCGCGGAGCTGAAGAACCCCGCCTTCGTCCCCTCGACGCACCGGGACCTCGCCGAGGTCGAGTCGGCGTCCCCCGTGGACGTCTTCGGGGCGCTGCAGCGGCGCGACGTACTCCTCCACCACCCCTACGACTCGTTCTCCACCTCGGTGCAGCGGTTCATCGAGCAGGCCGCCGACGACCCGCACGTGCTCGCGATCAAGCAGACGCTCTACCGGACCTCCGGCGACTCCCCGATCATCGACGCCCTCGTCGACGCCGCCGACGCCGGCAAGCAGGTGCTCGTGATCGTGGAGATCAAGGCACGCTTCGACGAGCAGGCGAACATCCGCTGGGCGCGCAAGCTCGAGCAGGCCGGCTGCCACGTGGTGTACGGCCTCATCGGCCTGAAGACCCACTGCAAGCTCGCGCTCGTCGTCCGGGAGGAGCCCGAGGGGCTGCGCCGGTACACCCACATCGGGACCGGCAACTACAACCCCAAGACCGCACGCCAGTACGAGGACTACGGCCTCCTCACCGCCGACCCCGAGATCGGCGAGGACGTCGCGCACCTGTTCAACAACCTCTCGGGGTTCTCGCGTCACACCGGCTACCAGCGCCTCCTCGTCGCGCCCGACTCGGTCCGCACCGGGCTGATCGAGCGGATCCGCGCCGAGGTCGCCAACCACGCCGCGGGCAAGCCCGCGCGGATCCGGATCAAGGCCAACTCGATCGTCGACGAGGCCCTGATCGACGAGCTGTACCTCGCCTCCCAGGCGGGCGTCCCGGTCGACCTCCTCACCCGAGGCATCTGCGCCGTGCGCCCGGGCGTCCCGGGTCTGTCGGACAACATCCGGGTCCGATCGATCCTCGGCCGGTTCCTCGAGCACAGCCGGATCTTCTGGTTCGAGAACGGCGGCACCCCCGCGGCCTGGATCGGGTCGGCCGACCTCATGCACCGCAACCTCGACCGGCGCGTGGAGGCCCTCGTCCAGCTCCCCCGGACCGTCCAGGTGGAGGAGGTGGGGGCGCTGCTCGACCTCGCCTTCGACGAGACCACCGCGTCCTGGTGGCTCCAGCCCTCCGGGGAGTGGGAGCGGCACGCCTTCGACGCCGAGGGGCAGCCCCTGCGCGACCTGCAGCACACCCTGATCGGGAGCAAGCGCCGCTCGACCCGCTAGATGTGCGGGTGGTCGCCCGCCCGTCCGTCGTACGGCGCCCGCCCGCCCGTCCGTCGTACGGCGCCCGCCCCCTTACTTGGAGCAGAAGGCACCATCCGCCCCCGCCGGCCGGTGCTTTCTGCTCCATCTCGCGCCACCGGCTCCCTGTGGACGACGACCGACGCGCGCTGCAGGGGACCGGCACGCTTGAGGCCATGCCCCCACCGGTCGAATGGAAAGCAAGGTGCGAGCACCCCACCGGTCTGGTCCGACCCGTGCCGCTCGACCCCGCCGGCCTCGACGGACCGACCCGCGGGCAGGCCAGGGGCGGTGCGTGGCGACGCACCGGCCACGGGATGTACGTGCCGGCACACGTCGACCCCACCGTTCCCGAGCAGCGGATCCTCGAGGCAGCGGTCCACCTGCCCGAGGGCGGCGCCGTCACCGGCTGGGCCGCCTGCCGCTGGTTGGGGGCCGGCTACTTCGACGGCCTGCAGACGGACGGGGCCACGGAGCTCCCCGTCCCGCTCGCCTGCGGCCCTGAGCACAACCTCCGCTCTCGGACAGGCATCCAACCGACGCGCGACCGGCTCGAGCCCGACGAGGTCCGCGTGCTGCGGGGAGTGCCCTGCGCTGTCCCGGAGCGTGCCACCTTCGACGCGATGCGCCGTGCCGAGGACGTGCGTGAGGCGGTCGTCGCCATGGACATGATGGCGGCCGCCGAGCTCAGCTCCGTCGCCCGCATGCGGCGGTACCTCGAGGGCCGCGCGGGTTGGAACGGCCTCCCCCAGGTACGCGACGCGCTGGACATGGCCGCCGAGGAGAGCAGGGCACCGACCGAGACCCGCCTCCGGCTGGTGTGGACCCTCGACGCGGGGCTTCCGGCCCCGCGGCCGAACGCGCCGGTCTTCGACCTGAAGGGCCGGCTGATCGGGATAGCGGACCTCTTCGACCCGGTGGCCGGGCTGGTCGGAGAGTACGACGGGGCGGCGCACCGTGGCGCCGGAAGGCATCACCGCGACGTGGTGCGGGAGGACCGGTTCCGCAGGGCGGGCCTCGAGTACGTGAAGGTGACCAGCCTGGATCTGCTCGACATCGAGCGCCTCGTCGACCGCGTGCTCGCCGCCAGGGTGCGCGCACTGGCTCTCCCGCGATCTCGCTGGTCCTGGACGCTGCAGGTGCCCGATGGCTGGTACGACGACCCGCTGGACTCGGCCTCGCTCGACGAGCGACTCGAGCACCGCGAGTGGATCCTGGAGCAGCGACGCGCGCAGGTGGCCCCGATCGGCCGTCCGTCAGTCGCCGACCCGCCATGAGATGGAGCAAGAAGCACCACCTGCCTGCCACTTCGGGTGCTTTTCGCTACAAGTCGGCCGGAGTCAGTACGGCGCCCGCGCAACCTGACCGGCAGACCGCCCCTCAGCAGGAGGCGAAGAGCAGGGGCCCCTGGGTCAGGTCGCTGAGCAGGGGGCTGTCGTCCTCGGCCGGCCGGAGGTCCAGCACGATCTCGTTGCCGTCGGCCACCGCCTCGGCCACCCGGAAGCGCTCCGCGAACGTCCCACCCTGCCCAGGCGCCTCCCCGGACGCCAGCCGGAGGCGCGGACGGAGATCACCCGAGGCCTGCGACGACGACTCGAAGTGCATGCCGACCGTCACGGACCGGTCCGGGTCGAGGGCGACCACCAGACCGGCCAGGGGGCTGACCCCTCCCGCCGACGAGATCAGGTCCTCGGCCGCCGCCTGGTCCTCCTCGTCCGCGGAGGCCATCCCGGCGGCCTCGCAGGCGAAGTCGGAGGCGAGGAGGACGGCGCTCACCGGCTCCCCCGCGGCCGCGGCCAGGGAGGAGACTCCGGCCACCGAGTCGAGCCCCTCGGCCGAGCCGGTCGCCGCCGAGGCCGCGGCGGACGCGTAGGACCGACTGTCCGAGAGCAGCACGAGCCGCTTGCCCGGGAGGACCACGACGTTCTGCATGACGGGGGTGAGGGACAGGTCGATCGTCGCGACCAGGTCGGCCGACCCGGCCCAGACGCCTCCGGAGCCCGCGCCACCGGAGGGCGGGGTGTAGCCGAGCCGCCGGAGGTTGCGCTCCACGCCGTCGAGGTCGACCGAGTCCTCGAAGCGCATCACGGCGACGGCGCCCTCGCGCGACTGCCCGTAGGCCTCCCACGTCGCGTCGATCGGGGAGAAACCGAAGCGGCGGTTCAGCACGTAGGTCCCGTCGACGACCGCCGAGGTGGAGGTCAGGTCCTGCTCGTAGGCGCGGTCGACGAACCGGGACACGTCCCGCGTCGACGAGGACGACCCGAGCGACGAGCCGCCGGCCAGCGACCGGACCTGCGCCCAGTCGGTCCAGGTGGCCCGCAACGTCGACTCGGGCAGCGTCCCCACGGCCTCCTCGAGCGCCGTACGCTGCCACGCCCGCCAACCGAACCAGCCCCCTACCGCGACCGTCGCGACCAGGGCGGCCGCGAGCACGATCACCACGACACGTCTCGGCACGGGGGTTCACTTTCCATCCGGCGGGCAGTGGGTGTGAGACTAACGCCATGGCGCAATCTGCCCGTCGCCCTCCCGACGTGATCGCTGCCGGCGCGGTCGTGACGCGCAAGGGCGGAGACGTCCTGCTCGTGCACCGGCCGAAGTACGACGACTGGTCCTTCCCCAAGGGCAAGCTCGACCCCGGCGAGCACGTCACCACCGCGGCGGTGCGCGAGGTGGCCGAGGAGACCGGGCTCGACATCCGGCTCGGGCCGCCGCTGGGACGGCAGCGCTACCCGATCGAGAGCGGCGAGCGCCGGATGAAGCAGGTGCACTACTGGGCCGGGCGGGTGGTCGGCGACGACGACGTGTCGACGTACAAGCCGAACAACGAGATCGACGAGGTCGCCTGGGTCCCACGGGACAAGGTCCGCCAGACGCTGCACTACGACTACGACCGGCAGACGCTCGACGCGCTCGAGCCGGTGCGCAAGAAGTCCTACCCCCTGGTGATCCTGCGCCACGGCCGCGCGAAGGCCCGCAAGGCGTGGAGGAAGGACGACCGGGAGCGCCCCCTCACCGAGGCCGGGCAGTTCCAGGCCGAGCAGGTGGTGCCGGTGCTCGGGGCGTACGGCGTCAGCCACATCCTCACCTCGAGCAGCCGGAGGTGCTGGGCAACGGTGGCGCCGTACGCCGACGTGGCCGACCTCGAGATGGAGGACACCGACGACCTGTCCGAGGAGGACGCGACGCCGGAGACGGTGGCCGAGCAGGTGCAGCATCTCCTCTCGCTGAAGGAGGCCAGCGTGCTGTGCACCCACCGGCCGGTGCTGCCGATGGTGTTCGAGACGCTCGGGCTCGAGCCACACAGCCTCCGACCCGGGGCCGTGTTCGTCGTGCACCACCGGCGTGGCACCGTGATGGCGACCGAGCACCACGACGTCAGCTTCCGCTGAGCACCAAGGTCACGGAGAGGTAACAAACCCTTCTTTGTACCTCTCCGAGCACCCCGCGTAAAGCCTCCGCGGACGTGTTCACGTGACGGTCGTCATACTTCAGGCTGAGCGTCGCGATCTCGCCCGCCAGCGTTCACCTCTCGTTCACCTGACCCCCAGGATCGCTTCACCTCGCCTCCCTACGTTCCAAGTCGACAACACCAAGCGTCCGACGTCCCGAACACAGGAGTTACGCAGTGAACCGCTCTTCTCTCCGCCGCGCGGCCGGTCCCGGCGTCGCGGCCCTCGCCCTCGCTCTCGGCCTCTCCGCATGTGCTGCCGGCAACGAGGGCGGCGACACCGGTAACGGCGACAGCGAGGCGACCGTCGAGGGTCTCTCCGGCACCGTCAACGGCGCCGGCGCCAGCTCGCAGGAGGCCGCCCAGCAGGCGTGGCAGGCCGGCTTCCAGTCCGCCAACCCCGACGTGACCGTGAACTACGACCCGGTGGGCTCGGGTGGTGGCCGTGAGCAGTTCATCTCCGGCGGCGTC
>DGBP01000022.1 GCA_002384855.1 Nocardioidaceae bacterium UBA4001 | reverse complement strand
GCAGCGTCAGATGTGTATAAGAGACAGACCTTGGCCGGGCGCTCCTGCCGGTCCTCGGCGGGGCGCGTCGGCCCCTCCGGGGCGCTCTTGTCCGCGGACTGGCCGCCCGACTGGCCGCCCGACTGGCCGCCCGACTGGCCGCCCGACTGGCCGCCCGACTGGCCGCCCGACTGGCCGCCCGACTGGCCGCCCGACTGTGCAGCCTTGATGGCATCGATCAGCTGGCTCTTGCGCATGCCCCCGACGCCCTTGATGCCGAGACCGGCCGCAACCTGCTTGAGCTCAGGTAGCAGCATGCCGCTCAACCCGCCTGAACGGCGCTTGGGAGCAGCTTCGGTGGTTTCCGTCACGTGAGGTCCTTCCCACGTTCGCGGCCGACCCGGTGAGCCCGGTGGCCGATGTGTGTTGGATGTTCCTGCGTACGCCCGGGGCAGGGGTCGCTGGAGGACCGGCATGCTCCGGAACGGAGATACGAGGAAGGGATTGCACCGTCGGCGGATCAGCCCAGTGGCTGCCACGGGCTGTTCTGGTGGCGCACCTGCAGCCTAGCACTCCTGAGACCGACGACGTCGCGCACATCACAAGGTCGGCGTTCGACCCGGGCTCCCGGCCGAACGCCGCCGTGCAGATGGAGCGAGATGCACCATCCTTCCCTCGTGGACGGTGCTTTCCGCTACGACGTGAGCGTGGCACCGTGCGACTCGACGTCGAGGTCGAGGACCTCCCAGCCGACGGGTGCGCAGCCACGTACCTTCGGCCGGGTCGAGGCGTCCACGAACGCGAGCACGGTGGGGCCCGCCCCGGAGACCACGGCGGCGACCCCACCCTCCCGCAGCTCCGTCATGAGACGGAGGCTCTCCGGCATGGCCGGCTCGCGGTAGGCCTGGTGCAGGAAGTCCTGCGTCGCGGGCAGCAGCAGCTCCGGGCGCCCGCTCAGCGCGACCACGAGCAGGGCGGCGCGCCCCGCGTCGGCGGCCGCGTCCGCGTGCGGCACCGTGGCAGGCAGCAGGCCCCGGGCGACCGAGGTCCGCAGCGGCTCCGGGGGGACGAAGGCCACCACCCCCACCCGCGGGTCCACCGTGACGCTCGTGGCGCTGAACCTGTCCCCCTCGGACAACGCGATCGTGAAGCCACCGTAGAAGGCGGGCGCCACGTTGTCGGGGTGACCCTCCATCCGCGCCGCGAGCTCGAAGACCGCGTCGTCGTCCATCAGCAGAGAACCGCCGGCGACCAGCCCGCGGGCCAGGCAGATCCCACCGACGATCGCGGCCGACGAGGAGCCCAGGCCCCTGCCGTGCGGGATCGCGTTACGGCAGTGGAGGCGGACACCGGGGACCTGACAGCCCATCTCGTGGAAGGCCGCCCGCATGGCGCGGTACACCAGGTGACTCTCGTCCAGGGGGACCGAGTCGGCGTCCGTGCCCGACACGGTCACCTCCAGCCCGTCGTCCACGGTGATCTCACCGCTGAGGACGTCGCGGAGACCGAGCGCGAGCCCGAGCGAGTCGTAGCCCGGGCCCAGGTTGGCGCTCGTGGCCGGGACCGAGACCTCGACGGCGCCGGTCACGAAGGTGGCCACCGTCAGCCGAGGCCGGCCGCCGCCGCGGCGGCGTCGACGTCCGGCTCGACGACCGTGTCGACGAGGTCGGTGAAGGTGGACAGCGCGGTGTCGGTGTCCTTGAGCCCGTGCCCGGTGACCGTGACGACCATCGTGGACCCGGCGAAGCTCTCGCCGTGAGCGAGGTCCTGGAGGACCCCGGCCACGCCGGCCGCGGAGGCCGGCTCGACGAAGACCCCGTCCTCCTGCGCCAGCTTGCGCTGAGCGGCGAGGATCTCCTCGTCGGTCACGGCGCGGAACCGGCCGCCCGAGCTGGTGGCCGCCTCGACCGCGAGGTCCCACGAGGCGGGGTTGCCGATCCGGATGGCGGACGCGACGGTGTCGGGGTCGCGTACCGGCCCGCCCTTGACGAACGGCGCCGCGCCCGAGGCCTGCCAGCCGAGCATCCGGGGCAGGCGGCTGCTGCGGCCGGCGCTCTCGTACTCTCGGTAGCCCTTCCAGTAGGCGGAGATGTTTCCGGCGTTCCCGACGGGCAGCACGTGGACGTCCGGCGCGTCACCGAGGAAGTCGACGATCTCGAAGGACGCGGTCTTCTGTCCCTCCAGGCGCATCGGGTTCACCGAGTTCACCAACGCGACGGGGTACTTGTCGGCGAGGTCGCGCGAGATGCGCAGGCAGTCGTCGAAGTTTCCCAGCACCTGGATCACCTGGGCCCCGTGGACGATGGCCTGAGCCAGCTTGCCGGCGGCGATCTTGCCCTGGGGGATCAGCACCAGGGGCTTGACCTGGGCGCGGGCGGCGTAGGCGGCCATGGACGCCGATGTGTTCCCGGTCGAGGCACAGACCACGGCCTCGGCACCCTCGCCCACGGCGACGGACAGGGCGACGGTCATGCCTCGGTCCTTGAACGATCCGGTCGGGTTGTTGCCCTCGACCTTCAGCCAGACGTCGGCCCCGGTCAGCTCGGAGAGCCAGCGGCTGTCGACGAGCGGGGTGCCGCCCTCGCGCAGGGTGATCGTCGGCGTGCCGTCGGGCAGGTCGAGCCAGTCGGCGTACTCCTCCATGACCCCACGCCACTGGTGGGCGGTCGGAGTGCTCATTCGCTCTCCCCTTCAACTCTCATGATCGACGACACGTCGTGGACGAACGGCATGCTGCGCAGCGCCTCGACCGTCGCCGACAGCGCGGCGTCCGTCGCCCGGTGGGAGACCACGACGAGCTGCGCGTCGTCACCACGACCCTCCTGGCGCACGGTCTGGAGCGAGACCCCGTGCTCGGCGAAGACCTGTGCGATCTGGGCGAGCACACCTGCCTTGTCGTCGACGTCGAAGGCGACGTGGTAGCGGGTGCTGGTGCTGCCCATCGGAAGCACCTCGCACTGGGCGTAGTCGGACTCCCCCACGCCGCGGACGTCGTCGAGCCGGTTACGGGCGACGGTGACCAGGTCGCCGAGCACGGCGCTGGCGGTGGGCGCACCCCCGGCACCGGGGCCGTAGAACATGAGCTGCCCGGCGGCGTCGCTCTCGACGAACACCGCGTTGTAGGCCTCGCGGACGCTGGCGAGCGGGTGGGTCCGCGGGATCATCGCGGGGTGTACCCGGGCCGAGACGGCCGGGCCGTCGGCACCCTCGGTCAGCTCGCAGATCGCCAGCAGCTTGACCACGCTGCCCATGTCCCGGGCCGACGCGACGTCGGCCGCGGTCACCTCGGCGATCCCTTCCCGGTAGACGTCGGCGGCCGTGACCCGGGTGTGGAAGGCGATGCTGGCGAGGATCGCTGCCTTGGCGGCGGCGTCGTACCCCTCCACGTCGGCGGTCGGGTCGGCCTCGGCGTACCCGAGCTCCTGCGCCTCCTCGAGGGCCTCGCTGAAGCCCGCGCCGGAGGAGTCCATCTTGTCGAGGATGAAGTTGGTGGTGCCGTTGACGATCCCGAGGACCTTGCGGACCTTGTCGCCGGCGAGCGACTCGCGCAGCGGCCGCAGGATCGGGATCGCACCGGCCACCGCGGCCTCGTAGTAGAGGTCGCGTCCGGCCTTGCGTGCCGCGGCGAAGAGGGTCTCCCCGTCCTCGGCGATGAGGGCCTTGTTGGCGGTGACCACCGAGGCGCCGTTGTCGAGTGCGGCCAGGATCAGCGACCGTGCGGGCTCGATGCCGCCGATCACCTCGACCACGAGGTCCACGTCGTCGCGGGCGACCAGGCCCGCGGCGTCGGTGGTCAGGAGCTCCGGGGCCACCTCGACCTCACGCTTCGCGTCGAGCCGGCGTACGGCGACTCCCACCAGCTCGATCGGGGCGCCGACCCGGGCCGTCAGGTCGTCGGCGTGCTCGCGGAGCAGCCGCACCACCTGGCTGCCCACGGAGCCGCAGCCGAGCAGGGCAAGCCGCAGGGGTGGGCGCGCCGGGTCGTCGTAGCTCTTGGCGTCCATACCGTTCATCTTGGGTCATGTCCCTTGCACGCCGCAGGCTTCCGCGGCGACGTCCGGAGGCTGAGACGAGCGGTCACCAGGCCCCCACGTCCGTGCGCAGCAGGTCGTCCTCGGTCTCCCGGCGTACGACGACCGTGGCGACTCCGCCCTCGACCGCGACGACCGGCGGCCGCAGGGCGTGGTTGTAGTTGCTCGCCATCGAGCGGCAGTACGCACCCGTGCCGGGCACGGCCACGAGGTCGCCCGGCGTGAGGTCACCCGGGACGAACTCGTCCTTGACGAGGATGTCACCGGCCTCGCAGTGCTTGCCCACGACCCGGCCGAGCACCGCTGGGGCGTCGCTGCGGCGGGAGGCGATCGTGCACGAGTAGTCGGCGTCGTACAACGCGGTGCGGATGTTGTCGCTCATCCCGCCGTCGACGGAGACGTAGGTGCGCACCGCCCCCGCGTCGAGCTCGACCGGCTTCACGGTGCCGACCTCGTAGACCGTGCACATCGCCGGGCCGACGATCGCGCGGCCGGGCTCGACGGACAGTGCCGGCACCGCGAGGCCGAAGCCGCGGCACTCGTGCTCGACGATCTTGGTGATCTCGGTGGCCAGCTGCGCGGGGTCGGACGGGTCGTCCTGGGTGGTGTAGGCGATGCCGAACCCACCACCGAGGTCGAGCTCGGGCATCTCGACGCCGAGCTCCTCGGAGACCCGGGCGTGCAGGGTCAGCACCCTGCGGGCGGCGACCTCGAAGCCCGAGGTGTCGAAGATCTGGGACCCGATGTGGGAGTGCAGGCCGCGCAGCTCGAGGCCCGGCGCCTCCTGCACCTGCCGGACCGCCTCGATGGCGTCCCCGGAGGTGATCGAGAAGCCGAACTTCTGGTCCTCGTGGGCGGTCGCGATGTACTCGTGCGTGTGCGCCTCGACGCCGGCGGTCACGCGCACCATCACCGCGGCCGTCGTACCCGCCTCCCGGGTGACGTCGGCGAGCCGCGCGATCTCGGTGAACGAGTCCACGATGATCCGGCCCACACCCTCGCGGACGGCCCGCTCGAGCTCGGTCTGGCTCTTGTTGTTGCCGTGGTAGCCGATCCGGGCCGGGTCGAAGCCCGCGCGCAGGGCCACGGTGAGCTCGCCGTCGGACGCGACGTCGAGGCTGAGTCCCTCCTCCGCGACCCAGCGCGCCACCGTGGTGCACAGGAACGCCTTACCCGCGTAGTAGACGTCGTAGCCGTCGAAGGCGTCGCGGAAGGCCCGCGCCCGGGCGCGGAAGTCGGCCTCGTCGAGGACGTACGCCGGCGACCCGTGCTCGGCCACGAGCTCGCGCAGGTCGACCCCGCCGACCTCCAGGGCCCCCTCGGCGTTCTTGCGGGCCGTCGAGGACCACAGCCCCGGAACCAGGGCGTTGACGTCACCCGGCGGCCGCAGCCAGGACGGTCCACGGTGGCTCGACTCGGCGTGAGCCCAGCCTGCCTCGTGCGCGCGCATCAGCGGCTCACATCCGCTCGGGCGCAGAGACCCCGAGCAGCTCGAGGCCGTTCGCCACGACCGTCCGCGTCGCCGCCACGAGCAGCAGCCGGGCGCGGTGGAGGTCGGTCGTCTCCTCGTCGCCCTGGGGCAGCACCCGGCAGCTGTCGTAGAACCGGTGGAAGGTCGAGGCGGTGTTCTCGAGGTAGCGCGCGACGCGATGCGGCTCGCGCAGCTGCGCCGCCGTCGCCACGACCCGGGGGAAGTCCGCGAGCGCCCGCAGCAGCTCGCCCTCCTTCTCGTGCGACAACAGGGACGGGTCGAAGGTGCTGCCGTCCGTGCCGGCAGCGGCCAGCCCGAGGTCCGCGGCGTTGCGCAGGATCGAGGCGAGGCGTGCGTGGGCGTACTGCACGTAGAACACGGGGTTGTCCGACGCCTTGCGGGTGATGTCCTCGACGTCGAGGGTCAGCGGCGAGTCCACGGGGTATCGCGCCAGCGAGTAGCGGAGGGCGTCCACGCCGATCATGTCGACGAGCTCCTGCAGCGTGACGATCTGCCCGGCCCGCTTGCTCAGGCGGACCTCCTCGCCCCCCTTGAGGATCTTCACCAGCTGGCCGATGAGCACCTCGATGTGCTCGTCGGGGTCGTCGCCGGCGCACGCCGCCATGGCCCTGAGCCGGCCGACGTACCCGTGGTGGTCGGCGCCGAGCAGGTAGATGCAGACGTCGTACCCGCGCTCACGCTTGTCGATGTAGTAGGCGGTGTCGGAGGCGAAGTAGGTCAGCTCGCCGTTGGAGCGGACCAGGACGCGGTCCTTGTCGTCACCGAAGTCGGTCGTCCGCATCCACAGGGCGCCGCCGTCGTCGAACAGGTGCCCCTGGCCACGGAGCTTGTCGATGCCGTGCTCGACCCGACCGTCCTCGTGCAGCGACCGCTCGGAGAACCAGACGTCGAAGTGGGTGTTGAACGCGCCGAGCTGCTCCCGCTGCTCGGCCAGCTGCAGGGTGTACCCGGCCTCGCGGAAGGCCACGAGCCGCTCGCCCTCGGGCAGGTCGAGGATGCCGGGGTCCTCGGCCACGATTTGCTTGGCGAGGTCGGCGATGTAGCCGCCGTGGTAGCCGTCCTCGGGGACCGGTCTGCCCAGCGCCACCGCCTCGAGCGAGGCGCCGAAGTTGTCCATCTGGGTGCCCCGGTCGTTGACGTAGAACTCGCGGTGCACGTCGGCGCCCGCCGCGTCGAGGACGCGGCCGATGGCGTCGCCCACGACGGCCCAGCGGGTGTGGCCCAGGTGCAGCGGGCCGGTGGGGTTGGCGGAGATGAACTCGACGTTGAACCTGCGGCCGGCGAGGGTGTCTGTGTGGCCGTACGACGCTCCGGCCTCGACGATCCGGGCCGCGACCACGCCCTGCGCTCCCGCGGCGACCCGGACGTTCAGGAAGCCGGGACCGGCCACCTCCACCGAGGCGATGCCGTCCTCGGCCCCGAGCCGCTCGGCGAGCAGCCCGGCGAGGTCGCGCGGGACCATGCCCGCCTTCTTGCCGAGCTGGAGCGCCACGTTCGTCGCATAGTCCCCGTGCTCGCGGACCTTCGGTCGCTCCACGACCACCCTCGACGGCACCCCGTCGGGCAGAGCCAGCGCCCCCTCGTCGACGAGGGCGGAGAGGACGCGGACGATCGTGTCGGAGAGCTGTTCGGGAGTCACCGGTCAAGGGTATCGGCGCGACGAGGGCCCTCTGACCTCGATATCAGTGGTCGGCCGCCTCGCACCCCCGACGTGCGAGTCTCGTGACGACCTCGACGAGCTCGGCCGGCTCGAACGGTTTCGTCAGGTAGGCCTCCACGCCGACCGACTCACCGCGGGCGAGGTCGGCAGCCTGCGCGCGCCCGGTCACCATCACGACGGGGATGTGCGCGGTCCGTCCGTCGTGACGCAGGTGCTCGACGGCCTCGAAACCGCCCATCCGCGGCATCATCACGTCCAGCGTGATCACGTCGGGCATGAGCTCGACGGCCAGCTGCAGCGCACTCTCCCCGTCACCCGCGGTGGTCACCTCGAAGCCCTCGAGCTGGAGGTTCACCGCGATCAGCTCCCTGATCACCGACGAGTCGTCGACGACCAGTGCACGGAGGCCGGCGCCTGCTGCCATCTCGCGCTGCCCCCGATCTCTGGCACCCGGCCTGGTCATGTACGCTCGTCCGCGCAGCCCATGAGCCCCCGTAGCTCAGGGGATAGAGCACCGCCCTCCGGAGGCGGGAGCGTAGGTTCGAATCCTACCGGGGGCGCCGGTCGATGTCGCGGCAGACGGTTCACACCTGTCCGCGACATCGCATGTTCTCGGGCGCTCGGCCGGACGCTCAGCAACCGGCCTGTGCGCGTCTTCGGACTCCGGGTATTCCTGCCCGATCGGCGAGCTCGTGGCTTGTAAGTGCGCGTCCATGCATCCAGGACCAGAGCTGCTGCGGATCTTCTCATCGGGACGCAGCGGGACCACGTGGCTCATGCAGCTGCTCAGCGGCTCCCTGGGCGCCCGGAAGTGGGCTGAGCCCAGAATCGGGCGAATGCTGGCCGCCTTCGTGGACAGGGAGGGCTGGCGGCCGAGTGGCGAGCACCTCTTGTCGGAGTCGCAGCGTCACGTCTTCATCGCCGGGGTCCGCGGGTTCGTGACGTCCGCGGCCGCCGCCCGATTCCCGCAAGACCCCCTGATCATCGTCAAGGAACCGGCAGGCTCGGCTGGTGCACCGTTGATCTCCGAGGCGGTACCCGAGTCGAGGCTCATCGCCGTGGTACGCGACCTGCGGGACGTGGTCGCCTCGAGTCTCGACGGCAAGCAGCCGGGCGGTTGGCAGAACCCGGACGGTACCCGTTGGCAGGGCAGTGACCCGCTCGCGTTCACCGAGCAGCTGACTCGGGTCTCGGTCAACAACATCGTCGAGCGTCTTGGCCAACCACTGCTCGATCGGTTCTACGGCTGACCCGCGAGCACGGCATCCACCAGCCGGAGCCACCGCGCAGACGCTCCCGTGACCGGTCCGCCGGTCAGCAGCGGCCCTCGAGTCTCGCGTCGCCCCGCACCCTCCTCGCGAGGCTCCGCGCCTGACCGATGTCGGCGAAGACCACGCTCGCTGCACCGACGTACCCCGTGCGCCCGCCCACGACGCAGCCGCGGAACTTGGCCGGGTCGACCAGCGTCGCCGCCTGCGCGAGCCGGTAGAGGTCGGCCGGCCGGGCGTTCGGGGTGTCGAGGTTGTTCATCACCGCGAGCACCCCGCGCTCCATGAAGCCTGGGCGGTCCTGGCGGGCGCGCACCTGCCGCAAGATGCCCTTCAGCGTGCGCTGCTGGTTCGCCGAGCGGTCGAAGTCGCCGCGCGGGAAGGACTTGCGGATGCGGGCGAAGACCATCGCCTGCACGCCGTTGAGCCGGTTCTCACCGACCTTGTAGCCCTGCGGTCGGACCACGTCGGAGAAGGCGTACTTGGAGTGGACGGTGATCCCACCGATGGCGTCGACCATCCTCGAGAACCCCCAGAAGCTCGTCGTGAAGACGTAGTCCGGCCGGATGCCCACCATGGTGCCCACCGCCCGGGCCATGAGCTGCGGCCCGCCGAAGAGCATGGCGGAGTTGATCTTGTTCCGGCCGTGGCCCGGCACGTCGACGTAGGAGTCACGTGGGATGCCGATCGCGGTCCCGGCCCCGGTGCGGGTGTTGATGCCCACGAGCTGGATGGCGTCGGCTCGGCTGCGCAGCACGGCCTGCCCCGGGCGTGCGTCCGAGCCGAGCATGAGCACCCACACGACCTCACGTGCGTCGACCTCGTGGGCGGTCTCCACCTTCACCAGCTGGGCAGGGGCCTCCCGCACGGCGGCGGGGGGTACGACGAGCGCGGTGACCGCGAGCACCAGGGCCAGCGGCGCGAGGCGGCGCAGCCGCCTCAAGCGACCGGCCCGGGGGGTGACGGGTCGTCGAGACAGCTTCCGGGACATCACTGGCCTCCCTTGCCGGCGGGGACGTCTGATCGGGCGAGGTCGTAGCCGAAGACCTGCCACCGGCCGTCGTCGGCGCGGTCCATGAGGAGCCGCCCCGTGACCAGGACCCGTCGGTCGTTGCCCTCGGCTCGCTCCTGGAGGAAGACGACCCTGATCCGAGCGGTCAGCCCCGGCGTTCCTCGCCGGTCGCGGAGCACGAACAGCCGGACCTGCTGCTTCCGGGGGGTGACCGACTCGGTCTCACGGCCGACCGAGGCGTTGGTCAGCAGCTCACGGTCGGACCTCGCCCGGCGGGCGGCGCCCCGGGAGAACCGGTCGAAGGCCGCACCGAAGCTCGCCCGCGGGTAGTCGCCGAAGTACGCCGCGTCGAGGTAGCCGGAGACCACCCGGCCGACGTTGTCCCTCAGCTGCCGGCGTTCGGCCGGCGTCATCCGCGGGCCGATGGTCTGCTCGACCTCGATGTCGAGAGGCACCGGCTTGGCCTCCAGAGTGGCGGCCGAGCCGACGGATCGTTCCGGGAGGGGTGCGGGCTCGTCGACGCTCCCGGTGCAGCCGCTCACGGCCATCAGCAGGGCACCGGCCAGCAGCACCGACACGCCCCGTCGTAGGTCTGCACGGTCACGAGCTGCGGGGTCGGTCACGTCTTGGGACGCTCCCTCCTGGTCGGTCCTGCGTGAGTCTGGATACACCGCGTGGTCATCTGGCGGTCCGGGGTGTGTGAGGTCGCCCCCACGGTCTAGCCTGGTAGCCGATCACACACCCTATGAGACGCACCGGAAGAGGCGATTCAGGCCGTGGCCGAGTCTTCCCAGTCCAGCCCCGTCGAACCCTCGTCGTTCGGAGCCAACGAGTGGCTCGTGGACGAGATGTTCGAGAGGTACCAGCAGGACCCCTCCAGCGTGGACAAGGCCTGGTGGGCCTTCTTCGAGAACTACACGCCGGGTGAGCACGGCTCGGGGAAGCCCTCCGGCCCCAACGGCGCGAAGGTCTCCGAGCAGCCGAAGACCTCCGAGAAGACTCCGGAGAAGGCTGCGCATCCGACGGACAAGCCCGCCGCGGCCGCCAAGCCCTCCCCCAAGCCGGCGGAGAAGCCGGCCCCGGCGCCGCAGGTGAAGTCCGCCGCCTCGGCGAACCCCCGCGCCGACACCACGCCGGCGAAGGCCGCTCCGAAGACCGCGCCGCCGACCCCCAAGGAGGCGGAGCCGGCAGCGAAGGCCGAGGCCAAGGACGAGCCCCAGCTGACCATCCTGCGCGGCGCCCCGGCCCGCACCGCGGCGAACATGGACGCCTCCCTGAGCGTGCCGACCGCCACCAGCGTCCGCTCGGTCCCGGTCAAGCTGCTCTGGGACAACCGCACCGTGATCAACAACCACCTCGCGCGGGCCCGCGGCGGCAAGGTGTCGTTCACCCACATCATCGGCTACGCCTTGGTCAAGGCGCTCAAGGCGATGCCGGAGATGAACAACGGCTTCGACGTCGTCGACGGCAAGCCGAACCTGATCACCCCCGCGCACATCAACCTCGGCCTCGCCATCGACATGCAGAAGCCCGACGGCACGCGGCAGCTGCTCGTGCCGTCGATCAAGGCCGCCGAGACGATGGACTTCGCGTCGTTCTGGACCGCCTACGAGGACGTCGTCCGCAAGGCACGCAACAACAAGCTGACCGTCGCCGACTTCCAGGGGACGACGATCAGCCTGACCAACCCCGGCACCATCGGCACCAACCACTCCGTGCCCCGCCTGATGAAGGGTCAGGGCACGATCATCGGCGTCGGCGCGATGGAGTACCCCCCGGCGTTCCAGGGAGCCTCCGAGGAGACGTTGGTCCGCAACGCGGTCAGCAAGGTCATGACCCTGACCTCGACCTACGACCACCGCGTGATCCAGGGTGCGCAGTCCGGCGACTTCCTGCGCCGCATCCACGCTCTCCTGCTCGGCGAGGAGGGCTTCTACGACGAGATCTTCCGTGCCCTGCGCATCCCCTACGAGCCGATCCGCTGGGCCAGCGACATCTCCACCAGCCACGACGACGAGATCAGCAAGCAGGCGCGCGTCCTCGAGCTGATCCACGCCTACCGGGTCCGCGGCCACATCATGGCCGACACCGACCCGCTGGAGTACCAGCAGCGCAGCCACCCCGACCTGGAGGTGGAGACCCACGGCCTCACGCTGTGGGACCTCGACCGCGAGTTCGCGACCGGCTCCTTCGGCGGCACCGGCCGGCGGTTCATGAAGCTGCGCGACATCCTCGGCATCCTGCGGGACTCCTACTGCCGCACCGTCGGCATCGAGTACATGCACATCCAGGACCCCGAGCAGCGGCGCTGGATCCAGCAGCGCGTCGAGCAGCCGCATGTCAAGCCGCCCCGTGAGGAGCAGCTGCGGATCCTGCTCAAGCTGAACCAGGCCGAGGCGTTCGAGACCTTCCTGCAGACCAAGTTCGTCGGCCAGAAGCGGTTCAGCCTCGAAGGCGCGGAGACCACCATCCCGCTCGTCGACGAGATCTGCGAGGCCGCGGCCGAGCAGCAGCTCGACGAGGTCACCATCGGCATGGCCCACCGCGGCCGCCTCAACGTGCTCGCGAACATCGTCGGCAAGAGCTACAGCCAGCTCTTCCGCGAGTTCGAGGGCAACATCGACCCCCGCACCGTTCAGGGCTCCGGCGACGTGAAGTACCACCTCGGCGCCGACGGCGAGTTCACCTCCGGCAACGGAGCCAAGATCAAGGTCTCGGTCGCCGCCAACCCCTCCCACCTCGAGGCGGTCAACCCGGTCGTCGAGGGCATCGCGCGAGCGAAGCAGGACATGCTGAACCGCGGTGCGGAGTTCCCGGTGCTGCCGTTGCTGCTGCACGGCGACGCAGCCTTCGCCGGCCAGGGCGTCGTGGCGGAGACCCTCAACCTCTCCCAGCTGCGCGGCTACCGCACCGGCGGCACCGTCCACGTGGTCGTCAACAACCAGGTCGGCTTCACGACCTCACCGGCATCGTCTCGCTCCTCGTTGTACTCCACCGACGTGGCGCGGATGGTCCAGGCACCGATCTTCCACGTCAACGGCGACGACCCCGAGGCGTGCATCCGGGTGGCCCGACTGGCCTTCGAGTACCGCCAGGCGTTCAAGAAGGACGTCGTCGTCGACCTCGTCTGCTACCGCCGTCGCGGTCACAACGAGGGCGACGACCCGTCGTACACCCAGCCGCTGATGTACGACCTGATCGAGCAGAAGCGCTCGGTGCGCAAGCTCTACACCGAGTCCCTGATCGGCCGTGGCGACATCACGCTGGAAGAGGCAGAGCAGGTGCTGCGCGACTACCAGCAGCAGCTCGAGCGGGTCTTCACCGAGGTGCGCGAGGCGACCAGCACGCCCTCGGAGTGGACGACCGTCCCGGACTACCCGGAGAAGGTCGGCATAGAGGAGGCCACCACGGCGATCAGCCAGGAGGTCCTCAAGCGCATCGCCGACGCCCACGTCAACACGCCCGACGGCTTCGTGGTGCATCCGAAGGTGCTGCCCCAGCTGCAGCGGCGTGCCGCCGCGATCACCGAGGGCCCGATCGACTGGGCGACCGGCGAGATCCTCGCCTTCGGCTCGCTGCTCCTCGACGGGCGCCCGGTCCGCCTCGCCGGCCAGGACTCCCGCCGCGGCACGTTCGCCCAGCGGTTCGCCACGATCATCGACCGGCGCAACGCCGACGAGTGGACGCCGCTGTCCAACCTCGCCGAGGACCAGGCACAGTTCTACGTCTACGACTCGCTGTTGTCGGAGTACGCCGCGCTCGGTTTCGAGTACGGCTACTCGGTGGCGCGTCCCGAGGCGCTCGTGCTCTGGGAGGCGCAGTTCGGCGACTTCGTCAACGGCGCGCAGACCGTGATCGACGAGTTCATCTCCTCCGCGGAGACCAAGTGGCGTCAGCAGTCGGGCGTGGTCCTGCTCCTGCCGCACGGCTACGAGGGCCAGGGTCCCGACCACTCGTCGGCCCGGATCGAGCGGTTCTTGACGATGGCGGCCGACGAGGCCTTCACTGTCGCCCAGCCGTCGTCGGCCGCCAGCCACTTCCACATGCTGCGCCGCCACTCGTTGGGCGAGGACCACCGGCCGCTGATCATCTTCACGCCGAAGTCGATGCTCCGCCGCAAGGAGGCCATGTCCACCCCGGCGGACTTCACCCACGGCACGTTCCGTCCGGTCATCGGCGACGACGTCGCGGACCCGGCCAAGGTGGAGCGGGTCCTGCTCTGCAGCGGTCGGATCACCTGGGACCTCATGGCGGAGCGGAAGAAGCGCGAGGACGACCGGACCGCGATCCTGCGGGTGGAGCAGCTCTACCCCCGCCCGGTCGAGGAGATCAAGGCCGAGCTGGCCCGGTTCCCCCACCTCCAGGAGGTGCGCTGGGTGCAGGACGAGCCCGCCAACATGGGCCCCTGGCCGCACATGGCACTGCACCTCTCCTCCGAGCTGGACGGCGTCCCGTTCTACCGGGTGTCACGACCCGAGTCGTCCTCGCCGTCGGTCGGTCAGCACTCCCGGCACGTCGAGGAGCAGAAGGCACTGCTCCAGCAGGCGTTCTCCTGATCGGGGCGCACGATGTACTTCACCGACCGCGGCCTCGAGGAGCTCGAGAAGCGACGGGGTGACGAGGAGGTCACCCTGGCGTGGCTCGCCGACCGCCTCCAGGAGTTCACCGACATCCACCCGGAGTTCGAGACCGCCGTCGAGCGGCTCGCCACCTGGTTGGCCCGCCTCGACGATCCCGACGACTGAGCGGTCCGAGAGCCTGCTACGACCGGGCCGTCCCAATGCCGGGGGCGGCCCGTTCGTCGTCCTGGTGACGGGAGCGTCGGGCCGTCGCGTACGCGGGCTCCCGAAGCCGGCGTACCCACTCGTAGGTCTCCAGGCCGGGGATCGGGTGACGCACAGGGTCGAAGGAGAGGGTCGGGTCCGGACCGCTCGTGGCGGCAAGCTCGAGCAGACCGAGCTCCAGCCACGCCCCTCCGGGGGCGGCGACCGCGAGACGGTAGGACTGTGCGTCACAGGCCACGGCACGGATCAGCCGCGGACCGGCGGGCGTGCGGTACGGCAGCAGGGTCGTGAGCGGCCGGGAGTACGGCGTACGCCCGACCGTCAGCACGAAGCGGCTGAGCCTTCCGCTGCCGGTCATGGCGAGCAGGAGGTCGCCATGTCCCCCACCGGCGAGCGGCACCCGGACCGCCAGCCCGTGGATGTCCGGGAACCCCTCGGGCAGGCCTACCGCCCGCGAACGGCGGACCAGCACGTCGTCGACGCCGGGCTCGTCGAGCCACAGCACCCCGACCGGTACGGCCAGGCCTCGGCGGGTGAGCCGGCCGGTGACCAGGTCACCACGCGGATGCAGGGGCTTGGCAGCGGGACGCAGCGCGGCGACCAGGCGGGTCAGCCCTGCCAGTCCGGCGCCGCCCGCGGTCGCCGCGGTCTCCTGGGGGTTCACGGAGGGTCTCGGCATGGCTCCGGGTACCCGTTCGGGCCACCGGCATGAGCGTTTGCCCGGTGCCGGCACGGGTACCTCGCGGCCCCCAGGAGGAAGGTCCCACCGTGAGTCCACTGCGCGTCCGCCCTCTCGGCGGTGCCGTCGGCTGCCTGACGATGATCGCGGTCTCGATCGTCGCCTCCGTCGTCCTGACGGTGCTGCTGAACCTGCTCCTGCGTTGACCACCGAGGCGTGGGACGGCCGGCGGACGACCCGGCGTCAGCCGTGTGGCCCCGGCCGGACGGTCACGTCGGTCATCTCGGCGTCGCGGGGCAGGTCGAGCGCGGTCAGCACCGCCGTTGCGACCGACTCGGGCCGGATCCATGCGGAGGGGTCGTACTCGTTGCCCTCCTGCTCGTGGACCTTGGCCTGCATCGCGGTCGCGGTGCGGCCGGGATAGACCGAGGTGACCCGGACGCCCGCGCCGGCCTCCTCCGCCCGCAGCGCGTCGGCGAGCGCGCGCAGGCCGTGCTTGCTGGCGGCGTAGGCAGACCACTCCGGGTTCGCCCGCAAGCCGGAGCCGGAGTTCACGAGCACCACGTGTCCGCGCGCGGCGCGCAGGGCCGGCAGGCACAGCCTGGTCAGTTCCGCCGGTGCGAGCAGGTTGACGTCCAAGGTCAGCCGCCAGACCGGGACCGGGGTGGCCGCGACCGCACCCAGCTCGACCACGCCGGCCACGTGGACCAGTGAGTCGAGACGCTCGGGCAGCCCCTCCCCCTCCAGCGCGCCGGCGAGCCCCTCGGGCTCGGCCAGGTCGGCCACCAGCGTGCGGGCGCCGGGAAAGGCCGCGCGCAGCTCGGCGGCGCGTTCGTCGCTGCGTGCGAGCAGCACCAGGTCGTCGCCCCGGTCGGAGAGCGCACGCGCGAGCGCGGCACCGATGCCCGCGCCCGCACCGGTGATGAGGTGGGTCGCCATGGCCGGAAACCTAGCGGGTGAAGACGATCTTGCCGAAGACGTCGCCGCCGGCCATCGCCGCGAACCCGTCGCGGGCCTCCTCCATCGGCAGCACCCGGTCGATGACCGGGCGGACGCCGCTGACGTCGAGCAGGTTGACCAGCGACGCCAGCTCCCCGCGCGTCCCCATCGTCGAGCCGATCACCCGCAGCTGCAGGAAGAAGATCCGGGTGAGCTCGGCGTTGTCGACGTTCGGCCCGCTCGTCGTACCCGAGATCACCAGGGACCCGCCCGGCCGCAGCGACTTGATCGAGTGCGACCAGGTGGCGCGACCGACGGTCTCCATCACCGCGTCGACCCGCTCGGGCAGCCGCGCGTTGCTCTCGAACACCGCGTCCGCGCCGAGCTCGAGGGCGCGGGCCCGCTTGGTCTCGTCCCGGCTGGTGGCGTAGACGCGCAGGCCGCCCGCGTGGGCGAGCGCGATCAGTGCGGTGGCCACACCGCCGCCGGCGCCCTGCACGAGCACGGTGTCGCCGGGCTTGAGGCCGCCCTGGGTGAAGAGCATCCGGTACGCCGTGAGCCAGGCGGTCGGCAGGCACGCGGCCTCCTCGAACGACAGGGACTCCGGCTTGGGGACCACGTTGGAGCGGGGTACGACGACCTTGTCGGCGAACGTGCCCTGGAACCGCTCGCTGAGCAGCGACCGCTTCGGGTCGAGCGTCTCGTCGCCGGTCCAGGTCGGGTCGCTGATGACGGCGTGGACGACCACCTCGTTGCCGTCCTCGTCGTAGCCCGCCGCGTCGCAGCCGAGGATCATCGGCAGCGCCTCCTCTCGGAGGCCGACGCCCCGCAGCGACCACAGGTCGTGGTGGTTCAGAGAGGAGGCCTTGACGGTGACGGTGGTCCACCCGTCGGGGACCTCGGGGTCGGGTCGCTCCCCGACGACGAGTCCGGACAGCGGGTCCTCCGAGGAGAAGCCTTGGGCGTAGACAGCAAACATAGTTCGACCCTACCGGCGCGCGACGCGGTCCTGCCGGGCCGCCCTCGCGACCGCGGCCGAGACGGCGGGCGCGACCCGATCGTCGAACGGGGACGGGACGATGTAGGACTCGGTGAGGTCGTCGCCGACGAGCTCGGCCAGGGCGTCGGCGGCGGCGAGCTTCATGTTCTCCGTGATCGCGGTGGCCCGGACGTCGAAGGCCCCCCGGAAGATGCCGGGGAAGGCGAGCACGTTGTTGATCTGGTTGGGGTAGTCCGACCGTCCGGTGGCCACCACGCGGGCGTGCCTGGCCGCCACGTCGGGGTGCACCTCGGGGATCGGGTTGGCCAGGCCGAAGATGATCGCCTCGGGAGCCATCCGCGACACCACCTCCTCCGGCACGTTGCCGCCGCTGACGCCGATGAAGACGTCGGCCCCCTCGAGCACGTCGGCGAGGCTGCCCTTGCGCCCGGTCTGGTCCGCCGTCGTGCGGGCCAGGGCCACCTTCACCTCGGTGAGGTCGTCGCGGTCGGAGTGCAGGACGCCCTTGCGGTCGGTGACGGCGATGTCCTTGACACCCGCCGCGAGGAGGATCTTCGTGCACGCCACCCCGGCCGCACCGGCGCCGGAGATGACCACCCGGGTGTCCTCGATCCTGCGACCGGTCAGCTTGAGGGCGTTCTCCAGCGCCGCGAGCACGACCACGGCGGTGCCGTGCTGGTCGTCGTGGAACACGGGGATGTCGAGCCGGTTCTTCAGCCGCTGCTCGATCTCGAAGCACCGTGGCGCCGAGATGTCCTCGAGGTTGATCCCGCCGAAGCTCGGGGCGAGGCGGACGACGGTCTCGACGATCGCGTCGGTGTCGGTGGTGTCCAGGCAGATCGGCACCGCGTCGACGTCGGCGAACTGCTTGAACAGCACCGCCTTGCCCTCCATCACGGGCATCGCGGCACGCGGGCCGATGTCTCCGAGGCCCAGCACCGCGGTGCCGTCGGTCACGACGGCCACCGTGTTGCCCACCCACGTGTAGTCGTCGGCGTACGCCGCGTGCTCGGCGATCGCCTCGCATACCCGGGCGACACCGGGCGTGTACGCGAGGGATAGGTCGTCGGGACCGTTGACCGCCACCGTCGACGCCACCTCCATCTTGCCCCCGGCGTGCAGGTCGAAGACGGGGTCGCCGGCGCGTGGATGGTCGGACTCGGACGGGGATGCGGGCTGTGCCATGAGAGGTGACCTTCGTGGTGGGGGATGCGATCAGGTAGCTCGACGCCCTCGCGGTGGCAGGGCGGGCGGAACTACGTCGGTCCGGGGGTCTCCCTGCCGGACAGTCTTTCACAGGGGCCCCGTCCCACCGCGAGATGTCGGGTGCGTGAGACACCTCACCCAGCACGTCGCTGCCGACTCCGCAGGCGTCTCCCCGACCGCCTCCGGGGCCACCTCGGCGGCCACACCCGCACCATCACCCGGGCGACCACGTCGGCGTCCGGGATGGCCCCGACGCGCCACGAGTCCACGCCCTCACGCTGGTTGTCGCTCTCCACCCACCAGCCCCGCGGCTCCCGCACGGTGGCTCGCTTGACCGCGACCGTCCCGTCCGGCAGACGTACGACGGCCAGGCCGCCCCGTCTGGGTGAGGCCCCGTGAAGCACGATCAGCCGGTCGCCGGCGTACAGCGTCGGCTGCATCGAGCGGCCCCGGACGACTGCGCGCCCGAGCCTGCGCACCGGCTTGTTCACCGCCCACCGCCCTGCTGTTGTCACCCGCTCGACCGGGAGTAGTGTCGCAGGTGCTGTTCAGGCACCACCGACAAAAGACCGCTCGACAGAAAGGACACCAACGGATGCTCTCCCGACTGTTCGCACCGACCATCGAGGTCAGCGCCCACTGCGACCTGCCGTGCGGTGTGTACGACCCCGCCCAGGCGAAGATCGAGGCCGAGTCGGTCAAGGCCATCATCGGGAAGGTCGCCGACAACGACGACCCTGACTTCCGCACCCGTGCGGTCCTCATCAAGGAGCAGCGCTCGGAGCTCGTCAAGCACCACCTGTGGGTGCTTTGGACCGACTACTTCAAGCCGCCGCACTTCGAGAAGTACCCCCAGCTGCACCAGCTGTTCAACGAGGCCACCAAGCTGGCCGGTGCCGCCGGGGCCAAGGGCACGATGGACGCCCAGGCCGCCGACGACCTCCTGGCGAAGATCGACGAGATCGCCGAGATCTTCTGGGAGACCAAGAAGGCATGACCCGTGGTTCGCGCGCAGGCGCGACACGGGACGGGGTCGGGCACCTGGTGCCCGGCCCCGTCTAGGCTTCTGGACGATCCCGGCTCCCCCGCCGGGCTGCAACGACGAGGCACCGAGAGGCAACCCGTGGCAGACAACCGACCCGACGTCGAGCTGAGAATCCCGGCGGACGGGGCCTTTCTCTCCGTGCTCCGCACGGCGACCGCCGGGCTCGCCGCACGCCTGGACTTCACCCTCGACGACATCGAGGACCTGCGCATCGCCGTCGACGAGGCGTGCGCGGTGGTGCTGCCGCAGGCGCGCCCCGAGTCGGACCTGCGCTGCGCCTTCTACCTCGCGCCCGAGACGCTGAGGGTCGAGGTCTCCGCCCAGTGCGACGTGCCCCGGCCGCCGCGCCGGGACGGCTTCGCCTGGACGGTGCTCTCGGCGCTGACCACCTCTCTCGACACCGGTGTCGACGGCGACACCCTCACCGTGACCCTCTCCCGGACGAGCGGGGAGCCGGGCTGACCATGAGCAACCAGTCCGGGACGACCGACATCGCCGCGATCCGCGCGCGCAGCGCGGAGCTGTTCGTGGTCCTGCGCGGCGAGTCGTCCAGCGAGGCCGAGCGGGGCCAGGCTCGCGACGACCTGGTCCGTCTGCACCTCCCCCTGGTCGAGCACCTCACCAGGAGGTTCCTCAACCGTGGCGAGCACTACGACGACCTCCTCCAGGTCGGCACGATCGGTCTGATCAAGGCCATCGACCGGTTCGACTCCGAACGCGGCGTGGAGTTCTCCACCTACGCCACGCCGACGATCGTCGGGGAGATCAAGCGTCACTTCCGCGACAAGAGCTGGGCCATCCGGGTCCCCCGCCGGCTCCAGGAGCTGCGCGCGGCGATCTCGGCGGCCTCGGCGGACCTCACCCAGGACCTCGGACGATCCCCCACCGTCGCGGAGATCGCCCTCCGGATCGGGGTCACCGACGAGGAGGTGATCGAGGGTCTGGAGTCCGCGAACGCCTACACCACGCTCTCGCTCGACGCCGCCGACTCCGCCGAGGACAGCGCGCTGAGCATGCTCGACACCATCGGGGAGGACGACGAGGCCCTCGAGCACGTGGAGAACCGCGAGTCGCTCAAGCCACTGCTCGCCGCGCTCGACCCCCGCGAGAAGCACATCTTGACCCTGCGCTTCTTCCGCGGCATGACGCAGTCGCAGATCGCCGCCGAGATCGGGGTCTCGCAGATGCACGTGTCGCGACTGCTCAACAAGACGCTGAACCAGCTGCGGGACCGGCTCACCGAGGACCCGTCACTGGACCAGGGCACCGCAGCGCACGGATGAGCCCAGCCGCCGGCCACGGCGGGGAGGACCCGCCGGCGGGTGCAGCTCAGGCCTCCGCGGCGAGCGCCCTCGTCGACTGCGGGTGGAGGATGCCGGCCAGCACGAGCAGCGCGACCGCCGCCAGCCCCACCGCCACCCACGTGGTCTGGCCACCCCAGAAGCTGGACGCCACCAGGAGCTGGATCAGCTGCGCGACGACCACAGGCGCCCTGCCCCAGGACCTCAACCGCCACACGGCCCAGGCGACGACCGCCAGCCCTGCGCCGTACGCCATGAAGAACAGCGTCGTCGAGGCACCCATGACGGCCTTCTCGCCCTCGAACGCCGCGATCTCGGCCACCGCGAGCAGTACGAAGACCAACCCCTCCACCGCGACCAGGGAGGCCGCGGCGGCCAGGGGCGCGGGCGCGGTCCGGGGCGTACTCGGATCGTCGGTGGCACTCACGGCGTCGAGCCTAGTGGGTCGGTGCCGAACAGATCCGAGGACCCGATTCCGGCGTCTGTGATGAAACTGACCTCTCGAAGGGGTTGCCTGCACAGGTTTCTCTTGCAACGATCGACTGCGTCACCGGGAGACGGGCTGAAAATCCTGCCCTCGACTGGGGAACTGGTGACCACCTCCGTTTCGTGACCGCTTCATCGCGGAAGACTGGACGGAGCGTGCACGAGCCCACCACCCGTGGGGGTGCACGTCGCCCGAACGACCGCTCCGCTCACCCCGCGGGCGGCCACCGCTCAAGCTAAGGAGTCGTCGCCGTGGACTGGCGCCACCGCTCTGCATGCCTCGATGAGGACCCGGAGCTGTTCTTCCCGATCGGCAACACCGGGCCGGCCATCCTCCAGATCGAGGAGGCCAAGCAGGTCTGCCGACGCTGCGAGGTGCGCGAGCAGTGTCTCGCGTGGGCGCTCGAGGCCGGCCAGGACCACGGCGTGTGGGGTGGCATGAGCGAGGACGAACGGCGCGCGCTGAAGCGCCGCAACGCGCGCGCGAAGGTCCGCACGGCCTGATCCGGCTCCGGCCGGACCCAGCCGGCCGAGGAGCTCAGCGCACTGGTACGTCGACCACGACCCTGGTGCCCCCGCCCGGTCGCGGACCCATCTCCAGCACGCCCTCCAGCTCGGACTCGACCAACGTCCGCACGATCGACAGCCCCAGGCTCGTCGAGGTGTCGAGGTCGAAGTCCTCGTGCAGACCCACGCCGTTGTCCTCCACCGTCAGACACAGCCGGCCGACGAGGCGCTGCACCCGCACCGCGAGCTCGCCCGAGCCCGCGCTGCCCTCGGGGAAAGCGTGCTCGAGCGCGTTCTGCAGCAGCTCGGTGAGCACCATCGCGAGCGGGGTCGCGATCTCGGCGGGGAGGGTCCCGAAGCTTCCCTGACGGGAGGTGCGAACCTCGGCCTCGCTCGACCCCACCTCGGCGACCATCAGCCGGAGCCGGTCGGCGACCTCGTCGAAGCACACCTCCTCGTCGAAGGACTCACTCAGGGTCTCGTGGACGATGGCGATCGACCCCACCCGTCGTACCGCCTCCTCGAGCGCCACGCGCCCCTCCGGCACCGAGATCCTGCGGGCCTGGAGGCGGAGCAGCGCGGCGACGGTCTGGAGGTTGTTCTTCACCCGGTGGTGGATCTCGCGGATCGTGGCATCCTTCGTGACCAGCTCGCGGTCGCGACGCCGCAGGTCGGTCACGTCACGCAACAGCACCAGCGCCCCGATGTGCTCCCCGGTCGGGCGCAGCGGGATCGATCGCACGATCAAGGTGGCGTCGTCGTTGCCCACCTCGGTGTCGAGCGGGCTCCGCCCGGCGAGGACCGCACTGAGGGTCTCCTCGTCGGGCCGGTTGCGCGGAGGCACGAGGGCGCGGGTGATCTCGGCGAGGTCCAGCCCCGCCAGGTCGCCGGTCAGCCCGAGCTTGCGGTAGACCGACAGTGCGTTCGGGCTGGCGTAGGTGACCCGCCCGTCGGCGTCGATGCGCACGAAGCCGTCCCCCACCCGCGGCGAGTCCACGTGGTCCGAGCGCTGACCCGGGTAGGGGAAGTGGCCGCCCGCGATCATCTGCGTCAGGTCGGTGGCGGTCTGGAGGTAGGAGAGCTCGAGCCGGCTCGGCGTCCGCACACCCAGGAGGTTCGTGTTGCGACCGATCACCGCGATCACCCGGTCACCGTGGCGGACCGGGATGGCCTCCACCCGCACCGGGATGTCGTCGCGCCACTCCGGGTCGCCCTCACGCGCGACCCGCTGACGTTCGTAGGCGGAGTCCAGGAGGGGCCGGCGGCCCTGCGGGAAGAAGGCGCCCACCAGGTCGTCGACGTAGGCCGTCGGGCCCGTCGTGGGCCGCATCTGCGCACCCGCCCAGAAGCCACGGCCCGCCCGGTCGGGCAGCCACAGCACCAGGTCCGCGAAGGACAGGTCGGCGATGATCTGCCAGTCCGCCATGAGCAGGTTCAGCCACGTCACGTCGTCGTCGGTCAGGTCGGTGTGGGCTCTGACCAGGTCGTTCAGCGAGGGCACCGGACCAGCGTAGTTGTCGCCGTCGCCCGGCTCCGGGCGGCCAGGGCGACAGTGGCAGGATGGAGCCCATGTCGTCGACGTTCTGGGAACAGGTGAAGGCCAACGGCCTCAAGGTTCCCGACGACCGTCCGCTGGGTGACCTGACCAGCGAGCTGACCGCGATGCTCGGCGACCCCGACCCGGCCGTCCGGGACGGCCTGGCCTACCCACTGCTGGCCACCTGGATCGCGGACGGGGTGTACGACGACCTCCTGCAAGGGCTCGGCGACGGCATGGCCGCGGGGCTCGCCGTGGGCCTCGGCGAGGACGGCACGGACAGTGTCTTCCGGCGCAGCTTCTCCGTGCTGATGCTCGCCGAGTGCATCGAGCGGGACAACGCCGCCCACCTCGTGCCGGCCGCCACCATGGTCGCCTGGGGTGACCGGATCGCGAGCTGGTTCGTCCGGGAGCGCGACCTCCGCGGCTTCGTCCCGGGCAGGGGCTGGGCGCACGCCGCCGCCCACGGCGCGGACGCGATCGCGTCCCTGGCGGCCTCGGAGGCGATGGGGCGCCTCGAGCTCACCGTGCTCCTCGACGTCCTCGCCGACCGGCTGCTGCTGCCCAGCCCGCACCACCTCGTCCACGGGGAGACCGACCGGCTCGCCCGCGCCACGATGCGGGTGCTGCGCCGCGACCTGGTCGGCCTCGACGTGGTCGAGCCGTGGCTGGCCCGGCTCGCCAAGAACGCCCGCGCGCACGGCCTCGGCGACACCGACCCGTTCGAGGTCACCGGGAACGTCCAGGCGTTCCTGCGCTCCCTGCACCTCCAGCTCGCTCTCGCCCCGCACCCGCCGGCCACCCGGTCCGACCTCCTGCTCGCCGTGCTCGACCGGCTCCGCGAGTCCAACCCCGACTACCTGTCGCCGCACGCCCGACCCTGAGCACCGGCCGACGTACCCCCGGGTAACATGCGGCCCATGACCGATGCCACACAGCAGCCGCAGGGGGCCGTCGAGGCCCACGAGGACTCGGAGCCTCAGGGCGTCGACGGGCACGGCGGGGAGCACGCCGTCGCGGTCGCCGCCGCCCACGGGGTAGAGACGATGTTCACGCTGTCGGGGGCGCACGTGTTCCCGCTCTACGACGGTGCGGTCAAGGCCGAGCCGCCGATGCGTCTGCTCGACGTCCGCCACGAGCAGACCGCGGTCTTCGCCGCCGAGGCGATCGGCAAGCTCACCCGGGTCCCCGGTCTCGCGGTCCTCACCGCAGGCCCGGGGGTGACCAACGGCGTCAGCGCGATCGCCCAGGCACAGTTCAGCGGCTCACCGCTCGTCGTGGTCGGCGGTCGCGCTCCGGCGAACCGGTGGGGCATGGGCAGTCTGCAGGAGTTCGACCACCCGGCGGTCCTCGGTCCGGTCACCAAGTCGGCCCGTACCCTCCACCGGGTGGCGGACGTGGCCGGCGGCCTCGACGAGGCCTTCACCCTGGCGGCGTCCTCCCACCGCGGTCCGACCTTCGTCGACGTGCCCATGGACCAGCTGTTCGACCGGACGGTGGCGGAGCGACCTGTCCCCCGCTCCCGCGACCGGGTCCAGCCGGACCCCGAGGCGGTGGCGGAGATCGGCGCGCTCCTCGGCCAGGCCGTCCGCCCCGTGATCGTGCTCGGGACCGACGTCTGGGCCGACGGCGCCGAGGAGGCAGCGCTCCGCCTCGTCGAGCAGACTGGCCTCCCGGCCGTGGCCAACGGCATGGGCCGCGGCGTCGTACCCGGAGGACACCCGTTGCTGGTCACCAAGGCCCGCCGCAAGGCGCTCGGCGCCGGTGACCTGGTCATCGTCGTCGGCACGCCGCTGGACTTCCGGCTCGGGTACGGCGTCTTCGGCGGCCAGGACGGCGCCTCCCCCGCCAAGGTCGTCCACATCGCCGACTCCGAGGGACAGCTGTCCGGGCACGCCGACCTCGCCGCCTCCGCCCACGGCGACCTCACGCTCGTGCTCGACGGCGTCCAGGCCGCCCTCGAGCAACAGCTGCGCCGGCCCGACTGGTCCGGCTGGGTCGCCGACCTGCAGGCCGACGTCGCAGCGGCCGTCGAGCGCGATGACGCACTGCTGCGCGCGGAGGCCGACCCGATCCACCCTGCTCGGATCTACGGCGAGCTGCTCCCCCGGCTCGCCCCGGACGCGGTCGTCATCGGCGACGGGGGCGACTTCGTCTCCTTCGCCGGCAAGTACGTCGAGCCGAAGCAGCCCGGCGGCTGGCTCGACCCGGGCCCCTACGGCTGCCTCGGAGCCGGGCTCGGCGCCGCGATCGCCGCGCGCATCGCCCGGCCCTCGTCGCAGGTGGTCCTGCTGCTCGGTGACGGTGCCGCCGGCTTCTCGCTGATGGACGTCGACACCCTGGTCCGGCACAAGCTCCCGGTCGTGATGATCATGGGGAACAACTCCGCCTGGGGCCTGGAGAAGGGCCCGATGCAGATGCTCTACGGCTACGACGTGGTCGCCGACCTGGCGCCCCAGACCCGCTACGACGAGGTCGTGAAGGCCCTCGGCGGTGCGGGCGAGACCGTCGCCGACCCGCGGCAGGTCGGCCCGGCCCTCGACCGCGCCTTCGAGTCCGGTGTGCCCTATCTGGTCAACGTCATCACCGACGTCGAGGCGTCCTACCCCCGGAACACCTTCGGGGTCTGATGACGCTCACCCTGCGTCCTGCCCACGACGAGGAGCTGGCGGCGGTCGGGGCGCTGACCCTCGACGCCTACGCCGCGGACGGCTTCGTCGGCCCCGAGTCGCCGTACGCCTCCGAGCTCCGCGACGCCGCGAGCCGGGCCCGGGAGGCCGAGCTCTACGTCGCGGTCGGCGAGGACGGCGGCCTGATCGGCACGGTGACCTACTGCCCGGCGGGCTCGAGCTACCAGGAGGTCGCCGGACCGGGCGAGGGGGAGTTCCGGATGCTCGCGGTGTCCCCCGCCGCCCGGCGGCGCGGGGTCGCCGAGGCGATGGTGCGGCTGTGCGTGGAGCGCTCCGAGGAGCTCGGGTACGACGCCGTGGTGCTCAGCAGCATGCCGAACCAGCAGGCGGCCCACCGGGTCTACGCCCGGCTCGGCTTCCGGCGCACCCCCGAGCGGGACTGGAAGCCCCGCCCGGAGATCGACCTGCTCGCCTTCCGCCTCGACCTCACTAGGCCGGCGGACCGACCCGGGACAGGAACCGGTCGCGGTCCACGACCACCCGGGTGATCTCGCCGGTGCCGACCAGCCGGCCGTCCGACGCGTTGCTCGCCGCGACCGCGAACCGGACCAGACGTCCGTCGGCGTAGGACACCGTCGCCTCGACCGAGACCCGCTCCCCGACCGCACTGGCGGCCAGGTGCTCGAGGGAGACCCTGGTGCCGACGCTGGTGCGCGCGGGGTCGAGCTCGTCGGCGAGCGCCGCGCAGGTCGCCGCCTCGCACCAGGCCAGCAGGCGAGGCGTTCCGAGCACGGGCAGGTCACCGGACCCGACCGCCGCCGCGGTGTCGGCCTCGGTCACCTCGAAGTCCAAGATGGCGCTGCGTCCAGTCTCCATGGGCCCCATCCTGCCGCCTCATGCGGGCGGGATTGGCGGCCGGGGGCCTGGTTTGCGACAATGGTCGCTCGACCCGAGACCGTCCTGGCTCGGGTCTTGCGTCGAGGAGGACACCATGGGCAAGACCGGCCGCAAGCGTCGCGCCCGCAAGAAGAAGGGCGCCAACCACGGCAAGCGCCCCAACGCCTGATCCAGGCGTTCTTGCGCGCCACGCGCACCTACGAGAAAGACCCCGGTCGGTGACGGCGCGGGGTCTTTGTCGTCTGGGGGCCGGGGCCCCAAGTCTCAGGCGGGGTCGATGTAGATGTCGACCTGGACCTGGCGGATCCTCAGCAGCACCCGGTCACGCAGGGTGTCGGGGGCGTGCTCGGTGCAGGACCGGGCCACCAGGGCCTTGACGGTCTGCTCGAGGTTGTACTTCTCCAGGCACGGCTGACACTCGTCGAGGTGGTGCTGGATCTCGTCGCAACCGGCGTCGTCGAGCTCGTTGTCGATGAAGAAGAACATCCGCTGCAGGACTTCGGAGCAGTGGGCGTCGTGGGCCTCGTCGAACACGCTCACGATGCGCCCCCCGTGCCGTCGTGGCCGGCCGGCAGCAGACCGCGGTCACGGACGTAGTCCTCGAGGAGCTCCCGCAGCTGGCGACGGCCGCGGTGCAGCCGCGACATCACCGTGCCGATCGGGGTGTCCATGATCTCGGCGATCTCCTTGTACGGGAAACCCTCGACGTCGGCGAGGTAGACCGCGAGCCGGAAGTCCTCGGGCAGCTGCTGCAGGGCGTTCTTCACGTCGCTGTCGGGCAGGTGCTCGAGCGCCTCCATCTCCGCGGACTTCAGGCCGCTGGAGGTGTGCGACTCGGCGCGGTGGAGCTGCCAGTCCTCGATGTCCTCGCTCATCGACTTCAGCGGCTCGCGCTGCTTCTTGCGGTAGGTGTTGATGAACGTGTTGGTGAGGATGCGGTACAGCCACGCCTTGAGATTGGTGCCCGGCTTGAACTGGTGGAACGAGGCGTAGGCCTTCGCAAACGTCTCCTGGACCAGGTCCTCGGCGTCCTGCGGGTCGCGCGTCATGCGCATCGCGGCGGAGTAGAGCTGGTCGAGGTAGGGCATGGCGTCGCGCTCGAAGCGGGCGGACCGCTGCTCTACGGTCTCGGGCGCCTCGGGGTCCGGCTGCGTGGTCGAGTCTGTCATCGTGCCCCAGCCTACCGGCAAGGGCCGACTCCACTGCGCGGCGAGCGGTCGCGCTGGGGGAAGCATGGCCAGCACGTGGTCTCCCTTCACGAGTCCGGACGTCTGCGGCTCCGGGAGAACACCTCAGCGGCCGGTTCGATTCCCCATCACGTCTCGGACCACCCACTCGAGCGTCGCCTCCACGAGGATGCCGAACGCGTCCTCCTGGCTGATCTCGCCGCGCTTGGGAACGCGCAGCGCATGGTCGCCGAGGGGTACGACGGTCAGGTCCACGTCGTCGGGGAACTCCTCGGGGCGGCCGAAGGGGTCCCGCTCCCCCTGGACGACCAGGGTCGGCACCCCGGCTCCCTCGAGCTCGGCGAGCCGGGACCGCTCGGGCTTGCCGGGAGGGTGCAGGGGGAAGGCCAGGGCGAGGCACCCGTCGGCCCGCAGCGCCTGGGCGCACCTGGCCGCGGCGCGTGCACCGGCGCTCCGCCCACCGACCACACGGGGTGTGCGCGGGCGGAGCGCCCGGCCCACGGCGAGCAGGCAGTCGTCGAGCACGGCCGGGCGCGGCGCCAGCTTCTTCCCCGCGACCCGCCAGGGCATCTCGAGCAGCTCGACGGTGATGCCGAACCGAGGCAGGTCGGCGGCGAGGGCCTGCAGGTCGGGGGCGTCGATGCCGCCGCCGGCGCCGTGGGTGAGCAGCAGGGTCGCCGAGGGGTCGGCGGCCCGGTGAACCTCGAGGCGGGCGTCGCCGTGCGGCGTGGGCACGGTCCTGGTCCTGCTCACGGCTCGACCATGCCGGGGGCCGGCTCCTCGGGAGGCAGCGGCTCGACGAGCTCGGGACCGTTGTTGCGCACGTTGTTGACCTGGGTCGAGACCGGGTAGGCCTCGAGGCGTCCGGGGGCAGCCGGGACGAGAAGCCCTTCCAGCACCTCGCGGTCGGCGAGGGTCGGGTCCAGCCAGGCGTCGTACCGGTCCCGCTCGACCAGCAGCGGCATCCGGTCGTGGATCCTGCCCAGGTCGTCCTCGGCCTGCGTGGTGAGGATCGTGCACGTCCACCGGAACCGGTGCGGGTCGTCGTCGCCCCTGGTCGGGTCGCGCCAGATCTCGTAGAGCCCGGCCATGGCCAGCGTCGACCCGTCGGGATGGTGGATGAAGAACGGCTGCTTGCGCGGCTTGGCACGCGGTCCTCCCCCGCCCGGGTCGTCGTCGGCGTGCGGGTCGTCGGGGGTGTACCACTCGTAGTAGCCGTCGGCGGGCAGCAGGCAGCGCCGCGAGGCGAAGGCCCTCCGGAAGGCCGGCTTCTCGCTCGCCGTCTCCACCCGGGCGTTGATCAGCCGGTTGCCGATCGCGGGGTCCTTGGCCCAGGACGGGACCAGCCCCCAGGTGAGGACCCGCAGCTGCCGCTGGGCAGGCCGCTCCTTCTCCCCCGACGGTGGCCGGGAGACGACGGCGTACACCTCCTTGGTCGGCGCCACGTTGTAGTCGGGCGCGAGCTGCTCACGCACCTCGGACTGCTCGATCTCGAACTCCTCGACGAGGTCCTCGGGACGTCGGCTGGAGGCGTAGCGGCCGCACATGCGACTCAGGCTAGTGGCCCGGGGGCCGATCGGACGTGCACTCGACCGTCGTACCGTCGCCGCTGCCGCGGGGAGGCAGCGGCGAAAGCGCCGCGAGTGCACGTCGATCCGGCCCCCACGGGGCGGCGTCAGCGGGCCAGCTCGTCGAGAAGCCGGCCCCCGGAGTCGGGGGTGACCGGCAGCCCCTCGATCCACACGCGGACGTCGGTGCCCCGCAGGTCGAGGTCCCCGAGCAGACCGCGCAGCATCGCGACCGATGCACCGAGCAGGGCCGAACGACTCACCACGACCACGGCCCGGTCAGGGCGCACGCGGGCGATGGTCTCCCCACCTGAGAAGACCACCCGCATCATCTCGGCGACCTGCACCAGGCGTAGCGCCCGCGTGAACCGGTGCTCGGCGTCGCGGCCCGGGTCCACCGTCGCCAGGTCGACCACGACCAGCGCGTGCGTCCGGGCCAGCGGCTCGCCGGACTGCTCCGCGTCGCGGTACAGCTCGTGCAGGCGGCTGCGCAGGTGCGCCAGGCTCGCCATCCCCGTCAGCGGGTCCTCGCACGACAGGTCGTGGAGGAACTCCAGGGTCGCCTCGCTCCAGGCGAGACTGATCGCCTCCACCGCCGCCACGTCCGGGCCCTTGCCCAGCACGAGGTCGTAGGTCGTGCGCAGCCCGTCCAGTGCCTCACCCAGGGCGGCACCGTCACGGGCCACGTCACGACCCACCACTGCACACGCGGGCGCGGTGTCACCGGCGGACGCCAGGGCCTCGCCGACTGCCTCGAAGCGCGGCGGCAACGACCGCCGCACCTCCTCGGGCAGCCCTCGCCCCGGCGCCTCTCCCGACCCGCTCCTGCGGCGACCGAAGGCCAGGAACATCGACATCCGATCGCCTCCCCTCGTGCTCGCGCCGACCCCTCGTGTCGGCCGTGCATCCATGAGACGCACGTCCAGGACGGTCGTGACGCGGAACCGTTCGACTTTTTGCGCAAGAGCCCAGATCCGGGGCAAACCGGACTTCTGCTCATACGCCTGCTCCCCGGCAGAGGGAGGTCTATCGTGAATCGGGCGGCATGAGCCGCGTCACCTTTCCCGCACGAGGTCGTTCACCGGACATGACAGAGCTGCTCACCGGGGTGGAGGCACCCAGCGACGCCGAGCTGATCTCGCGCGTCCGCGGCGGTGACGTGGCTGCCTACGGTGACCTGTTCTCGCGCCATGTGGAGGCCGCCCGTCGCCTGGGTCGCCAGCTCGTGCGCGGACCCGACGTCGACGACCTCGTCTCCGAGGCCTTCGCCAAGACCCTCATCGTGCTGCAGGGGGGCGGTGGGCCCGACGTGGCCTTCCGCGCCTACCTGCTCACCTCGGTCCGTCGCCTCCACGTCGACAAGCTGCGTGCCGCCAAGCGCGTGCAGCCGTCGGAGGACATGTCGGCGTACGACGCCGGCCTCCCGTTCGAGGACCCCGCCGTCGCCGACTTCGAGCACGGCGCCGCGGCGAAGGCCTTCGGCTCGCTGCCGGAGCGCTGGCAGCTCGTGCTGTGGCACCTCGAGGTCGAGGGACAGAAGCCCGCCGACATCGCGCCCCTGCTGGGCATGACCCCGAACTCCGTCTCGGCCCTCGCCTACCGCGCCCGTGAGGGGCTCCGGCAGGCGTTCCTCACCATGCACCTCGCGGACAGCCCGACCGAGCAGTGCCGCTGGGTCAACGAGCACCTCGGCGCCTACGTCCGCAGCGGGCTGTCCCGCCGCGACATCGCGAAGGTCGAGGAGCACCTCGACGGCTGCCGCCGCTGCACCGCCATGTACCTCGAGCTCACCGAGGTCAACCATGACCTGGCCGCCATCATCGCGCCGCTGGTCCTCGGCACGGCGGCGACGGGCTACCTCACCTCGGCCGGCGTCGGAGCGACCGGGGTGTCGGCGCTCCTCGGCCGCGCGCGTGACCTGTTCGGCAACGGCAGCAGCGGCGGCGGAAGCGCCGCGGGTGGTGCCGGTGGCGGGGCGGGAGCCGGCGCAGCGAGCACCGCAGGGGGCCTGGTCACCGTCGGTGGCTTCGTGGCCGCCGGAGTCACGGTCGTGACCGCGGCCGCCCTCGTGCTCGGCGGCGGGGGTGAGAAGGAGGTGCTGACCGAGGCCGACCGTCCCCTCGAGGTCACGACGCCCGTGGCGCCTGCGCCTGCCGAGGACCGCGCCGACCCGGTGGTGCGCGAGGCCGACCACGACGCTGACGAGAGCACGGTCGGGTCCGCCGGGACGACCTCGGCCGTGACCGCGCCCGCGGCCGAGGTCGTCCCTCCGCCGTACGTCCAGGACCCGGGTCCGGGCCCGGAGCTCGCCCCGCCCCCCGCCGGTGATCCTCAGCCTGCGGAGGACACGACGTCGACCGAGCCGGACACCACGGATCCGAGCAGCTCGGACACGGACACCACCGACCCAGGAACGACCGACCCCGGAACGGCGGATGCCGGAACGACCGACCCCGGAACGGCGGATCCCGGCCCGACCGACCCGGGCCCCGAGGACCCCGCTCCGGTCGACGTGGAGTTCGGGTTCGAAGCAGGCGCCCCGGATCCGATTCCGGTCGGCCACGGCGAGAGCACCGTGCACATCGCCCTCCGCCTGGTCGGGGTCGAGGCCGGCGGCACCGTCAGTCTGACCCTGGAAGGTGGGGCCGGCGGGTCCCACGCGATCCTCTCCGCACCCGGCTGCACCCTCGCCGGCGACAGTCTCAGCGCGACCTGTGACGTCGCACGCGGGACCACGCTCCTGTCCGTCGACGTCTCCGTGCGCACCCCGGGACAGGGCAAGAGGTCGACCCTGGTCGCCTCCTTCACCGACGGCAGTGTCACGGTGCCGTTGAAGTGACCCCTCCCGCGATCCGGTGCCGGAGGACCAGGGCGTGATCACCCGCCGATCGGGTATGAATGGGCCATGACCGTCACGAGACTGATCGCCCGTCCCATGCTCGCGTCCATGTTCGTCGTGGGAGGGGTGAACGCCCTCAAGAACGCCGAAGGCGCAGCCGTGCGCGCCAAGCCGGTCACCGACAAGGTGGTGCCGCTGGCCCAGAAGGTCTCCCCCAGCGCCCCCACAGACGCGGTGACCTGGGTGCGCATCAACGGCGTGACCCAGGTCCTGGCGGGTCTGGCCCTCGCGACCGGCCGGGCACCCCGGCTGTCGGCGCTGACCCTGGCCGCCAGCCTCGTCCCCACCACCGTGGCCGGCCACCCGTACTGGCAGGAGTCCGACCCCGAGGCCAAGGCGACGCAGAGGATCCACTTCTTCAAGAACGTCTCGATGCTGGGCGGCCTGATGATCGCCGGCGTCGACACCGACGGCCGCCCCGGCCTCGCCTGGCGGGCCAGGCGCGCCGCCTCCGACGTGCGCCGCGAGGCCAAGCACGTCAGGAAGGCCGCGAAGCGGGAGGCCAAGCTCGCTCGCAAGAGCATCTGATCCCCCGTCTCGCCCAGGTGCTCGGGAGCATGGCGCGGCGGCGCTACGCTCGGTCGCGATGACCGACCCCGCCTCCGTGCCCGACCCGTGGCCCGCACGCCGCGCCATCGGACCCGTCACCGCCACCGTTGCGCTGCCCGGGTCCAAGTCGCTGACCAACCGAGCGCTCGTCCTCGCCGCGCTGTCCGACGGGCCCTCGGTGGTCCGACGCGCCCTGCGGTCCCGGGACACCGAGCTCATGGCCAGGGCGCTGACCGTCCTGGGCTCCGCGGTGGACACCACCGGCGACGACTGGGTGGTCACGCCCGGACCCATCACGGGGCCGGCCACCGTGGAGTGCGGACTGGCGGGAACCGTCATGCGCTTCGTGCCGCCTGTCGCAGCCCTCGCGCGCGGCAAGGTGCTCTTCGACGGTGACCCGCACGCGCGCACACGCCCGATGGGCGAGGTGCTCGCGGCCCTGCGCGCCCTGGGGGTGGTGGTAGAGGACGAGGGTCGCGGCCTGCTCCCGTTCACCGTCGTCGGCTCCGGCCGGGTCCCGGGCGGCACGGTCACCATCGACGCCTCGGCCTCCAGCCAGTTCATCTCCGCGCTGCTGCTCGCCGGCTCGCGCTACGACCACGGCGTGGACGTCCTCCACGTGGGCAAGCCGGTCCCGTCGCTCCCCCACATCGAGATGACCGTGGACCAGCTGCGCCTGCACAACGTCGAGGTCGTCGACAGCGAGCCGAACCGGTGGAAGGTGCTGCCCAGCACGGTGCGTGCCGTCGACGTCACGATCGAGCCCGACCTGTCCAACGCGGCACCGTTCCTGGCCGCGGCGATGGTCAGCGGCGGCGAGGTCACGGTCCGCGACTGGCCACGGCGTACGACGCAGGCCGGCGACGTGCTGCGCGACGTCCTCACCCGGATGGGCGGCGAGGCCGATCTCGGCGACGGGGGCCTGACCGTCCGCGGCACCGGCACCATCCACGGCATCGACCTCGACATGCACGACATCGGCGAGCTCACCCCGGCGGTGGCGGCGCTGTGCGTGCTGGCCGACTCCCCGTCGTACCTCCGGGGCATCGCCCACATCCGCGGTCACGAGACCGACCGGATCGCGGCCCTCGCGCGCGAGCTCGGCGCCCTCGGGGCCGACGTGACCGAGACCGCGGACGGGCTCGAGATCCGGCCGGCCCCGCTGCACGGCGGGGTCTTCCACACCTACGCCGACCACCGGATGGCGCACGCCGGCGTGATCGTCGGCCTTGCCGTGGACGGGGTGCTCGTGGAGAACATCGCCACCACCTCGAAGACCTTCCCGGACTTCCCGGCCGCCTGGACGAGGTTGGCGTAGGTGGGCGGGCGCAGGTACGACGAGTACGACCACGAGCGTTTCGAGCGCCCCCGGCGTCGTACCCGCCCGCGCACGAAGGACCGGCCGAGCTACGACGCCGCCACGACGGCGACCGTGGTGACCGTCGACCGGGGACGGTTCACCCTGGAGCTGGCGGGCGAGGACGGCGCCCGCACCGTGATGGCGATGAAGTCCCGGCCCCTCGGCCGCAAGGGCGTCGTGGTGGGTGACCGGGTGCGGGTGGTCGGCGACCTCAGCGGCGAAGAGGGCGCGCTCGCCCGCATCGTCGAGGTGGAGCCACGACGGACCGTGCTGCGTCGTACCGCCGACGACACCGACCCGGTCGAGCGGGTCATCGTCGCCAACGCCGACCAGCTGGTGGTGGTCGCCGCCCTGGCCGACCCCGAGCCGAGACCCAGGCTGATCGACCGGGCCCTGGTCGCGGCCTACGACGCCGGGCTCGAGCCGCTGCTGTGCCTGACCAAGCCGGACCTCGCCGACCCCGAGACCCTGCTGTCGATCTACCGTCCGCTCGGAGTGCCGTACGTCGTGACCGAGCGCGGACACGACCTCGGTGACATCCGCGAACGCCTCACCGGTCGGACCAGTGTCCTCGTCGGGCACAGCGGCGTCGGGAAGTCGACGCTCGTCAACGGCCTGGTGCCGGGAGCCGACCGGGCGATCGGCCGGGTCAACGTCGTCACCGGCCGCGGCCGCCATACCTCCACCTCCGCGGTGATGCTCCGGCTGCCCCAGGACTCGGGCTGGATCATCGACACCCCGGGCATCCGGTCCTTCGGCCTCGCGCACGTCGAGCCGCAGCACCTGATCCGAGCCTTCCCCGACCTCGCCGAGCTCACCCACAGCTGTCCCCGCGGCTGCGGCCACGGGGAGACCGAGCCCGAGTGCGCCCTCGACGAGGCGGTCGCGCGGGGCGAGACAGAGCCGGCCCGCGTCGACTCGTTCCGCCGGCTGCTCGCGAGCCGGGAGTCGGCCGAGGACCAGTTCTGAAGACGCTCCGCCCACCCCTGCACGCGCTGACGCCGCGCAGGGTTAGTGTGAGCCGGGACGTGAGGAGTACACCGATGATCGTGATGACCACGCTCGCGGGGAGCGGGACTGTCGGGGGCGGCCTGGGCCGCGCGACACACGTGGCGCTGGCGACCGTCGAGGGCGGCGAGATCAGGTCGTGGGACGAGCACGAGGTCGCCTGGGACCGCCTGCACGACGAGGGCACCGAGGGCTCCCACCACGCGCGGATCGTGACGTTCCTGCGTGATCACCAGGTCGAGGTCGTCGTGGCCATGGGCATCGGCGAGGGCATGCAGCGCGTGCTGGGGAACATGGGCATCCGTCCCGTGCTCGGCGTGCAGGGCGACGCCCGCGACGCCGTCCTGCAGGCCGCGGCCGTCTGAGCGGACACTCACCCCCAGACCGCGCGCGCTCCCGAGTCACCGACGAGGACGACGAGCACGAGCACGCCGAGCGACCCCGGCACGAGGACCGCCGGCAGCACCTTCTCCAGCGACGCGATGCGGCTGTGCTGGGCGCCCCGGCCGCTCACGAGCGCCGTGGGCCCGGCCAGCGACCACGCCGCCAGGACGACGACGACCGCGAACGGGATCATCGAGGCCGCCAGCAGCTCGCCCAGATCCTCGTGCTCCTCGATCGCCTCTGCGACACGAGGGGTGGCCTCCGCGAGTGCCTCACCGCTCGTGCTGGACAGCCACGAGGCTCCCAGCGCGAGGACCGCGGTGACGGCGCTCGGCCAGCGCGTCAGCCAGCGCCACCGCGGCACGACCGCGAAGACGATCGCCACCACGGCGCTGAGCGGCACCACGACGACGGTGGCGTGGACGGTCAACGGGTGCAGCGGAAGGCCGGCGATCTCCATGGCCGGAGACTAGTGGCCCGACCGTCCGCCGGACTCCGGCTGGTGGGGAATAGCCTGGCCCCATGCCCTCCGACTTCACCGACGACCTGCGGCTCGCGCATGTCCTCGCCGACGACGCCGACTCCCTCACGATGAGCCGGTTCAAGGCACTCGACCTCCACGTGGTGACCAAGCCGGACCTCACCCCGGTCACGGACGCCGACAAGTCGGTCGAGCAGAGCATCCGCCGCACGCTGTCGAGGGCCCGTTCCCGCGACGCGGTGGTCGGCGAGGAGCAGGGGTCGTCGGGGCACAGCCAGCGTCGCTGGGTGATCGACCCGATCGACGGGACCAAGAACTTCGTGCGCGGCGTGCCGGTGTGGGCGACCCTGATCGCACTGATGGTCGATGACGAGGTGGTCGTCGGGTGCGTGTCGGCGCCGCAGCTGAACCGGAGGTGGTGGGCGTCGAAGGGTGGCCGCGCCTGGACCGGCAGGTCGCTGCTCAAGGCCACCGAGATCCACGTCTCCGACGTATCGGACCTCGCAGACGCGTCGATGTCCTACTCCTCGTTGTCGGGCTGGGAGGACCGCGAGCGGCTCGAGGACTTCCTGTCACTGTCACGTCGGTGCTGGCGCACCCGGGCGTACGGCGACTTCTGGTCCTACATGCTCGTCGCCGAGGGGGCGGTGGACCTCGCGGCCGAGCCGGAGCTGGAGCTCTACGACATGGCCGCGCTCGACGTGATCGTCCGCGAGGCGGGCGGCACGTTCACCTCCCTCGACGGCAAGCCCGGCCCCTTCGGCGGGAACGCCCTGGCCACGAACGGCCGCCTGCACGACCAGGCGCTCGCCTTCCTCGGCTCGGTGTACGACGACGACGACCCCGACCTGGCCCGTCGGGGGCCCGGGTCGGTCTCCGAGCTGCGGCGCCGTTCCCCCTCCGGGTCGCGCGCCGACAAGGACGAGGTCGACGAGGAGTGAGCCGAACGGCCGCCACGCCGGGGCCAGGACCTACCGCGCACCGTCCTGCGGCACTAACCTGCAGGAACGGACCGCACCCCGTGCGTGCAGGCGCCGCTCACAGGAGGTTCTGATGCGCATCAACCAGGTACTCGCCGCCAAGCCGATGAAGGACGTCATCACGGTCCGACCGGACGCGAGCGTGCGGGAGTTCCTCAGCGTGATGTCCACGCACAACGTCGGCGCGCTGGTGGTCAGCAGCGACGGCCGCCACGTCGAGGGCATCGTCTCGGAGCGCGACGTCGTCCGCCGCCTCACCGAGGAGGAGCACCTCCTCGACGCCACGGTCTCCTCGATCATGACCACCGACGTGCGCACCTGCACCGGAGACCACCCCGTGAACGACCTGATGCAGATGATGACCGAGCACCGGGTCCGCCACGTGCCCGTCATGGACGGCGACGAGATGGTCGGCATCATCAGCATCGGCGACGTCGTGAAGAGCCGGATGAGCGAGCTCGAGTTCGAGCGCGACCAGCTCGACTCGTACGTCCACAGCGCCCAGACCTGAGCCGACGCGGGAGGGCTCGGCGTCCCTCGACGTCCCCGACCTGCGAGACTGGACGACCCAGACGTCCACCACGCGAGGAGAGCCCGTGAGCGCCCACCAGCCCGAAAAGCCCGAGATCGACTTCCCCGACACCGCTCCTCCGTCGGACCTCGAGGTCACCGACGTCACCGAGGGCGACGGCAAGGAGGCCACCTCCGGCAGCACGGTGATCGTGCACTACGTCGGGGTGGCCCACTCGACCGGTGAGGAGTTCGACGCCTCCTACAACCGCGGCGAGCCGCTGTCGTTCCGCCTCGGCGTCGGCCAGGTCATCGCCGGTTGGGACCAGGGCGTGACCGGCATGAAGGTCGGCGGCCGCCGCAAGCTCGTCATCCCGCCGCACCTCGGGTACGGCGACCGTGGCGCGGGTGGCGTGATCAAGCCCGGCGAGACACTGATCTTCGTCGTCGACCTGGTCGATGTCCGCTGACGGATCGACCGTCCGGCGGATCGACCGTGACAGCGCGACCGGGGCGGGCACGCCCGTGACGGGGCGCCTGGCGAGGATCAGGCGCTACCCCGTCAAGTCCCTCGCCGGCGAGGACCTCGAGCGAGCAGCCCTCGAGCCGCGGGGCCTCGCCGGCGACCGGGCCTGGGCGGTCCGGGACCTCGACGGGAAGCTCGGCAGCGGCAAGAGCACCCGCCGTTTTCGCAGGATGGACGGTCTGCTCGAGCTGGCCGCGACGTACCCCGGCGACACGCCGCTGATCACCCTCCCCGACGGCAGGGTGCTGCCCGCCGGGGCGCCTGCCACCGACCAGGCCCTGAGCGCCCACGTCGGACGACCCGTGTCCCTGGCTCGTGAGGACGAGGTCTCGCACTTCGACGAGGGCCCGGTGCACCTCGTCACGACCGCCTCACTGCGCACCCTCGCCGAGGCGGCCGGCCACGACGTGGACCCGCGACGCACCCGCGCCAACCTCCTGGTCGACTGGCAGACCGACGGCACCCCGAGCACGGCTGGGTCGGCCGCCAGGTCGCGGTGGGACGCGACGTCGTGCTCCGCGTCACCGCGCCGATGCCGCGGTGCGTCATGGTCGACCTCGCGCAGGAGGAACTGCCCGCCGATCCCGGTCTACTGCGCCTGATCGGTGAGCGCACCGGCAACCGCGCCCTCGGGGTCGTGGCGGACGTCGTGCGGACCGGCGAGGTGGCGTTGGGCGACCGAGTCACACTGCTCGCCGGTCGCTGAGACTCGGGCCCGCTCCCGCAGGTGGGCATCTGGCCCACCCGCGGTCTAGTGTGTCCTGGTTCACGTCTACATACAGGGGAGAAGCTGCATGACCATCGAACGTCGCACCGTCTTGAAGACCGGCGCCGCCGGCGCCCTGCTCGGCGGCCCCTTCGCCGGCTTCGCCGCGATGCCCGCCCATGCCGACTCCGGCCCGCGCCGCTCACCGCGCGCCGCAACACTGGTCCCGGTGAAGGACGAGCGGGACGGCCAGGTCCGCCTGTTCCTGCCGAAGGGCTTTCACTACCGGTCCTTCCACGACACGAGCGAGCCGGTGACCCTCGACGACGGGACGAACCTGCCGGGCCGCCACGACGGGATGGGCGCCTTCCGCGACGCCGACAAGAACGTCGTGCTCGTCCGCAACCACGAGGTCAACAACCCGGTCGGCGCCTTCGGTCCCGGTGAGCCCTACGACGCCATGGCCGGAGGAGGTACGACGACCGTCCGGGTCACCAAGCACGGCGAGGTGCTCGAGGCGTTCACGAGTCTCAACGGCACGATGATGAACTGCAGCGGCGGCGTGATGCCCTGGGGCAGCTGGATCACCTGCGAGGAGACCGTGAACGGCCCCGACGTCGGGCCCGACTTCACCAGGGCCCCGAACACGACGCTGCAGAAGCCGCACGGCTACATCTTCGAGGTGCCCGCGGAGGGCCAGTCGAACCGAGAGCCCATCACCCGGGCCGGCCGCTTCGCCCACGAGGCGGTCTCCTTCGACCCGGTCGGGGGCGCGTTGTACCTGACCGAGGACAACTTCGGCTTCGCCTCGGGCTTCTACCGCTACACGCCGAAGAACAACCCGATGGTCACGGGGCACCTCGACAACGAGGGCGTGCTCGAGATGCTCGCCGTCAAGGGACAGCCGAACGCCCACCTCGAGGGCCAGCAGGAGCAGGGCACGACCTACGAGGTCCAGTGGGTCACCATCGACGAGCCGGACGTCGTGTTCCCCTACACACCGGGCGAGACCGCGCCGACCCCCAACGACGAGGCGATCGTCTTCGTCGGCCGCCAGGGCCGGGCCCAGGGCGCCGCCTACTTCTCCCGCCTCGAGGGCCAGGTCTACGAGGACGGCGTCGTGTACTTCACCTCGACCCAGGGCGGTGGCGAGCCGGAGGCCGGTGACGCCGACCGCCGCGGCTACGGCAACGGGTGGGGCCAGGTCTGGGGCTACGACACCCGCACCCAGACGCTCACCTGCGTCTACCAGTCGCCCGACCAGGAGACCCTGGACTTCCCCGACAACGTCACCGCGTCCCCGCGCGGCACCCTCGTGCTCTGCGAGGACAGCTCCGGTGACAACTACCTGCGGGGCCTGTCGACCGACGGCAAGCTGTGGGACATCGCGATCAACCGGATCGGCTACCCCTCGGACACGAGCCGCTACAGCGACGAGTTCGCCGGCTCCACGTTCAGCGCGGACGGTCACACGCTGTTCGTGAACATCCAGTCGAGCAAGGGCCTGACCTTCGCGATCTGGGGCCCCTGGGCGTCCATCGGCGTCTGACGACCCGTCCCTCCTGCACCGCGCACCGCCCCGCGACCACGGGGGTCGCGGGGCGGTGCGCGTCGGGGTGTGGGACGGGAGTCCGCGGGGAAGACCCCCCGGCACGTGGCGCCGACGACCCTCCCAGGCACAGCCGTTACGCTCGCCGTACTCGAAGGGGGCTCATGAACCAGACAGACACGCGTATCGCGGTGCTCATCGACGCGGACAACGCGCCCGCGTCCAAGATCGAGGAGATCCTCGCGGAGGTCGCGCGCCACGGCGTGGCCAACGTACGGCGGGCGTACGGCAACTGGAAGAGCCCCCACCTCAGGCCGTGGGAGGACACCCTCCACTCCTACGCGATCCGGCCGATCCAGCAGTTCGCCTACAGCAAGGGCAAGAACGCCTCCGACATGGCGATGGTGATCGACGCCATGGACCTGCTCTACGGCGGCAACCTGGAGGCCTTCGCGATCGTCTCGAGCGACGCGGACTTCACCCCGCTGGTGATGCGGATCCTCGCCGACGGCCTGAAGGTCTACGGTTTCGGGGAGCGCAAGACCCCCGAGCCGTTCGTGAACGCCTGCTCCCAGTTCACCTACGTCGAGGGGCTCGGCGAGGGCGCCGCGGAGACGCCCGAGCAGCAGCCGACGCTGCGGCCGGCGGAGTCCAACAAGCTCCGTGGTGACGCCCGGCTGGTGCGGATGCTGCGTAACGCGGTCGACGCGGCCAGCGACGACGACGGCTGGGCGCACCTGGGGGCGGTGGGGAGCCAGATCGCCAACCAGGCGTCGTTCGACTCCCGCAACTACGGCTACCGCAAGCTCAGCGACCTCATCGAGGCCACGGAGCTGTTCACGGTCAAGCGCAGCGACCAGCTCGTCCTGGTCCGCGACAGGCGCAAGAGCTGAGCCCCTGCGTCACGAGGCCGGGCGTCAGGCGACCCGGACGGTCTCCTCGCCCAGCGTGACGACGTCGCCCTTGAGGAGCTGACGACCCCGCCGGGTCTCGACCTCGCCGTTCACCGACACCAGGCCCTGCATCATCAGCGGCTTCACCTCGGCCCCGTTGTCGATCAGGTCGGCGAGCTTGAGGAACTGGCCGAGGCGGATCGACTCGTCTCGGATGGTCACGTCGCGGGGTGCACTCACGAGGACATCCTCCCTCAGTCCACCAGGACGGCGACGGTGTGGATCAGGACACCGACCAGGCCACCCACGATCGTGCCGTTGATCCGGATGAACTGCAGGTCGCGGCCGACGTACAGCTCGATGCGCCGGGCCGCCTCCTTGCCGTCCCAGCGGTCGACCGTGTGGGTGATGACGGCGGTGAGCTCGTCGCCGTACCTGCTGACCGCGAACACCGCGAGGTCGGCCGCATGCCCGTCGAGCTTCTCGCGGAGCCGTGGCTCCGTGACCAGCCGGGTCCCGAACCGGGTCAGCTCGAGGACCCCGCGGTGCCGCAGCGGCCCCTCCTCGTCGGCGAGTGCGCTCAGCAGGGCACCTCGGAAGGCGTTCCACATCGAGGTGGCCGTGATCACCACCTGCGGGTGGTCCAGCACGCGCTCCTTGAGCCGCTCGGCCCGCTCCTGGGTCTCCGGGTCGTGCAGCAGGTCCTCGGCGAGCTGCTCGAGCATGCTGTCGAGAGCCGTGCGCGCGTGGTGGTACGGGTCGTGGCGGATGTCGGCGAGCCAGGCGACCGCCTCGACGTGGAGGCGGTGGGTGACCCTCTCGTTCAGCGCCTGGGGCGACCACCAGGGCGCCCGCTCCCCGACGACCTCGACGAAGGTCTCCTCGTTGGCGAGCAGCCAGCGGTGCGCCTCCTCGAGCGCGAGGTCGACGAGCCCGTGGTGGGCGCGGTCGCGGACGATCTCCTCGAGCAGGCTGCCGGCCACGGGGCTGATCGGCTCCTCGCGGAACCTGGGGAGCACCGCGTCCCGCACGAGCGCACCCATGTCCTCGTCGCGGACCCGCGAGAGACCCGCCTGCAGCACGCTGGCGACCTCGTCGACGACCCGCTTGCTGTTCTCCGGCTCGACCAGCCAGTGCCCGAAGCGCTCGCTGACCCGGGCCAGCGCGATCCGGTCGCGGATGACCGACTCCTGAAGGAAGTTCGCGCCCACGAAGTCCTCGAGGCTCCGGCCGAGCTCCTCCTTCCGCTTCGGCACCAGCGCCGTGTGCGGCACCGGGATCCCCATCGGGTGCTTGAACAGTGCGGTCACCGCGAACCAGTCGGCGATCGCGCCCACCATGGATGCCTCCGCCCCGGCGTTGACGAAGCCCAGGAAGCCGTCCTCGCCGAGCGTGAGGAGGTACACCGCCGCGGCGAGCAGGAGAAGCGATACCGCGAGGGTGCGCATCCGGCGCAGGCCGGCCCGGCGGATCTCGTCCTGCTCCGGGTCGGCGCCGAGGTCCAGGACAGGCGTGGTCGTCACGGCCCCGAACCTAGCCGACCCGGGTGGGGCCGCTGTCGGTCGCACAGGGCGGCGAGGTGACCGCGCGGTCCCCGACGAGCAGCGTGGGTGTGATGCCGGGTACGACGGTCACCGCGACCGCCGTACCGACGGGGTGCCTCACGGCGTGGGGCTGCCAGGACCGGAGCGTGCGCCCGGACGCGAGCCGGACCATGTGGAGGACGAACGCGCCGTGGTACTCCACCGCGACGACGTGGGCCGTGGAGGCGGGGTCGACGGTGAGCGCCACCTCGTGCGGCCGCAGCACCACGTCGACGTCCACGTCGCAGTGGGCCCAGCCGGGGATAGTCGACACGACGCCGATCTCGCAGGTGAGCAGAGCGTCGTGGACGTGGGCCGGCAGGAAGTCGGCGTCGCCCATGAACGAGGCCACGAAGCGAGACGCGGGGTGCTCGAAGACGTGCTCCGGTCCGTCGGCCTGCTCCACGTTGCCGCGGTTCATCACGATCACCCGGTCGCCGACGGACAGTGCCTCGGTCTGGTCGTGGGTGACGAGCATGCCGGTGGTGCCGGTCTCACGCAGCACCGCGACCGTGTCGGCCCGCACCTGGGCCCGCAGGCTCTCGTCGAGGCTCGAGAACGGCTCGTCCATGAGCACCACGGCCGGCCTCGGGGCGAGCGCCCGGGCCAGCGCGACCCGCTGCTGCTCACCGCCGGAGAGCTCGTGCGGGTAGCGGCCCGCCAGGTGCCCCAGGCGGACCAGCTCCAGCACCTCGCCCACGCGGGCCTGCCGCTCGGTCCGCGGCATCCTGTGCAGGCCGAAGGCGACGTTCTGCGCCACGGTCAGGTGCGGGAAGAGGGCGTGGTCCTGGAACACCAGGCCGACCCGGCGCTGCTCGGGCTCCTGGAACCGGCGGGCGTCGGCGACCACCTCGCCGGCGATCCGCACCACCCCCTCGTCCGGGCGCTCGAGGCCGGCGACCAGGCGCAGCGTCGTGGACTTGCCGCAGCCCGAGGGCCCCACCAGGGTGACGAGCTCGCCCGGCGCCGCGGTCAGGTCGACCGACTCGACGGCGACCGTGGAGCCGTAGCGCTTCGAGACCCCCTCGAGCACGAGGGCGGGCTCGCCTCCGGAGGGAGCGGTGCTGCGGGGGGCGGTCACGAGCTCGGCTCCCATCTCACTCGGCCTTCCCGCGCAGCTCGACCAGGCGCACCTGCCGGAAGAGGACGAGCACCGGCACGACGGCGACCGCGACGATCACCAGCGCCGGCAGCGCGGCCTTCTCCCAGAAGTTCTCCCGGGCGAGCTCGTAGACCCACACAGACACCGTAGTGAACCCGAACGGCCGCAGCAGCAGCACGATCGGCAGCTCCTTGACCGCGTCGATCGCGACGAGGACCAGCGCGACCGCCACACCGGGCCTCACCAGCGGCAGGTGGACCCGCGTGAGGATCCGGCGCGGGGTCGCGCCGAGGCTCATCGCGGACATCGTCATGGTGGGCGGGATCTTGGCGAAGCTGGCGTCGACCGCCTGGTACGCCGGCGCGAGGAACCGCACCACGTAGCTGTAGAGGATGCCCATCACCGAGCCGGTCACCAGCAAGCCCGTCCCGCCCGGCACCCCGAGGCTCTCGAGCAGCTCGTCGAGGCGGGCGAAGGCGATGAGCACCCCGATGCCGACGACCGCCCCGGGGACGGCGTACCCGAAGGTGGTCATCTGGGCTGCGCCGCGGACCAGGCGGCCGCCGCCGAGCCGCAGCGTGTGTCCGATGACCACGGCGAGCAGCACGCACGCCAGCGCGGTGACCGTGGCGACGACGAGGCTGTTGGTCAGGTAGTCGACGAACCGGGCGTCCCACAGCGTGGACGGGTCGCTGACCACGTCGCCGACCGCCCACCAGAGCAGCTGTGTCACGGGGACCACGAAGCCCGCGGCCAGGGCGGCGATCGCCAACGCGGTCGCACCCCAGCCCTTCCAGCCGGTCAGCCGGGCCCCCTGGAGGCCCTGGCCGCGACCGCCCTTCTGGTGGAACCTGGCCCGACCCCGCATCAGCCGCTCCCCCGCCAGGACGGCCACGGCGAAGAGCAGCACGAGCACCGAGAGCTGGGTGGCGGTGTGGAACTCGAAGCTGCCCTTCCACACGAGGTAGACCCCGACCGAGACGGTCTCGACGTTGAAGTACTGCACCGTGGCGAAGTCGGTGAGCGTCTCCATCATCACCAGCGACAGCCCCGCTGCGAGCGAGGGCCGGGCCAGCGGCAGGAGGACCCTCCACAGGGCACGCCACCGCCCGGCCCCGAGCGTGCGCGCGGCGTCGTACGTGCCGGGCGCCTGCTCCACCAGGGCGTTGCGGGCGAGGAGGTAGACGTAGGGGTAGAGCGTCAGCGACATGACGATGATCGCGCCGGGCAGGGAGCGCACCTCCGGCACCCACACGCCCGCGCCGAACACCGAACGCAGCGCGCCCTGCACCGGGCCGGAGACATCGAAGGTGGAGAGGAAGACGAAGCCGAGGATGTACGCCGGCATCGCCAGCGGCAGCACCAGCAGCCAGACCAGCACGTCGCGCATCGGGAAGCTGTACGCCGTGACCAGCCACGCCAGCCCCCCACCGACCAGGAGCGTGCCGACGCCCACCCCGAGCATGAGGCCGAGCGTGGTGAGCACCATCGAGCCCAGGCCGCGGGGCAGCGAGGCCTCACCCACCCCGGCCGCGCCGCTGAGGACCACGGCGACGACCGGCGTCGCGACGAGCACCGCGATGACGAGCACCGCGAAGGACCACGCGGGACGGCCCTGGCCGGTGCTCCGCCGCGGTCTCCAACGTGGAGTCCTCGTCTCGGCGAGGACGGCGGGCTCGGTCACGGACGGGTCACTTGTAGCCGGCCTCGGCGAGCAGGTCGACGGCCTCGGCGTTGAGGTCGCCGTACGCCTCCGCGTTCAGCGGCATCCGCTCGAACTCGCCCCACTCGGCGATCAGCGGCTCGGGCTCCACGTCGGGGTTCACGGGGTACTCGTGGTTGGCGTCGACGAAGGCGTTCTGCCCGTCGGTGGCCAGCCACTCCAGCAGCTGCTGGGCCTGGTCGGGGTTGTCCGAGCCCTCGACCACGCCGGCACCGGAGACGTTCACGTGGGTGCCGGCGCCCTCCTGGCTCGCCCAGTACAGCTCGACGTCCAGGTCGGGGTTCTCCGCCTTCTCGCGCGCGAGGTAGTAGTGGTTGCTGATGCCGACGTCGCAGGCGCCGGCGTCGATCGCCTCGAGCAGCAGGATGTCGTTGCTCATCACGTCCACGTCGTTGGCCACCCAGCCCTCGACGATCTCGAGCGCCCTCTCGCGCCCGTGCAGGTCGATCAGGCTCGCGACCAGCGACTGGGTGTACGACGCCGTCGCGTCGCGCATGCACAGCCGGCCCTTCCACTTCGGGTCGGCGAGCCCGGCGTAGGTGTCCTCGGCGTCGAAGTCGGACTCCTCGACCGCCTCGGGGTTGTAGGTCACGGTCCGGGCGCGCATCGCCAGGCCCACCCAGCGGCCGTCGGGGTCGCGCAGGTCCTCGGGGACGGCCTCCTCGAGGACCTGCGAGTCCATCGCGGCCAGCTCGTCCTGCCGTGCCGCGTTCCAGAGGTTGCCCGCGTCGACGGTCATGAAGATGTCCGCGGGGGTGTCGTCGCCCTCGGCCTTGAGCCGCTCGAGGAGCTCGGCGTCGTCACCGGAGATGAACTCCACGGTGACCCCCGTCTCGTCGGTGAACTTGCCGAAGGCCTGCTCGAGGTCGTAGTGCCGGGCCGTGTAGATCTGCAGGTCGGCCGGCTCGTCACCGATGCCGAGGACGCCACAGCCGGAGACCGCCGCTGCGAGCGCGACGAGACCGGACACGGCAAGCAGGGGGCGACGGTGCATCGGGGCCTTCTCCTCACGAGCACTCGAGGCTCGGACGGCAGCAGTTTCTAAGGTAAGCCTAACTTGTCGCCACCAGGGGGGCGTACGAGGCCCAGGTCACCTGCTTTCGGGCCCAAGGACTCTTAACGACCCCCTCGCCCGGGAGCACGGTGAGGAGAGGGGTAGAGGACCCGAGGAGCACCGCCATGAACGAGAGGGAAGCGTTCGACGCACAGCAGGAGGCCCAGCGTGAGGCGGCGGGGGAGACCAGCAAGCAGACGCGTGAGCGTCTCTGGCAGGGGCTGACCAAGTACCTCAGCGCCGAGGCCGGTCACGCACGCAAGGTGGCACGCGCCGAGCAGGAGGAGAGCAAGCGGCGGAGGTCGTGATGACCGCCGTCGGCCAGGTACGCGCCACGAGCACGGAGGCCTGGGCGGCCGCGCGCCGGCTGCTCGACGGTCTCCCGGACGGTCGCGGCCTGAACATCGCGCACGAGGCGGTGGACCGTCACGTGCTCCACGGTGACGGTGTCCGGACCGCGCTGCGCGTCATCGCACCGGACGGCGGCCTCACCGAGGTCTCCTACGCGGAGCTGGCCGGCCTGACCTCGGCGTTCGCCCACGCGCTGGACGGCCTCGGGGTCGCTCCCGGCGAGGTGGTGTTCTCGCTGCTCGGCCGAGGGGTCGACACCTACGTCACCGCGTTGGGCACCCTGAAGCACACCTCGGTCTTCAGCCCGCTGTTCACGGCGTTCGGTCCCGAGCCCATCCGCCAGCGCCTCACCCTCGGCCACGGCCGGGTCCTCGTCACGACCACCGGGCTGTACCGCCGGCGCGTGGAGCCGATGCGGGAGGAGCTCCCCGAGCTGGCGCACGTGCTCCTCGTCGACGCCGCCCCCGGAGAGGTGGCCGGGACCCTGTCGCTCCCGGAGCTCCTCGCCCGGTCCGAGCGGACCTACGACATCCCCGCGACCGACCCCGAGACACCGGCGCTGCTGCACTTCACCAGTGGTACGACGGGCACCCCGAAGGGCGCGCTGCACGTGCACGAGGCCGTGGTCGCACATCACGCCACGGCGTCGTACGCCCTCGGGCTGGGTCGCGACGACGTCTTCTGGTGCACCGCCGACCCCGGCTGGGTCACCGGCACGTCGTACGGCATCGTCGCCCCGCTCACCCACGGCTCGACCGTCGTGTGCGACAGCGGGGAGTTCGCGCCGCGGCGCTGGTACTCGATCCTCCAGGACCAGCACGTCACCGTCTGGTACACCGCCCCCACCGCGCTGCGCATGCTCATGCGAGCCGGCGCCGGGCTCCTCGAGGGCTACGACCTCTCCGCGCTCCGGCACATCGCCAGCGTCGGCGAGCCGCTGAACCCCGAGGTCGTCGAGTGGGGCCAGGAGACCTTCCACCGGCCGGTGCTCGACAACTGGTGGCAGACCGAGACCGGCGCGATCATGATCAGCAACCGGGCCGACGTCCCGGTGCGACCCGGCTCGATGGGCATGCCGATCCCCGGCGTCGAGGCCGGCGTGCTCGCCCGTGGTGAGGACGGGCGGGTCCTCGTCGACGACTGCGAGGTCGCCGAGCTCGGTCCCGGCGGGACCGGCGAGCTCGCGCTGCGGCCGGGGTGGCCGTCGATGTTCCGGACCTACCTCGGCGAGCAGGAGCGGTACGAGCGCTGCTTCGTCGGCGGCTGGTACCTCACCGGCGACCTCGTGCGCCGCGACGAGGACGGCTGGTTCTGGTTCGTCGGCCGCGGCGACGACGTGATCAAGTCCGCGGGCCACCTGATCGGCCCGTTCGAGGTCGAGAGCGCGCTGATGGAGCACCCCGCGGTCGCCGAGGCGGGCGTCATCGGCAAGCCCGACCCGGTGGCCGGCGAGGTGGTCAAGGCCTTCGTCACCCTCAAGGACGGCTACGAGCCGACCGAGGAGCTGCGCCTGGAGCTGGTCGCCTTCGGCCGGCGCCGGCTGGGATCGGTCGCCCCGCGCGAGCTGGTCTTCGACCCCCACCTGCCGCACACCCGCAGCGGGAAGGTCATGCGCCGCCTGCTCAAGGCCCGCGAGCTCGGCCTTCCGGAGGGCGACCTGTCGACGTTGGAGCGTGAGTCATGAGCGGACGACCGTTGTTGGCGACCCGCAAGGAGACGACCGGGACAAGGAACGGCCGCCGGCTCGACCTGCTGCGGGAGATGACCCGGATCCGGGTCTTCGAGGAGCGATGCGTCGAGCTGTACAGCGCGACCAAGATCCGTGGCTTCCTCCATGTCGCGATCGGCGAGGAGGCGGTCGCGGCAGGCGTCTGCGGCCTGCTGGAGGACGACGACGCGGTCGTCTCCACCTACCGGGAGCACGGCCACGCGCTGGCGCGTGGGGTGCCGATGGACTCGGTGATGGCCGAGATGTACGGCAAGGTCACCGGCTGCAGCCGCGGCCGCGGCGGGTCGATGCACCTGTTCGACGCCTCGAGGCGGTTCTACGGCGGCAACGCGATCGTCGGCGGCGGGCTCCCGCCGGCCGTCGGACTCGCGCTCGCGGACCGGATGCGGTCCCGGCGCCGGGCCACCGTCTGCTTCTTCGGCGACGGCGCGTTCGCCGAGGGCGAGTTCCACGAGTCGTTGAACCTCGCCGCGCTGTGGCACCTGCCGGTGCTGTTCGCCTGCGAGAACAACCTGTACGCGATGGGCACCGCACTCGCGAAGTCGCACGCCCAGACCGACCTGGCCCTGCGGGCGGCGTCGTACGGCGTCGCCTCCTGGACCGTCGACGGGATGGACGTGCTCGCGGTGGAGGAGGCCACCGCACGCGCGCTCGAGCGGATCCGCAACGGTGGCGGGCCGGTCTTCCTGGAGCTGCGGACCTACCGGTTCCGGGCGCACTCGATGTTCGACCCCGACCGCTACCGGGACAAGGCCGAGGTGGCGGCCTGGCGCGAGCGCGACCCGCTCGAGCTGCTGGCCCGGCGGATGCGGGAGGACGGGGAGCTCACCGACGCCGACCGCGAGGTCCTCGTGGCGGAGGCGACCGCCGAGGTCGACGCCGCGGTCCGCTTCGCCGAGGAGTCGCCCCTCGAGGACGTCGACGAGCTGACCCGCTTCGTCTACAGCGACCCCGCGGAGGTGTGAGATGACCACGGCACCGGTCACGACCACAGAGACCACCTACCGCGAGGCCCTGCGCGAGGCCCTGCGCGAGGCCCTGCGCGAGGACGACCGCGTCTTCCTCATGGGCGAGGACGTCGGGTCCTACGGCGGCTGCTTCGCGGTCACCCTCGGCCTCCTCGAGGAGTTCGGCCCGGAGCGTGTCCGCGACACCCCGCTGTCGGAGTCGACGTTCGTGGGTGCCGGCATCGGGGCGGCCCTGGGCGGCATGCGCCCGATCGTCGAGATCATGACGGTCAACTTCAGCATGCTGGCCCTCGACCAGATCCTGAACAACGCCGCGACCCTGCTGCACATGTCCGGCGGGCAGCTCAACGTGCCGCTGGTGATCCGGATGACCACCGGCGCGGGACGGCAGCTCGCCGCTCAGCACTCCCACAGCCTGGAGGGCTGGTACGCCCACATCCCCGGCCTGAAGGTGATCGCACCCGCGACCCTCGAGGACGCCCGGGGCATGCTGTGGACCGCCCTGCAGGACCCCGACCCGGTGCTGCTGTTCGAGCACGGCTCGCTCTACAACATGAGCGGCGCGCTCGCGACGGGCGCCGGTCACGTCGACATCCAGCGGGCCGCCGTACGACGGCCTGGCCGTGACCTGACCCTGGTCAGCTACGGCGGCTCGCTGTCCACGTCCATGACGGCAGCCGACGAGCTCAGCGCCGGCGGTATCGAGGTCGAGGTGATCGACCTGCGTGTGCTCCGGCCGCTCGACGACGCGACGATCATGGAGTCGGTGCGCCGCACCCACCGTGCCGTCGTCGTCGACGAGGGCTGGCGCAGCGGGAGCCTCGCGGCCGAGGTCAGCGCGCGGATCACCGAGCAGTGCTTCTTCGAGCTCGACGCCCCGGTGGAGCGGGTGTGCTCCGCGGAGGTGCCGATGCCCTACGCCAAGCACCTGGAGGAGGCGGCGCTTCCGCAGGTCGCGACCGTCGTCGCCGCCGCCCGGAAGGTGGTGTCCTGAGTGCCCGAGTTCACGATGCCCTCGCTCGGCGCGGACATGGACGCCGGGACGCTCGTGGAATGGCTCGTGCGCGCCGGTGACACCGTCCACCGCGGGGACCCGATGGCGGTCGTGGACACGGACAAGTCGGCCATCGAGGTGGAGTCCTTCGACGACGGCGTCGTCGAGGCGCTCCTCGTGGAGCCCGGCACCCGGGTCGCGGTCGGCACGCCCCTGGCCCGGCTCGTCGCGGTGGGCATGACCGTGGCGGCTCCGGAGCAGTCCGCCGCCCCGGCAGCAGCCTCGAGACCCGCCCCGTCGCCCGGGCAGGTCGTCGTCCCGGCGCCGTCCCCGGGGCCCGTCGTGGTCCCGGTCGGGGGAAGGCCCGGCGGCCGGGTGTCGCCGTACGCCCGCCGGCTGGCCCGGGAGCTCGGCGTCGACCTGGACCGGGTGAGCGGCTCCGGCGCGGACGGGGCCGTCCACGCCGAGGACGTGCTGGCTGCCCGGGCCACGACGACCGAGCAGGTCCCGGACTCCCCCGCGGTCGAGGAACCGGTCGCCCTCGAGTCCTCCGCTCCTCCCGCGCGCAGCGCGCGCAGCGCGCGCAGGGAGACGATCGCCGCACTCATGTCGAGGGCGAAGCGGGAGATCCCGCACTACTACGTGGCCACCACCGTCGACCTGCACGCGCTGACCGAGTGGCTGCGCCGCACGAACCGAGAACGCTCCGTGGCGGAGCGGATCGTGCCTGCGGCCGCGGTGCTCAAGGCCGCGGCGCTCGCGGCGCGCCGGCACCCTGGGCTGAACGGGTTCTGGGTCGACGACGCGTTCGTCCCGGCGCCGGAGGTGCACCTCGGGGTGGCCGTCCACGTCCGCGACGGCGCCCTCGTCGCGCCCGCGATCCACCGCACCGCCGACCTCAGCCTGCCGGAGGTGATGGCGGCCCTGCGCGACCTGGTCTCTCGCGCCCGTGCCGGACGGCTGCGGCGCGCCGAGATGGCAGACCCGACCCTGACCGTGACCGACCTCGGTGACCAGGGCGTCGAGGAGGTCATCGGGGTGATCTACCCGCCTCAGGTCGCGCTGCTCGGCGTCGGGCGGGTCGTGGAGCGCCCGTGGGCGGTGGACGGGCTGCTCGGCGTCCGTCCGACCGTGCGGCTGACGCTCTCCGGCGACCACCGCGCGACCGACGGGGCGACCGGCGCGAGGTTCCTCACCACCCTCGACGAGCTGCTGCAGCACCCGGAGGAGCTATGACGATCACCCGCGAGCAGGCCAGGGACGTCGTCGAGCGCGCCGTTCGCCGGATCGTCCCCGACGCGGACGTCGCGTCGGTCGGGGACGACGCGGACCTGCGCGCCGCCTTCGAGCTCGACTCCCTCGACTTCCTCAGCTTCGTCGAGCTGCTGGCGACGGAGACCGGTGTGCGCATCGACGAGGACGACTACCCCGAGCTGACCACGGCCACGGGGTGCACGGACCTCCTGGTACGACGAGCCGGGTGAGACCGTCATGGCCTCCCCGCGACCGCAGCCGCCGGCCGGCCCCGGCATCCCGCGGGTCGTCGTGCTGCTCATCGGCTTCGCCGCCGCCTGGATCGTGGTCGGTGGCCTGCGCAGCCTGGGCGGCATCGTCGGCCCCACGTTCCTCGCGCTCGTCCTGACCATCGGGACGCAGCCGGTGCGAGCCGCCCTGACGCGACGCGGCCTCCCCGGTTGGGTGGGCGTGCTGCTGGCCCTGGGGATCGTCTACGTCGGCCTGATCGGCTTCACCGTGGCGTTGACCGTCGCCCTCGCCCGGTTCGCCACCCTGCTGCCGACGTACCAGCCCGAGATGGAGCGTCTCCTCGCCTCCGCCGTGGACTGGCTGAGCCGCCAGGGCGTCGGCGAGGCGCAGATCGAGGGCATGCTGGCCGGTTTCGACCTGAACCGGCTGGTCAGCCTCGCCGGCAGCCTGGTGAGCGGGCTGGTCGGCGTCCTGTCCGGGTTGTTCCTCGTCGTGACGCTCGTGCTGTTCATGGTGATCGACGCGTCCGGCTTCTCGTCGCGGCTGCGCCACCTCCCTGCAGCGCACGAGCACTGGGTGGCCGCGATGACCTCCTTCGGCGTGGCGACCCGTCGCTACATCGTGGTCTCGACGGTGTTCGGGCTCATCGTCGCCGTGCTCGACACCGTCGCGCTGGCCTGGCTCGGGGTGCCCGTGGCACTGCTGTGGGGCCTGCTGTCGTTCGTCACCAACTACATCCCCAACATCGGGTTCGTGCTCGGCGTGGTGCCGCCCGCCCTCATCGGGCTCCTCGAGGGCGGCCCGAGCCTGATGATCTGGGTCCTGGTCGTCTACAGCGTGCTCAACGTGGCCGTGCAGACCGTGATCCAGCCGAAGGTCGTCGGCGACGCGGTCGGCCTCTCGACCACGATCACCATGCTGTCGCTGGTGTTCTGGGCGTTCACGCTCGGCAGCATGGGCGCACTCCTCGCGGTGCCGTTGACCCTGTTCGCCAAGGCGGTGCTCGTCGACGCCGACCCCCGCACCCACTGGGTCCGCCCGCTGATCACGGGCGGTGCAGCGATGCCCGCGACGGGCGGGCGGAAGGCACGGCGAGCGCGGACGGGACCAGCAGCAGCACCACCAGCAGGAGAGCGTTGAGCAGCCCGACGGCCGGCGGGTAGCCGGTCGTCGACCGCGCTCACCGCTGCCGCGGGGCCGCGGGTCGTCGCCGGCGACAACCGTGGTGGACGGGCACGGAAGACCTTTCTCCCGTGCCCCCGTCCGGTACGGCTCCCGGCTGCTCAGGCCTCGGGAGAGACCTCGTCGGCGGTGGCGATGTGACGTTCCTCGGCCTTGGGCTCGTGTCGACCGTGCTGCGGCGCCACCTCGATCGGGCAGGCACCCTCCCGGATGAGCATCCGGGCCAGCGAGCCCAGGTAGATCCCGAGCGGGGCACCGTGCCCGCGACGGCCCACCACCATGAGGTCGGCGTCCTCCGTGGCCGACACCATCGCCGGTCCTGCGAACTCGTGTCGCAGGTCGACCTCCACGGTCACGTCCGGGTGTACCTCGCGGAAGGGTGCGAGCATCTTGTCCAGCTGCTCGGTCGCCGACGCCATCCACTCCTCGCCGGAGACCTGGACGTAGCCGATGTCGTCGTAGGCGGTCGGGAGCTTCCATGCGTGCAGCACGACCAGCGCGGCCTTCCTCCTGGCGGCCTCGTGGAAGGCGAGGACCAGGGCGTCGTGCGACGCGTCGGACTCGTCGACCCCCACGACGACGCGACCCTTGTCCTCGGCCTCGGACCAGGCGTCGGGGACGCTGATGACCGGGCAGTGGGCACGCGCGGCCACGCCCGTGGTGGTCGAGCTGGTGAGGACGCGGCCGGCGAGGGAGCGCGAGCGGTGCCCCAGCACGATCGCCGAGGCGTGCTCTCCGAGCTCGACGAGGACACCGACGCGGCCGCCTGCCCTGACCGACGTCTTCACGGCGACCTGCGGGTCCACCTCGTGGGCGATCTCGGTTCCGTCCTCGACCAGCCGCCGGCCGACCTCCGTGAACGCCTCGACGCTGTACAACGGCAGCATCGCGGCCATCGGTGCGGTCTCGTGCACGGCATGGACGAGCATGACCCCGACACCGCGCCGACGCGCCTCGCGAACGGCGTAGCGCACCGCCCGGTCGCTCTGCTCGCTACCGTCGACACCTACGACGACGGGCAGGTTCATGTCCTTGACCATGGTGAGTCCTCCTCTTCGGTCGCTTCCAGGTTGGCGCACCGGGCAGGCGGCCGCGAGTGCCGGCAGTCACTGTGGCCGCGGGACGTTGGACCCTGTCTGGACTGCGGCACGCCGGACAGGATGGCGTCACGACGACGCCCGACCATGGAGGTGGACCGACGATGCTCGTCCGTGACGTGATGACCGCACCGGCGATCACAGTCGCCGCCAGGACCTCGGCGAAGGACGGGCTGCGCATGCTCGACCGCCACCGGGTCACGGCGCTGCCGGTCGTGGACGGGGACGGGCGGCTGCTCGGCGTCGTCAGCGAGGCCGACCTCCTGCGCGACGCCGTGCGCGAGGACGACCGGACGCACATGATCCCTCACGAGCACAGCCGTCCCGAGCCGCGCACCGTGGAGGACGTGATGACCACCCTCTCGATGACCGTCTCGCCCGAGAGCGACCTGAGCGACGCCGTGGAGGTGATGACCACGACCGCGGTGAAGATGCTCCCCGTCGTGGAGCGCGACCGCGTGGTCGGTGTCGTGAGCCGCAGCGACGTGGTTCATCTCCTCGCACGCAGCGACGACGCGATCGGCGCCGAGATCGACGAGCTGCTCCGCAGCGCCGGGCTGGAGTACCAGGTCGACGTCGAGGACGGGCACGTCGTGCTCGAGGGTCCGTCGGACCCGCACCAGCAGAAGGTCGCCGACGTCGTGGCCGGGTCGGTCACCGGCGTGCTGTCGGTCCGGTTCCGCTGACCGTCCGGGGACGAGCATGGGTGAGGAGTACGACGAGGCGCGGGCGAGGCTCGCCGGGGAGAGGCACGAGACCGAACGGCGCCTCGCGGGTCTGACCGCGACGTTCACCGGGATCGTCGACGCCGCGGAGACCTCCAACGCCGACGACGAGCACGACCCGGAGGGAGCCACGATCGCCTTCGAGCGTCGCCTGCGCGTCCCGGCGCTGAGGCCTCAGGCGATCAGCCGTTCGACGACTCCGCGGACGAACGCCGCCTGGCCGATGTGCTGCATGTCGTCGTCCATCACGCTGACCAGGCGCACCGCCCGCGTCACGGGCGGGTCCCACGACCGGTCCACCACGTCGTCGTACTCCTCGTCCCGCAGTCCCTCGACGTAGGCGACCGTGCGCGCGTGCACGGCGTCGTGGTAGCCGAGCAGGAGCCCCGGGTCCACGTCGACGGCCGCGACCTCCTCGCAGGTGTGGCCGAAGCCGTGGTCCTCCGGGGCGAACGGCAGGCCGAACCGGTCCGCCCAGCCCTCCGCGGTCCACGCCTGATCCTGGCCGGCGAGGGCGGAGACGTGGTCGTCCTGGACCCGCGTCAGGTGCCACACCAGCCAGGTGATCGTGTTCGCGTCGCGGTCGAGCCGGTGGACGAGCTGGTCCCGCCCGAGGCCCTCGACGACGGCGTGGACCGATCCGTGCACACGGCCGAACCCGTCGACGAGGAGAGCGTTGGCGTGGCTCATCGAGACCTCCTGGATGACAACGTGTTCGACGAGTATGCCGCCGCGGGTGTAGACGTGGAGTGGACCCCGACGACCTCGCCTGCCCGGCACCGATGAGTTCTCGCGCCGCGGCTGGTCGAACCCCTCGACCACCCCGAGGCAAGGAGCGCTCATGAGCCGGATGATCTTCGTCAACCTCCCTGTGTCGGACCTCGCACGCGCCGTGGAGTTCTGGACCGGGCTGGGGACGACCTTCGACCCCCGACTCACCGACGAGGACGCCGCCTGCCTCGTCCTCAGCGACAGCGCCTACGTGATGCTGCTGACCGAGCGGTTCTTCGGCACGTTCACGGACAAGCCGGTCGCCGACACCCGAACGCACGCCGAGGCGATCCTCGCCCTGTCCGCCGTCGACCGCGAGGAGGTCGACCGGCTCGTCGACCACGCGCTCGTCTCGGGAGGCGCCCCCGCCGGGGGGACCCAGGACGAGGGGTTCGTCTACACCCGCAGCTTCGAGGACCCCGACGGGCACCTGTGGGAGGTCCTCTTCCTCGATCCCACCGCACTGGAGGAGCAGGTCTGAGCCATGGCGACCGCAGAGAGCACGTCCACCTGGTCAACGCACGAGACACCCGAGGAGGTGACCGATGCCGCCGCGCTCGACCGGTACCGGCCCGAGCTGTTCGCGCACTGCTACCGGATGCTCGGCTCGATCCACGATGCCGAGGACCTCGTCCAGGAGACCTACCTGCGCGCCTGGCGCTCGCAGAACACCTTCGAGGGTCGGTCCTCGATGCGGACCTGGCTGTACCGCATCGCCACGAACGCCTGCCTGACCGCGTTGCAGAGCCGCGGCCGACGCCCCCTGCCCACGGGCCTGGGCCAGGAGGCCTCGGACCCGTACGCCACGCTCGTCCAGCAGCCGGAGGTTCCCTGGCTGGAACCCCTTCCCGACCGGCTGGTCGGCGACCTGCCCGACGACCTGCCCGACGACCCCGCCTCCGTGGTCACGTCGCGCGAGAGCATCCGGCTGGCCTTCGTCGCCACGTTGCAGAACCTGCCACCGCGCCAGCGCGCGGTCCTGGTCCTGCGTGAGGTGCTCCGCTGGCGGGCCGCCGAGGTCGCCGAGCTGCTCGGCACCAGCACCGCGGCGGTGAACAGCATGCTGCAGCGAGCGCGTGCACATCTCGACGAGGCAGGGCTGAACCGTGACGACGTCGTGGAGCCCGTGCGGCCGGAGCAGCGTGAGCTGCTCGACCGCTACGTCGCCGCCTTCGAGAGCTACGACGTGGACGCGATCGTCAGCCTCTTCACCGAGGACGCGATCTGGGAGATGCCGCCCTTCACCGGGTGGTACCAAGGCGCGCGCACGATCGGGAATCTCATCTCCCAGCAGTGCCCCGCGAGCGGCCCGGCGGACATGCGGATGGTCCGCACCCACGCCAACGGGCAGCCGGCCTTCGCGCTCTACATGCGCGACCCGTCGGGGGTGCACCGCGCCTTCCAGCTCCAGGTGCTCACGCTCTCCGACGGTGCCGTCTCGCATGTCGGCTGCTTCTTCGACACCGGGCTGTTCAGCGCCTTCGGGCTCCCGGACGTCCACCCGGGCTGAGGATGGACGTCGCACGGGGCCCGGCCTCGACCGGGCCGCCCTGGGCCGGCGTCGAGCTGCTGGACCGGGCGATCGCCTACACCAGAGGTTCGCTCGTCCTGGTCCGGCCCGACCTCATGACGGCGCCGACACCCTGCCGTGAGTGGGACCTGGCCACCCTTCTCGCCCACCTCGCCGACTCACTCGCCTCCCTGCACGAGGCGGGGTCCTGCGGAGAGGTCCGGCTGGCCGCCACGGCATACGGGTCACCTGACGTGCGGGACGCGCTCGGGGCGGGGACGGCCGCTGTGCTCGGCGCGCTGCCGTCCTTGACCGGCCCCCGCCACCCCGAGCGCCCCGGCGCTCCCGCCGGCAGGGGCCGCCACTCCCGGCACGACGTGCTCGTCGGGGGCCGTCCGCTCACGACGGGCGTGCTGGCCGGAGCCGGTGCGCTCGAGGTGGCCGTGCACGGCTGGGACGTGTCGGTGGCCTGCGGGCACCCGCGTCCCCTGCCCGACGAGCTGGCCACCGAGCTCCTGCGGCTGGCGCCGGTGGTCGTCTCCGGGGACGACCGACCGCACCGCTTCGCACCTGCCCTGGCGGCGGCTCCCGGCGCGCCGTCCGGGCAGCGGCTGCTCGCGTTCCTGGGCCGCCCGCCCGAGAGCGCGCCGGCGCGCGCCGTCAGCCGGTGACGGGACGAGGGTGGTTTGCCCGATAGTGCCCGCAGTTTCACCGGGGCAACCGCTCAGGAGGGCGGTCCGCCACGTGATCTCGGTGACTCGGACCCCCCTCCCACTAGTCAGCGTGGTGCCGCCAACCTGAGGCCATCAGCCCCTGTTGCGAACCGTTGACATTGCATAGGGTCAGATAGGCGACAGACGGCGAGGGAGCAACCAGATGGTCCGGCACCGCAGCACGAGGGCGAAGCTGCACGCGCCCGCGTTCGTCACGCTCGCGACCCTGCCGCTCGTCCTGGGCACGTCCAGCGCCGGGATGCTCCCGATCGGAGCCCTCGAGGAGCCCGCGCCCACCCCGTCGGTGATGGCGGAGATCGCCGAGGCCGAGGCCGCGCTCGCACCGGTGACGCCCGCCGAGCCCACCGTCACCGCGCCCACCGCCCGCCGCGCGGCCGTGGTCGACGTCCGCGCCGGCGACATCCCCTGGGCCGCCCTGCAGGGCTACAAGCGCGCCGCGGACATCCTCGGTGAGGTCGAGGAGTCCTGCGGGCTCTCGTGGACCCTCCTCGCGGCCGTGGGCCAGGTCAGCAGCCGACACGGCCAGGTGGCCGACAGCGAGCTCGGCGCCGACGCGGTGGCCCGGCCCGACATCGTCGCCCCGGCCGCGACGGCCGCCTCCGCACTCGTCGCCGACACCGACGCCGGCGAGTTCGACGGGGACGCGGACGAGGACCGCGCGGTCGGCCCGATGCAGCTGCAGCCCGCGGTGTGGAACGTTGCGGCCGTCGACGGGGACGGGGACGGTCGCCGCTCCCCCCACGACGTCGACGACGCGGCGCTCGCGACCGCGGTCTTCCTGTGCGCGACCGGTGAGCGGCTCGGCGACGAGGACGGTGCGGCCGCGGCGCTTCGCGGGCTGAACCACTCCCGGGTGTACGTCGACCAGGTGCTCGCCGTCGAGGCGGAGTACGCCGCAGGCGAGTTCGCCGTCGCCGACCCGCCGGCCCTGCAGACGATCGGCAAGCTGCTCGACACCGGCACCAGCGCCCCGGCCCGGACCGAGTCCGCCCGGGCCGTGAAGCGGATCGAGGAGGCCCGCCCGGTCGAGCGACGCCGGCCCGACAAGCCGGCCGCGACGAGGACGCCCGAGGACTCGGCCCCGACCAAGCCGGCCACGCCCACGGAGGAGCCGGCCACGCCCAAGCCGGCCGCGCCGGCCCCGGCGGAGGAGCCGCTGGTCGAGGAGCCGGCCGTCGAGGATCCCGCGGCCGAAGAACCTGCCGTCGCAGGGCCCGCGGTCGAAGAACCGGCCGCTGACGACCCCCCGGTCGAGGAGCCCCCCGTCGAGGAGCCCGCGGTCGAAGAACCGGCCGCTGACGACCCCCCGGTCGAGGAGCCCCCTGCCGAGGAGCCCGGTGAGCCGGTGACCGTCGTGGTCGAGGGCATGTGGCTGACCTGCGACGAGGGCTTCTGCATCGAGGTCGTCTCGTCGGAGACCGGCGAGCCGGTGCTGCTGCCGCTCGATCTCGAGCTGCTCGGCAAGACCGACGAGGAGCTCGCGGCCATGGTCGGCCAGGTCCTCTCGCTCGTCGTCGTCGAGGGCACCGAGCCGCTGGTGGTCGTCGAGATCGTGCCGCCCGAGACGCCGTGACCGACCTCCGGCTTCGGGGCCGTGACCGTCCAGATGGACGGTTGTAGCCCCCTTGTTCAACAGGTTCGGGGCCACAACGGTCCGTAAGGACGGCTGTGGCCCCGACTGCGCGACATCAGGCGGGGTTCTTGACCTCCACCTGTGTCTCGAGGTTGGCGAGCATCTCCTCGATGAAGGGCTCGTGCTCCTTCACCATCATCCTCTCGATGGGCTGACCGACGACGGGGACCTTCAGGTCCCGCTCGCCCTCAGCGGTCACCCTCGTGCCGCCATCGGCGGGTTCGAACGTGAACGTCCACGTCGGCTTCTCCGTGAACCAGTGGGCCTGCGCGACGATGCGCTGACCGGGGACGACCTCGGTGTACTCGACTCCGCCCTCGAGGTGGAAGCCCAACAGGTGCGTGTAGATGCGGGCGCCAGAGGAGATCGTCCCGGCCGGCGAACGTCGACTACCGCCTGCCCGTACCGCCGCACGGCGGGGTCAGCCCTCGACCGCGGTCGGCTGTCCTCCGTCGCGCCCGGCGGCGATGAACTCACGGAGCACGCGCGCGAAGCGGTCCGGGTCGTCGAGGTGCGGGAAGTGACCCGCGCCTTCGAACAGCTCGACCCGGCAGTCGGGAACCGCACGCTGAGCGCTGAGCGCATGCCAGGCCGGGATCATCCGGTCCTTGGAGCCCCACACGATCAGGGTCGGGATCGGTAGCACGCTCTCGAGGTGGTCGTGGGCGCTGATGCTCTGGCCGCCGATGTCGATGACGGCACGGGTGGTGGCGAGGAAGGCGCGTCGACTCTCCCGGTCCGCGAGCGAGCTGAACCCCCGCCAGATCGCGCCGATGTCCGCGCCGGGTCGCCAGCCGACCTTCGACGCGCCGCGACCGAGTGCCTCGACACGCGAGAGGACGGGAGGGGAGGCGACGAGGCTGAGCACCTGCGCGGCGCCGGGCAGGGTCGCGGAGCGCAGGACCAGGTTCACCTCACGTCCCAGGCCGCCACTGGAGACGAGCACGAGGCGGTCGACCCGCTCGGGGAAGAGGTAGAAGAACTGCATCGCGATGCCGCCCCCGAGCGAGTGCCCGACGAGCGTGACCCGTTCGATCCCGAGGTGATCGAGGAGGTCGCGCATGGTCGCGGCGTGGGAGCTGAGCGAGTAGTCCCCCAGCGGCTTCGCCGACTCTCCGTGACCGAACAGGTCGGGCACGAGCACCCGGTGGGTGTCGTCCATCTTGTCTACGAGGTGGGCCCACTGCCGTTGCGAGCCGAGGATCCCGTGGATGAACAGCGCCACCGGTCCGGAGCCGCTGTCGACGTAGGAGAGCTCGTGGCCGTGGAGCAGGACCTTGTGTGGAGCCATGCGCGCCATGCGGGTCATCCTCAAAGTGGCCGTGGGACGGGGCAAGGCCAAGGTAGCGCTGCCCGCGCCCGAGCCCAACCGTGACCCAGGGCCGGGCGTCACCCCCGCCTCCCGGAACAGGTCCCTGCCATGCGCCTGCCCTGGCGGGCGAGCACCGGCCGCCGGCTCGGCCGACCGCGCCGCTCTCACGTGCCGGCCGGGTCGGCGTACCTCTCGTAGAGGCTGTTGCGGAACAGCAGGCCCGGGTCGTGCCGACGCTTCAGCGCGAAGAAGCCGTCGATCTCCGGGTACGCCCGCGCCACTTCAGCACGGGTGTAGTGCTGCTGGTAGGGAAGGTAGAAGGTCCCCCCGTGGTCGAGGGCGGTCGCGACCAGTGCCGTCGTCAGCGCGGCCATGTCGCGGTTCGCCGCGGCTGTGACCTCCTGGCTCAGGTACAGGACGAGCGAGAACCGCTCTCCCTTGGCGTAGCGCAGCAGCGTCTCCCCCTCCTGCACCGACCGGATGGAGGCGTTGAGCAGCACCGCATCGTGCTCCTGCAGGATCTCCCGTGCGTCCTCGACGAACGGCACGAGCGCCTCTCGGGGCAGGAAGTACTCCTGGAGGATGTCGGTGTGCTCGTCGAGGCGGTTGCCCAGCAGGCCGAGGCTGTTGTACATCGCCTGGTTGCGGCCGACCAGGCACGCCTCCGCTTGCCGCAGGGCCTCGTTCCGCGCCTCGCGACATGACCGGAAGTGCGGCAGCACGTGCTTCTGCGCGCCCCACCTGAAGCGCTCCCCGACCGGACCGGTCCGGGCCATGTTGAGCACGAAGCGGGCGACGGCACTGTCCGCCTGCTCGCGCAGCGGGGGCACCTCCTCGGGGACGTCCCCGGTCCGGGCGTAGCTGTAGACGATCGCCTCCTGCATGAAGGTCCGGGGTGAGGTCGACAGGTGCGCGTACATCATCCGGTAGCGCTCGTCGGCCTCCAGCTCGTCGCGGAAGAGGCGCGGGAAGTCGGCTGTGGGCACCACGCGGTGCTCCAGCTCGTACATCTCGCTCTCCACCAGCTCGAGCTCGGCCTCGAGGATCACACCGAAGAGCCCGTAGCCGCCCAGCGCTGCGTGGAACAGCTCCGGCTCCCGCGTCCGGTCGACGGTGTGCACCGTCCCGTCCGCGGTCATCAGCCGAAGCGACCTCACGCTCGGCGCCAGACTGCCGACCCGGAAGTCGAGTCCGTGCGCGTTCACCGACAGCGTGCCCCCGACGCTGAGTACGTCGATGCTCGGCATGCTCGCGACGGAGAGGTCTTCGGCATGGACTGCCTCGAGCACCTGCGACCACGTCGCTCCGCCTTGGACGCGGACGGTGCGGGCGGTCGCGTCCACCCGCACGCGCCTCATCCCCGTCATGTCGAGGACCAGCCCGCCCGGGAAGGAGGCCTGGCCGCCCATGCTGTGGCGTGTGCCGGCGACGGCCACGGTGAGCCCCTCGGCACGCGCGAAGGCCAGGGCGTCGCGGACCGCCGGCTCATGCGTGGGTCGCACCACGCCGTACACCGGTGTCCGGCTGAGGCAGCTGGCGTCGTTGACCGTGCCGCCCTCCTGCACGGTGCCCGGGGGATAGCGCCGCGCCCCGGGTGGCAGCGAGGGCACCGTGGGCGGCGACACGGCGTGGATGGCGCACTCCTTCACCGCGGTGGGCGCGCCGGCGTACCGCTGCACGGTCAGCACGCCCGTGACCAGCACGACCGCGAGTACCGCACCGACGAGCATGACGCGGGCTGCGCGTGGCGGAGCGGGTCGCGGCCGGGCGCGTCGTGGCCGGTCGCGTCGCCGCCGGTGCTCGGTGCTGCTCTCCGCGTCGCCCATCGCGCCTCCTCCCCTGGTGGCTCGACGGTACGCACCTGGGATGTCGCCACGCACGAGTACGGGTGCTCAGCTCCACGCCCGGCCGAGTGTCTCCCGGCTCGGTCAGATCTCCTCGGGCACCATCTGGATCGCGCCGGCGGGACACTCGCTCACGCACAGGCCGCAGCCCTTGCAGTAGTCGAGGTCGATCAGGTACTTCTCGCCCGGCCGACCCAGCTTGATCACGGCGTTGTCCGGGCAGACCCCGTAGCAGTTGTCGCAGCTGAAGCAGTTGCCGCACGACATGCAGCGCCGCGCCTCGTAGAGCGCGTTGGACTCGTCGAGCCCGAGTACCACCTCGTCGAACGTAGACTCCCGCCGTGCCCGCTCCAGCACGGGTCGCCGGGTGCGCGGCGCGTCGGAGTAGTACCAGGTGTTCAGGGTGTCGTACGACGCCAGCGCCGGTCGTACGACGGGCTCGGGCGCCGCCCCCGACAGGTAGGCGTCGATGTTCTTCGCGGCCCGCTTGCCGTGCCCGACCGCGACGGTGACCGAGCGCTCGAAGGGGACCATGTCGCCGCCGGCGAAGATGCCGGGGCAGCCGGTCATCATGTCGCGACCAACCATGACCACACCGTCCTCGACCACGAGCCCGGGCACACCGTCGAGCAGCGACAGGTCGGTGTCCTGGCCGAGCGCGAGGACGAGCGAGTCGGCCTCGAGCTCCTCGAGCTCACCGGTCGGCTGCGGGAAGCCGGACTCGTCGAGCTCCATCTTCTCGATCACCAGCCGACCCTCGTCGACATGCTTGATCGTCGTCAGCCACTTGAAGAGGATCCCCTCCTCCGTGGCCTCCATGAACTCCGACTCGTGGGCGGGCATCTTGTCCTTGTTGCGGCGGTAGACCACGACCGCCTCGGAGGCCCCGAGCCGCTTGGCGGTGCGGGCCGCGTCCATGGCGGTGTTGCCGCCGCCGTACACCGCCACCCGGCGGCCGAGCAGCGGCTTCTCGCCGGTCTCGAGGTCGCGGAGCATCGACACCGCGTCGAGCATCTTCGCCGCCGAACCGGCCGGGATGTAGGCCCGCTTGCCGAGCTGGGCACCTACGGCGAGGAAGACGGCGTCGTACTCGTCCTTGAGCGCCATCAGGTCCGAGACCTTGGCGTCGAGCTCGAGCCTCACCCCGAGGTCGAGGATCCGCCGGACCTCGGCGTCGAGGACCTCGCGGGGCAGGCGGTACTTCGGGATGCCGAAGCGCATCATGCCGCCGGCCATCGGGCCGGCCTCCTTGACCGTCACGTCGTGACCGCGGCGGGCGAGGTGGTAGGCCGCGGACAGACCGGACGGTCCGGCACCGATCACCAGGACCCGCTTGCCGGTCGGGGGGACGTCGACGGTGACGGTCCACCCCTGACGGATCGCTTCGTCACCGAGGAACCGCTCGACCGAGTTGATGCCGACCGACTCGTCGAGGTTGCCGCGGTTGCAGGCGGTCTCGCAGGGGTGGTAGCAGACCCGGCCCATGATCGCGGGGAACGGGTTGTCGACCATGATCTGGCGCCACGCGCGCTCGTAGCCCGCGCCCCCCTCCTCGCCCTCGTAGAGCCAGGCCTGGATGTTCTCGCCGGCGGGGCAGGCGTCGTTGCACGGCGGCATCCGGTTCGTGTAGACGGGCCGCTCGGTGCGCCAGGCGCCGGTCTTGTTGGCTCTGCTCGAGCCGATGTCGAGGGTGATCGCGAACGGCTTGTCCATCACACTGCTCCTTCACCGGCGACGTCCTGGGCCACGCCCGGGCCCGCCGGCTCCTCGTCGGGCGCCAGCAGCCCGTACCTCGCGATGTTGCGGTCGGCGGTCGCCTGCAGCCGCGCCACGATGTCGGGGCGGCCGGCGGGTCCGAACAGGTGGGCGTAGCGCTTCTGCAGCGTGAGGTACTCCTCCACCGGGACGCGACGCCTGATCGTCGACACCTCGGTGACCTCGCCGTGCTCTGCCTCGAAGACCGGGAAGACCCCGGTCTCCTTCGCGAGCCGCGACAGCCGGATCGTGTCGGAGGAGGCGGCGCCCCAGCCGAGCGGGCAGGGCACGAAGACGTGGATGTAGCGGGCGCCGCGGAAGGTCATCGCCTTCTCGACCTTGTACTCCAGGTCCCTCAGCTCCGCGACGGTCGCCGTGGCGACGTACGGGATCTCGTGGGCCATCGCGATCGCCGGGACGAACTTGCCCTGCCCGAAGACGTTGCCCGGCTCGTCGCCGACCGGCTTGGTGTTCGCGGTGCGCGCGGCCGGCGGGGTCGCCCCGGACCGTTGCACACCGGTGTTCATGTAGCCCTCGTTGTCGTAGCAGACGAACAGCACGTCGTCGTTGCGCTCGAACATCCCCGAGAGAGTGCCGAAGCCGATGTCGACCGTGCCCCCGTCGCCGGCCTGGCCGACGACGCGGATGTCGTCGCGGCCCTTGGCCTTCAGCGCCGCGGCGACGCCGGCGGCCACGGCCGGGCCGTTGCCGAACAGCGAGTGCAGCCAGGGCAGCTGCCACGACGACTCGGGGTACGGGGTCGAGAAGACCTCGAGGCAGCCGGTGGAGTTGACCGCGACCATCTTGCCGTCGGTGGCCCGCATCGCGGCGTCGAGGACGTACCTCGCGCCGAGGGCCTCGCCGCAGCCCTGACAGGCACGGTGCCCCGAGGTGAGCGAGTTCGACCGGCCCATGCGAGCCTGCACCGAGCGCTGCTCGGGGTCGAGCAGACGGTTGCCGGCGACGAACGTGCCGGTCTGGTAGAGCTTGATCTCCTGGTGGGCCACGGCACGCTCCCTTACTCGTAGGCGCCGGAGGCGACGGTGCCGATGTCCCGCAGCATGTTCTCCGCGTGTGGACCGGGACGCCCGCCCCGGCGGGACCGCTCGAGCTCGCGCTGGACCAGGTCCACGTCGAGGTCGAGGAAGTGCATCCGGCGCGGGTCGACCTCGCCGGCCAGCACCTGATCGAAGACCTGGCGCAGGGAGGCGCGGGTGATGGGCCGGCCACCGAGACCGGCCACGACGTCGTACACCTCGACCGGCAGGCCACGGAGGGCGTCACGGACGTTCTGGCCGACGATCCCGCCGGCACCGACCGCGAACGCCTTCTCGACGACCACCACCCGCCGGGCCCCGGCCAGCGCCGCGCGCACCTCGTCGAGCGGCCAGGGACGGAAGCAGCCGATGCCCAGCACGCCGACCGTCCGGCCCTCGTCGCGCATCTTGTCGACGACGTCCTCGATCGTGCCCAGCACCGAGCCCAGGGAGACCACGATGGTCTCGGCGTCGTCGGTGCGGTAGGGGCGGACCAGCCCGCCGGAGTCACGGCCGAAGGTTTCGGCGAAGTCGCGGGCGATGACGGGGATCTCGTCGAGCGCGGACATCTGCTTGGCGTGCATGAGGTACTTCACCTCGGCGAACGCCTCCGGACCGACCATCGCGCCGATGGTGACCGGGTCGTCGGGGTCGAGCGCCTGCTGGGGCACGAACCCGGGCAGGAACGCGTCGACCTGCGCCTGCTCGGGGAGGTCGACCCGCTCGAAGGCGTGCGTGAGGACGAAGCCGTCCATGCAGACCATCACCGGCACCGACAGCGCCTCGGCCAGGCGGTAGGCCTGGATGTGCAGGTCGACGGCCTCCTGGTTGGACTCGGCGAACAGCTGGATCCAGCCGGAGTCGCGCATCGCCATGGAGTCGGAGTGGTCGTTCCAGATGTTGATCGGCGCCCCGATGGCACGGTTGGCGACGGTCATCACGATCGGCAGGCCGAGCCCGGAGGCGTTGAAGAGCGCCTCGGCCATGAACAGCAGTCCCTGGCTGGAGGTGGCGGTGTAGGTGCGCGCGCCGGCCGCAGAGGCACCGATGCAGGCCGACATGGCGCCGAACTCCGACTCCACCATCATGTACTCGCATCCCGCGAGCTCGCCGGTGCGAACCCGGTCCGAGAGCGACTCGACGATGTGGGTCTGCGGAGAGATCGGGTAGGCGGCGATCACCTCCGGCCGGCAGAGCGTGACCGCCTTGGCCACCGCCTGCGAGCCCTCGATCTGCTCAAGCATCGACCGTCCTCCTCACCTCGTGCACGTGGGCGTAGGCGGCCTCGGCCGCCCGCACGTTGCCCTCCCCCACCGCGCCGGCGAACCGGGCGCGGATCGCGTCGGCCACCGACTCCAGGGACACCTGGCCGGTCAGGGCGGCGAACCCGCCCAGCAGCGCGGCGTTCGGCAGCGGCCGGCCGAGGTGCTCGCGCGCCAGCTCCGTGGCCGGTACGGCGACCGCGTGGCTCGGCGTGAGGCGAGACACCAGCTCCGCGAGCCCGAGCTCGTCGAGCGTCCGGGAGGTGTTGACCAGCAGGTAGCCGTCCGGCCGGAGCCCCGCGAACAGGTTCACCTGGTGCAGGAGCGTCGGGTCCTGCACGATCAGCGCGTCGGGCTGGGTGATCGGCTCGCGCAGCCGGATCGGCCGGTCGTCGATCCTGCAGAAGGACACGACCGGAGCGCCGGTGCGCTCGGAGCCGAACGTCGGAAAGGCCTGGGCGTGCCGGCCCTCGTCGAAGGCGGCGACCGAGAGCATCTCGGCCGCCGTGACGGCGCCCTGACCACCTCTGCCGTGTATCCGCACCGAGAACATCGCCCCGCCTCCTCACTCGGACACTAGGTGGGAGCTCGGGGGTCGATAAGGGCCCTATGACCTGAACCCCAGGGGCCATCGGGCGGCCTGCCGGCCCACCGTTAGCATCGGCCCCGTGTCGGCCCCCACCCGCGTCGCGCTCGCCCTCGGAAGCGGGGGTGCCCGCGGCTACGCCCACATCGGCGTGATCCAGGCGCTCGAGGAGCGCGGCTACGAGATCGTCAGCATCGCCGGGACGTCCATGGGCGCCCTGGTCGGCGGCCTGCACGCCGCGGGGCAGCTCGACGCCTACACCGACTGGGTCACCCACCTGACCCAGCGCGACGTGCTGCGACTGCTCGACCCCTCCCTCAAGTCACCCGGAGCGATCCGGGCCGACAAGATCCTCGCCCGGGTCCGCGAGCTCCTCGGCGGGGCCCTGATCGAGCAGCTCCCGGTGCCGTTCACCGCGGTCGCCACCGACCTGCTCACCCGCAAGGAGGTCTGGTTCCAGCGCGGTCCGGTCGACGCCGCGATCCGTGCGTCCATCGCGCTGCCCAGCATCATCACGCCGGTGATGCTCAACGGCCGGCTGCTCGCCGACGGCGGGTTGTTGAACCCGGTGCCGATCGCGCCGACCGCGGCCTCAGGGGCCGACCTGACCGTGGCGGTGTCGCTCGCCGGGGAGGTCGAGGACCATCGGGGCCGGACACCGGTCAGCGAGTCGTCGGCTCCCCGACCCACGGAGGAGTGGCTCGAGCGCTTCCGGCGTACGGCGACGCAGGTGCTCGACCGGGACCTGGTCCGCAACGTCACCGCGCGGATCCGCAGCATCCGTCCCGGTGCGGGACCCGGGGAGGTCGACGAGCTCGTCGACCACACGGTCGAGGAGGTGGTGGAGGAGGTGTACGGCGCGCTCCCGCCCGGGCTGCGCACGCTCGACGTGATGGAGCTGTCGCTGGACACCATGCAGGCCCTCGTCACGCGCTACCGCCTGGCGGGCTACCCGCCGGACCTCCTGGTCTCCGTGCCGAAGAACGCCTGCCGCACGCTGGACTTCCACAAGGCAGGAGAGCTCGTCGACCTCGGCCGCCGGCTCACCGAGGAGGCGCTCGACGACCTGGACGGCCGGTAGGCGGCGGGGACCTTCGCCCCTTCCGGCGCACCCACGCCCGGACAAGCCTGGAAGGGAGAGGCCCGGACGGAGGAGTGCCATGGGCCGAAAGCACCGCCCCTGGCGTGTCGAGGGACTGCCGCGCGACCACCCGCTGCACCCGGAGAACGAGGAGCCGGAGCGCAGCGGGTACTGGTCGTCCACACCCGGCTGGCTGCGCTGGCTGCTGATCGGTCTCCTGCTGGTCAACTGGATGGTGATGTCCTCGCTGACCGCTCCGGCCGAGCGGACCGAGGTGCCCTACAGCGTGTTCTGGGCCGAGGTGGAGGCCGACAACGTCACCGAGGTCACGGCCGTGGAGCAGCGGGTCACCGGCACCTTCGAGAAGCCCGTGACCTATTCCGAGGGCGCGGGCGACGCGGTCGAGGTCGATGAGTTCTCGACCCAGCGGCCCGTCTTCGCCGAGGACGACCTGGTGGCAACGCTTCTGGACCACGGTGTGGAGGTACGGGCCGAGCCCGAGGAGGCCGCGCTGTGGGAGCAGATCCTGCTGGGCTTCGGGCCCACGCTGCTGTTCATCGGTCTGCTGGTCTGGTTCCTGCGTCGCACGGCGTCGCTGGCCGGCGGCGGCCTGGGGATGCTGGGGCGGTCCCGGGCGAAGCTCTACACCCCGGATTCGGGCCCGCGGACGACCTTCGCGGACGTGGCCGGCATCGACGAGGTGAAGGACGAGGTCGTCGAGGTCGTCGAGTTCCTCAAGAACCCCGAGCGCTACCGCCTGCTCGGTGCCTCGATCCCGCGCGGCGTGCTGCTGACCGGCGCCCCCGGAACCGGCAAGACGCTGCTCGCCCGTGCGGTCGCCGGTGAGGCGGACGTGCCGTTCTTCCACCTGTCGGCCTCGGAGTTCATCGAGATGATCGTCGGTGTCGGCGCCTCACGGGTCCGCGACCTGTTCGAGCAGGCGAAGAAGGCGGCCCCCTCGATCATCTTCATCGACGAGCTCGACGCGATCGGGCGGACCCGCGGCGCCGGGCCGGCCCTCGGCGGGCACGACGAGCGGGAGCAGACCCTCAACCAGATCCTCACCGAGATGGACGGGTTCACCGGCAACGAGGGCGTGGTCGTCCTGGCCGCGACGAACCGTCCGGAGATCCTCGACCCGGCGCTCTTGCGCGCGGGACGCTTCGACCGCCGGGTGGTGGTGAACCCGCCCGACCAGATCGGCCGGCGGCAGATCCTCGGCGTGCACACCCGCAGCATGCCGCTCGACGAGGACGTCGACCTCGACGCGCTGGCCTCCTCGACCCCGGGGATGGTGGGCGCCGACCTGAAGACCCTCGTCAACGAGGGCGCTCTGCTCGCGGCCAAGCGGCGGCACGCCCGGGTGATGATGGCCGACTTCACCGAAGCGCTCGAGAAGGTGGTCCTGGGCACCGCCCGTCACCTCATGCTGACGTCGGAGGAGAAGGAACGAACCGCCATCCACGAGGCCGGCCACGCGCTCCTCGGCATCGTCACCCCCGGCGCCGACCGGGTCCGCAAGGTCTCGATCATCCCCCGCGGAAGCTCCCTCGGCGTGACGTTCCAGTCACCCGAGACCGAGCGGCACGGGTACTCCTCGACCTACCTGCGCGGTCGTATCACCGGGCTGCTCGGCGGCCGGGCCGCCGAGGAGCTCGTGTACGGCGACGTCACCTCCGGCGGGGAGTCGGACCTGGAGGTCGCGAGCAACGTGGCCCGCCAGATGGTGGGGCGCTGGGGGATGTCGGAGCGGATCGGCCCGCTGACCGTCCTGCCTGGTGCCGGACAGGAGCAGAGCGTCCTCGACGCCGCGGCCCCCTCCGAGGCCACCCGGGAGCTCGTCGACGCCGAGGCCCGCCGCATCCTCGACGAGTGCTACGTCGACGCTCTGGAGACCCTGCGCAGCCACCGGCCCAGCCTCGAGCGGATCTCGCGGCTGCTGCTGGAGAAGGAGACGCTGAACGAGCAGGAGGCCTACGACGCCGCGGAGCTGCCGTCGACGGAGTTCCCCAAGCCGCCGGTCACCGCCGAGCCCGTCTGACTCGGCATGGACCGTGGACCTCCTGACGCAGGTCGGCGCACGCCACCCTCACGAGGCAGCCCGCACCCTCCTCGCCTGCGGCAACGGACTGCTCTTCCACAGGCTGACCGTGGAGCCCCGTGCCGAGATCCGCCCCATGATCGAGCGCTGCGTGCGTGCTTGCCTCGACCGAATACGCTCAGGCGGCACCCGTCCTCGTGGTTGCCTTGTGCGCTCGGCGGGTTCCGCGATTTCTGGCGACCGTCCGTCTCAGGCCCTTCCACGTGATACGTCGGTCGTCGTCTCGCCTGCTGCCCGAGCGATACGGATGAGCACCAGGGCGCGCCGTCACCCGAGCTTCGTCCACTGCCCCTCGGAGATCACCTCGGCGGAGCCGTCGAGGACCTGGATCGCGGTCTGCTCGTCGATCGCGTATGCCGGGATGCCGAGGTCGGCGGCCCATCGTTCTGCGTGTTCCAGGGTGTTGGTCGGGAAGAGGTCCAGGTGCGGGAAGATCGAGAAGTCGACCACTCCCAGCGTGCGGTCGTCGGGTGCTGAGGGCCATTCGACGAAGTAGTCCCCGATCCGGGGCGTCATCACCATGCTCCCGGCGCTCACCCCCACCCAGACCGTCTCGGGCAGCGAGGGCAGGAGGTCAGCCAGCCCGGACTCACGCATCCAGTGGCACAGGTACGTCGCGTCGCCCCCGTCGACCAGCAGGACGTCGGCCTCCCGCACCCAGGGGACCCACCTCTGCGGCCCGATGGTGGGCAGTGCGGTGAGCTCGAGGACGCCGAGGGACGCCCAGCCCAGGCCGGAGAGGTGCTGCCACGTGGGCTCGGCGGCCACGAGGCCGCGCACCGACGCCGGGCCGCACATCGGGTGCCCCCACTGCGCGGTCGGGACGACCAAGGCGTTGCACTCACCGACGGGCTTGCCCAGGAGCCGTTCGAGGGCAGCGTGGATGCTCGGGTTCGTCACGCCACCCGAGGTGAGCAAGAGCTTCACGGTGCCCCCATGGTTCGCGCGCGGAAGGTGCTGGTGACGTAGCGACCCGGAGCGGTGCCGGAACTCATCGATGGTCCGTGGGCCCGTCGAGGGGCAGGAGCTCGGGGCGCTTGCAGACCCGCTCCATCTCGGGCTCACACCCGCGGATTCTCCCCCACAACCACGGAACGAGGTGGCCTGCCACCCAACCGATCTCACGGGCGACCACAGCTGCGGTGAGCGTGCGCGGCGCCTCGGGCAGCGGGGCACGCCAGTCGCCCGCGTCCACCCCCAGGCTCTCGGCGAGCGCGAGCGCCACCCGGCGGTGCCCCTCGCTGTTCGCGTGGAGCCGGTCGTCGTGCCACAGGGCGGGGTCGGACGCCATCGGCTCGACGGCGAGGTCCGCGACGGCGGTGCCGTAGCGGGCCCCCGCCTCGCGCACGATCTTGTTGAGCGCCTCGAGCCGGCCGCGCAGCACGACGGCGAGCGGCGCCACCTTCGCCATGTCCGGCATCGTGAACGACGCCACCGTGGCGCCCGTGCCGTGCAGGGCCTCGTGCATGCCCAGCAGGTCCGCCCGCAGCGCCGCCCGGTCGAAGCGGGGGCGCAGCACGTCGTTCACCCCCGCCACGACCACGGCGACGTCGGGCCGGAGCGCGAGTGCGCGGTCGAGCTGGGTCGCGCGCACCTCGGCCGCGGTCATCCCCCGCACGGCGAGGTTGGCGTAGGTCAGGTCCGGGTGCACGGTGCGGAGGAGGCGGGCGAGGCGGTCGGCCCAGCCGACGTACACGCCGTCAGGACCCGGGTCCTCGAGGCCCTCGACCGTGCTGTCCCCGATCGCGACGTACCTGGTCATGCGGCTCCTGCCCGTGTCGACGCCGCGACAAGCCTAGACCGCGGCGACCGGGCCCCTGCCCTCGTCGGGGTGCCGGGGCAGCGCCACCGTGAACGTCGTGCCGGTGGCTCCGTCGGAGTCCACCGAGACCGTGCCGCTCATCGCCTCCACCAGGCTGCGCACCACCGCCAGCCCGAGGCCGGAGCCGGGGCGCCCGCCCTGGCGGGCGCCCCGCCAGAACCGGTCGAAGACCCGGTCGAGCTCCTCGGCGGCGATACCGGGCCCCGTGTCGGCCACCACGAGGCGCGCCGTCGCCGGGTCCGCGGCGACCGCGACCCGCACGGAGTCGCCGGGACGGCAGTGCCGCACGCAGTTCTCCAGCAGGTTGCCGAGCACCTGGTGCAGGCGCTCGGCATCACCGCGCACCCACACGGGCCCGTCGCGCGGTTCGTCGAGGCGTACGTCGATCGTGGTCGCCCTCAGCTGTGCGGCCCGAGCCTCGACCTCCTGACGGGCGAGCCGGCCGAGGTCCACCGGGTCGTGGCGGATCGCCCGCACCGCCCCCTCGGCCGCGAACAGGGTGTCGAGGTCGCCGACGATGCGCGACACCCGCAACGCCTGGTCGTGCAGGCGCGCCAGCGTCGCGGGCTCGGCCGGGGCGAGCCCGTCCCTCAGCTCCTCCAGTCCGGCCTGCAGCGCCGCAAGGGGGGTGCGCAGCTCGTGCGCCACGTCCGCGGCCATCCGGGCCCGGGACGACTCCGCGCGTCGTACCGCGGTCATCGCCTCCTCGAACGCGTCGGCGAGCTCGGCGAGCTCCCCCGCGCCCCGCTCGGTCACCACGGTGTCGCGCTCGCCGGCGGCGAAGGACCGCGCGGCCGTGGTCAGCGCGGCCACCGGCCGGCTGAGCTGGCGGGAGACGAACCACGCCGCGACGAGCGCCAGCAGCAGCGCCCCGACGGCGGCCGCGATGATCCAGGTCCACGCCACGGGCCGGCCGGTCGAGGAGTCCCGCGAGCCGAACCCCAGCACCACCTCGCCGACGGTCTCCCCGTCGACGGTCACGTCCGCGGTGGTCTGTCCCGTCGCCAGGCCCATGCCGGGGCCGCCTGGCATGCCCGAGCCGTCGCTCATGTGCTGTCCGCGGCCACGGGTCCCGGAGACGACGGCCCCGTCAGGGCTGCGCACGACCATGACGAGCGCGCCCCCACCCTCGGCGACCGTCTCCGCGGTGCGCAGGTCAGCCCCGTCCCAGCCGCCGGCCGCGGAGTAGGCCTCGGCCGCCGCCGCAGCGACCCGGGCAGCCACGTCACTCCGTTCGGCGCCGGTCTGCGAGGAGAGGCCCCGGTCGGTGCCCACCAGGCCGGCGGCCGCCACGAGGACGACGGTCACCAGCGCGACCGCGGCGAACGCCGCCAGGAAGCGGCGGCCGAGCGGCCCGAGTCCCTCACCTGTCATGACCGAGCCCGAGGCGGTAGCCCACACCGGTCACCGTCTCCACGATGTCGGCCGCGTCGGCGCCGAGCTTGTGGCGGAGGTTCTTCACGTGGGAGTCGATGCTCCGCTCGTAGCCGGAGAACTCGTAGCCACGCACGCGGTTGACCAGCTCGTAGCGGGAGAACGGGCGCCCCGGCACCGAGGCCAGCGAGGTGAGGATCCCCCACTCCGTCGGGGTCAGGTCGAGGGCGCGTCCGTCGAGCCGGGCCTCGCGACGGGTGGCGTCGACGAGGAGCCGACCGCCGCCGTACGACGCCACGTCGTCGTCCGCACCGGGACCGTGGCTGCGTCCGAGCACCGCCCCGACCCGCAGCACCACCTCCGTCGGGCTGAACGGCTTGGTCACGTAGTCGTCCGCGCCGAGGCTCAGGCCGCTGATCCGGTCCTCGACGGTCGAGCGTGCGGTGAGGACGACGACGGGCGTACGACGGTCGCCCTCACGTGCCACCCGGAGGACCTCCGTGCCGTCGACGTCGGGGAGCCCGAGGTCCAGGAGCACGAGGTCCGCGCTGCCGTCGCCCACCAGCCGGATCGCCTCGGCGCCGGAGTCCGTGGTGAGCACGGCGTGGCCGGCCCGCTCGAGGTAGCGGCGCAGCAGGTCGCGGATCTCCCGCTCGTCCTCCACGACGAGAACCGTGCTCATGGCCACATCGTGGCACCCGCCCGACGGCCCCGAGGGTCGAGCGCGCGGAAACCTCCACACCTTCTCCACATCCGGCCCATCCGATCTGCACACGCCCCGCCGATCCTGGACGCGTCGGGCAGGGAACCGAGCCCGAGCAGGACATCGATGAAGGAGAGCGTCATGCGCACCAGCAGGATCATCGCGGCGGCGGTCGCAGCGGGCGTCGTGGGAGCGGGAGCCATCGTGACCCCGATCGTGCTCGCGGCCGACGGTGACGACAACGACAGCACCACCACCGACGACACCACCATGCCGTACGGCCCGCGCTGGGCCGACGAGAACGACTCCCCCGGCCGGATGGGCGACCCCGGACAGATGCGCCGAGACCGGCGGGACGGCGAGTGGGGTCCCGGCAGCGGCGGGCCGGGCATGGGCGGCGGCATGGGCGGCGGCATGGGCGGCGGCATGGGCGGCGGCGGGATGGGTCCCGGCGGCGGCCAGCGCGGTGAGGGCGACTGCCTGCTCGACGAGGACGGCACCGCCCAGGGCACACTGACCGAGTCGCAGGAGGCCGACCTGCTGGCGCAGGTCGAGCACGAGAAGGTCGCGCGCGACGTGTACCGCGCCTTCTTCGACGCGACCGGCGACTACCGCTTCGAGCGGGTCGCGGAGTCCGAGCAGCACCACCTCGACGCGCTGAGGATGCTGGTCGACCGCTACGACCTCTCCGACCCGACCGAGGGCCTGGCCGAGGGTGAGTTCGAGACCGACGCGTTCCAGGACGAGTACGACGCCTACCTCGCGCAGGGCACGGACCTCGACACCGCGCTGGCCGCGGCGCAGCAGATCGAGAAGGACGACATCTCCGACCTGAAGGCTTCGGCAAAGGGGCTCGACGCTCCCGACGTCCAGCGGGTCTACGAGCAGCAGGTCGTCGCCTCCGAGCACCACCTGGCCGCTTTCAGCCGCTGATCCCCCCGTCTCGAGGCCCCTCTTGCGGTGCGCCCGGTCCCCCGCCGGGCGTACCGTCGTGCTCAGGAGATGCGCACCCGCTCGAGGTAGCGCGGGACCACGGCGTTCCAACCGAGCTCCTCGGCGAGCCGTCCCGCCAGCGCCCTCGCGGCGTCCTCCTCGCCGTGCACGACGTAGGCGGTCTCGGGCGGCTCGGGCATCCCGGAGAGCCACGCCACCATCTGGGTGACGTCGGCGTGCGCGGAGTAGGCGTGGGTGGCGACGACCTCGGCGCGGACCGGGATGTACTTGCCGTGGATCTTGACCTGGCTGGCCCCTTCGAGGAGCGAGCGGCCCCTGGTGCCCGGCACCTGGAAGCCCGTGAGCACGACGGTGTTGCGCGAGCTCGGCAGCTGGTACTTCAGGTGGTGGAGCACGCGGCCCCCGGTGGCCATCCCCGAGGCCGAGACGACGATGCAGGGCTTCCCCGGCCGGTTGAGCCTCTCCGACTCCTCGCGGCGCGACATCAGCTTCAGGTGGGTCGGCCGGTACTCCGTGCTCGCCAGGGTCACCTCCGGCCGCAGCTGGGGGTCGTGCTCACGGATCGCCGACTTGTAGACCTCCAGCGCCCGGAGCGCCATGGGGCTGTCGACGTACACCGGCACCGACGGGATGCGCCGCTCGGACTCGAGCCGGGCGAGCACCATGAGCAGCACGAAGGTGCGGTCGACGGCGAAGGCCGGCATCAGCACCACCCCGCCGCGGCCGAGGGTGCGGCGGATCGCGTCGGCGAGCACCTCGTCGTCCTCGGCCTCGTGCAGCCGGTCGCCGTAGGTCGACTCGACGACGACGACGTCGGCCTGGTGCGGTGCGGCGGGAGGAAGCAGCAGGGGGTGGCCGGGACGACCCAGGTCACCGCTGACGAGGAGGCGCGTCCCGCGGACGTCGAGCTCGGCGAAGGCGGAGCCGAGGATGTGACCCGCCGAGCGCAGCTGCAGGCCGATCTCGCCGGGGATCGTGACCGGTGAGTCGTGGTCGACGGGTGTGAGCAGCTCGATCGCCTTCTCGGCGTCGCCGGAGTCGTAGAGCGGCAGCGCCGGGGTGTGCTTGGACCAGCCGCCCGCGTTGGCGTGCTCGGCGTCCTCCTCGGCCAGGTGCGCGGCGTCGCGCAGCACGATCGCCGTGAGCTCCGCGGTCTCCGGGGTGCAGTACGCCGGCCCCGCGAACCCGTTGCGGACCAGCAGTGGGAGGTAGCCGCTGTGGTCGAGGTGCGCGTGGGTGAGCACGACGGCGTCGACCTTCGCCGGGTCGACCGACAGCGGCTCCCAGTTGCGCCGGCGCCAGACCCGCTCGCCCTGGAACAGCCCGCAGTCGACCATGACGCGGGTGTCGCCGGTGTCGAGGAGGAACTTGCTGCCGGTGACCGTCCGGGCAGCGCCCAGGAAGGTCAGTGAGGCGGGGACAGCAGGACGCGGGACGCTGCTCATGGCGCACCTCCTGCCCCCATCACACTCCGCGGGTGCGCGGTGGGACAGGGACCAAGGTCACCCGTGCCGGGTCAGGGCAGCCAGCCCATCGGGTTCACCGTGGCGCCGTTTCGGAACACCATGAAGTGCAGGTGGCACCCGGTGGAGTAGCCCGTGGTGCCGACGTACCCGATGACGTCGCCCTTGCGGACGCGCTGCCCGACGTGCGTGGAGTAGCGGCTGAGGTGGTTGTAGGTGGTCGCCACGGAGTGGCCGCGCAGGTAGCCGTGGCTGATGATCACCCGCTTGCCGTAGCCGACGTTGTAGTACTTGCCGATCACCCGCCCGCCCGCAGCGGCGCGGACCGGGGTGCCGCAGCTCGCCCCGAAGTCGGTGCCGTCGTGCAGCCGCCAGGCCTTGTAGATCGGGTGCAGCCGCATGCCGTAGTGGGACGTGATGTAGGTCCGGACCGGCATGGTCATCGGGCCACGGGACTGGGAGGCCTTGCGCTGGCGGGCGAGCGCCGCCTTGGACAGGTGCCTGCGCTCGGCCGCCTGCTGCTTGCGGATCAGCCGGCTGATCCGCTCGCGTTCGCTGCGGAGCTGGGCGAGGCGACGCTGGTCGCTCCGCTTGGTGCGCAGCGCGGACTTGCGCGCCTTCTCCCTCGCGTCCAGCGCGTCGGCCACGCGTGCGGACGCGGCCACCGCCTGCGCCTCCAGGGCCTCGGTGCGCTCGAGGCTGTCCGCCGCGGCCCGCCTGCGCTCGGCGACATCGCGCCGAGCCTCGGCCACCCGCTGCTGCTGGGCCTCGAGGAGCAGGCGCGAGGCCTCCAGCCGGTGGAGCGTCGCCGCTTCCTTGGCCATCACGTTGTCGACGACGTTGAGCTGGGAGCTGAGCTCGGTGGGCTCCTGCGACGTGAGCACCATCGTGAGGCCCATCAGCTCGGGCGACCCGCCCTGGTAGGTCTCGGCGGCGATCTGCCGCAGCACCCGCTCCTGCGTCGCGTGGCTGCGCCGGCCCCGGGCCAGGGCCTCCTCTGCCCTGACCAGCCTGGCGTTGGCCGCGTCGAGCTCGGACTGCATCCGCGCGTCGACCATCCTCGCTCCCGCCGCGGCCGCCTCCCGGCGGTCCAGGAGAGCCTCGGCCCGGCCCAGCCGCGCCTCGGCGGCGTCGACGAGGCTGTTGGCCCGGACCAGCGCCTTGCTCGAGTGGCGCAGCTCCGCCGCGGCCTTCTCGATCTTGCGGTGGACCCGCTGCTTGCGGTCGTGGAGCTCCTCGGCCGGCGCACCGGGCACGGCGGCGAGGCTCAACGCCGCGCTCAGGGTCACCACCACGGCGACCAGGACGCTGCGGACGGATCGGTCGTGTGCACGGGGGAAGGCGGGCACCGGTCTGCTCCAAGTCGGTCGACGGTCGCGACGACCGTACGCCAGTTCCTCGCCCGATCGGTGGCGCCGCGCGGTGGCGGCCCGCGGTCGGACGGCGGCTGCCCGTCCTACCCCTCGGCCGGGTCGGCCATCTCCGCCCGCACCCCGAGGAGCCGGACCGGTCGGTCGAGGCCGAGCCGCCTGAGCAGGCGTGCCGCGGCCTCCTCGACCGGCCCGACGTCGCTGGTGGGCGCCTCGAGGGTGAGGCTGCGCGTGTGGGTGTCGAAGGGTGCGAACCTGATCTTGACCGCCACGCGCACGGCCGGTCGCCCCTCGAGGCGCAGGTCCTCGACCACCTGCCGGGCCAGTCGCCGGACCTCCTCCTCCATCCGCTGCGGGTCGGTGAGGTCCTGCTGGAAGGTCGTCTCACGGCTGTGCGAGCGCGCGACCCACGGGGTCCCCTCGACCGGCGAGGTGTCCACCCCCCGCGCCAGGCGGCGGTACCACGGCCCCATCGTCGGCCCCAGCTCGTCGGCGAGGCGGCCGGGGTCGGTGAGGGCGAGCTCGCGCACCGTGGTGATCCCCAGCCCGGCCAGGCGCTTGGCGGTCTTGCGGCCGATGCCCCACAGGGCGTCCGTGGGCCGGTCCGCCATCACGTCGTACCAGTTCTCCTCGGTCAGCCGGAAGACACCCTGCGGCTTGCCGAAGTCGGTGGCGAGCTTCGCCCGCAGCTTGTTGTCGCCGATGCCGACCGAGCAGTGCAGGCCGGTCGCCTCGAGCACCGCACGCTGCACCTCGTGGGCGAGCGCCTCGGGGTCGTCGGTGTCGACCCCGAGGAACGCCTCGTCCCAGCCGAGCACCTCCACGACCGCGTCGAGAGCGCGCAGGGTGTCCATCACCACCGCGGAGGCTGCCTCGTAGGCCGGTCCGTCGACCGGCAGGAACACCGCGTCGGGACACTTGCGAGCGGCGGTGCGCAAAGGCATCGCCGAGCCGACGCCGAGCTGTCTGGCTTCGTACGACGCCGTCGCCACGACGCCCCGTTCGGTGGGGTCACCCCGCCCGCCCACGACCACGGGCCGGCCGGCCAGCTCGGGCCGACGGAGGACCTCGACGGCCGCGATGAACTGGTCGAGGTCGACGTGGAGCACCCAGGGTCGGCTCATGGTCTCCCTGGTTCCTCACCGTCGGCTCGCGTCGCGGACCGCCGCCAGGACGTCGTCGAGGGCGTGCAGCGAGTGCCCGGGCACCAGGACGTCGACGTGTGGCAGCGCCGCAGCCATCCCGCCCACGAGCGGTTCGTAGGACTCGGCGGCCGAGCGGGGGTTGACCCAGACCACGCGATGGGCCAGCCGCTCCAGACGGGCCATCTGCTCACCGAGCAGGCTGGGGTCGGCACGCTCCCAGCCGTCGGACACGATCACCACGACGGCGCCCCGGGCCATGCCCCGACGGCCGAAGTCGTCGAGGAAGGTCTTGAGCGCCTCCCCCAGACGCGTCCCTCCCGACCAGTCGGGGGCAGCCTCCGCCGCCCGCCCGAGCGCGACGTCGGGGTGGCCGGTCGCCAGCGCCCGGGACAGCCGCGTCAGCCGCGTGGCCATCACGAACGCCTCGGCCCCGGTCCCCCGCACCGCCCCCTGCAGCAGATGGAGGTAGACCCTGGAGTAGCTCTCCATCGACCCGGAGACGTCGGCGAGCAGCACGATCCGCCGGGGACGGTCGCGACGGCGCCGGTACTCGCGTCGTACGGGGTCGCCCCCGGTGCGGTGGGAGCGGCGCAGGGTCCGTCGCAGGTCCAGCCTGCGCCCGCTCGAGGCGGCGGTGGGCCGACGGGCGCGTCGGCGGGGTGCCACGACCCGCAGCTCCTCGACCAGCCGGCGCAGGGACGCCAGCTCCTCCGGGGTGTAGTGCGCGAAGTCCTTGTGGCGGAGGCGCTCCTCGACGCTGGCCGTCACGAGCAGCCGGCCGGACTCGTCGCGCTCGTGCGGCGAACCCACAGTCGTGGCGGGAGTCGGGACATCGGACTCCCCCGCCTGCGGCTGAGCCGAGGCGCGGGTCCGCGCACCGGGGCGCGTCTGCGGCGGAGGCTTCGGGGCGGCGGTGTCGCCACGGTCCGCGGCGACATCCTCCGCTCCTCCGAAGACGGAGGCGAAGACCCGGTCGAACACGTCGATCTGGTCGTGCCGGTCGAGCAGGGTGACGCGTGCCAGCCAGTAGAGCCGGGTGACCGTGACCGGTCGGGCGAGGGCGACCACGGCGGCGAACCTGCTGCAACGCTCCGTGCTCGCCGGGACACCAGCAGCGCGGAGCAGACCGCCGAAGCCGGCGGCCACGGTCGCCAGGTCGGGGGCGAGCCGCTCAGTCACCGGTGCCGATCCAGGACACGCCGCGCCCGAGCGCGACGTCGAGGTCCTCGCGGTACTTCAGGGCCGACCCCAGGGTGCGGGCCACGAGGTCCCCGTCGAGCCGGGTGACCCCCAGCAGGCGGAGGGCGCCGACCCAGTCGATGGCCTCGGCGACACCGGGAGGCTTCTGGAGGTCGAGGCTGCGCAGCCGCTGCACCGCTGCCGCCACCCCGGTCGTGAGCCCCTCGGCGGCCGACGGCACGTGCAGCCGGATGATCTGCGCCGCCCGAGCGACGTCGGGATAGTCGATCCAGTGGTAGAGGCAGCGACGCTTCAGGGCGTCGTGCAGGTCGCGGGTCCGGTTGGAGGTGAGCACCGCGACGGGTGGCACCTCGGCCTTGACCGTGCCTATCTCCGGGATGGTGATCGTGCCCTCGGCGAGCAGCTCGAACAGGAACGCCTCGAACTCCTCGTCCGCACGGTCCACCTCGTCGATGAGGAGGACGGCTGGTCGAGGTCCCTGGTGCCGTACCGCTTGGAGCAGCGGGCGTTCGACGAGGTAGTCGGGCCCGAACAGGTCGGCCTCCCGCAGGTGGGTTCCCTCGGCCTCGGCGAGGCGGATCGCGAGCAGCTGCCGGGGGTAGTTCCACTCGTAGATGGCCTCGGCCGCCTCGATCCCGTCGTAGCACTGGAGCCGGATCAGCGGGGTGCCGAGCACCTGGGCCAGCGACTTGGCCGCCTGTGTCTTGCCGACGCCGGCCTCGCCCTCGAGGAGGATCGGCTGAGGCAGGCGGACCGCGCAGAACAGGGCGGTCGCCAGGCCCTCGTCGGTCAGGTAGCCCGACTCAGCCAGCCGGTCCTGCAGCGTCGCGATGTCCGGCAGCAGGCGCTCGAGACCCCTGCCGTCCGGGTGTGCCGGCGGGGTGGGCGACGCGCTCACGGCGCGAGGTACGCCGACGGGTCGGCGGCGAAGGCCCGCAGGCAGCCGGACCCGCAGAACCAGTGCCGCACACCGTCGTGGTCGAGGTGCAGCGAGCTCTCCACGGTCGCGACGGACATCCCGCACACCGGGTCGACCGCGGTTCCGGGGGGCTCCACCAGGGGCAGCTCGGTCCCGTGGCGCCGGTCCTCCTGCTCGACGGGGCGGCCGGAGGTGCGGCGCCGGTCGGCGACGACCTCCGCGAGGATCGACAGCGCCACCTCCTCGGGGGTCCGCGCCCCGATGTCGAGCCCCGCCGGGGTATGCACGCGGGCGCGCGCGGCCTCGTCGACCTCGAGCGACGCCACGACCCCCTCGCCCCTCTTGCGGCTGGCCACCAGGCCGACGTAGGGCACCCCGGCCCGCAGCGCCGCGGTCAGCACCTGCTCCTCGTCGCGGCCGTGGGAGGCACACACCACCGCCGCCGTGTCGGGCCCCAGGGCCAGCTCCCGCTGCGTCCCTTCGGCGGCCGGCTCGGGCGCGCCCGGCGACGAGGCCTGGTAACCGAGCCGCTCAGCGAGCGCCACGAGCGCCTGCGCGATCGGGCTGTCGCCGTGGACCACGAGCAGCGGGGCGGGCACGACCGGCTCCAGGAAGATCTCCAGGGTCCCGCCCGACAGGCAGGGGTTGTGGACCGTCAGCCGGTCCGGCCGGGACGGCGTCGGCTCCTCCTCCGGTGTGGGGGTGATGCGCAGGAGAAGGGTCTCCCCCGAGTCCAGCAGGGCAAGGCCCTGCGCCCGCACCGTCGACTCGGCGCAGGTGCCCCCGACGAAGCCCTCGATGGTGCCGTCGGGGAAGACGATCGCCTCGTCCCCCGGCTTGGCCGAGGTGGGGCGGTCGGCGAGCACCACGGTGGCGTGCACGAACGGCACACGCTCGGCCCGGAGGTGGACCGCCCGCTGCTCGACCTCGGGTCTGCTCACCGGACCGCCAGATCGGTGCGCATCGGCCGACCTTGCATGGCCATCCACACGTTCGCCGGGGTCAGCGGCATGTCGGCGTGGCGGACCCCGAACGGCTCGAGCGCGTCGATCACCGCGTTCACCACCGCGGCCGGCGAACCGACCGTCGCCGACTCACCGATGCCCTTGAGCCCGAGCGGGTGGTGCGGGGACGGCGTGACGGTCTCGCCGGTCTCCCACTTCGGGCACTCCAGGGCGGTCGGGAGCAGGTAGTCCATGAACGAGCTGCCCAGGCAGTTGCCCTCCTCGTCGAAGGCGATGAGCTGCATCAGGGCCATGCCGACCCCGTCGGCGAGCCCGCCGTGCACCTGCCCCTCGACGATCATCGGGTTGACGCGGGGGCCGCAGTCGTCGACGGCGACGAACCGGCGTACGTCGACCTGGCCGGTGCCGGGGTCCACGTCCACGACGCAGATGTAGGCGCCGAAGGGATAGGTGAGGTTGGGCGGGTCGTAGACGACAGAGGCGTCGAGGTGGCCCTCCACCCCCTCGGGGAGCTCCAGGGTGCCGTGCGAGAGCATCGCGACCTCCTGGATCGTCTTGCCCTGGGTGCGGTCGCCCTTGACGAACCAGCGGCCCTGCTCCCACTCGAGGTCGTCAGGGCTGCACTCCAGGGCGGCCGCGGTGATCACCCGCGCCTTGTCCCTGATGCGTTGGGCCACCACGGCAGCGGCGGCCCCCGAGACCGGGGTGGAGCGCGACCCGTAGGTGCCGAGGCCGAACGGCGTGTTGTCGGTGTCGCCGTGGATGACGTCGATGTCCTCCGGCGGCAGGCCGAGCTCCTGGGACACGATCTGGGCGAAGGTCGTCTCGTGGCCCTGCCCCTGCGTCTGCACCGAGAGCCGGAGCTGGGCCTTGCCGGTGGGGTGCACCCGCAGCTCGCAGCCGTCCGCCATGCCGAGGCCGAGGATGTCCATGTGCTTGCGCGGGCCGGCCCCGACACCCTCGGTGAAGAAGCTGACGCCGATGCCCATCAGCTCGCCGCGCTCGCGTTTCTCCCTCTGCTCGCGCCGCAGCTCGTCGTACCCGGCCATCTCCAGGGCCAGCTGCAGCGCACGCGGGTAGTCGCCGGAGTCGTACTCCCAGCCGGTCATGCTGGTGTAGGGGAACTGCTCGGGCCGCAGCAGGTTCTTCATCCGCAGCTCGGCGGGGTCGATGCCGAGCTCGTCAGCGAGGACGTCCACCATGCGCTCGACGAGGTAGACCGCCTCGGTGATCCGGAACGAGCAGGCGTACGCGACCCCGCCGGGGGCCTTGTTGGTGTAGACGCCGGTCACCTTGCAGTGAGCGGCCTCGAGGTCGTAGCTGCCGGTGAAGATGTGGAAGAAGCCGGCGGGGAACTTCGTCGGCTGGGCGGTGCCGTTGAAGGCGCCGTGGTCGGCGAGCACGTCCACGCGAAGGCCCAGGATCTTGCCGTCCCGGGTGGCGGCGATCCCGCCGTGCATGTGGTAGTCACGGGCGAACGAGGTCGACATGAGGTTCTCGCTGCGGTCCTCGACCCACTTGACCGGCTTGCCGGTGACGATCGACCCGACGACCGCGAGCACGTAGCCGGGGTAGATGCCCACCTTGTTGCCGAAGCCGCCGCCGATGTCCGGCGAGATGATCTGGATGTTGTGCTCGGGGATCCCGGCAACGAGCGCGTAGACGGTGCGGTGGGCGTGCGGCGCCTGGGTCGTCGACCAGACCGTCAGCTTGCCCGTGACCCGGTCCATGCTGGCGATCGAGCCGCAGGTCTCCATGGGTGCCGGGTGCACCCGCGGGTAGAGCATCTTCTGCTCGACCACGACGTCGGCCTTGTCGAACACCTCGTCGGTGCGCGCCGCGTCGCCGGACTCCCAGTCGAAGATGTGGTTGTCGGTGCGTCCCTCCACGTCGTCGCGGATCACCGGTGCGTCGGGATCCAGGGCCTTGTGGGCGTCCACGACGGCCGGGAGCACGTCGTAGTCGACATCGATCAGCTCGAGGGCGTCGCGGGCGGAGTACTTGTCCTCCGCGATGACCATCGCGACCTCCTGGCCCTGGAAGCGGACCTTGTCGGTCGCGAGCACGGCCTGCACGTCGGCGCTCAGCGTCGGCATCCAGGCGAGGTTCAACGACTCCAACGTCGCCCCGGTGATCACGGCCTTGACCTTGGGGTGCGCCTCGGCCTCCGTCGTGTCGATCGAGGTGATCCGGGCGTGCGCCACCGGGCTGCGGAGGATGGCCGCATGCAGCATGCCCGGAAGCACGAGGTCGTCGAGGTAGTGGCCCTGCCCGCGGAGGAACCGGGCGTCCTCCTTGCGGAGCATCCGGCCGAAGCCGATCGGGTTGCCGGCGGGGCTCGTGGTCGGCGGGGCGTGCTCGGTGCTTGTCATGCCTCGACCTCCTGCTCGGGCTGGTCCACAGCCGGGTGCTCGGCAGCCCAGCGGACGGCGCGGACGATGTTCTCGTATCCGGTGCAGCGGCACAGCTGGCCGGAGATGGCCTCACGGATCGTGGCCTCGTCGGGGTCGGGGTCGTGGTCGAGGAGCCAGCGCGTGGTCATCATCATCCCCGGGGTACAGAACCCGCACTGGAGCCCGTGCTCCTCCATGAAGCCCTGCTGGACCGGGTCGAGCCGACCGTCCACCTCGAGGTCCTCCACGGTGCGGACCTCGTGGCCGTCAGCCATGGCCGCGAGGACCGTGCAGCTCTTGACGGGTTGACCGTCCAGCCAGAGGACACAGGTCCCGCACTGGGAGGTGTCGCACCCCCAGTGCGTCCCGGTCAGCCCGAGGTGGTCGCGGATGAAGTGCACGAGAAGCAGCCGCGGCTCGACGTCGCGCGTCACCTCGGCGCCGTTGACCGTGATCGTGATCTGCATGGTCAGGCCCTTCCCTGAGCGCGGTCGACGGAGCGCAGCAGGACCCGCCTGGTCAGCTCCCCGGCCAGGTGTCGCTTGTACTCCGCCGGTCCGCGTTGGTCGGCCCGGGGGTTGCAGGCCTCGGCGGCCAGCCGTGCCGCCTCGGCAACGTGCTCCTCGGTCGGCGGCTTGCCGACCAGGTAGGCCTCCGCCTCGGGCGCGCAGAAGTGGGGAGCACCCACGGCGGTCAGGCCGATGCCACAGTCGGCCACCTCGCCGCCACGGAGGACGACGTACGCGCCCGCCGCGGCGATCGCCCAGTCACCGGCCCTGCGCTTGACCTTGTCGTAGGCGCTGCCCGCTCCCGGCCGGATCGGGATGCGCACCTCGGTCAGCATCTCGGCGTCCCCGAGGACGGTCTCGTAGGGGCCCGCGTGAAACTCCCTGGCCGGCACGGTGCGCTCCCCTTGGGAGGACCGCAGGACCACGGTGGCCTTGAGGGCGGACCCCACCGCGGAGAGATCCTCGGCGGGGTCGGCCTGGCAGAACGAGCCGCCCACCGTGCCGCGGTTGCGGACCGGCGGGTCGGCGATCCTGCTCTCCGCGTCGTGGAGGATCGCGTAGTGCTCACCGACCACGGGGGAGCCCAGCACCGCGGAGTGCCGGGTCAGGGCGCCGATGCGTAGCTCGTCGGCCTCGAGACGGATGTAGTCGAGGTCGGTGAGGTCGTTGATGTCGACCACGCACTCGGGCCGGGCGAGACGCAGGCGCATCATCGGTAGCAGGCTGTGTCCCCCCGCGATGAGTCGCGACTCCGGGCCGAGCTGCTCGAGCAGCTGCAGGGCGTGTTCGACGCTGGTGGCTCGGGCGTAGTCGACGGGTGCCGGTGTCTGCACGGAGCGCCCCTCTCGTCTGAGGTGCCGGGGCCGCGTCCCAGTGCCCCCGAGACGAGGCCGGTACGAGGGTCAGTCTGCACCGGTGACCCACCGATGGCAACGGATCCTTGTCAGGTCCCGAAGTGGTCGGGACCAGGGTTCTCGGGCCCCCCAGTCCCGGGGCCCGGGGGCCGGGGGCCCGGGGGCCGGGGGCCCGACTTCCCGCGACGCAGCAGCACCTACCTCGTGAGATCTCACGAGGTGAGTGCTGCTTTCCCAGGTGAACGTGGGAAAGCAGCGCCCGGACAAGCAGCGGCACCGGCGCATCGCCGCGAGGGGTGGTGGCCGTCGGCGCACCGTGCTGGAATGAGGCCGATCCTGGCACCCACCCGAGGAGAGCACCGTGTACTACCCCCTGACCGTGCGCGACTTCCTGGACCGCGCCGAGACCGTCTACCCCGACCGGGTCGCCGTCGTGGACGAGCCGGACCAGCCCGGGCCGAGCCTGGGCGAGCTGACCTACCGGGAGCTCGCGGCGTCGGCCCGTGCGCAGGCGGCACGGCTAGACCAGCTGGAGGTCCCGGTCGGCGGGCGCGTCGCGATCGTGTCGCACAACTCCGCCCGGCTGCTCACGTCGTTCTTCGGCGTCAGCGGGTGGGGGCGAATCCTGGTGCCGATCAACTTCCGGCTGAGCCTGCGGGAGGTGCAGTACATCGTCGGCCACTCCGGCGCAGAGGTGCTCTACGTCGACCCCTCGCTCGCGCACCTGCTCGAGGAGATCGACGTGCCGCACAAGTTCGTGCTCGGCGACGACGACGCGATGTTCCTCCACGACGTCGACCCCGCGCCGTGGGCCGAGCCGGACGAGGCGGCGACCGCGACGATCAACTACACCTCGGGTACGACGGCGCGGCCCAAGGGCGTCCAGCTGACCCACCGGAACCTCTGGCTCAACGCCACCGTGTTCGGCCTGCACGCCTCGATCACCGACCGCGACGTGCTGCTGCACACCCTGCCGATGTTCCACGCCAACGGCTGGGGCATGCCCTACGGCATCACCGGCATGGGCGGTCGGCACGTCGTGCTGCGCCAGGTCGACGGGGCCGAGATCCTGCGGCGCATCGACGAGCACGGCGTCACCCTCCTGTGCGCAGCGCCCGCCGTGGTCAGCGCCGCGCTCGACGCCGCGAAGTCGTGGGACGGCCCGGTGCCGGGTCGCGACCGGGTGCGCATCATCGTCGCGGGCGCACCCCCGCCGACCTCGGTCATCGAGGAGGTCATGACCGTCCTCGGGTGGGAGTTCATCCAGATCTACGGGCTCACCGAGACCTCTCCCCTGGTGACCGTCAACCGGCAGCGCGCCGAGTGGGACGACCTGGGCACGTTCGAGCGCGCCCGCAAGCTCGGCCGCGCCGGAGCACCCGCCCTCGGCGTCCGGGTCCGGGTCGACGACCAGGGCGAGGTCCTCACAGCCTCCAACCACAACCTCGACGGCTACTGGGAGCAGCCCGAGGAGACCGCGCGGGTCCAGGCCGGCGGCTGGTTCCACACCGGCGACGGTGGCTACCTCGACGACGAGGGCTACCTGGTGATCTCCGACCGTAAGAAGGACGTGATCATCTCCGGGGGCGAGAACGTCTCCTCCATCGAGGTGGAGGACGTGCTCATGCGGCACCCGGCGGTGCGTGAGGTCGCGGTGATCGGCGTCCCGGACGACAAGTGGGGCGAGCTGGTCACCGGGCTGGTGGTCTCCGACGGCTCCGCGGTGACCCCCGAGGAGCTCATCGCGCACTGCCGCACCGAGCTGGCCGGCTACAAGTGCCCCAAGCAGATCGCCTTCGTAAAGGACCTGCCGCGCACCGCCACCGGCAAGCTGCAGAAGTTCAAGCTGCGCGAGCCGTACTGGAAGGGCCACGAGCGCCAGGTCAACTGACCCGGCTCCGGGTGGCTACCGCCGCAGCGCCTTCCTCGCCCTCGTGCCCAGCCGCTGAAGCTCGAGGAGGGCCTTGAGGGTCAGGCTCTTCTCGCTCGGCAGCAGGCCGAGCTGGCGGGAGAACTCCAGCCCGTCGTACACGATGGTCTGCTCGCTGATCAGCCCGTCACGGAAGCGGTAGGTCACCACGCCGGCGATCCGGACCGTGCGCCCGGTCGGCTCCGCACCCCTGGCGGGGCCGGCCATCGTGCCGACGAGCGTCCAGGTGCCCACCGCGCTCGCGTGGTCGTCGCCGACATAGATCCGGCTGTCCTCGACCGGGAAGTGCAGGTCGGGGAAGCTCCGGTAGGTCTCGGCCAGGTCCGCCCGGGCCGCCGCCCTGCCCCGTAGCGGCTCGATCGTGAACGGGTGGTCCCACACCACGTCCTCGGTCAGCCGTGCCACGACCGCGTCGAGGTCGTGGTCGTTCCACGCCTTCGTGTAGTCCTCCAGGAAGGCGCGCATCTCGGCCTTCGTGAGGCGCTTCGCCGTGGTCCTCATCAGACACCTCCTCGTCCCCCGGCGCCGTCGGCCCTCGACGGCCAGGGGCCGCCACCCTCCAGGGTGGTTCCGACAGCGCGGGACCGGCAGGGTCCAACGGCCCTCAGGCGACGTCGTCGCTGCGGAGCGCCGGTGCCTCGGCGTGGTAGGCCTCGATCAGCGCGACCTCCTCGCGCGAGCCGAACACCAGGCCCACACGCTGGTGCAGCTCGGTCGGCCGGACCTCGAGGATCCGCTCACGGCCGGTGCTGGCCAGGCCGCCGGCCTGCTCGACGAGGAAGGCCACCGGGTTCGCTTCGTAGAGCAGCCGCAGCCGACCAGCCTTGGCCGGGTCCTTGGAGTCGCGCGGGTAGAGGAAGACACCTCCGCGGGTGAGGATGCGGTGGGTCTCGGCGACCAGGGAGGCGATCCACCGCGTGTTGAAGTCCTTGCCGCGCGGGCCGGTCCGTCCGGCGAGGCACTCGTCGACGTAGCGCTGCACCGCCGGCTCCCAGAACCGCTGGTTGGAGTTGTTGATGGCGTACTCCCGCGTGGCCTCCGGGATGGCGATGTCGTGCCGGGTGAGGAAGAACTCCCCCAGGGCCGGGTCGAGGGTGAACGCGTGGACGCCGCGGCCGACGCTGAGCACCAGGATCGTCGAGGGTCCGTAGATCGCGTAGCCCGCCGCGACCTGCTCGGTCCCCGGCTGGAGGAAGTCCTCGACGGTCGCGTCCCGGCCGGGGGTCGGCGCGCGCAGGATCGAGAAGATGCTGCCGACCGCGACGTTCACGTCGATGTTGGAGGACCCGTCGAGGGGGTCGAAGGACAGCAGGTACTTCCCGCGGGGGTACTCCCCCGGGATCGGGTAGGGCTCGTCGAGCTCCTCCGAGGCCATCCCGGCGAGCTGGCCGCCCCACTCGTTGACGCGCAGGAACACCTCGTTCGCGATCACGTCGAGCTTCTGCTGCGCCTCCCCCTGCACATTCGTCCGGCCCTCGGCACCGAGCACGTCCTCAAGCGCACCGTGGGCCACCCGCTTCGAGATCGCCTTGCAGGCCAGCGCGACGTCGAGGATGAGGGCGTTCAGCTCGCCGCTGGAGCCGGGATGGCGGCGTCGCTCCTCGATCAGGAACTGGGCGAGCGTGGACCGGTCGGTGCGCATGGGTGCTCCTCGCAGGCGTCGGACGTACTACCCGAGTCCATCGGACCTTCGGCCCGACCACATCCACCCCAGGGGTGAGTGCGCAGGTGGGCCGACCCGTGGTGCGCGCGGGCACCCTCACCGACCTCGTCGACCGTGGTCTGCGACAGGAGGCGTTGAAGCCCACGAGGCCGGCAATGTCGAGGGCGGCTACGACCCCGACGGCGCCGACCGTGACGGCCTGAACCGGGTGGTCGTCGAGATCCGCTGACCGGGTGAGGAACGAGGGGCCCGCGTCTCAGGACGCGGGCTCCTCGCCGTCACCTCGTGCCTCGGACGCCGGTTCCCGGGTGGCGGTGGCGAGGAACAGCGGGTAGGAACGGCCCTTCTTCTCCAGGTCGTGCACGTGACGCACGTCGACGTCGGCGAAGCCGGCCTCGGACAGCTGCCGGGTCAGGTCGTCGGTGTCGAAGCCGTGATGGCCGGCGAAGTCCTCGCCGTGGAACGAGCCGTCCTCGGCGACGAGGTCGACGACGCACAGGTGGCCGCCGTCCTCGAGCAGTGTCGCGAAGGCGCGAAGCACCGGCTCCAGCTCATGGATGTGGTGCAGCGTGAGCACGGAGGCGACCAGGTCGAAGCGCTCCTGCGGCACCTCTCCCCCCGCCAGGTCGAGGTCCCAGACCCGGGTGCCCTCGGGAAGCCTGCCGTCGGTGACCTTCGCCGCGACGACCTCGCGCATCCCCTCGGACGGGTCGGCGGCCGTGATCGGCCCGACGTCCCCGGAGAGCTCCTGGGACAGCTGGGCGGTGCCGGCGCCGTACTCCAGCAGACGGGTGGTCGGGGTCAGCGGCACCGCGGCACGGACCGCCTCGGCCACGACGCGTGCCCGCTCGAGCTTCGTCGGGTCGTCGTCCCAGGTCGCGGCCTTCTCGTCGAACACGCTCATGAGTCGATTCAAGCACTCGGCCCGCCCACCGCGCTGAGGCGATGGACGGGCCGGGTCGTGCGGGTGGGTCAGTGGCGGGGGCCACCAGACGGCGGGTTGTCCCCGTCGTCGAGGACCACGTCGTCCAGGTGACCCTCCGCGTGGGCGGCGACCAGCTTGGTCTTGCCCGGGTAGCGGATCTCCTCGACGAGCTCCTGCATCGCCAACGACGGCTTCTTCGTGAACGTGGAGACCACGATCGTCACGACGAAGTTGATCAGCATGCCGACGGTGCCGAAGCCGGTCTCGGGGATCTCCCAGATGCCGGCGCTGTTGCCGTAGATGTCGATCGTCCACAGCATGTACAGCGACGTGGTGATCAGACCGGCTGCCAGACCTGCCGTGGCACCCGCCGCAGTGGTCTTCTTCCAGAAGATGCCGAGCACCAGGATCGGGAAGAAGCTGGCCGCTGCGAGGCCGAAGGCCAGCGCGACCACCTGCGCCACGAATCCGGGCGGGTTGATGCCCAGGTAGCCGGCGACGAGGATCGCACCGGCCATGGCGATGCGGCCCACGAGCAGCTGGCGCGCCTCGGTCGCGGCCGGGTTGATCTTCTTGTAGTAGACGTCGTTCGCGACCGCGGACGAGATCACCAGGAGCAGACCGGAGGCCGTGGACAGCGCGGCCGCGAGAGCACCGGCGGCCACCAGGCCGACGATGGGTGCCGGCAGGCCGGCGATCTCCGGAGCGGCGAGCACGATGATGTCGTTGTTGACCAGGATCTCGTTGGTCTCGCCACCGGTGAAGTCGATGGTGCCGTTGCCGTTGAGGTCCTGGATCTCCCCGCCGTCCACGCCGGTGATCAGGCCGACGTCTCGCCACGTGTTGAACCAGTCGGGCGTGGCGTTGAGAGCGCTGCCGTTGATCTGCTCCATGAAGTTGAGCTTGCTGAACGCCCCGATCGCTGGGGCGGTCGTGTAGAGCAGCGAGATGAAGAACAGCGCCCACAGCGCCGAGAACCGGGCGGCGCGGACGCTCTTGGCGGTGTAGAAGCGCACGATCACGTGCGGGAGGCCCGCCGTGCCGAACATCAGCGAGGCGGTGATCAGCACCATGTTGGCCATGCTGGTCGTCGAGAACGCCTCGGTGTAGGCGGCGAAGCCGAGGTCCTGCTGCAGGCCGTCGAGCTGGCTGAGGATCGCGCCGAACCCGATCTGCGGCACCGGCATACCGGTGAGTTTCACCGAGATGGCGACCACCGGGATCAGGTAGGCGATGATCAGCACGGTGTACTGCGCCACCTGGGTCCAGGTGATGCCCTTCATGCCGCCGAGCACGGCGTAGAAGAACACGATCACCATCCCGATGATCACGCCCCACTCGGTGGTGACGCCGAGGAAGCGCTGGAAGACCACGCCGACACCGGCCATCTGGCCGGCCACGTAGACGAACGAGACCACGATGGCGGCGACCACGGCGACCAGGCGGGCGCTCTCGTTGTACCGGTCACCGACGAAGTCGGGGATCGTGTACTTGCCGAACTTGCGCAGGTACGGCGCCAGCAGCATGGCCAGGAGGACGTAGCCCCCGGTCCATCCCATGAGGTAGACCGAGCCGGCGTAGCCGTTCATCGCGAACGCGATGAGGCCGGCCATCGAGATGAACGACGCGGCGCTCATCCAGTCCGCCGCGATCGCGGCGCCGTTCGCGGGGGCGGGGATGCCGCCGCCTGCCACGTAGAAGCCGGAGGTTGTGCTCACCCGGCTCGCGTAGGCGATGTAGATGTAGATGCCGAAGGTCAGGACGACGAAGACGAGCGTCCAGGTCTGGATGTCGCTCACGAGTGGTGCACCTCCTCCTCGTACTCGTCGATCCCGTAGCTCTTGTCGAGCGCGTCCATGCGCCAGACATAGATCGCGATGAGGATCACGAAGGTGATGATCGAGCCCTGCTGGGCGAACCAGAACCCGAGCGGGTAGCCCAGGATCACGATGTTGTTGAGTGGCTCCACGAAGAGGATCCCGGCACCGAACGACACCAGGGCCCAGATCGTGAGGAGCACCGCCATGAGGCGGAGGTTCTTGCGCCAGTACTCCTGGCGCTGTGAGGCATCCATTTGAGAGTCTCCTTGCTGCGGCCGTGTTGCGGGCAGAGAACCAGAGCCCCGGAACCATGGTCAAGCACTCCTGGTGATGTCGGTCACACGAATCGCCGGGCGGTCGGTAGTCTGCGATCGGCGGTACGCCGCCGTCCCCTCCCCTGGGCCGGTCCGGACCGCTCGGCGACCGTTGACCGCACCGCACCGCCCACTCGTCGCACGACGCGGCGGAACCGTGGCAGCACCGGAGGGAGCGTCTACATTGCTGGGATGCAACTGTTGAGCGCCACGCCCACCCGTGCACCGCGCCGTCCCCGCTCGCGCTCGAGCCGGCACCTGCTCGGGGCCTCGGTCATGGTGCTGCTCGGCGCGTTCCTCCCGTGGGTCTACAGCGGCGCCGGCACGTTCGCCGGGGTCCGCGGTGCCGGGCTGTGGACGATGTACGCCGCCGTCCTCGGCGTCGCCGGGGCGATCATCCGTCCCTACCGGATCGCTGCCGTCCACGCGTTCGTCCTCGCGGCTGTCGCCGTGGCGATGCCGGTGTGGCAGGTCGTGCACCTGCTGTCGAAGGTCGGGTTCGCCGGCTGGATGCCCGGGGTCGGCCTCGTGCTCACCGTCGGCGGAGGGGTGCTCGCCGGGTTCGCCGGCCTGACCCTGTGGCGGACCGCCCGCACCGAGCAGGCCGGCTGACTCAGCGGCCGTACAACCGGGCGTCGACCCGCGCCTGGTAGCTGCGCTGCGCGAGCTCGACCGCCTCTCCGAGGGTCCTCACGCCACGCCTGCGCAGCAGAACCGCCAGCGCGACGAACACCTCCGCCGTCACGAGGGCGTCGCCCAGGGCGGTGTGCCGGCCCACGACGCTGACCCCCAGCCGGCCGGCGATCGCGTCGAGGCTGTGCTCCTGGTGGTCGGGGTGCAGCGCCGCGTGCAGCAGCAGCGTGTCCAGCGCCGGCCGAGCCAGCTCCACCCCGGTCGCCGCCTCCGCCGGTGCCAGGAACTGCAGGTCGAAGCTGACGTTGTGTCCCACCAGCACGGTGTCCTCGGCGAAGCGGGCGAAGGCGGGCAGGACCTCCTCGATCGAGGGCGCGCCCGCGAGCATGTCCGCGGTGATGCCGTGGATCGACGTCGACGCGGAGGGGACGGAGCGGCCCGGCTCGACCAGCTGCTCGAACGTCTCCTGCTGGAGCACCCGCCCGTTCACCACGCGCACCGCACCGATCGAGATCACCCGGTCGCCACCGGCGGGGTCGAGGCCGGTGGTCTCGGTGTCGAAGACCGTGAACGCGAGCTCGTCCAGCCGGCGCTCGGACACCTCCGTCACCTGCGGCCCTGCCGTGAACAGGTCGAAGTCGTAGAACTCCGGCCGGCTCGGGACCTGCGGGGTGGTCGGCGCGGCCGGACGCTGCTCCCCCGCGGTCAGCGGGATCAGCACGCGCAGGTAGGCGGTGCCCGGGTCGAGGGAGCCGCTCCACAGCTCGGCACCGTGCCGGTCCACGACCTCCCGGGCGGTCGACGTACCGGCGCCGGCCACCGGCTCGCCCAGCCACCGCTCCACGTCGGCCGGGGCGGGGGGCCGCCCGGGCCAGCGCACGTCGAGCTGGCCGTGGCGGCCGACGGGGTCGAGGGCCAGGTGGAGACGGGACGGGGCGCCGCCCTCCCGGGCCCGCGCGACGAGGTGCGTGAGCACCCGCGCGAGTGCGTGCGGGTCGGCACGGACCCACAGGTCGGAGGCGTCGGGCGCGGCGCAGTCACCGCCGGCGCGGACGAGCTCCTCCGACACCAGCCGGAGCAGGTCCTCCCCGGTGATCTCGGCGAGGAGGCGGTCGTCGGCAGGCGCCTCGGTGCCGCGGGCGAGATCGTCGACGCGGCGTCCGAGCCGGTCGGACTCCTCCCGCACGATCTCCAGGAACCCCTCCCGCTCGTCGGCGCTGAGCTCGGGGAACTCCAGCACGCTCTCGGCGGCCGCCCTGATGCTGCCGAGTGACGCCCGCACCGACTCGGTCAGCTCGCGGAGGACGCGCTCGCGCTCGTCACCGGCGTGGGCCTCGCGGGTCAGGTCCTCGAGCACGAGGACGAAGCCGGCGGCCGCCTCGGCCTCACCGGCAACGGGGTCCCGGGCCGGGGTCACCCGGACCCGGACCAGCTTGTCGCCGTGGAGGCTCGTCGCCGTGTAGACCGACTCCGCCCCCGACAGCAGCCGGTCCAACGCATGGGTGACCAGGCCGCGGTCGACCATCGCGAACACCGACCGGCCCAGGCCCACCGGTGTGTCCGTCCCGAGCACCGAGCGAGCGGCGTCGTTGTAGAGCAGGATGCGGCCCTCGGCGTTGCACACCACGACCGCGACGGTCAGCTGGGCCATCAGCGCCGCGAAGCGGTTGCGTTCGGCCTCCAGGTCGCGACGGGCGGACTCGACCTGCTCCTCCACGTCCCTCCTGGCTGCCTCGCGCTCGTCGGCGAGGCGGTTGACCTGCTCGACCAGGCCCCGGAGGTCGGCCGCCTCCGTGTCGACCCGCTGCGAGGCGTTGGCGTCGACGACGACGGCGGTGTCCCCGGTGAGCCGGCTCACCGCCCGCGGCAGACGGCCGAGCAGCCGTGACAGCCAGAGGACCAGGGCGAACGCCGCCACCGCCGCGAGGAGCACGACCGGCAACGGGTCGGTGCCGGCGGCCACCAGCGCCACCAGGCCGCCGGCCGCGACGACGACGTAGCCGGTGAGCGCGGCCACGGCCGCCCGGTGGTCGTGCCTCACGGCCCCTCCTCGGGCAGCAGCTCCCGCACCAGCGCCACGAGGTCGCGCGTGGAGAACGGCTTGGTCACGTAGGAGTCCGCCCCCACGGCGAGCCCCTTGGCCACCTCGGTCTCACGGCCCTTGGCGGTGAGCATCACGATCCTCAGGTCGGTCCGGCCCTGGGCGCGCAGCGTCTGGCACACCTCGTACCCGTCCCGCCGCGGCATCATCGTGTCGAGCAGCACCAGGTCGGGGTCGAACCGCTCCACCTCCTCGAGCGCCTGGTCACCGTCGCGCGCGACAGCCGTCTCGAAGCCGCTCCGCCGCATGATGAACTCCAGCGAGGTCACGATGTTCGGCTCGTCGTCGACGATGAGGACCCGGCGCGTCATGAGGGCTCCGTCCGTGCGATCGGCAGGGTGAACGAGAAGGTGGCGCCCGGACCGGGACGCTCCCCGACCCACAGCCTGCCACCCAGACGCCCGATGATCTCGCGGCTGATCGGCAGGCCGAGGCCGGTGCCCGCGGGCCGGTCACGGTGGGTGTCGCCGCCCTGGCGGAACTTGTCGAAGATGACCTTGCGCTCGGCCTCGGGAACCCCGGGGCCGTTGTCCTCCACGTCGACCTGCACCTCCCCCGCGTGCACCGAGAGGCCGACCCGCACCCGGCCTCGCTCGGGGTCGGCGAACTTCACGGCGTTGCCGAGCAGGTTCAGCAGCACCTGGAAGACCCGGTCGGAGTCCGCGGTCACGTCGGGCAGTGTCGTGGGCAGGTCGAGCTCCAGGGCGACGTCACGCTCCCGGAACAGCTGGGCGGACGCCGTCGTCGCCGCGGTGACCACCTCCCGCAGGTCGACCGGGGCCAGGTGCCACTCCACGCCCCCCGCCTCGAGCTTGGCGAGGTCGAGCACCTGGTTGATCAGCCGGGTCAGCCGCTCGGTCTCGTCGACGATCGGCCGGAGGAACCCGTGCCGCTCGTCGGGGTCGAGGTCGGGGTTGTCCAGCAGGATCTCGGAGAAGGCGCGGATCGAGGTCAGCGGCGTGCGCAGCTCGTGGGTCACCGTGGAGACGAAGTCGTCCTTGAGCCGGTCGAGCTCCTGCAGCTGCTCGTTGGCCCGGCGCAGCTCGGCGCTCGCCTCCTCCAGCTCGGCCGACTTCCGCTCCAGCGCCTGGCTGTAGGCCCGCACCTGGGACGCCTCGTCGAGGATCTCCATGACCTCGTCCATGCCCAGCGGCTCCTCGGTCACGACCGTCGAGACCAGCGCCCGCGCCGAGGCGGTGCCCACCGCGCCTGCCAGCAGCGACTCCACGTGGTGGATCAGGTCGGCATCGGCGTCGGCGTCTTGTCCCACGTCGGCGGCGGTGCGGGCGGCGTACCCGTCCAGCGCCTCGCGCGCGCCGCCTGGGCCGACGAACCTCTCGAGCACGCCCTGCAGCGCGCCCACCGTCGTGGTGCCGCGCAGCAGCACCGTGTCACCGGGTCCCCGGGGCCGTCGCATCGCGTCGACGAAGACGGCGGCCTGGACCCGCTCCACCGGGCGCGCGCCCCCCGCGAGCGACACCGCGACCATGAAGCCGACGTTGGCGAGCATGCTCCACAGCATCGCGTGGCTCACGGGGTCGAGGCCGTCGAGGCCGAGCAGGGCGTACGGCGCCAGCAGCTCGATCCCGAAGGGCCCCTCGACGGGGAGCGAGCGCGGCAGCCACCCGGAGTCGGAGAACGACGGGAGCAGCAGGGTGTGGCCCCAGGTGAGGATCCCCGCCACGAGGCCCGCCATCGCTCCTGCGTGGGTGGCGCCCTTCCAGTAGAGCCCGCCGAGGACCGCCGGGGCGAACTGCGCGACGGCCGCGAAGGAGATCAGGCCGATCTGGACGAGCCCGAGGGCGTCGGTGGCGATCCGGAAGTAGGCGAACCCCAGCAGGAGCAGGGCCACGATCGTGACCCGGCGCACCAGCAGCACCAGCCGGCCGAGGTCGCGGCCGCCCGCGATCCCCCGGCTGCGCAGCAGCAGCGGCATCACGAGCGAGTTCGACACCATCGTCGACAGGGCGATGGTCTCGACGATCACCATCCCGGTCGCCGCGGAGAGTCCGCCGACGAAGACGAGGAGCGCCAGCAAGGGGCTCCCGTCGGCCATCGGGAGCGCCAGCACGAACGTGTCGGCGTCCACGTCGTCGCCGAAGATGAGCAGCCCGCCGAGCGCGATAGGGAGCACGAAGAGGTTGATCAGCAGCAGGTACAGCGGGAACAGCCACGACGCCGTCCGCAGGTGCTGCTCGTCGACGTTCTCCACCACTGCGACCTGCCACTGCCGCGGGAGCAGCAGGAAGGCGAGCATGGACAGCACCGTCAGCCAGAAGAACGTGCCGTAGCCGGTCGTCGTGCGCAGGGTGAGCAGCTCGGCGAGCTCGGGCCGCTCGGCGGCGCGGGCGACGATGTCGGAGAACCCGTCGAAGAGCCCGAAGGTGACCCAGGCCCCGACCACCAGGAACGCCACCAGCTTGACCAGCGACTCGAAGGCGATCGCCGCGACCATCCCCTCGTGGCGTTCGGTCGCGTCGAGGTGCCGGGTGCCGAACACGATCGTGAAGGCGGCGAGCAGCAGCGCGGCGTAGAGGCCGGTGTCCTGCAGGACCGGCACGGAGCCCACCGGTGCGGCGGCCGGGCCGGCCTCGTCGCGCAGGATCGTGAAGGTCGTGGAGATAGCCTTCAGCTGCAGGGCGATGTAGGGCACCAGCCCGAGCACCGCGATGACGGTGACCAGCCCGCCGAGCAGCTGGCTCTTGCCGTAGCGGGAGGCCACGAAGTCCGCCAGCGAGGTGATCCGGTCGCGACGGCAGATCCGGATGATCTTGCGCAGCACCACCCACCAGACGGTGACCACGACCATCGGACCGAGGTAGATCGGCAGCCAGGCGATCCCGCCCTCCGCCGCGCTGCCCACGCTGCCGTAGTAGGTCCACGACGTGGCGTAGACCGCGATCGACAGCGCGTAGATGGCTCCGTTGCTGATGATGCTCCGACCTGCCAGGGCGCGGCGGTCCCCGGCGTAGGCGATGGCGAACAGCAGGCCCAGGTAGCCCACCGAGACCACGACGACGACCCAGGTCGGCACCATCTCAGCGGTCCCGCAGGGTCAGCCCGACGAGGACGATCAGCAGCGTCCAGACGGCCAGGACGTACACCCAGACCAGGGGCAGTCCCAGCACCAGGGCGTCGGTGTCGAAGACCGCCAGCAGCGGGTAGTTGAACAGCGCGAACGCCGCCGCGGCCAGCGCCACCAGCCGCGCGTTCGTGGGACGTCCGCTCACCGCTCGGCCCGTCCCGTCACGTGACCGTGTGGGTCTGGTAGCGGTTCGCGGTGATCTCCTGCATCACCCGCACCGTGCGGATGGCGTCACGCAGCCGCCGCCGGTCCCCGGAGGGCAGCCGGTCGACGCGGACACGGTTGTCGACCGCCTCGCCACGCCGGGCCTGCTCGACCTGGTGCCGGAGCCGGAGCTCGGTCAGCATCCGGTAGGCGTCGATCATCTGCTCCACGCCGGAGGGGCTCAGGGTGCGCGCGGATCCCGCGACCCGCAGCCGCTCGAGCGTGGTGCGGGCGTTGGTGCCGGCCGCGAGCGCGTACAGCCGGGCCAGCAACACGATCGCCGCGGTCCCGCTCCTCTTGATGTCGAGGTAGCCGTGCTCGGTGTGGACGTGGCCGAGGAAGACCACGGGTGGCCGGAAGGTCACGGTCGCCGCCGCCATCTGCTTGAGGAAGGTCCCGCGCCGGCCACCCGCCACGAGGAGCTCGTCGAGGCTGCTCACGTCGAGGTCGCCGTGCACGGGGCGGACGTCGAGGAAGATCTCGGCGCGCAGCAGGTCCTTGGGGGCCGGGTCGTTCACCCACCGCTCGAAGTAGTGGGTGAAGGTGTCGAGCGGGTGGTGCCACGTGGTGGCCATGTAGTCGCCGGTGCAGCGCGGGATCCCCGCCCGGGCGAGCGCCTCGACGACGTACCCGGCGAGGCGCGGGAAGTACTCGTCCGGCTCGGCGGCGGTGAGCCGGGGGCCGCCGTAGGCCAGCGCGCTGTCCTGGTCGCTGGAGAGCACCTGCTCGCCGCGGCCGTGGGAGCCGAGCGCCAGCCAGGCATAGGCGTACGGCGGGGGGCCGAGCCGGGCCTCGGCGAGCTCGAGCACTCGGGAGGTGAGGACGTCGTTGACGTGGGCGACCGCCTGGGTCACCTGCAGCACGTCGACGCCCTCCTCGAGCAGCACCGCCACCGCGTCGGTCATCGCCGTCGCGTAGCCGTCGAGCGGCTCGAGCCGGTCGACGTCCTCGAGGCCGCGGGCGAGCGCGAGCGGCCCACCGACCTGCTGCGCAAGCTCCACCGGCCACCTCGACAGCGTCGTCCACCAGGGCTGTTGCCCACACCCTAGTGCGGCGCGCGCGGCGGGTGGCGCACCTCCGAGCAACTCCCCCGTCGGTCGTGTGGTCCGGCGTGCGCTATGCCGCGCGCTCGGCCACACGACCCGTCGCGCTGAGGGCGTCCGGTCGGACCGGCTGCGTCCCCGGGCGTCCGAGCGCGCGCCGTACCTTCCGGGTGGCGTCGTCGGCGAAGCCGTTGGGCAGGGACAGTCGGATGATCTTCCCCCAGGCGGACGCGACCTGCTTGGGCAGTGACCCGGAGGTGTAGCGCAGCCCGTAGTCGTCGAAGATCTCGCGCACCTTCGGCGCGATCTCCTGGTAGCGGTTGCTGGGCAGGTCGGGGAAGAGGTGGTGCTCGATCTGGTAGGACAGGTTGCCCGTCATGATGTGCAGCGCCTTGCCGCCCGAGATGTTCGCGGAGCCGAGCATCTGGCGGAGGTACCACTCCCCGCGGGTCTCCCCCTCGATCGAGCGTCGCTCGAAGGTCTCGACGCCCTCCGGGAAGTGGCCGCACATGATCACCGAGTGGGTCCACAGGTTGCGCACCAGGTTCGCCGTCGCCGTGGCGGCGAGCGTGTGCAGGAACGACGGACCGGAGAGCGCCGGGTGCACCAGGTAGTCCTTGGTGACCTGGCCCCGGATCTTCCTGAGCACCTGCCTGCCACGGGCCTTGAACTCGGGCGACGAGCGGCGCTTCTTCGACGGGAGGTTACGCCCCAGCTCGAGGTCGTAGGCGGCGATCCCGTACTCGAAGAAGCACGCGTTGAGGAGGTTCCACACCGGCTGCGCGAGGTAGAGGGGGTGCCAGCGCTGGTCCTCGTCGACCCGCATGATCCCGTAGCCGAGGTCGTTGTCTCGTCCGATGACGTTGGTGTAGGTGTGGTGCAGCTCGTTGTGCGAGTGCTTCCACTGGTCCGACGGGGAGACGTTGTCCCACTCCCAGGTCGTCGAGTGGATCTTCGGGTCACGCATCCAGTCCCACTGGCCGTGCATGACGTTGTGGCCGATCTCCATGTTCTCCAGGATCTTCGCCACCGCGAGCCCCGCGGTGCCGACGAACCAGGCCGGCGGGAAGATCGAGGCAAGGAGCACGGCGCGGCTGCCGAGCTCGAGCTTGCGCTGGACGTCGATCACACGCCGGATGTAGGCCGCGTCCTCGGCGCCACGGGAGTCGACGATCTCCTGGCGGATCGCGTCGAGTCGCCGGCCGATCTCCTCGATGTCCTCGGGGGCGAGGTGGGCGATCGGGTTGTCGGTCTTCTTCTGCAGCACGGTCATGGGGTCTCCCTTTCGTGTGCGACGGGGGTCAGGGGTCTCAGGGGTCAGGGGTCTCAGTGGTCGATCTGGCAGCTGCCCGCAGCCGCTGAGATGCAGGTCTGGACGAGCACGCCGTCACCGGGGGCGGCGGTGGTGACCTCGCCGGTGCGCAGGTCGCGTACGGCGCCCTCGCGCATCGGGAGGACGCAGGAGAAGCAGATGCCCATCCGGCAGCCCGACGGCATCAGCACACCGGCCGCCTCACCGGCGTCGAGGACGGAGGTCCCGCCGTCGGCCTCGACGACCGTGTCCGTGCCGGTGAAGCGGACCGTTCCGCCCTCCCCGGGCTCGGCGAGCTCGGTGCGGAACCTCTCGGTGTGGAGGCGGTCGGCGAGGCCGGCCGTGCTCCAGTGCTCCTCGACGGCGTCGAGCAGCCCCGAGGGCCCGCAGGCCCAGGTCTCCCGCTCGGCGAGGTCGGGCACGAGCTCGGAGAGCCGGCCGACGTCGAGCCGACCGGATTCGTCGGTGTGCTGTTCGACGAGACGGAGCCGGCCGCCCGCGGCCAGCGCCCGGAGCTCGGCCCCGAAGATCACGTCGGCCGCGGACCGCTCGGAGTGGACGAGGACGACGTCACGAAGACGGTCCTTGCCGGAGCGCAGCATGCCCATCACGGGGGTGACCCCGCTACCGCCGGTGATGAAGAGGACCTTCCCGGGTGCGTGCTCCGGCAGCACGAAGTCACCGCAGGCCTGGTCGAGGTGGACCAGGTCGCCGGGGCGCAGCTGCTGGGCCAGGTGGGCACTGACGATGCCGTCGGGCACGCGCTTGGCGGTGATGGAGATGTGGCCGCCCTCGGCGGAGGGGGTCGAGGTCAGCGAGTACGACCGCCAGCGCCGGACGCCGTCGACGTCGAGCCCCACCCGGACGTACTGGCCCGGGACGTGGCCGCGCCAGCCGGCGCCGGGCCGCAGCACGACCGTGACGGCGTCCCCGGCCTCCGGTCGTACGTCGACCACGCGGCCGCGCAGGTCGGCACCCCCGCGCAGGGGGTTCACCATGTCGAGGTAGTGGCCCGGGTCCCTCGGCGTGGCCAGCGCCTCGGCCACCCGCCAGAGGCGGCTCCGGAGAGCACCCCGGACGTGCGGGGACGGGGTCCGATGGTCCGCGATCGACGTCATGGGTCCAGCATCTCGCCTGCGTCGGCTAAGTTCATGGCCGTAGGACGTGAATCGGACACCAAAGATTGTGCGGAGAGAACAAAGTGACGGAGTCAGACGGCAGCAACAGCCAGACCGCCCGGGGAGCCGTCGAGCTCGAGCTGGACGCGGCCACGACCGAGCTGCTGCGGTCACGGCTGCCCTCGGTCGCCCACGACACCGTGCGGGCGATCACGGTGGAGGTCCCGGCGTACGCCGACGCGTTCGGCGGTCGCATGGGCGACACCATCGAGTCCGCCGTGCAGCTCGCCCTCGCCGGGTTCCTCAAGCTGGCCGGCACCGCGCACCGCACCGACCCCGGCACGCCCCTGGCCCCCGCTCTCGGGGGCGCCTACGAGCTCGGCCGCGGGGAGGCACGCAGCGGCCGGAGCATGGACGCCCTCCTCTCGGCCTACCGGGTCGGAGCCCGCGTCTCGTGGCGGGAGCTGTCCGACACCGCCGTCGAGGCGGGCCTCCCCGCCGGCACCCTGGCCAAGTTCGCCGAGCTGGTGTTCGCCTACATCGACGAGCTGTCGGCTGCCAGCGCGGCCGGGCACGCGGACGAGCTCGCCACCACCGGTCGGGTCCGTGAGCGCTACCTGCAGCGGCTCACGCTGAGCCTCCTGCAGGGCGAGAGCGGCGACCGGCTGCACACGAGGGCCGACCGGGCAGGCTGGGAACCACCGCGCACCCTCGCGGCGGCGGTGCTCCCCGCTGCCCACGTCGCCCGGGCCCTGGGCGTGCTGGACCCCAGGACGCTCCGCGCCGAGGAGGGGATACCGGACCTCGCCGGCCAGGACGGGGCCGAGGTGGCGGTGCTGCTCGTCCCCGACGCCTCGGGGGCCGCCCGGGCGGCGGTCCTCGCCAAACTGCGTGGCCACGAGGCATGCCTCGGTCCCGCGACGCCGTGGACGGACGTGCGCACGTCGTACCTCCGCGCGCTGCGCGCGCGCCGGATGGAGCTGGTCACGCCCCCCGCCGAGGCCCTGGACACCGAACGGCATCTCGCGAGCCTCGTCCTGGCTGCCGACCCGGCGGCCCTCGCCGACCTGCGCGCCGACGTGCTGGCCCCGCTCGACGAGCTACGTCCCTCCACCGCCGAGCGGCTCGCGGAGACGCTGCGGGAGTGGCTGCTGCACCAGGGGCGACGCGAGGAGGTCGCCCGGGCCCTCCACGTCCATCCGCAGACGGTGCGCTACCGGATGTCCCAGGTCCGGTCGGCCTACGGGGAGCGGCTCGAGGACCCCGAGGTGGTCCTCGCCCTGATCCTTGCCCTGGGCCGCCCGGCGCCCCCGTCCGACGGGTAGCACCGTTACGGGCGCGAGCCGCCGGCGATCTCGTAGGACCAGAGCTCGCTGTGGGTCCCGACCGGACCGCGCTTCGGCTCGCTCTCGTCCCCGGACCCCTGCTGGTGCCCCTGCCCGAAGGCCCGTGAGCTCACCCAGGCATCGAAGGCCTCCTCGTCCCGCCAGCGGGTCACGACCAGCCAGGTCGTGCGGTCGTCGGTGGGCTTGAGCAGCTCGAAGCCCTCGAACCCCTCCTGGTCGTCCACCGCACCGGCGCGGGCGGCGAAGCGCCGGGCGAGCTCGTCGCCGCTGTCGGCGGGCACGGTGATGGCGTTGATCTTGATGACGGTCACACCTCGATCGTGTCAGAGGCCGCAGCTAAACCGTCGCCGACTCCCTCTCGGTCAGCGCGTCGGTGAGCAGCGCGACGAGCGCCTCGAGCTGGACGTCGGCCGAGGACGTCGTCTCCTCGTCGGAGCCGTCGAGCGCCCGCGCCGCCAGACCGGCCTTGCTGTCGATCAGCTCGGCGATCTTGCTGTCGATGGTCTGCGCGGCGATGATCCGCCACGCGGTCACCGGCTCTGCCTGCCCGATGCGGTGGATCCGGTCGATCGCCTGGGTCTGCTCGGCGTCGGTCCACGACAGCTCGGCGAGCACCATGTTCGAGGCGACCTGGAGGTTCAGGCCGACCCCGGCCGCGCTGAGCGAGCAGACCGCGATCGCCACGGCGGGGTCGTCGGTGAAGGCGTCCACGTTACGCTGGCGCACCTTGTTGGTCTGGTCGCCGCGGATGGAGGAGTAGCCGATGCCCCGGCGGGCGAAGGTCTCCTCGGCGGCGTCCATCACGTCGACGTGCTTGGCGAAGAAGACCACCTTGCCGACGTTGCGCGCCAGCTGGGCGGCGTAGTCGGCGGCGAGCCCGGACTTCGCCTGGCCGATCCGGCGCATCATGCTGAAGACGTTCTCGTCGGTCTTCGTGCCGGCGGTGTCCTCGCGCTCCCAGGTCGCCACCCGGCGCACCAGCTCGTGGTCGATCCCCTCCACCACGACGCCGGAGGTACGACGCTCCAGCGCGGCGTCGTACCGCGCCACCATCCGTCGTGCGAGCTCCCGCTCGGCCGCCCGGATCGAGCGCCCCTCGTCGTCGTCGAGCTCGACGGGGATGTCGGCCACACGGCGGGCGGGGATGTCCTTGGCCACGTCCACCTTGCGACGCCGGACGATGCCCTGATCGACCACGCAGCGACGCGCGGCGGCGTAGAAGCCGGGCTCGCCGGGCGAGAGGCCGGTCTCCTCGAGAGCCTCCATCAGGCTGCCGAGCGGCTTCTTGTCGTCGATCCAGCCCAGGAACTGCCAGATCGCGCGGAAGTCCTCGATGTCGTTGATGAGCGGCGTGCCCGTGAGGGCCATCAGCAGCGGGCGGCCGATCCGGCTGCGGATCCGCTCGGAGATCTCGAGCACGTGCTGGGAGCGCTGGGATGACTTGTTCTTGATGAAGTGCGCCTCGTCGACGACCATGCCGCGGAAGCCGAGGTCGCCGAGCCAGCCGACGTGGCGGTCGAGCACCTCGTAGTTGACGATGACGATGTCGGCGAAGCCGTCGATGTCGCGGCCGTCGCCGTGCACGACCGTGGCGCTGCGGCGGGGAGTCCAGATGGCCACCTCGCGCGCCCAGTTGGTCTTCACGACGTTGGGCGCCACCACGAGCAGGGGGTAGGCGTCGGCGGCGTGCGCGGCGACCAGCGCCTGCGCGGTCTTGCCGAGGCCGGGCTCGTCTGCCAGGAGGAAGGTCCGGTGCCCCTCGGCGGCCGCGGCCACGACCCGGGCCTGGTGGGGCATCAGCTCCAGGCCGCCGGGCGCGCGCATCGAGACCGGGTCGGGCAGCGGCATGAGGGCGGAGTCGCCGGCGTACTCGAAGGAGCGGAACAGCGGGCCGAGGAGCTCCCAGCCGGCGAGGCGGCGGGCTCGGACGTGGGACTCCCGGGCGGCCTCGAAGTCCGGGGTCAGGAAGGGGTTGGCCAGCTGGCGAGAGACGATCGCCTGCGGGACGACGCGACGCTCGGTGCCGTTCGGGGCGGTCGCGGTCTCACGTCGCGCCGCCTCCGGCGGGACCTCCATCCCGCCGGACTCCATCATGTCGCGGCGGAGCACCCAGGCGGCGTCGGAGACCTCGGCGTCCTCGGCGAGGAGGGCGAGCAGCGAGGTGTCGCGGGCCGCGGTCTTGGCCAGGATCGTGGCGATGCCGTCGAGCCGCTTGAGCTGCTCGGCCCGCTGCGCGTCGGTGAGCTGGTCGTCGGCCTTCACGCGGGCCCGCTCCTCACGGACGAGGAGCGCGACGACCTGGAACTTGGTGCGGATCGAGGGCATCACGGACCCGCGCTGCACGGCCGTCTCGACCTCGCGCACCACCCGGGCAAGGACGGGGATGATCCCCTCGTTGTCGCGCGGGCGGACCCGTCGCGGCGCCCGCGACGGCGTACGGCGGGCGCCGGCTTGGCGCTGGCCTCGTCGGGCCACAGGCTCCTCCTCGGAGTACCGGTACGGCAACCCGTGCGTGCTCGTGCACGGGTCGTGCGACCGGACGCGATCAGACATCCCGGGACGGGACGGTGCCAGTCCCACGACGTGGCAGGTCCCACCGATCAGCACGGATCGAAGCGCCGGGCTCAGGGCCCGAGCGCGGTGGGAGCTTCGCTACCGCCAGGCGGCGGCCGGTCGCCGGCCCCCGAGAATGTCATCAGTCACGAAACGGCATGTCGAGGGCCGCTGCGCTCCATGGTAGCGCCCCTCGCCCCGGTTCGGGACCGTGGTGCTCCTCAGGTGTGTCAGTCGGTCCCCACCGGCACGCAGTCGTTGCCGCACGAGCCGTCGGCGGGCGTGCTCACGTGGTCGGACGGCCGGTGCAGCACCGCGTGGGAGGGGGCGACCACCGCGCCGTCGGACGCGACGGAGGCCCGGCCGTCGACGATGAGCGAGTAGCCGCCCTCCTCCCGCGGCGGGAACAGCAGCGTCACCTCGGGGCGCTCGGCGAGATTCGTCAGCGTGCGACGGCCGAGGCGGTGGACGGCGAGCGCCTCACCCTGCACCCCCGGGCGGACCGCCACGGCGTGGGGCCGCTGGTCGTCGGAGACGGTCAGGAGGTAGGCCTGCCCGTAGCCGGCCATCGTCTCCGCCAGGGCCGCGAGATCCACCTTCACGCTCATGACAGCAGGCTACGGGGCGGGGAGGGGCGGGACCACCGCCCGTCCCTCAGGCTCCGGACGCCACCCCGGCGGGCCGAGGACGTAGCCGAGCTTGTCCCGCAACGTCGGCGCCCCGCGGACGTCCCGGGCGATGGCGACGTACTCGTGGGTCTGCAGCCGGATCAGGTTGTTCGTGCCGACCGGGGTGGTCAGGCCGTACGTCGGACGGTGCAGCTCCTCCTGGAACGACCCGAAGAGCCGGTCCCAGACGATGAGGATCCCGCCGTAGTTCCGGTCGAGGTACTCCGGGTCGCTGCCGTGGTGGACCCGGTGGTGCGAGGGCGTGTTGAGGACCAGCTCGACCGGGCGCCACAGCTTCCCGACCCGCTCGGTGTGCACGAAGAACTGGTAGACGAGGCTGACCGAGAAGCCGAGGAACACCAGGGCCGGTGGGACTCCCAGCAGCGGCAGCGGGGCCCAGATCACCAGCTCGTGGGAGTTGTTCCACTTCTGCCGCAGGGCCGTGGAGAAGTTGAAGTACTCGCTCGAGTGGTGCGCCTGGTGGGTCGCCCACACCAGGCGCACCCGGTGGGCGGTGCGGTGGGCCCAGTAGAAGAAGAAGTCGACGCCGAGGAGCGCGATCGCCCAGGTCCACCAGCGGTCGACCGGCAGCTGCCAGGGCGCGACGTAGGCGAAGAGCACGGCGTAGCCGATCAGCCCCAGACCCTTCCACAGCGTCATCGTCAGGATCGAGACGGCGCCTGCGCCGATGCTGGCCAGGGCGTCGCTGCGGTCGTACCCACCCCGCAGCGGCGCCGCGCGACCGTCAGGGGTCCGCCGTTCGTCCTCAGGCCGCTCGTCCTCCAGGAGGTGGGCGGCCAGCGCCTCGATCGCGATGAACAGCAGGAAGAACGGCGCGGCGAGGGCGACGGGGTCGCGCAACGCATCCGGAACCGCCTGCCAGAAGTCGGCGACAGCCTGCATTGAGCCTCCACGGACGGGTGTCGGTCGATGATAGGCCGTCGGAGCTCACGGTGCCCTGGCTCGGGGAGGCTACTCGACGGTGAAGGCGTGCATCATGTCGTTGTCCTCGTGCTCGAGCACGTGGCAGTGCCAGGGGTACGGCGCCGGGGTCGGCGTCCCCTCGGGCAGGTCGAACCTCGCGATGACGTCCACGGTCTCCCGCGGTCCCACCGACCACGGTGTCCTTCCACCCCGCCTCGTAGGTGTGGGGCAGGCGCCGCCGTGCCTCCCCAGCGCGCTGACGCGAAAGGATCTGGAACTGCACGAGGTGCAGGTGGACCGGGTGCGAGACCGGTGATGGGTTCGTGACGGACCAGACCTCCGTCGTACCGGCCCTCGGGTGGGCGAACGCGGGATCGCGCCAGAAGCCCGGACGCCAGCCATCCCCCACCACCGGGTAGGTTCCGTGCGGGAGGGAGGCGTCTGCGTACCAAAGCAGCCACGGGTTGGTGTTGGAAGCCGGCAGGTCGGGGCGCAGGCGCTGCATCATCATGCGCCGATGCGCCCTCGCGTGCTCGGGATCCAGCCGTTCGAACCACGGGTCCAGTCGGCCCGGCAGGCCTGGCCGAGGAGCCGATGCACTGCTGACGTCGAAACGCATCAGCTCCCCCAGCGGCGGAGCCATCGGGTCCGGTGGTGCGACGTTGAGCAGCCGCACACTCGTGCCCGGCGGTGCCGCCGAGAAGTCCACGAGGACGTCCATGCGCTCCGCCGGCGCGAGCGGCAGCACGCGTACACCCGGCACGGGTCGGGGCAGCAGCCCGCCGTCCGTGCCGATGACCGTGAACGTCACCCCCTCGAGCGCGAGGTGGTAAAGCCGGTGCTGGGAGCCGTTGAGCAGCCGGAGCCGGTAGACCCCCCGGTCGACCGCGTGGCGCGGCCATCCCGTCCCGTTGACGACCGCGACGACGCCTTGGACGTTGCCCACCCAGGGCGCTGCCGGATACGCCAGGGAGCCGTCCTCGTGGAAGTCGCGGTCCTGGAGCAGCAACGGCAGCTCGTAGGGGTCACCGACCGGGAGGCCGAGCTCGGCCTCGAGCGGGTCGCGGATGAGGTAGAACCCGGCCAGGCCCGCGTACACGTTCAGCCGCGTGGTGCCCATGGCGTGGTCGTGGTACCACAGCGTCGCCGCCCGCTGGCTGCGCGCATGCTGGCGGTTCGGGTAGCGGTAGACGGCGGTCTCCCCCGCCACCGACCACAGGTCCGGGAACCCGTCCTCCCTCGGCGCCACGCGAGCGCCGTGCAGGTGGGTCGACGTCCGCGGCACGTGCGCGAGCTCGGGGGTGAGCCGACGACCGTCGAGCTCGGGACATCCGTGGTGCGAGAGGTGGTGGTCGAGGGAGTCGTGGAACAGGTGCCTGCTGCCTAGGGCGTTCGTCTGCTCCACCCACAACGGCGTGTCCCTCATGGCGTGGATGGTCGGGCCCGGCCAGGTCGGCCCGCTCCCTCCGTCGTACCCCCAGATCGGTGTGGGCGGCAGCGCCGAGTGCACCTGCTGCACCCCTGGACGGATCGACAGGCGGACCCCGCCGTGGGGCCCCGGCCCCGCCACCGGCGGCAGCCGAAGCGGGTCGACGAAGCGAGGGAGCTCGGTGCCGAACCGCGCCTGCGCCAGTGCCTTCCAGGGGGCCAGCAGGGCGACGGTCGCTCCCGACCCGACCCGCAGGATGTCACGACGACTCAGCACGGCCTTCTCCTCACCCTGGAGTCACCCTGGAGGGTTGTGTCTGTTGCAGGGACCGGTCGGGGGAGCCGCCGTCGACGGCTCCCCCGAAGGTGGGTGGCGGGGTCAGTCCCCTCCGCGTTCCTTGCTCACCTGGGCGATGCCGTTCTCGAACCACACGTAGACCGCCATGTCCTGGCCGGCACGGGTGTAGTCGTCGCTGTAGTCGGGCTGCCACATCTCCGGGTTGGGGTCGAAGCTCGACCCGCCGGTCCAGATGCTCTGCACCTCGACGTTCTTGAGACCTCGCCTCACCGCACCCCTGTTGGGGTTCGCGAACAAGGTCATGTCGAAGACCCCGTAGGAGCGTCCCGGTCGCTCCGAGACGATGGCGGTCTCCCAGCTCTTGTCGAAGGTCATGTAGTGGGAGCCGATCCGCGCGGTGGGGATCTGCCCGACGTACGTCGGTGGCCGGATTCCGTTGAGTCTCGCGACGGTCACCTTCTTGTCGTACCGGTTGGTGATGAAGGCGTAGCCCTCAGCCGGCCCGAGCGGGAAGAACATGAGGTCCGCGCCGAGGCCGGAGGGGATCGCCTTGACCTTCTCCTGCTTCTCGATGTCGATGATCGTGGTCTCGGAGGCGTCCTGGTTGCCGATCCACAGCCACCGCCCCTCGGGCGAGATGCGCGGGTTCAGCCGCTGGAAGGCGGCCGCGGGCAGGTCGGTGCGGTGGTCGCCGCCGATGTCGACGACCGAGGTGACCTCGAGGGTCTTCGTGTCGACGAACGTCACCGTGTTGCTCTTGGCGTCGGCGGACATCACGTAGTTCTGGTCGTGGCTCACCCCCATGTTGAACGGCCCTGCGACGCCGTTCTTGCCGACGGTGACCTTGCCGTCAGGTGCCGCGGGCGTCCGCACCGGCTCATACGTGTTCGCATCGAAGACGCTGAGGTAGTTCTCACCGAAGTTGGCCACGAACAGGCGCGGCCCCGCCGCCGTCTCGACGTAGTCGACGTAGTTCGGCCGGTCGCCGACCGGGACGGTCTTGATCTCCTTGAGCGTGTTGAGGTCGATCGCGCTGAAGCTGTCACCGTCGAAGTTGGCGCTGTAGGCGATGTCACCGCTGGGGTGCATCTCCAGGTGGCGCGGCCCGGCTCCGGAGAACCGCGCGGGCAGGTTCGGGTCGTCGAACTTGGTGCCGGTCTCGATCGTGAAGCGCTTGCCGTCCGGCGAGTCGTCGGTGCCCTCGATGAACTCGTCCTTGACGAGGTCGAACACCTTGATGTCCGATGACGGGCTGAAGCCCATGACCAGGCCGATGTTCCGGTCGTGGAGGACCATGAAGTGATGCGGCTTCGAGATGCCGTCGTCGCTCGTCGCCGTCGTGCCGGGCCGCGTGGCGGGGATCGGCACCTCCTTGGTCAGGGTGTGCGTGGCCGCGTCCCAGACCTTCACCGAAGAGGGCCCGGTGATCTGGCCCGGCTCCGACGACGGCGTGACCGTGTAGATCTTGGGCGCGAGCTCCTGGTCCGCAGCGGCCCCGGTCGGGACCGCCATGAGCGAGACACCTGCCATCGCGCCCGCGGAGAGTCCCGCGAGCGCCTTTCTCCGTCCGCTCCAGAACGTGCTGGAGGGGGGTTGCCTGTCCCTCATTGCTTCTCCTTCTCCGAGATGTCCGCCGACTGGTTCGGCAGATCGGGCGACGCGGGTGCGGGATGCGACACAGGTGCGGTGCCGCGATGGGGTCCCGACGCCGGGTACGGGCGCTGGACGACGGAGGTTCCGGACTCAGCGGAACTGGTAGTTCGTGCCCGGCAGCTGGCCGAGCATGGTCGAGGGCAGGTCCGTGGCGGTCACTCGGCCGTCCTGCTTCGGCGCTACCGGCGAGTGCTTCGCCAGGTACCGCGCGACCGCGTCGTGGAGCGTGAACGGCAGGTCCGTGCGGTTCGAGACGCCCTTGATCCGGCAGAGGACGTCGATAGGGTCGCCGCCACGCTCGCACGCCACGAACGTGAACAGCCGCTGGCCGTCCACGACGAGCCCGCCCTGTGCGCGGTCCCAGACCAGCTCCCCGCCGATCCTCATCGTGTTGAGCCGGTCACCCTTACCGCGGCTGTCGGTGAAGTTGACCTCCATCCCGCTCATCCGCACGACCCAGCCGCCGAACCGCTCGAGCGGGTTCGAGGAGAATACGTTGTTGAGCTCCTTCTCCATCCAGGCCTTCAGCAGCTTCGCCGGCACGCTCGCCGCCCGGGCGCCGGCATTGACCGGCAGCATGCTCCAGAGATACTCACGCGTGATCTCCTTGCCACCTCCGGCGGGCGGCACCAGCGGGGGGCAGAACCGGAAGCCGTTCGACAGGGCCACGTCCACGGAGCCGATCTCCTGGGCGGTCGCCTCGTGGAGCGCGTCGGTGATCAGGTTGTCCATGGGCGTCTCGATCGGGTAGTAGCGCATCAGCGGCGTGGTGGTGACGCCGAGGACCTCCGACAGCGCCGCCTTGTACGGCCGTTGGACATTGACCACCACGGCCTTCATCCCGGCATCCTCCGGGTACTCCGACTCGGCGACCTCGACCAGCTCATAAGCCGCGTCCTCGATCCGCCCGTTCTCGACCACGAGGTCGAGACGACCGACGAACGAGCCGAACGCGCCCGGCTCGGTGACGGCACAGTGCTTCCCCTGGATCGGCTCCCTGACGCGCTCGTGCGTGTCGGCACCGAGGATGTAGTCGACGCCCTGCATGTAGTCCTGGCCGGCGAGGTCCACCTGCTGGGCGATGCCCATGTGGGTCACCGCGAAGACGAGGTCGCACTGCCGCTCCTCGCGCAGGTGCCGGATCCACTCGGCGGCGTTGTGGTCGGGGAAGGTGAACTTGATGCCCACGCTGTACGCCGGGTCCTGGCGGACAGGCACCATCGGGTCGTTGAAGGACAGGAACCCCACCCGGACGCCGGCGATCTCGCGGACGTGCACGGGCTTGAACAGGTAGCCGCCGAGCTGCCCCCCGTCGTCGTGGAACATGTTGCTCGAGACCACCGGTGCGCCGTACTGGCCCATCACGTCGAGCAGCTGGCTCTTGCCGTAGACGACCTCCCAGTTCCCCGGGATCACCGCGTCGTACCGCAGGTGCCGCATCACCGGCGCCATCGCCTCCCCCTTGCTCAGCGCAGCCCACCCGCTGCCCTGGAAGCAGTCACCCGCGTCGACCAGCAACGTGCCGGTCGGGTTCTCCACGCGCACCCGGTCGACCAGCGTCTGGATCCGCGCGAACCCTCCGGTGCGACGGAACACCGGACCGCCGTTCTCCCAGAAGAACTCGTCGTGCGTGTCGAGCTGTCCGTGGATGTCGGCCGTCTGCAGCACGGTGAGCAGCGTGGCGGCGCCGCTCTGGACCGCCGGGCTCCGGCGCAGCGTGGCCGCCGTGCTGCCCGAGGCGCTGGACGCGACGAGGGGCCCCAGCCCCAGGGCCAGTCCGCCGGCACCGATGCCGCGTAGCACCGCGCGGCGACTGGCCCTCGACGCGTACGATCGGGACCGGTCGTGACTCTCTTCGTGGTTCAAAGCCAGCTCCCTTGGTGTGGCGTAGACCACACCATGAAGCCGCGTCCAAACGTCCAGATTCCATAGACGCCGCATACATCCGGGACGAGATCCACTGGATGCCGCGTCCAAATGCGGTCTAGATGTGGCGTCGCTTCAGGGGTAACGTGACATGGCACACATCGGGGGCGCAGGACTGGAGGGACACATGGAGGGCGGCCTTCATCGAGACTGTCGTGTGCACCACAGGGCCGAGCGCGTGGCCTGCGTGATCCGCATGGCCGTGGGAGTCCTCGTCGTCGTCATGACCATCTCGTTCGAACCGCTGGTGAGCTGGCTCGCGGTCACGGCGGCGGTCATGAGCATCGGCTGGTCGCTCCTGATGGCCCTGGCACTGCACAGCCACCTGGACGCCGGGGACCTGACGAAGCTGGCGACGGGCTCCCACTGGTTCGATGTGGTCCTCGCCCTCGCGATCTTCGTGATCTTCCTTCCCGACCCGGTCGCCACTCCCGTGGCGGCCCTGCCGTTGCTGGTCTTCCGGCTGGCCACGCGTTACGGCCGGCCGGGCGCGTGGGGTGGCGGAGCTGTCTTCGTCGGCCTGATCGGGCTGCGGATCGTCACGAACAGGATCCTCAACGGTGAGGGCCTCGTGCGACCGCCGCTTCTTCTGGCATGGGCCCTGGTGGCGACGCTGGTCGTCGTGCTGGCCCTGGAGATCGAGTCGCACGCTCACGCCGAGGGGACCGCCGACGAGGAGGACGAGGTGCTGTCACCGGCGCGTACCGACAGGTCACCTGTCGCCACCGCGAGCAGGCGGGACGCGACCCCCGACGACCTCGCGACCTGCCTGGCATCGCAGCTCGAGCAGGCCGACCAGGCGACGACCCTGACGCAACGCGAACAGGAGGTTCTCCTCCTGCTCGGTCAGGGGCGCTCGTACAGCTCCGTCGCGAGTTCGCTCTTCATCTCCGTGGGGACGGTGCGCAACCACGTCCACAACATCCGCCACAAGCTCGACATCGGTGATCGAGAAGAGCTGCTCACGCTGGCCCGGGACGTCGCCGCGCGCTGCGTGCGAGTCGGGGACGAGGCACGACCGGCGGAGCCCGATCGCCCCGCCGCCGTCTGAGCGGTCCCATCAGGCCCGTCCTCTCCCCTCACTCGGCTCGGCTCCGCGCCAGGGGGCCCAGCAGGTCGAGCGCCCGGGCGAGCGCCGGGGAGTCGTCCGCGGCCCGTACGGCGGCAGCGAGGTCGACGTGGATGTCGCTGCCGGACAGGGGCCGGTAGGTCACGCCGGGGATGCCGAGCGACGACACCGGCTCGGGCACGACGGCCGCACCGAGCCCGGCGGCGACCAGCGTCACCAGAGTCGAGGTCTCCGCCACCTCGTGGCGGACCCGGGGCACGAAGCCGGCTTCTCGGCAGAGCTCCTCGACCGTCCCGTGCATCACCGACCGGCCGTGGGAGGCGTGCACGATCAGGTCCTCGTCGCGCAGGTCACGGATCCGGAGCCGCGCACGGGAGACCAGCCGGTGCCCCTCCGGCAGCGCGACGATGAGCCGGTCCCGCCGCAGCAAGGACACCTGCAGGGCCGGGTCGTCGACCGGGGGCCGGAGCAGCGCCAGGTCGATCCGGCCGGCGGCCAGGGCCGCGACCTGGTCCGGCACCAGCATCTCGCCGCGGAAGGCGAGGTCGATCCCGGGGAGCGCCTCGCGCACCGCCCGCGCGAACGTCGGCAGCAGGCTGTACGTCGCCGACCCCACGCAGCCGACTACCAGGCGCCCCTCCATGCCCGCCGCCACCCGTTGTGCCCGGGCCGCCGCCTCGTCGACCTCGGCGAGGATCACCCGGACGCGCTCGAGGTAGGCGGCGCCGGCCGGGGTGAGCTCGACCTTGCGGGTGTTCCGGTCGAGCAGGGTGACGGCGAGCTCGGCCTCGAGCTGACGGATCTGCTGAGACAGCGGCGGCTGGGCCATGTGCAACCGCTCGGCGGCCCGGCCGAAGTGCCGCTCCTCGGCGACGGCGCGGAAGTAGCGCAGGTGGCGGAGCTCCATCCACTCATACTCCCAGAGTCTTGCTGAGCATGAAATGAATACTTCCCTGTATGACTCTGGCCCCCTAGGGTCGGAGCCATGAACGACGTCGTCATCTGCGAACCCCTCCGTACCCCCGTCGGCAGGTTCGGCGGTGCCCTCGCACAGCTCGGCGCGGCGGACCTCGCCTCCGGCCTGCTGCAGGAGCTTGTCCGTCGTACCGGTCTCGGTGAGGGCGACGTCGACGACGTCGTCCTCGGCCAGGGCTACGCCAACGGCGAGTCACCGGCGATCGGGCGGGTCGCCGCCCTCGACGCCGGGCTGGGCACGTCGGTCCCGGGAGTGCAGATCGACCGCCGCTGTGGCTCGGGGCTGCAGGCCGTGCTGTACGCCGCCGGACAGGTCGCCACAGGGGCCGGACGAGTCGTCGTCGCAGGCGGAGCGGAGTCGATGTCCCAGGTGGAGCACTACGCCGTGGGCCTGCGCACCGGCGTCAAGGCCGGTGGCGTGGAGCTGATGGACCGGCTCGAGCGCGCCCGGGTGACGGCGGGCGGACGGCTGCACCCGGTGCCGGGTGGGATGCTCGAGACCGCGGAGAACCTCCGCCGCGACTACGGCATCACGCGTGTAGAGCAGGACGAGCTGGCGGTCCGGTCCCACGAACGGGCGGTCGCGGCCCACCTCGAGGGCCGGTTCGCCGACGAGCTGGTCCCGGTCACCGTCCCCGGACGTCGAGGCGGGCCGGACGTCGTGGTGGACCGCGACGAGCACCCGCGCCCCGGGACCACGCTGGAGGACCTCGCCACCCTCCGCCCTGTGCGGCTGAAGGCCGACCCCGAGTCCACGGTCACCGCGGGCAACGCCAGCGGCCAGAACGACGGCGCAGCGATGTGCGTGGTGACCACCGAGGACGAGGCGGAGCGCCGTGGGCTACGGCCCCTGCTCCGCCTGAGGTCGTGGGCGGTCGCCGGGGTCGGGCCGGAGGTGATGGGCATCGGACCCGTGCCGGCGACCGCCGCCGCCCTCGAGCGCGCCGGCCTGGGCCTGGACGACATGGACCTGATCGAGCTCAACGAGGCGTTCGCGGCTCAGGTGCTGGCGGTCCTCCGCGAGTGGAAGCTCGACCCCCTCGACGAGCGGTTCAACCCCAACGGCTCCGGCATCTCCCTCGGCCACCCGGTGGGGGCCACGGGCGCCCGCATCCTCACGACCATGGCCCACGAGATGCAGCGACGGGACAGCCGGTACGCGCTGGAGACGATGTGCATCGGGGGCGGCCAGGGCCTCGCCGCGGTCTTCGAGGCCGTGCGATGAGCCCCGTCGAGGTGCACCACGAGGTGGAGGGCCCCGAGGACGCCCCCGTCGTACTCCTGTCGAACTCCCTGGGGTCGACGTATGCGATGTGGGACCCCCAGGTCGCCGCGCTGGCGGAGCGGTTCCGCGTGGTCCGCTACGACACGCGCGGCCACGGCGGCTCCCCTGTGCCACCGGGCCCCTACACGATCGACGACCTCGTCGACGACGTCGTCGCCCTGCTCGACCGGCTCGAGGTTCAGCGCGCCCATGTGGTCGGCCTGTCGCTCGGCGCGATGACCGCGATGCGGCTCGCCGCCCGGGAGCCGGAGCGGGTCGACCGGCTGGTGCTCCTGTGCACCGGTGCGCGGCTCGAGCCCGTCTCCGGCTGGACCGACCGGGCTGCGACCGTGCGCGCCCACGGCACGGCCGCCGTCGCCGGCCCGGTCGTGGAACGCTGGTTCACCACGGCCTTCCTCGAGGCGCACCCCACGGACCGTGCCCGTTACGAGGCGATGGTCGCGGCCACACCCGCCGAGGGGTACGCCGGCTGCTGCGAGGTGATCGCGGCCATGGACCTGCGCCCCGACCTCTCGTCCATCACCGCGCCGACCCTGGCGATCGCCGGCGCCGACGACCCGGCCACGCCGCCCTCCCACCTCGAGCAGATCGCCGCCGCCGTCCAGGACGGCCGCCTGCTCGTCGTGCCCGACGCCGCCCACCTCGCCAACGTCCAACAGCCGGGGACCATCACTCCGGCGACCATCGAGCACCTCACCCGGGAGAACGCATGAGTCTCGACAAGGTCGTCGCCGGTGCCGCCGAGGCGGTCGCCGACATCCCCTCGGGGGCCAGCCTGGCCGTCGGCGGGTTCGGGCTCACCGGGATCCCGTGGTTCCTCATCGACGCCCTCCTCGAGCAGGGCACCGACGACCTGACCGTGGCGTCCAACAACTGCGGCGTCGACGGGGCCGGCCTCGGACTGCTGCTCGAGCACGGCCGGATCAGCCGCGTCATCGCCTCCTACGTCGGGGAGAACAAGGAGTTCGCACGCCGCTACCTCGCCGGCGAGCTGACCGTCGAGCTCACCCCGCAGGGGACGCTCGCCGAACGCCTCCGCGCCGGCGGCGCCGGGGTCGGCGCGTTCTACACCCCCACCGGGGTGGGCACGCTGGTCTCCGAGGGAGGGCTGCCCTGGCGGTTCCACCACGACGGCTCGGTCGCCCTGGCCTCCCCTCCGAAGGAGGTCCGGACCTTCCAGGGCAAGGAGATGGTGCTCGAGGAGGCCATCGTCACCGACTACGCACTCGTCCGCGCGGCCGTCGCCGACCGGGCCGGCAACTGCGTCTTCCACGCAGCCGCCCGCAACTTCAACCCTGCCGCGGCGATGGCCGGACGCCTCACCATCGTCGAGGCCGAGAAGGTCGTCGAGGTCGGCGAGCTGCACGCCGATGAGATCCACCTTCCCGGAGTGTTCGTCCAGCGAGTGGTCGAGCTGACGCCCGAGCAGGCTGCGCACAAGGACATCGAGAAGCTGACCACCCGGGGGCCGCGACCGGTCGCCGGCGCTCACACCGAGGGAGACCGCTGACATGCCGTGGACGCGAGACGAGATGGCGGCGCGTGCCGCCCAGGAGCTCGCCGACGGGGAGTACGTCAACCTCGGCATCGGCCTGCCCACCCTCATCCCCGGCTACCTCCCGGAGGGCTCGACGGTCAGCCTGCACGCGGAGAACGGCGTCCTCGGCGTGGGCCCGTTCCCCTACGACGACGAGGTCGACCCCGACCTGATCAACGCCGGCAAGCAGACCGTGACGGTCTCGCCAGGGGCGTCGTTCTTCGACTCCCCCACCAGCTTCGCGATGATCCGCGGCGGCCACATCGACGTCGCCGTCCTCGGCGGGATGCAGGTCTCCAGCGACGGCGACCTCGCCAACTGGATGGTGCCGGGCGCGGTGGTCAAGGGCATGGGCGGCGCGATGGACCTCGTCAGCGGCGCCGGGCGGGTGATCGTGCTCATGGAGCACGTGACCCGCAAGGGCGAGCCCAAGTTGCTGCGCACCTGCACCCTGCCGCTCACCGGGAGGGGCGTGGTCAGCCGGGTCGTCACCGACCTCGGCGTGCTCGACGCCGCCGGCTCCGAGTTCCACCTCGTGGAGCTGGCCCCCGGCGTGACACTCGAGGAGATCGCGGACCACACCGCCGCGACTGTCATCGACCGGCGCGGTGGCCTTGACCTGTCTCTTATACACATCT
>DGBP01000026.1 GCA_002384855.1 Nocardioidaceae bacterium UBA4001 | reverse complement strand
ACCGAGGCCACCGCCGACAGTCCGGCCGAGGCCACCGCTGCGAGTCCTGCCCAGAGCCCCGCACAGAGTCCTGCCGAGAGCTGGGGCCGGGTGGCCGACGACGGCACCGTGTACCTCCGCACCGTGGACGGCGAGCGGCAGGTCGGACAGATGCCGGACGCGACGCCGGAGGAGGCACTGGCCTTCTACGCCAAGAGGTACGACGACCTCGCCTTCGAGATCGCTTTGCTCGAGCAGCGCGTCGGCGCCGGGACGCTCGCCCCCGACGAGGCGAGCACCGTCGTGGCGCAAGTGCGAGCTACCGTCACCGATGCCCAGGCCGTGGGCGACCTCGCGGCGCTTGAGGCTCGCCTCGACGCGCTGAAGGTCACGATCGAGAAGCAGCGCGAACAGCGCAAGGCCGACCGTGCCCGCAAGGCCGCCCAGGCCAAGGTCAGCAAGGAGCGGATCGCCGCGGAGGCGGAGCGCCTCGCCGAGAGCAACGACTGGCGCAACGGCGCGAACCGGCTGCGCGAGCTCCTCGAGGAGTGGAAGGCACTCCCCCGCATCGACAAGAGCACCGACGACGGCCTGTGGCGCCGGTTCTCGACCGCGCGTACGACCTACACCCGCCGGCGCAAGGCCCACTTCGCCGAGCTTGGCGAGCGGCGCGAGGCCGCGCGCGAGGTGAAGGAGAAGCTCGTCGTGGAGGCCGAGGCGCTCGCCGGCTCCACCGAGTGGGGTCCGACGGCGGGCAGGTACCGCGACCTGATGCGACAGTGGAAGGCCGCCGGCCCTGCCCCCAAGAACGTCGACGACCAGCTCTGGAAGCGGTTCCGGGGCGCGCAGGACACGTTCTTCGGGGCCCGTGACGCCGCCAACTCCGCACTCGATGCGGAGTACGCCGCCAACGCGGAGGTCAAGGAGAAGCTGCTCGTCGAGGCCGAGGCACTCGTGCCCGTGACCGACGTACGCGCGGCCAAGGACGCATTTCGCGACATCGCCGACCGGTGGGACGCAGCGGGCAAGGTGCCACGGGACCGGATGAAGGAGCTCGAGGGCCGGATGCGCAAGGTCGAGCAGGCCATCCGCGGCGTCGAGGACGATCAGTGGAAGCGCTCGAACCCCGAGGCTCGGGCCCGCGCGGCGGACACCGTCGCCCAGCTCGAGGCCTCCCTCGCCGAGCTCGAGACGAAGAAGGAGAAGGCCGAGGGCGCGGGGAACGATCGCAAGGCCGCCGAGCACGCCTCGGCGATCGAGGCGCGCCGGGCCTGGCTGGTCGAGGCCCGGAAGGCGCTCGACGAGTTCTCCTGACCCGGCGTTCCTGCAGATCAGAACCCGCCGACCCGGCGCCTGTGCAGATGTGCCACCCGGCTTCCGGCTGCACAAGAGCCGGGTCGGCGTCACTGGGTGACGCGGTAGGCGTCGAACACCCCGTCGACGGAGCGGACCGCCTTCAGGACGTGCCCGAGGTGCTTGGGGTCGCCCATCTCGAAGGTGAACCGTGACTTGGCCACTCGGTCGCGGGTCGTCGTGAGCGAGGCCGCGAGGATGTTGACGTGTACGTCGGACAGCACCTTCGTGATGTCCGACAGGAGCCGGGCCCGGTCGAGCGCCTCGACCTGGATGTTCACGAGGAACATCGACTGCGCCGTCGGGGCCCACTCCACGTCGACGATCCGCTCCGGCTGGGACTGCAGGCTCGTGGCGTTCGTGCAGTCCGCACGATGCACCGAGACGCCCGCGCCGCGCGTGACGAAACCGAGGATCTTGTCGCCCGGCACCGGCGTGCAACACTTGGCGAGCTTCACCCACACGTCGGAGATGCCCTTGACGATCACGCCGGCGTCGCCGCCCACGCTCTGCTTCGCCCGAGTCCGTTCGGGGGTCAGTGTCACGCCCTCGGCGAGGTCCTCGGATGCTCCCTCCTCGCCGCCGTAGAGGTCGATGACCCGGCGTACGACGGTCTGCGCGCCGATGTTGCCCTCGCCGACTGCGGCGTACAGCGCCGAGACGTCGGCGAGCCGCATCTCCGAGGCCACCGTGCTCAGGGAGTCGTGGGTGAGCACGCGCTTGAGGGGCTGGCCCTCCTTGCGCATCAGGCGGGCGATCTGGTCCTTGCCCTGCTCGATGGCCTCCTCGCGGCGCTCCTTGGTGAACCACTGCCGGATCTTGTTGCGGGCGCGCGGTGACTTGACGTAGGTCAGCCAGTCGCGGCTCGGGCCGGCGTTCGGCGCCTTGGAGGTGAACACCTCGACGACGTCACCGTTGTCCAGCGTGGACTCGAGCGGGACGAGGCGGCCGTTCACGCGGGCGCCGATGGTGCGGTGACCGACCTCGGTGTGCACGGAGTAGGCGAAGTCGACCGGGGTCGACCCGGTCGGCAGCGCGATCACGTCGCCGCGAGGCGTGAAGACGTAGACCTCCGCAGCGTTGATCTCGAAGCGCAGCGACTCGAGGAACTCCCCCGGGTCCTCGGTCTCGTGCTGCCAGTCGAGCAGCTGGCGTACCCAGCCCATGTCGGCGTTGGACGTGCCGTGCGAGAGCAGGGCCCGGTCGGTGTCGAGCCCCTTGTTGGAGGTCTCCTTGTACTTCCAGTGCGCCGCGACGCCGTACTCCGCACGACGGTGCATCGCGAAAGTGCGGATCTGCAGCTCGACCGGCTTGCCCTCGAGGCCGATCACCGTCGTGTGCAGCGACTGGTACATGTTGAACTTCGGCATCGCGATGAAGTCCTTGAACCTGCCCGGGACCGGGTTCCACCGCGAGTGCAGGACGCCGAGGGCGGCGTAGCAGTCGCGGTCGGACTCGACGAGGATGCGAATGCCGACGAGGTCGTAGATGTCGGAGAACTCCCGGCCGCGCACGATCATCTTCTGGTAGATCGAGTAGTAGTGCTTGGGCCGGCCGGTCACGACTGCCTTGATGCGGGCCTCGCCGAGATCGTTCTCGACCTGCGCGATGACCCGCGCCAGGAACTCGTCGCGTGAGGGTGCGCGCTCCGCGACCAGCCGCACGATCTCGTCGTAGATCTTGGGGTGCAGGGTCGCGAACGCGAGATCCTCGAGCTCCCACTTGAGGGTGTTCATGCCCAGTCGGTGCGCCAGCGGGGCGAAGATCTCGAGCGTCTCGCGGGCCTTGCGCTCCTGGGTCTCCTGCTTGAGGTAGCGCAGGGTGCGCATGTTGTGCAGCCGGTCCGCGAGCTTGATGACGAGCACGCGGATGTCGCGGCTCATCGCCACGATCATCTTGCGGATGGTCTCGGCCTGCGCGGAGTCGCCGTACTTGACCTTGTCGAGCTTGGTCACGCCGTCGACGAGCAGCGCGACCTCGTCGCCGAAGTCGTGGCGGAGCTCGTCAAGGGTGTACGACGTGTCCTCGACCGTGTCGTGGAGAAGCGCGGCCATCAGGGTCGGCTCGGTCATGCCGATGTCGGCCAGGATCGTGGCGACCGCGAGCGGATGGGTGATGTAGGGGTCGCCGCTCTTGCGGGTCTGCGTGCCGTGCGCCTGCTCGGCGACGACGTAGGCCCGCTCGAGGAGTGTCAGGTCTGCCTTGGGGTGGTTGGCCCGGACCGCCCGGAACAGCGGCTCGAGCACCGGGTTCCCCTGCTGAGCCTTGGTGGTCATCCGGGCCAGCCGGGCTCGCATGCGACGGCCCGACGGCCCGCCGGTGCCGCCCTGGGAACCGCCCGGTGGGCTCGAGGGCGGAGCCGGCGACGACGGCCGTTCGGCCTCGGCCGGGGCCGGCTGCGTCGCAGCCCGGCCGGCGGTCGACTCGTCAGCCATCGCCCACCTCCCAGGTCCGCAACGTCAGTGAGCGCCCAGTCTATGCCGGGGACCCAGCCCGGGGGTGCCTCAGACCGTGCGGATGGCGGTGACCGGGACGTCGCCGACGGTCTCCCGGCCGGGAAGGAAGGAGAGCTCCATGAGCACGGCGACGCCGTGGACGACCCCGCCGCAGGCCTCGACCAGCTCGGCGGTGGCGGCGACCGTGCCTCCCGTGGCGAGCACGTCGTCGACGAGGAGCACCCGCTCCCCCGGGGCCACCGAGTCCTGGTGGAGCTCGAGCGTCGCCTCGCCGTACTCCAGGGCGTACCCGACCGAGTGCGTGTCGGCCGGCAGCTTTCCGGCCTTGCGGACCGGGACGAAGCCGGCGCCCAGCGCCAGAGCCACGGGGGCAGCCAGGATGAACCCGCGCGCCTCCATGCCGACCACCTTGTCCACGACGACGTTGCCCCCGTCGTCACGACCGGCGCGCGCCAGCACGTCGATGACGGCGGAGAACCCGTCATGGTCTGCCAGCAGCGGCGTGATGTCCTTGAACACCACGCCGGGCTTGGGGAAGTCGGGGATGTCGCGGATCAGCCGGTCGAGATGCTGCTCGAGGTAGGCGTCGTGCAGCGATGCCTGGCCGGAACCGGTCGCGCGGTGGGTGCCCGTCACGTCGGCGCGCAGCTCAGAGCTGTTCGGGGGTGGCGTCGGGCCCTTGGGTGGAGCCGTCGATCACGCGGACCACCGCCTGCTTGGCCACCTTGATGTCGGTGCCCGGCGCCACGGCGACCTGCAGCGTGTCGTCCCCGATCGACACGACCGTGCCGTAGATCCCCGAACCGAGCATGACCTCCGAGCCGATGCTCACGCTGTTTTGGATCCGGGTCATCTCCTGCTGCCGCTTGCGGGCGGGCCGGATCACCAGCAGCCAGAACGCCAGGACGATCAGGAGAAGCGGGAGCAGCGTCCCGATCAGGCTGCCGTTGTCATCAGTCACAGGGGGGCTCCTCGTGTTGCTTGCGGTCCGTGTCGACGCCGTACGGCGGTCGGCGGCCGAGTCTAGCCGCGCCCCTCGTCCTCGTCGGCGAACAGGTCGGGCTGCGCGAGGCCGAACGCCGCGTCGGCCGGGACGGCGAGCCCGAGATGCTCCCACGCAGCGGGCGTGGCCACCCGTCCACGCGGGGTGCGCGCCAGCATCCCCATGCGGACCAGGAACGGCTCGGCGACCTCCTCCACGGTCTCCCGCTCCTCCCCGACCGCCACGGCCAGCGTGCTGACCCCGACAGGGCCGCCGGCGAAGCGACGGCACAACGCGTCGAGGACGGACCTGTCGAGCCGGTCGAGGCCCGAGCGGTCGACCTCATACAGGTCGAGGGCGCGGTGCGCCAGGTCGAGCGTCACCGTGCCGTCCGCGCGGACCTGGGCGTAGTCCCGGACCCGGCGCAGCAGCCGGTTGGCGATCCGGGGCGTGCCCCGCGACCGGGACGCGATCTCGGCGGCCCCCTCGCCGGTGAAGTCGACGCCCAGGAGCCCCGCCGAACGCCGGACGATGAGCTCCAGGTCGTCCGGCTCGTAGAACTCCAGGTGGGCGGTGAAGCCGAACCGGTCGCGCAGCGGGCTGGGCAGCAGACCGGCCCGGGTGGTGGCGCCGACGAGCGTGAACGGCGGGATCTCCAGCGGGATGGCCGTGGCGCCGGGCCCCTTCCCGATGACCACGTCGACCCGGAAGTCCTCCATGGCCATGTAGAGCATCTCCTCGGCGGGCCGGGACATGCGGTGGATCTCGTCGACGAAGAGGACGTCGCCGTCGTTCATGCCGGAAAGGATCGCGGCGAGGTCGCCGGCGTGCGTGATGGCGGGGCCGGAGGTCAGCCGCAGCGGCGACGACATCTCGGCAGCGATGATCATCGCCAGGGTCGTCTTGCCGAGGCCGGGCGGCCCGGCGAGCAGGACGTGGTCGGGGACGGCCTGGCGGTGCCGGGCTGCCTGGAGGACCAGGGACAGCTGCTCACGCACACGCTCCTGGCCGATCACCTCGTCGAGGGTGCGCGGACGTAGGGCGGCCTCCACGGCACGCTCGTCGCCCTCGGCCTCGGCCGTCACGAGCGAGCGGCTGTCGGCGTAGGCGAGTTCGGCGGCGTCGTACTCCTGCTCGGTCATCCGGCGGCTGCTGTCACTCACGCGATCACGCCTTGCTCAGGCTGCGGAGAGCCGCACGCAGCAGGGCGGCGACGTCGGCGACGCCGTCGGCAGGTGCGTCGGGAGCCACCGCGTCCACGGCCCTCTCGGCCTCCTTGGCCGACCAGCCGAGACCGACCAGGCCGGCGTGCACCTGTCCACGCCAGGGCGCCTCCTGCGCAGCAGGGCTGGTGCCCGCCCGGGGCAGGGAGGCCCCGCTCGGGGGGGCGATCCGGTCCTTGAGCTCGAGGATGATCCGCTGCGCGCCCTTCTGGCCGATGCCGGGCACCCGGGTCAGCGCCTTCACGTCCTCGGTGGTGACCGCGCGGCGCAGGTCGTCGGGCGAGAGCACCGCGAGCATCGCCTGGGCGATCTTCGGGCCGACGCCGCTGGCGGTGAGCAGCATCTCGAACAGCGACTTCTCGTCGTCGTCGAGGAAGCCGAAGATCGTCATGGAGTCCTCGCGGACGATCATGCTCGTGGGCAGACGGGCCTCCTGGCCCTCCCGCAAGGACGCGAGGGTCCCCGGCGTGCAGTTCACCTCGAGGCCGACACCACCGACCTCGACCACAGCGGAGGTCAACGACACCTCGGCGACGGTGCCTCGGACGAACGCGATCATCGTGCTCCCTTCCCGGCAGCGGCGGCGGCTGCCTCGAGACGGTTCTGGGCGCCACCGCGCCAGATGTGGCAGATGGCCAGCGCGAGCGCGTCGGCGGCGTCGGCGGGCTTCGGCGGGGAGGTGAGCCGGAGGATGCGGGTGACCATGGCGGTGACCTGCGCCTTGTCGGCACGGCCGCTGCCGGTCACGGCGGCCTTGACCTCGCTGGGGGTGTGCAGCACGACCGGCAGACCGCGGCGGGCGGCGCACACCATCGCGATGCCGCTCGCCTGGGCGGTGCCCATGATCGTGCTGACGTCGGAGCGCGCGAACACCCGCTCCACGGCCACGGCGTCGGGGGCGTACTCCTCGATCCAGGCGTCCACGCCCTTCTCGATGGTCACCAGCCGCACGGGCACCGGCTCGGCGGACGAGGTCCGCAGGACGTTCACGTCCACCAGGGACAGCGGTCGCCCCACGCTGCCCTCCACCACGCCCATGCCGCAGCGGGTCAGCCCCGGGTCGATGCCGAGAACGCGCACGCGGTGGCCCCTTCCTGGTCGGCGTCGTCCGAACACATGTTCGGACCCAACCTAACCGACGGGTCCCCCAGGCCCGGCGCACGACACTCCGCCGCCTGCTCGGTCACTCCTCGTCGAGAGCCGCCATCACCTCGTCGGACACGTCATGGTTGCCGAAGACGTCCTGCACGTCGTCGAGATCCTCCAGCGCCTCCACGAGGCGGACCACCTTGCGGGCCTCGTCGAGGTCGACCTCGACGGTCATCGTCGGCACGAACGACGCCTCGGCGGAGTCGTAGTCGACCCCGGCCGCCTGAAGCGCGGTGCGCACCGCGACGAGGTCAGTGGCCTCGCTGATCACCTCGAAGGCCTCACCGATGTCGTTGACCTCCTCGGCGCCCGCGTCGAGGGTGGCCTCGAGGACGTCGTCCTCCTCGACCGGCTTTCCGCTCTCCTGCTCCTTGGGCACGATCACGACGCCCTTGCGGTTGAACATGTACGACACCGAGCCGGGGTCGGCGAGGTTGCCGCCGTTGCGGGAGATCGCGGTGCGGACCTCCATCGCGGCGCGGTTCTTGTTGTCGGTCAGGCACTCGATGAGCAGCGCGACGCCGTGCGGGCCGTAGCCCTCGTACATGATCGTCTGGTAGTCGGCCCCGCCGGCCTCGGCGCCGGAGCCCCTCTTGACGGCTCGGTCGATGTTGTCGTTGGGGACCGATGACTTCTTGGCCTTCTGGATGGCGTCGTAGAGCGTCGGGTTGCCGGCGGGGTCACCACCACCCATCCGGGCGGCGACCTCGACGTTCTTGATCAGCTTGGCGAAGAGCTTCCCGCGACGGGCGTCGATGACGGCCTTCTTGTGCTTCGTGGTCGCCCATTTGGAGTGGCCAGACATGAGGTGTTGCCCCTACTTCCGGTCGTCGGTGCCACCGTCCGCGAGGCCCGGGCGCGACCGGACCATGGCGACGAACAGCGCGTGCATTCTGTGGTCCCCCGTGATCTCGGGGTGGAACGACGTGGCGAGCAGGTTCGCCTGCCGAACGGCGACGATCCTACCGACTTCCTCCCCGGACGCGACCCGGGCGACGACCTCGACGCCCGATCCCACCTTCTCCACCCAGGGGGCCCGGATGAAGACGGCGTGGAACGGGTCGGCGAGCCCTTCGACGTCCACCGGCGCCTCGAAGGACTCCACCTGGCGACCGAAGGCGTTGCGGCGCACCACGACGTCGAGCCCGCCGATGGTCTCCTGACCGGCGACGCCGTTCTCGAGGTGGTCGGCCAGCATGATCATGCCCGCGCACGTGCCGTACGCCGGCAGCCCGGCGCGGATCGCTGCCCGCAGCGGCTCGAGCAGCTCGAAGATCCGCGCGAGCTTCCCCATCGTGGTCGACTCGCCACCGGGGAGGACGATCCCGTCGAGCCCGGCGAGCTCCGCCGGACGTCGTACGGCGGTGGTGCGGGCCCCCGCAGCCTCGAGCATCGCGCGGTGCTCGCGGACATCACCCTGGAGCGCGAGAACCCCCACGAGGGGACGGTCGCTCATGGCTTCACGCCCGGTCGGCGCTGCCAGTGGGCGGAGACCTCGACCCGGCCCTCGTCGTAATGGGCCGGCAGTCCCTGCTCGGCGAAGACCGTGATCACCTCGGCGAGAAGCGCGTCGCCGGGCGCCACGTTCGCGGTGCTCGGATGCCAGACGTTGACCTCGAGCATGCCCTCGTCGATGGCGTGCCAGACGTCGGGCTGGGTGAACCAGGCGATGCCGCGGGGAGGGTGGTCGACGCTCGCGTCGAGGAGGTCCTTGGCGGCCCAGTGGTCCTCACAGCCCTGGAGCACGACGATGTCGGCCTCCTCGAGCCGCGTGAAGGCCGCCTGCAGCCTGTCGTGGTCGGTGACCTCGGGCCACCCCGACGCGTCGAGCAGCAGCTCGTCGGTGAACTCCTCGATCCAGGCTCGCGCGACAGTCTCCGGGTCCTCGACGAACGGCAGCTCCGAGGTGACCGCCAGCAGCACCTCGTCGTACAGCTTCCGCTCGTCGAGCAGGCCGGACCGGACCGCCGAGCGCGTGAACTCGCGGACGTGGTCCTCCCTGAGCGACTCGGGCACGTGCTACCAGCCGCGCTCGGCGAGACGGTGCGGCGCGGGGATCTCCTCGACGTTGATGCCGACCATCGCCTCACCGAGGCCGCGGGAGACCTTCGCGAGCACGTCGGGGTCGTCGTGGAACGTGGTCGCCTTGACGATCGCCTCGGCGCGCTGCGCGGGGTTGCCGGACTTGAAGATGCCCGAGCCGACGAACACGCCCTCGGCGCCCAGCTGCATCATCATCGCCGCGTCGGCCGGGGTGGCGATGCCGCCGGCGGTGAAGAGCACCACGGGCAGCTTGCCGGCCCCGGCGACCTCCTTGACCAGCTCGTACGGCGCCTGGAGCTCCTTCGCGGCGACGTACAGCTCGTCCGGGGCCAGGCTCTGCAGCCGCCGGATCTCCGCCCGGATCGTGCGCATGTGCGTCACGGCGTTCGACACGTCACCGGTGCCCGCCTCGCCCTTCGAGCGGATCATCGCGGCACCCTCGGTGATCCGGCGCAGCGCCTCGCCGAGGTTGGTGGCCCCGCACACGAAGGGGACGGTGAAGCGCCACTTGTCGATGTGGTTGGCGTAGTCGGCAGGGGTGAGCACCTCGGACTCGTCGATGTAGTCGACGCCGAGGCTCTGCAGCACCTGGGCCTCCACGAAGTGCCCGATCCGGGCCTTGGCCATCACCGGGATGGACACGGCCTCGACGATGCCGTCGACCATGTCCGGGTCGCTCATGCGGGACACGCCGCCCTGGGCGCGGATGTCGGCGGGGACCCGCTCGAGGGCCATCACCGCCACCGCGCCGGCGTCCTCGGCGATCTTGGCCTGCTCGGGCGTGACCACGTCCATGATCACCCCGCCCTTGAGCATCTCGGCCATGCCGCGCTTGACCTGGGAGGTTCCGATCACCGGCGTGGCGTTCGAGGGGGTGGTGGGGTCGGTCACGGGCGCACCTTCGTTGGTCGGGCAGGGGCACTGTCCCTGCCACGGGTCGGGGGATGCCTCCAAGAATACGTCCGGGGTCCGCGCCCCGGCCCACCTGGTTCAGTCCTCGAGGAGCGCCGGAGGCGGGGCGTCGTCGAGGTCGACGGTCACGGGCTCGGCGGCCCGACCCTCGAGGTGCAGCCACCTGACCCGTCGCCGCGACCGGAGGGCCCGGGTCGAGGTGACCACGTCGTTGTGGAACCGACGGGCCAGCTCCACCTTGCGGCAGGCCCCGGCCAGCTCGGCGACCAGCGGGCCGGTCTCCGGCGAGGCACGCAGCTCGCGCACCTCCTCGGCGTCGGGAAACACCGCCCTGAGCGCCTGCGACAGGTCCGACTCCACGGCCTCGACGTCACCGTCCTCCACCGAGCGGGCCGCGTGGGCGGTGTCGACGAGCAGCAGCGAGCGGGCGGGGTCGAGCGCCCCCGAGGTGGCGAGCTCGACCGCGGCCCCCGAACGTCGCAGCAGCTGGGTGTCCAGCGACCCGCGGGCCATCTCCAGCCGGTGGTGCAGGCGGTTGAGCCGCTGGGCTGTCCACGACAGCCACGTCCCGACGAGCAGGACGACCAGCAGCAGGCCGGCGATGCCCAGGACCCAGGTCCAGTCGATCACCGCACACCTGCTCGGTCGGTGTCCACCACGGTCTCGTAGACCTGAACGATGCGGCCGGCTACCGAGGACCAGTCGTAGCGGGCCACGGCCACCCTCGCGGCCTCCCGCCGGGCGTCCCGGTCCTCCCCGTCGCCGAGGACGGAGATCGCGGCGCGCGCGAGGTCGTCGACGTCCTCGTTACGGAACGTGGCGCCGTACTCCCCCTCGCCGAGGACCCGACGGAAGGCGGGGATGTCCGAGGCGAGCACGGGCGTCCCGGCCGCCATCGCCTCGATCAGGACGATCCCGAAGCTCTCGCCCCCGGTGTTGGGTGCGACGTAGAGGTCGGCCGTCCGCAGGGCCGACGCCTTCTCCTCGTCCGACACGCGTCCCAGGAAGACGACGTCCTGCGCCAGCGACCCGGGGACCCGCCGTCTCGCCGCCTCCTCGTCGCCGCCGCCGACCACGAGCAGCCGCGTGCCGGGAAACCTCTCGGCGATGCGCGGGAAGGCCTGGAGCAGCAGGGGCAGCCCCTTCCGCGGCTCGTCGATGCGACCGACGAAGGCCAGGGTCGGTCCCTCACCGCGCCAGTCGTCCCGCACGGCCGCGGTCGCGAACCGGTCGACGTACACGCCGTTCGGGATGATCACCGGCTCTCCGCCCATGTGCTGCACGAGCGTGGAGCGGGCGTACTCCGACACCGCGATCCGCGCCGTGATCTTCTCCAGGGACGGCCGCAGGATGGACTTGGACGCCGACATCGCACGGGACCGCGCGTTGCTGCTGTGGAAGGTGGCGACCACGGGGCAGTCGCAGGCCCACAGCGCCAGCAGGGACACGCTCGGCGCGGCCGGCTCGTGCAGGTGGAGCACGTCGAAGCGCCCCTCCTTCAGCCACCGGCGCACCCGCGTGGCCGCGACCGGGCCGAAGGCCAGGCGCGCGACGGAGCCGTTGAAGGGCACCGGCACCGCGCCGCCGGCAGGCACGACGTACGACGGCAGCCCTGACTCGTGCTCGCTCGGGGCCAGCACCGAGACCTCGTGGCCGAGCCCCAGAAGCGCCTCGGCCAGGTCCTTGACGTGGTTCTGCACTCCCCCGGGGACGTCGAGGGAGTAGGGGCAGACCAGGCCGACGCGCACCCCGCTCAGCCTCCCGCGGGACGTGCCGCGCGGGCAGGGTCGAGGTCACCGACGAACACCCGCTGCATCATGTGCCAGTCGACGGTGTGCTCCCGCAGCGCGTCGGTGAACCGGTCGGCGACGGCCTGCATCATCGTGACCACGCCGTCCGGCCCCTCGACGTGGGCGACAGGATCGTGGAAGGTGACGACCAGGTCGGGGCCGTCGTAGTGGAGCGTCGCCGGGACCAACGGCGCGCCGGTCCGCCGGGCCAGCTCGGCCGGCCCTCGCGGCATCCGGGCAGGCTCCCCGCACAGCCTGACGTCCACGCCCGACCGGCTCAGGTCGCGGTCGGCGAGCAGCGGCACCAGCCGGCCCTCCCGGACCCGCTGGAGGAGCGTGCCGAAGGTCGCGGGGTCACCGGCCGGGAGGATCTCCATCCCGAGCGAGGCGCGGTAGGCGACGAACTCGTCGTAGAGACGTTCTGGCTTGAGCCGCTCCGCGACCGTGGTCAGGGGCAGGCCGGTCGCGCAGGCCCAGGCACCGGCCCAGTCCCAGTTGGCCATGTGCGGCAGCGGGACGACGACACCCTTGCCCTGCGCATGGGCGTCCCGCAGGTTGTGCTCGTCCACGACCCTCGTGCGACGGACCAGGTCGTCGGTCGGCCAGGAGGGCAGCCTGAAGGACTCGGTCCAGTAGCGAAGGTAGGACCGGACCGCGTCGTGGGTCAGCTCCTCCAGCCCACCGTCGTCGAGCTCGGGCCGGACCCGACCCAGGTTGGCGCGGAGCCGCTGCACGCTCCTGCCGTCCCGGCGGTGGATGCCGTCGGCGATCCGGGCGAAGGCCGCCAGCGCGGTGCGTTCGGGCAGCAGGCGGACCAACCGCCACCCCGTGATGTAGCCGAGCGCCACGGCGTTGCCCGACGCAGCCCCCGCCGCGCGCCCCAGTGCACTCGTGCCGCCGGCGGTCATCAGGCCGCCCGCGCCTGGCGGCGTACGGTCATGATCCGCTGCACCACGGTCACGGTGCTCACGGCGGCGAGCAGCCAGAGCACGCCCTCCAGGAGCACGGGCATGTCGAAGATGTCGCTCAGGCCGGTGGCGACGAGCACGGCCACGAGCCGGTCGGCGCGGGCGGCGAGGCCGACCTTGGCCTCGTAGCCGAGGGACTCCGCGCGAGCCCTGGCGTACGACGTCAGCCAGCCGGTCACCAGCGTGTAGAGGGTCAGCGCCACGAGGACCTGCGACTCGACCACCCACGCGAAGTAGAGCACCAGGCCGCCGAAGATCGCCGAGTCGCCCATCCGGTCCAGGGTCGAGTCGAGGAAGGCTCCCCAGCTCGAGGTCCGGCCCGACATCCGTGCCATCGTCCCGTCCAGCAGGTCCGAGAAGACGAACGCGGTGATCACCAGGACGCCGGCGAGGAGCTCGCCCTGCGGAAAGAACCAGAGAGCCGCGGCGACCACCCCCGACGTGCCGACGACCGTCACCGTGTCGGGGCTGACGTTGAGTCGTAGCAGCAGCCGGGCGACGGGTGAGATCAGGGACGTGAAGAAGGTGCGCAGGTGTTCGAGCATGGCGAGAGCAGGGTACCGGCCGGACTCGGGGCCGGACGCGCCGCACCGCCGTGCGCATGGCATCTCACCGCGAACGTCAGTGCCAGGCCTCCGCGAGCAGACGTCGCGTGTCGGTCATCAGCTGCGGCAGCGTGCGCGTCCGGGCGATGATCGGCATGAAGTTCTGGTCGCCGGACCAACGGGGTACGACGTGCTGGTGCAGGTGCGCCGCGATGCCCGCCCCGGCCACGGCACCCTGGTTCATCCCGAGGTTGAAACCGTGTGCGCCGCTGACGGAACGGACCGTGCGCATCGCCGACTGGGTGAAGGCCGCGATCTCATGCGTCTCGTCGTCCGTGAGCTCGGTGTAGTCCGGGACGTGCCGGTAGGGGCAGACCATGAGGTGCCCGGGACTGTAGGGGTAGAGGTTGAGCACCGCGAAGCTGAGGTCGCCGCGGTGCACGACGAGCCCCTCCTCGTCGCCGAGCGTCGGGATCCGGCAGAACGGGCACTGGTGTCCCGGAGTGGCGTCCCCCGGCTTGTTCTCGCCCCGGATGTAGGCCATCCGGTGGGGAGTCCACAGCCGCTCGAGCTCGTCGGGGACACCGGCCCCCTGCTGGTGCAGCACCTCGTCGCTCATCCTCAGACCTGGACGCGCCGCTCGACGGCGTCGACCACGCGCGCGACCGCCTCGTCCACCGAGACCCCGTTGTCCTGGTCGCCGTTGCGGTAGCGGAAGGAGACCGCTCCGTCCTCGACGTCCCGGTCCCCGGCGATCACCATGAACGGCACCTTCTGGACCTGTGCGTTGCGGATCTTCTTCTGCATCCGGTCGTCGGAGTCGTCGACCTCGACCCGGATCCCCTTGGCGCGCAGCTTCGCCGCGACGTCGTACAGGTAGTCCTGGTGGCGCTCGGCGATCGGGATCGCGACCACCTGGACGGGGGCGAGCCAGGGCGGGAAGGCGCCGGCGTAGTGCTCGACGAGCACGCCGTAGAAGCGCTCGAGCGAGCCGAACTTGGCGGAGTGGATCATCACCGGCTGCTGGCGCGAGCCGTCGGAGGCCTGGTACTCCAACCCGAACCGCTTGGGCTGGTTGAAGTCGTACTGGATGGTCGACATCTGCCAGGTGCGGCCGATCGCGTCGCGCGCCTGCACGGAGATCTTCGGTCCGTAGTACGCCGCGCCGCCCGGATCGGGGACGAGCTCCAGCCCGGTCTCGAGCGCCGCGTCCTCCAGCACCTTGGTGGCCACCTCCCAGTCCTCGTCGCTGCCGATGAACTTGTCCTTGCTGTCGTCGCGCGTCGACAGCTCGAGGTAGAAGTCGTCGAGGCCGAAGTCGCGGAGCAGCCCGAGCACGAAGCTCAAGAGGTGCTTGATCTCGTCGGGCGCCTGCTCCGGCGTGACGTAGGAGTGGGAGTCGTCCTGGGTGAGCCCGCGGACCCGGGTGAGCCCGTGCACGACTCCGGACTTCTCGAAGCGGTAGACGGTGCCGAACTCGAACAGCCGCAGCGGAAGCTCCCGGTAGGACCGCCCGCGCGACCTGTAGATCAGGTTGTGCATCGGGCAGTTCATCGCCTTGAGGTAGTAGCTGCTCCCCTCCATCTCCATCGGCGGGAACATCGTGTCGGCGAAGTACGGCAGGTGTCCGGAGGTCTCGAAGAGCCCCTGCTTGGTGATGTGGGGGGTGCCGACGTACTCGAACCCCTCCTCGATGTGCCGCTGACGGACGTAGTCCTCCATGATGCGCTTGAGAACGCCGCCCTTGGGATGGAAGACCGCGAGGCCCGAGCCGAGCTCGTCGGGGAAGCTGAACAGGTCCAGCTCCCGGCCCAGCTTGCGGTGGTCACGCCGCTCGGCCTCCTCGATGCGGTGCAGGTGCTCCTCGAGCGCCTCCTTGGTCTCCCAGGCGGTGCCGTAGATCCGCTGCAGCTGCTTGTTCTTCTCGTCGCCGCGCCAGTACGCCGCCGCACTCCGCATGAGCTTGAACGCCGGGATGCGCTTGGTGGTGGGCAGGTGCGGACCGCGGCAGAGGTCCTTCCACGCCAGCGACCCGTCGCGCTTGAGGTTGTCGTAGATGGTCAGCTGGCCGGCCCCGACCTCGACGTTCGCGCCCTCGGCCGCGTCCTCGGCGTGACCGGACCCCTTGAGGCCGATCAGCTCGAGCTTGTACGGCTCGTCCTTGAGCTCCTCGATCGCGTCCCCGTCGGCGACCGGCCGACGCGAGAACTTCTGGCCCTCCTTGACAATCTTGCGCATCCGCGACTCGATCTTCTCGAGGTCCGCGGGGACGAACGGCTCGGCCACGTCGAAGTCGTAGTAGAAGCCGTCGCTGACCGGCGGGCCGATACCCAGCTTGGCGTCCGGGAAGAGCTCCTGGACCGCCTGCGCGAGCACGTGGGCCGTGGAGTGCCGCAGGATGTTGCGCCCGTCCTCGGACTCGATCGCGACCCCCTCGACCTCGTCGCCGTCGACGAGCTCGTGCGACAGGTCTCGGAGCTCGCCCGCGACTCGGGCTGCGATGACGGACGGGTCGTCGACGAAGAGCTCCCACGCCTTGGTGCCCGTCGTCACCGCTCGCTCAGCACGCTCGTCTGCGCTGATGACGGTGACCTTGATCTCGGACACGGGGGATCCCTCTCGGAAGGCGTCGGTCGGACGCCTCGATCGTATCTGCCGCGCGTCTCGGTCCTCGCCCGGGTTTCCGCGCCCCCCTCGCACGGTCGCCGGATGCCGAAGCGCGGGAACGACGAAGGCCGGCTCCTGTCCAGGAGCCGGCCTTGCGTGTCGGGTGGGCGATACTGGGTTCGA
>DGBP01000053.1 GCA_002384855.1 Nocardioidaceae bacterium UBA4001 | reverse complement strand
TCCACCGTCCGGGGTCAGGGCCAAGGGTCATCCGGCCCTGGTCGAAGACCTCTCCGTCGAGGAAGACCATCGACACCGCCATGACGCCGCGCGCCTCGACCTCGTCCTGGAAGAGCGCCCCGTCGATCGCGACGTGGTGGATCTTCGGGTTCACCACGCTCGTCAGGTTCAGAGCCTGGACCACGTCCGGGCAGTTCTGGCACGACAGTGAGACGAAGGTCTCGAAGTGGTGCTCGCCGTCGAGGTCCTGGATCTGCCGGAGGACCTCGTCGGAGACGTTCGGCCTGTGGCCACCGACCTGCAGCAGCGCGAGGACGAAGGAGGTCAGCTCGTGACCGAGGGGGAGGGCCGCGAACTCCACGGAGGCGCCGGTGCCCTCGCGGACGATCGCGAAGGAGGGGCGGCGCTCGGCCTGGCCGTCGCGGCGGACCGTCACGAGGTCCGACAGCGAGGCGACCTCGTCGAGGAGCCGGCCCAGCTGCGCGGACTTGTCGCTCTCGTCGAGGGAGGCGACCAGCTCGACCGGCCGCTGGACGAGGCCGAGGTGCTGGGAGAGCTGCTTGAGAAGGGCGGAGTCGAGCACGAGACGTTCTCCAGGGTTCGGGGTGGGGAGGGACGAGCGGGGTGGTGACGTGCCCGGCGCGGGACAGGAGTCCTGCCCCGCGCCGGGAGGGCGCGCGTCTGCGCCGGTGGAGCTACCTCAGATCTTGCCCACGAGGTCGAGCACCGGGGTGAGGGTGTCGTCGCCCTCTTCCCACTTGGCCGGGCAGACCTCGTTCGGGTGCTCGCGGACGTACTGTGCGGCCCTCACCTTGCGGAGCAGCTCGACGGCGTTGCGGCCGACGCCTTCGGAGGTGATCTCCATGAACTGGATGATCCCGTCGGGGTCGATCAGGAACGTCGCGCGGTCGGCGAGTCCCTGGCCCTCGCGCATCACCTCGAAGTTGTTGGTGATCGTGCCGGTCGGGTCGCCCACCATCGGGTACTGCACCTATTTAGGGGGCGTCCCCTGTCAGCGGGTGACCGTGGCTCTTCTCACCGGTGGTTTCAGTAGCCGACGACCCGGTGCAGGCGCAGGAAGGTCTCCTCGAAGCCCAGCGCCGGCCAGGCCCGCGACGAGAGCAGGTTCGTCGTACGCCAGTCCGTGGCCACCCGGTCGAAGCCTTGCGACGCCGCCCACGCCAGCACCGCCTCGCCGAGCGCCCGGCCCGCTCCGAGGCCTCGGGCAGCAGGAAGGACGGCGGCGAACGACAGCAGCCCGGCGTGCTCCGGTCGCGCGAGCCCGGCATGGGCGCCCGACCTCGCGACCGGGCACCCGACAGCGGAGCCCACGACCCCCCGTCACGCTCGGCGACGAAGGCGGCGAGGCCCTCGTCGGCAAGGTCCTCCTCCCAGTCGGCGACCGCCTCCTCGAGGCCGGGGACCTCCCCGGCGGAGAACACCGGCGACCTCCCGTGGTGAGCGGGGAGCTCCGGGTCGAGCCGGGCGAGCGCCCGGACGTCCTCGTGCCGGGCCCGACCTCGGTGCTCCCAGCAGGGAGCCGACCACCTCGCCGCCCCTGAGCGCGACAGCACCCGAAGCCGCCTCGGCCTCCCATGCCGCGGCGAGCTCGAGCTCGCGGGCCGCCGGGTCCTCGAACCGCCGTGGAAGGGACGGCCGGGCGCTCCGGTGGCCCCTGTGCCTCCGGGCCAGGAGGCGGGCGGCCCCGCCGAGGTCCGACCCGGCCATCGGACGCAGCTCCACGCGTGTCGTCATGGGCGACAACGTGCCACCCGGCCGGGAGGGGCGCGAGGCATTTTCCGCGCCCGGCTCGCGCGACCTGCCCGTCGGCATGACCCAAGTGGCAAATGCCGGACCCGGCAAAGCGCAGAAAGGGGCTGCTGGTCAGGCACGTGACTTCGGGCGCACTGTCTCGTTGATCACGCGAAGCCCCGCTGACGCTCCGGCGGGCCCGGTCGAGAAAGGGTGCCTCTCTTGCGCCTCCGAACCACTGCTGCTGCGGCGACGATCCTCGCCACAGCCGCCTCATCGATCGTCGCGGGAGGACTCCTTCCTGCGGCCAACGCCGTCGGCGACCACGAGCTGACCGCTCCTGCCGACGCCGGTCCCCACTCCGCCGACGACACCCGCCTCGGCAACCCGGTGGTGCGTCCCACCGAGGACCGGCTCGACGCCGTGAAGGACCTCGTTGCCCGCGCCGGGGCCGGCACCCGCGTCACCTGGGACAGCCGCTTCGGTACTCCGCGGACCATCTACCCCGCCGCCGGGCAGACGCTCTCGGCCGCCCACGACGGCTCACCCGCGGAGGCGGCCCGGGCCTTCGTAGACGCCCACCGCGCCGCGTTCGGCCTCTCCGCGGCCGACGTCGCGGCGATGGCGGTCACCCGGGACCACGCGCTGACCGGAATCGACGTCACGGTCGTCAACCTCGCCCAGGACTTCGGCGGGCTCACCGCGACCCGCGGCGGCTCCATCGGCGTCGCCGTCGACGGCGCCGGCCGCGTGCTCTCCGCGACCGCGTCGGTGAGCCCCGCCACCGACGTCCTCGGCTCGTTCGCCCTCACCCCGGCCCTCGCGCTGACCAGGGCCGGCTCCGCTCTGGGGCTGACCGTCGCCCCCACCGCGAGCGGCGACGTCGCCGGGTTCACGAAGTTCAAGACCGGTCTGGCCGCCGAGTCCTACGTCAAGAAGACCGTCTTCCCGACCGCCGAAGGCGCCAAGGCGGCCTACCGCGTGCTCCTGGTCGACAAGCTCGACGAGGCCTGGGACATGGTCGTCGACGCGAAGTCCGGCAAGTTGCTCTACAAGCGCTCGCTCGTCCAGCACGAGTCCGAGGGCATCGTCTACCCCAACTACCCCGGCGCTCCCCAGGGCGGCGACCCGGTCAAGGTGCCCTTCGGCCCGACCGAGGAGTCCCCGAAGGGGTACGTCGACCCGACCGGCCTCACCGGCATCGGGGTGACCACCTTCGGCAACAACGCCGACACCTTCAAGAACTGGTCCAACTTCATCGCGCCCCTGGACCAGGCGAACCGGACGCTCGCCCCCACCGGGCAGTTCAACTTCGGGTTCCCCAACGCGTGGGCGACCTCCGAGTGCCAGGACGTGCCGCCGTCGTACGCCCAGGACTCCGACGCCGCGTCGACGAACCTCTTCTTCCACCACAACCGGATCCACGACGAGTTCTACGCGCTCGGCTTCACCGAGAGCGGCGGGAACTTCCAGCTCGACGGCGGCGACCCGATCATGGGCCTGGTGCAGGCGGGTGCCGCGTCGGGTGGCGCGCCGCTCTACACCGGGCGTGACAACGCCTACATGCTCACGCTCCCCGACGGCATCCCGCCGTGGAGCGGCATGTTCCTGTGGGAGCCGATCAACGACGCGTTCGAGGGTCCCTGCCGTGACGGCGACTTCGACGCCGGCGTGATCGAGCACGAGTACGCCCACGGCCTCTCCAACCGCTACGTCGGCACCGAGGACGGCGCCCTCAACGGGCACCAGTCCGGCGCGATGGGTGAGGGCTGGGGCGACTGGTACGCCCTCAACTACCTGCACCGCGAGGGGCTCCAGGACGACTCGGCCGTCGGTGCGTACGTCACCGGCAACATGGAGCGCGGCATCCGCAACTGGTCCTACGACGACAGCCCGCTCGGCTTCGGCGACATGGGCTACGACATCACCGGACCGGGCGTTCACGCCGACGGCGAGATCTGGGCCGCCACCCTGTGGGACATGCGCAAGGCCCTGGTCGAGCGCCTCGGGCAGCAGCAGGCCGCGGACATGGCGGCGTTCCTGGTCACCGACGCGATGCCGCTGGCTCCGAACGACCCGAGCATGCTGGACATGCGTGACGCGGTCATGAAGGCGCTCGACATCCGCTACCACCGTCGCGCGGACTTCGATGTCCTCCAGGACACCGTCTACGCCGCCTTCGCCGGCCGGGGCATGGGCATCCACGCCTCCAACGAGAAGTCCGAGCAGGACCCGACCGGCGCCAACGACATCGACCCGGTGCCGTCGTACGCCCACCAGAACCCCGAGCGCAACGGCACCGTCCAGGGGCGGGTCGTCAACGCCACCACCGGCGACCCCGTCGCTGACGCCCGGGTCATGCTCGGCACGCTCGAGGCCGGTGTCACCCCGGTCGCGACCACCGGTGAGGACGGCCGGTTCACGATCACGGCCGTGGAGGGCAGCTACCCGCTGACCGTCCGGGCCCGCGGCTTCGGTGCACGCACCCTCCCGACCTTCGACCTGGCCGCCGGAGAGACGAAGTCGGACCAGTACGCCGTCGTCCCGAACCTGGCGTCCGCGGCCAATGGGGCGGAGGTCGTCTCCTCGACGTCCAACGGTGCCGACGCGCTCCTCGACGACACCGAGCTGACCCGGTGGAAGACGGCAGTCAAGTCGGGCAACGCCGTCATCGAGCTGGCGCGGCCGAGCACGATCTCGTCGGTGCAGGTGAGCGCGTTCACCACCTCGCGCTTCGAGGCGGTGAAGTCGTTCACGCTGCAGACCTCGACCGACGGGGTCAACTGGAAGACCCAGCCGATCGGCGAGGACGCCTTCGACTACGGCGTCCCGCGTCCGACCACCCCGGACGTGCACCACCGGACCTTCGAGCTGCCGAAACCGGTTCGCGCCTCCTTCGTGCGACTGTGGGCCGACGAGGCGCTCGGCGAGACCAAGACCAGCGCGCAGTTCGGCGACCTGCAGGTGTTCAGCAGGTCCGGTGTGGCGGTCGAGCCGCTGCCGCCGGCGCCTCTGGACGAGCCCTACACCGAGACGTTCACGATCGCGGGCGGCAACCCCGCGGCGGACACCCTCGGCGGCGGGGTCACCGGACTCGACTTCGAGTCGACCTGCCAGATGCCGCCGGCCAGCCAGGGAGTCGACGGCTGGGTCACGGAGGTGCCGGACTCCTTCGGGGACGGCGCCCACAAGGTGAGCACCACCGGCTCGGGTGCGCTCTACGACCTCGACCTGTACTTCTACAACGCCGACTGCGAGCTGATCGGAGACGCCGCCTCCGGCGCCGCCGACGAGTCCGGCGCGCTGCCGAGCGGGACGAAGTACATGGTCACCAACAACTGGGTCGGCGGCGGTGTCGAGGTCGACCTGACGGCGGTCGACACGCAGTAGGGAACCTCCGCGGTTCGGCGGTGGCTCGGCACTTCTCGGGGGATGTCGAGCCACCGCCGTTCTACAGTGGGCCATGGCCAAAGCTGACGTGTACGACGCGGAGCTCTACCGGCTGCAGGCCGAGCTGGTGAAGGTCCAGGAGTGGGTGAAGGCCGAGCAGCAGCGGGTCATCGTGGTCTTCGAGGGTCGTGACGCGGCGGGCAAGGGCGGCACGATCAAGCGCATCACGCAGTACCTCAGCCCCCGCGTGGCCCGGATCGCCGCCCTGCCTGCGCCGACGGAGCGCGAGAAGGGGCAGTGGTACTTCCAGCGCTACATCGAGCACCTGCCCAGCGCCGGCGAGATCGTGCTCTTCGACCGGTCCTGGTACAACCGGGCCGGGGTCGAGAAGGTGATGGGCTTCTGCACGCCCGCGGAGCACCGACGGTTCCTTCACCAGTGCCCGATCTTCGAGCGGCTGCTCGTCGAGGACGGCATCCTGCTCCGGAAGTACTGGTTCTCCGTGAGCGACCAGGAGCAGCAGCGGCGCTTCCGCTCGCGGCTCGAGGACCCGATGCGGCACTGGAAGCTCTCGCCGATGGACCTGGAGTCGATCACGCGCTGGGAGGCCTACTCCCGCGCCAAGGACGAGATGATGGTGCACACTGACGTCCCCGAGGCGCCGTGGTACGTCGTCGAGAGCGACGTGAAGAAGCAGGCACGGTTGAACATGATGGCCCACCTGCTCTCCACGCTTCCCTACGTCGACGTGCAGCGCGCCGTCCTCGAGCTCCCGGAGCGGCCGCGGTCGACCGGCTACGAGCGCCCACCCCGCGAGGTCGCCGGGACCTACGTGCCCGACCACTGCGCGTCGCTACCGACGTCCTGAGCCGGCGTCGTCCCGCGTGCTCTCGAAGGTGTGCTCGAACAGCACCTCGTCCTCGTAGTTCTTCGCCGTCATGGTCACCGTGACGGTCTCGCCGTCGTCCTCCACGGTGACGATCCCGAACTGCCCGCCGCCGGGAATCGGCTTCTCGGTGTACGGGCCGCCCTTCACGCTGCCGATCCGGTCCAGCGACGCTGCCTGGAAGAGCGGGAAGCCCGCCTCGCCGGAGTCGGAGTAGTCGGTGTGGGTGCCGTCGTCGTAGGCCAGCATGTGGGCGTCGCCGCTGACCATGAGCAGGTTGTCGACGTCGTACTCCGCGATCGCGTTCGAGATCGCCGTGCGCTCGGTCGCGAAGCCGGCCCAGGTGTCGTTGGTGGGGTCGGCCTTCCCCACCCACGGTGCGCCGTTCGCCCAGACGACGAGGCCGTATCGGGACGCATCCGAGAACTGATCGATGAGCCACTTGCGCTGCCGTCCGCCAAGCATCGTCTGCTCGTCCTCGGGTCCCGTTGCGACCCGCTGTGACCGCGGGTCGGTGAGAATGAACCGTACGTCCCCCACCGTGAAAGCCTGGTAGATCGGGCCGTCCTCCGCAGTGGACAGAGGGTAGTGCGGCACCCACTGCCGGTACACGGACTGGACGGCCGGCCATCCCGTCGTCCGCCGGTCTGCGTCGTTGCCCGTGGAGTCGTGGTCGTCCCACACGTAGGCGAACCCGGTAGAGCCGTAAAGCCTTGCTTGGGCGGGAGAGGTGAGGTTCGCCTCGTACTGACGGCGGAACAGGTCGGCCTCGTCGGTCTCGACGTCCCCGTAGAACCAGTCACCGTAGTTCAGGAAGAACAGTGGCCGCTGCATCCGGATGGCGTCGTAGACGAGGCCGTTCGAACCGGTCCTCGAGCAGGACGAGACAGCGAACGAGAACGAGGCGGGTCCGCGCGGGAAGGTCGAGACCTCCTGCATGCGCTCGGTCACCAGCGTGCCGTCGACCTCCAAGGCGTAGTAGTAGACCCGGTTCGGGTCGAGATCCTTCACGGTCAGGCCCACGACGTTCTGCCGGTCACTGCGAGAAGGCACCGGGCCGGCGTACGTGGGGTCGGTCATCTCGGGCCGGTTGTCGACGGCCAGGCGGACGGCGTCGTAGGACCGGTCGGTGCGCGCCTTGACGTGGAACCCTGAGTCGGTGACGGCTCCTGCCCACATCCACTGCACCCGGTCGTCCTCCGGTGCCGGGGTGGCCGACATCGCGTGCGTCGGGCCCCAGTAGGTGCTGTACGTCGACGCGGCGAAGTAGACGAGTGTGCCCAGGGCACCGGCCATCACCATCGAGAGGACCACCGACGCTCGGACCGTGGCCGCCCGGTGCCACTGCAGCCACAGCAGCAGGGCGGGAACGAACCCGAGCGTCGCCACGAGAGCGGCCACCCAGGACGCGTACTGCAATGACGACATGTAGCCGAGCAGCATCGCGGCGATCGCCACCACCACCGCGCCGGTCAGGTGCCAGCGCGCGGCGACGGCTACGCCGACCAGGATGAGCAGGAGCAGCGCGATGTTGATCGGGGCCTCCAGCCGGTGCCCCATGACTCCGGACTCGGGGCTGCGAGGCACGCCCCGCTGGTACGCGACCACGCCGAGCACCGCGACGAGCAGCACCGCCCAGGTGACGGCCGCCTTGTACAGCGGATGTCGAGGGCCGCCGTGGTCCTCAACCTCCGGAGCCGCCGTGGCCCGCCCATGTTGCCAGGGGCAGTCACGGCAGCCGGCGTGGAGCCGCGACGGGTGCTGCACCACGCCGAGGGCGGCCACCGAGCCCGTCAAGCCGATCAGGATCGCGCCGACCACGTCGAGCGGCCACCGCAGTGCGGAGTAGACCTCCTCGACGCCGGCCACCAGGACGATCGCCCAGAGGAGGATTCCCGCCGCGACGGCAAGCAGGTGGTGCCGGCCTGCTACCCGGAGCGCGACCGGGACGAGGAACGCCAGCACGGTGAGCACAGCCACGGCCGGGTTCGGGAAGCTGTCCTCGCTGGTCAGCGCGGAGTCGAAAGGCCGAGGACGCGCGGCGAGGAACGGCAGCACAGCGGCCACCAGCCATACCCCCGCAACCGTGGCGACCAGCGCCACCGTGATCGCGCGGCACCGCCACCCCGTCACCAGCACGGAGACGGCCACCAGGGTCAGGACGACCGGGAAGGTGCGCAGCACGTCGAACCCCTCGACGGCGCTGAGCCAGTCCATGTCCCGGATCTGAACGTAGAACCACTCGTCGGCAGGCGGGTTGGCGAACACCGCCAAGGCGAAGGCGACGGTGGTGAGGACGACGAGGGCGCCGTGCCAGAGGACGTGCAGCCGGCGCGAGGTCTCGTTCGAAGTGCGCATCCCTCTCACCTCGTCTCCACTGTCCGCCCGAGCAGCGGGGAGGGGATGGGCCGTTGGACCCCTCCGAGGGGTCCTGTTCCCGCAGTGACCAATGGCCCTTGGGACCCCGCAGGTGCGGGGAAACACTGGAAGAACGAGGAAGGCAGTGCGAGAGGTTCGTGCGATGACGCTTGCGTCGGGATCCGTGCGTGCCGGTTTCGTCCGCACGCTCGAGGACGCCGAGGCACAGGACCCCGGGGTCGTCGGCTCGAAGGCGGCTGCACTCGCGAGGACGCGGGCCCGGGGGCTGCCGGTGATCCCCGGCTTCGTCATCACCACGTCGGCGCACGCCGAGTTCCTTGCCGCCGGCCGCACGTTGGCCGGGGCGCTGGAGTCGGCGCTCGAGAAGGCATGGGTCGACTTCACCGACCGTGGCGCGACCGCTGTCGTGGTCCGTTCGTCGTCCACGGTGGAGGACGTCTCGTCGAGCTCCATGGCCGGCCGGTTCCGCAGCGTCCTCGACGTCCGCACGTGGGAGGGCTTCCGCGACGCGGTCTGTCGCGTGTGGGCCTCCGCCGATGAGGTGGGAGAGGGCCCCGAGCCGCAGCCGATGGGGATCGTGGTGCAACGGCACCTCTCGCCCGACCGGTCCGGCGTGATGTTCGGAGTCGACCCCGTGACGGGGGACAGGTCCACGATGGCCGTGGACGCCGTGGTGGGGGGCCCCGACAAGCTGGTCAGCGGCCAGGTCGCTGCCCAGCACTACGTCCTGAGCCGTCGTGGCCGCGTCGTCGCGATGGACCACCAGCCGCTGCACTACTTCCTGCCGCACGGGCACCCGCTGCTCAACCAACGCGACGTCCTGGCTCTTGCCCGGCTCGCCCGCACGGCGGAGCGTGTCTTCGGCAGTCCCCAGGACATCGAGTGGGCGATCACCGACGGTGGCGATCTCTGGCTGCTCCAGAGCCGCCCGGTCACGGCCACCGCTGCCGTGGCGCCGACGACCGGTCCCGTGCTGGGCCCGGGCCCGCTCGCCGAGACCTTCCCGGACCCTCTCGGGGAGCTCGAGATCGACCTGTGGACGCGGCCCCTGCGGGCCGGTGTCGTGGACGCGATGAACGAGACCGGCGCCGTGCCTCCGTCCCGGCTGGAGGCGTCGCCGGTGGTCACCACGGTGCACGGACGGGTCGCGGCGGACCTCGAGCTGTTCGGCTACGTCCGGAAACCGAGCCCGCTCGGGCCCCTGGACCCCCGGCCGGCGTTCCACCAGACCAGGGTCGCCTGGCGAACCGGCGTGCTGCGCGCCGAGCTGCCCGGTCGAGTCGCCAACCAGCTCGGCGAGGTCGACGCATGGCTGGCCGGCGTGGACCTTGCGGAGTCCACCGAGCAGGACCTCGTCGGTCTGCTCACGCGTGCCGTGGAGGTGCTGCAGGTCCTCCACCACTCCGAGGCGCTCGCCGGCACGCTGCTGCCGCCGGCGCGCCGCACAGCCGCGGCGATGGCGCTGGAGGTGCTGGCCGACCCTTCCGTGGAGCTCTCCGACCCGCACCTGGTCCGGCGGCACCCCGTCCTGCTGAGTCTCGTCCCCCCGTCCATGGCCGGCCTACCCCCGGCCCCGACCGCGGTGCCGACGCCGTTGCGTGCGGCCGGCGCCCGCGCCACCGGGGCCGGACAGCCGCTCGGGGAGCGTGAGCAGCTGAGACTGCGGGCGCGCTGGGTGCAGGAGCTCACCGTGCGCGTCGCCCGCGAGCTGGGGCGGCGTCTGACCGACCGGGGACTGCTCGAGCACGAGGCCGACGTCAGCCTGCTCCGGCTCGCCGAGCTGGACAGCCTCCTCGACACAGGTGCGGTCCCCCCGGTCGTCGACGAGCGGCGCGGTCACGATCTCGCGGTCGCGTTCATGCCGCCGCTGCCGCCGCAGTTCCGGCTCAGCGACGACGGCGAGGTGGTCCCCGTCGGCCGCCACGAGATCCGGCCGGAGTTCGGGACCCCTGCCGGCGGTGGACGTGGAGTCGGGCCGGTCTGTCACGGCTCGGTCCGCCGCCCGCCCGCGCCGGGTGACGTGCTCGTCGTACGCACTCTCGAGCCGGGCCTGGCCGCCGCACTGCCCGGGCTGGCCGGGCTGGTCGCCGAGACCGGCGCCAGCCTCTCGCACCTGGCCATCCTGGCCCGGGAGTACGGCGTGCCCACCGTCGTCGCGATGCACGACGCGCTCAACCGGTTCACCCCCGGCACCCGCGTGCTGGTGGACGGCACGACCGGCGAGGTGCGCGTCCAAGGAGGGGCCGGTGGGCCATGACCAGGCTGGTGTCCCGGGTGGTCATGTGGCTCGCGCTCACTGCGGTCATCGCGGTTGCGGGCGGCCACACGATCTACTACCTCCTGAGCTGGGAGTGGAACCGCGCCAGCATGGCGGGCGTCGCCTTCGTCGGCGCCGTGGTGGTGGCCGCCACCATCCTGGTCCTCGGCCGGCTGAGCCGCGTCGAGGCGAAGGTCGACCAGCTGCTCACCGGTCGGACCGAGCCGCGGCAGGTGACCGCGATCGACGAGGCCGCGGCAGCTGTGCAGGTCGAGCCCAGGCCGGACCTCCCGTGGCTTTCCCAGTCGCCGGTCCTCGCGCTCGGGCTGTGGGCCGTGGCGCCGCGCCAGGCGCCCGACCCGGGCGTGTTCATCCCGGTGTTCCTGGCAGCGGGGCTGATCGTGTCTGCCCTGGCGGGGACGCTGGAGCGCGTCGCGACGTTCGTCGAGCGCCGCAAGGGTGGCCCACGAGGTGACGCGCAGGCGGCGTCCCTGCGCAAGGAGCCGCGTTGGCTGGTCGCGCTTGTTCCGGCCCTCGGCGTGCTGGTGGTCGGCGGAGCCGTCGGCGGTCTGTACTGGGCCAGCCACTACTGGTCCAGGTCCTTGGGTCCCGGTGTCACGACGATGACCGTCGACGTCGACGCGCGAGGAACCACGACCAGCGAGATCGACGTGGTGGAGACGATCGGCCGCTACTGCGCCGTGGACTCCGGCACCGACGTGAGCTTCGTGGGCGCGGAGCCGGGGCCGGAGGGCACGACGCTGCTGCGGCTCGAGCCGCTGCTCGACAGCGACGCCCAGGGGCGCTACATCGGCTGCGTCGAGGACGCGGTGCTCGAGTGGCACCAGCTGACGGTGACCGCGACCCGGCTGGACCCTGCCTGAGTGCCACGACAGCCCGCCGGCCGGATCCCACATTACGTGAACCCGCGAGTGCCGCATGAGGTTGGACAGCCTGTATCGCGACATCGTCGAAACCTCCCTCGACGGGGTCTGGGTCATCGACGCCGACGGTCGGACGCGCTACGCCATGACGACGCGGGTATCGCCCGTGGTGCGGACGTCCTCGTGGACGAGCTCGACCGGGCGCGCGACGCCGCAGCTGCAGCGCTGCTCGAGCTCAGAGCTCGATGGTCATCGCACCGCTGAGCGCACTACGGTCGGCGAGGTCCTCGGCGAGGAACTCCCGCAGCAGGTCCACCGCTTGCACGATCTTCTGGCTTCGCAGCGAGTAGAAGACGTTGCTGCCCGCCCGGCGGGCGGAGACGATCCCCCGCTCGCGGAGGACGGCGAGGTGCTGGCTCGCGTTGGACTGGCTGAAGTGGAGGGCGTCGCAGATGTCTCCGACGCTGAGCTCGCGGTCGCGGAGCTCGTTGATGATGAGCAGCCGCTTGGGGTCTGCGATCGCCTTGCACACACGAGCGTGAAGCTCCTGCAGCTGGGCTGCGACGTCCTGTTCCACGCGTCCTCCCCTCGCCCTTCCGTAGGCGTTTGTAGTTCCATTATCACCCGGCGGTCGCCGAATGGGTCGATCAGGTCCCGACGGCGAGCACGAGCGCCAGTGACGCCGCCGACAGGGTGACCGCACCGAGGGCGAGGCCTCCCACGAGCCGGTGGTCCATGCACGAGGCACCGCCGGTCACGCGGTTCACCACTCCCGAGTAGCGTCGCTCGCCGAGGATCACCAGGGCGAGCCCGAGGGCCATGCCGGCGAGCCCCGGCGAGGCCAGCACCAGGTCCCGGTCGGCCATCCGGACCAGCAGGGCCGAGAACGCCGCCAGGGCCAGGCCGGTGCGTTGCCAGGCCATGCCCGTGCGTTCGGCGGCCAGGCCGACGTCCAACGGCGGTTCGGGTCGAGCTCGGTGGGCGAGTGGTCCACGCATCGGTCTCGTCCCGCCTAGGTCAGCATCGAGTAGGCGACCAGCCCGAGTGCCGCGAACGAGGCCACCGCCAGGGCGGCGGCCACGATGCGCGGCACCGGCGAGTGGGGCAGCTGCTCGCCGAGGCGCATGGCACGCTCGTTGCGCTCCCAGTGGGCGTAGGCGATCGCCGCCACCACACCGCCGAGCGCGACCAGCACGAAGCCGATCACGTGCCGGATCACGTCGAGACCCGGCACGAACTGCACGACCGCCACGCCGGAGGCCATCAGAGCGAGGGAGGTGCGCACCCACGCCAGGAAGGTCCGCTCGTTGGCCAGCGTGAAACGGTAGTCCGGACTCTCGCCGACCTCGCGGAGGGGCGGTCGCCCGGACCTACCGATGCTCGGCACAGGTCAGGCCAGCGAGGTCGAGGCCACGCACTGGTTCTTGCCCACGTCGAGGACGTCGATCTCGTCCTCCGGCGGGGTGACCTGGCCGGCGTTGACCTGGCGGATCGTGTCGTAGAAGTCGGGGGCGTTCGGCAGCGAGCTCACGATCTCGGCGACGAACTTGTCCATCGCCTTCTCGTTGAGCAGCGTGGCCTTGAAGACGTCCTCGATGGTGGTGACCACCAGGCCGTCCGGGCCGACCTCTTCGGGGCTCGACCAGTGCGCCGGGGCGACGATCGTGTCCTTGTCGAGCGGCTCGAGACGGTCGTGGACGCTGCGGAACAGGTCCTGGGCGAGCTCCTCGGCCTGGCCGGTCAGGTCGGGGCGACCGAGCCCGCGCACGAAGACGGTGTCACCGACGAGCAGCACCTTGTCGCTGACGAGCAGCGCGATGGTGCCCGGGGTGTGTCCCGGCAGGTGCATGCTCATGACCCGGACCTCGGCGGACCCGAGGTCGAGGACGTCGCCGTCCTTGAGCGGGACGTTGGGGAACGGGACGACGCCGCCGGCGTCCTCCGGGGGCAGGTGGTACTCCGCTCCGAGCTCCTGGGCGAGCTGCGGGCCGCCGCTGATGTGGTCGGCGTGCACGTGGGTGTCGACCACGTGGGTGACCGTCATCTCGTGCTCCTTGGCCATCTCCAGGTACGGCTGGGGGTCGCGGGTGGGGTCGACGATGACGCAGTTCTGGCCGGGGACGCCGACGACGTACGACAGGCACGCCTTCGCGGGGCGCTGGAACTGCCAGACGCGGACCTCGCCGGGCAGGCCGGCGATCTCGAACGGGACGAGGAGGCGGTTCCACGCGTCGGTGCCGCCCTCGAGGGAGCGGGTCTCCTTGCCTAGCTCGGCGAACTCCTCGCTGACCAGCGCGGATCCGTTGCCCTGGCCGCAGATCGTGACTGCGCCGTCCTTGGTGGCGGCGGCCTGGTCCTCGAGCTCCTCCATGACGGTGTACACGGGGATGTTGCGGGTGGGGACGGGGCGGTTGGCCTCGACCTTGGCGGCGTCGAACTCGTCCTTGTTGCGGACGTCGAGGATCTCGCTGACGCGACCCTCGTTGATCTCGCGGTACAGCTCGAGCGGGGTGATGGTGTCTGCCACAGTGACTCCCTCGGGGTGGCTTCGGGGGCCGGTCAGCGCACATGCACCGGCGGGGTCCAGAATTTGGGTCTTGTTATATGCGCAACCACGAATGTAGTGTCCTGGCTCACGGATGGCAACGCCTTCTTTGCAACGAGGAAAGGGACCCACTCATGGCGGACAACGCACCCGAGGACGCGCCTGAAAGCATGACGATCGTCGCGTGGAGCGGCGACCTGGACAAGATCTGGCCGGCCCTGATCCTGGGCTCCACCGGCGCGGCCTACGGCATGCAGACCACCATCTTCTTCACCTTCTGGGGCCTCTTCCCCCTCGTCCGTGATGATGTGAAGATGACTGGTGACAACGCCATGACCAAGGCGCTGTCGAAGATGAACCCTCCTGGTATGGACCGGATGAAGCTCTCCAAGCTCAACATGGGCGGTCGCGGCTCCTGGATGATGCGCAAGCTCGCCAAGCAGCACAAGGTCGCTGACCCAAAGGAGCTCATGGAGATGTGCGTCGAGCTCGGCGTCAACCTGTGGCCCTGCGAGATGACGATGGACCTCCTCGGCATCCGCCGCGACCAGCTGATCGACGGGGTGGGCGATCCGGTCGGCGCCGCCACCGCCCTGTCCGAGATGAACAAGTCCCAGGTCAACCTCTTCATCTGAGCCGAAAGTCCCATCCCTCGGCGGAGCAGCCGCCCTACCGTTGACAACAAGGAGCAAGCACATGTCCGAGCAGCCCGACATCACCATCGACGCCAAGGGCCAGAAGTGCCCTATGCCGGTCCTCCTCACCTCGCGGGGGATCAAGAAGATCGAGGCAGGCCAGCTGATGCTCGTCGAGGCGACCGACAGCGGCTCGCAGAGCGACATTCCCTCCTGGGCCAAGGACACCGGGAACGAGCTGGTCGAGACCACCAGCGACGGCGGTGTCTTCCGCTACCTCATCCGGAAGAAGTG
>DGBP01000045.1:5992-10673 GCA_002384855.1 Nocardioidaceae bacterium UBA4001 | reverse complement strand
GACGTCGGCGTGATGGACGAGCAGGGCTGGGTGTTCATCGTCGACCGCAAGAAGGACCTGCTCGTGGTCAGCGGCTACAAGGTGTGGCCGCGCGAGGTCGAGGACGTGCTCTACCTCCACCCCGCCGTGCGCGAGGCCGCCGTGGTCGGCCGTCCCGACGACTACCAGGGCGAGTCGGTCCAGGCCTTCGTCGCGCTGCGCAGCGGCCAGACGGCCACCGCCGAGGAGCTGCGCGAGCACTGCCGCAGGAACCTCTCGGCCTACAAGTGCCCGCGCACCGTCGAGTTCCTCGACGACCTGCCCAAGACCGCGACCGGCAAGATCCTGCGCCGTGAGCTGAAGGAGGCCTGACCGTGCCCGACGACGCGCTCTGGACCCCGTCGCCCGAGCGGGTGGCCGACGCCAACCTCACCCGCTTCGCCGAGCACGTCGCCGCCACCCGCGGCCGCACCTTCGAGGGCTACGACGACCTGTGGCAGTGGTCGGTCACCGAGCTCGAGGAGTTCTGGGGCGCGGTGTGGGAGTTCTTCGGCCTCCACGAGGGGAGCGGGTACGACGCCGTGCTCGCCGACGAGGCGATGCCCGGCGCGACGTGGTTCCCCGGCGCCCGGGTGAACTTCGCCGGCTACCTCCTCGCCCAGGGGGAGCCCGACGAGGTGGCGGTCGTCGGGGCCGACGAGACCGGGACCGTCGTCACGCTGACCCGCCAGGAGCTGCGCGAGCAGGTCGCCGCCCTCGCCACCACGCTGACCCGCCTCGGCGTCGGCAGCGGCGACGTCGTGGCCGGCTACGTCCCGAACATCCCCGAGGCGGTCGTGGCCTTCCTCGCCACGGCCTGTCTCGGGGCGACTTGGTCGTCGGTCGGCCAGGACTACGCGCCCGCCGCGGTCATCGACCGGTTCGCGCAGCTGCGTCCGAAGGTGCTCGTCACCGCGGACGGCTACCACTTCAACGGCCGGGCGCACAGCCGCNNTCGTGGGAGGAGGCCGTCTCCGCCCCCGGCCTGCGGCTCCGCCCCGTCGCCGTACCCTTCGACCACCCGATGTGGGTGCTGTTCTCCTCCGGCACCACCGGCCTGCCCAAGGGCCTGGTGCACGGCCACGGCGGGTTCCTGGTCGAGACGCTCAAGCAGATGTCGCTGCACTGGGACCTGCGGCCCGACGACCGGGTGTTCTGGTACACCTCGCCGAGCTGGGTGATGTGGAACCTCCAGCTGTCCACGCTCGCGGTCGGCGGCAGCATCCTGTGCTACGACGGCTCGCCGACCCACCCGGACCCCTCGACGCTGTGGCGGCTCGTCGCCGAGCACGAGGTGACGTTCTTCGGCACGAGCCCGGGCTACCTCCAGGCGTCGGAGAACGCCGGCGTGCGACCTGCCGCGGACCTGGACCTGTCACACCTGCGGGCGATGGGCTCGACCGGTTCGCCGCTGGCGCCGTACCTCCACCGCTGGGCACGCGACGAGGTCGGCGATCTCCCGGTGTGGTCGATGAGCGGCGGCACCGACATCGCCGGGGCGTTCGTGGGCGGCGCGCCGACCGTGCCGATCTGGCCCGGCGAGATCTCCGTGCGCTGCCTCGGCGTGGCGATGGAGGCGTGGGACGAGGACGGCGAGCCGGTGTACGGCGAGGTGGGCGAGCTCGTGGTGCACCGCCCGATGCCGAGCATGCCGGTGCGGCTGTGGGACGACCCCTCGGGCGAGAAGTACCGCGACGCCTACTTCTCGACGTACCCCGGCGCGTGGCGGCAGGGCGACTGGATCACGGTCACCGAGCGCGGGTCGGTCGTCATCCACGGCCGGTCGGACTCCACGCTCAACCGCAACGGCGTGCGCATGGGCAGCGCCGACATCTACGCCGCGGTGGAGACCATCCCCGAGGTCACCGAGGCGCTGGTCATCGGCGCCGAGCAGGCCGACGGCACCTACTGGATGCCGCTGTTCGTGGTGCTCGAGGAGGGCCGGTCCCTCGACCAGCCCCTGGTCGACCGGATCAGGAACGCGATCCGGGAGAAGGCGTCCCCGCGCCACGTGCCCGACGAGGTGATCGCGGTGCCGGGGATCCCCCACACGCGCACCGGCAAGAAGCTGGAGGTCCCGGTGAAGCGGATCCTGCAGGGTGCGCCGCCCGAGCGGGTGGCCAAGCCGGGGGCGGTGGACGACGCGGGGCTGCTGCAGCCGTTCGTCGACCTGGCCGCCGAACGGTCAGTCACACACGCCGAACGGGCGTGAAGTGGAGCAAACCGACACAGCCATCTCGGGGAATGTGGCCGCTGCCACCATGGTCGCCCGAGAGGGACGTTCCTAGCGTTACCCAAGCCGGGGCCCGACTGTGACGTGGGTCCCATACATGGAAAGGTTGCACGTGACGCCGACTAAGCGGGTCGCCTTGCGCACCGAAGGCCTGACCAAGTACTTCCGGGGGTTCCGGGCGGTCAACGCGGTCGACCTCGCCGTCCACGAGGGCGGCGTGCACGCGCTGGTCGGCCCCAACGGCGCCGGAAAGACCACGCTGTTCAACCTGCTGACCGGGTTCATCCAGCCCAGCGAGGGCAGGATGACGGTCTTCGACGAGGACGTGACCGGCCTCGCGCCCGAGCAGATCGCCCGCAAGGGCGTGGCCCGCTCCTTCCAGATCACGAGCCTGTTCGAGAACCTCACCCCCCGTGAGCACGTCGAGCTGGCCCTGCAGGGGCGCACGTCGCAGGGCCTGCGGTTCTGGCGCTCGGAGAAGCTGCTCGGCAAGTACCGTCCCGAGGTCGACGACCTCCTCGAGCAGGTGGGCCTGTCCGCGCTGGCCGACAAGCCCTCGGGCCTCCTCGCCTACGGCCAGAAGCGCGCCCTGGAGATGGCGCTGGTACTCGCGCTCGACCCGAAGGTGATGCTGCTCGACGAGCCGACGGCCGGCATGGGCATCGAGGACGTCGACCGGACGATCGAGCTGGTCCGGCGGATCGCCGCCGGCCGCACGGTGGTGTTCGTCGACCACAACATGCACGTCGTGGGCAGCCTCGCCGACGAGGTCACCGTCCTGCAGCAGGGTGCCGTCCTCGCGCAGGGCACCTACGACGAGGTCCGGCGCGACGAGCGCGTGATCACCGCCTACCTGGGAGAGGCCCATGCTTGAGGTCCGCAACCTGAAGGCCTGGTACGGCGAGGCCCAGGCGCTCTACGACGTCAGCCTCGACGTGGCCGACGGCGAGGTCGTGACCCTCGTGGGCCGCAACGGNNTGGGAGCTCGACCAGGTCTACGACGCCTTCCCGGTCCTCGCCGACCGCCGCAAGGCCCCCGGCACGACGCTGTCGGGCGGTGAGCAGCAGATGCTCGCGATCGCCCGCGTGCTGCGCACCGGGGCCCGGCTGCTGCTGCTCGACGAGCCGTCGGAGGGCCTCGCGCCGGTGATCGTGGCGCAGATCGGCGACATCGTCCGCCAGGTCAAGGAGACCGGGGCGGGCGTCCTGCTCATCGAGCAGAACGTGAAGTTCGCCGCGACCGTCGCCGACCGGCACTACCTGCTGGCCCAGGGACGGGTCGTCGAGTCGCTCGACAACCACGAGTTCGTCGAGCGCGAGGACGAGCTGCTGGAACACCTGGGCATCTGACAGGCAGCTGAACCACTGAGTCGAACCACTGAGTCGAACCACGGAGAGGGTTTACACATGAGCAGGAAGATCGCGGCGGGGACTGCCGCCCTCGTCACTGGGGCCATGGTCCTCAGTGCTTGCGGCGGCGGTGGGCCGAGCGCCGGTGGCGGTGAGTTCACCGACGACAAGATCGTGCTGGCCGTCCTCAACGACGCCTCGGGCGTCTACAAGGACGTGTCGGGCCCCAACAGCGTCAAGGCCGTCCAGATGGCCGTCGACGACTTCAAGGAGGAGCACGGCGACGACCTGGTGGTCGAGGACATCGAGGTGACCTCCGCGGACCACCAGAACGACCCGGAGATCGCCAACACCAAGGCCCAGGAGCTCTACGACCGCGAGGGCGCCGACGTCATCCTCGACGTGCCGACCTCGTCGGCCGCGCTGGCGGTGGCCAACCAGGCCAAGACGAAGAAGAAGCTGCACATCAACATCGGCGCGGGCACCCAGGCCCTCACCGGCGAGTCGTGCAACAAGTACACCTTCCACTGGGCCTACGACACCTACATGCTCGCCAACGGCACCGGCACGGCCGTGACCGAGAACGGCGGCACGAACTGGCAGCTGGTCTACCCCGACTACGAGTTCGGCCAGGACATGACCGAGTCGTTCACGAACGCCGTCGAGGGCGCGGGCGGCCAGGTGCAGGGCACGATCGCGACGCCGTTCCCGAACGACAACTTCGCGACCTTCCTGACCAAGGCGGCCTCCAGCAACCCCGACGTGATCGGCACCATGCACGCGGGTGGTGACCTGATCAACTTCGTCAAGCAGTACAACGAGGCNNGAGTGGGCCGACCGCTTCATGGAGGAGACGGGTGTCCGCCCGTCGTTCGCCCACGCGGCCAACTACTCCGCGGCCTACCAGTACCTCACCGCGATCCAGGAGGAGGGCACCGACGACGCGGACGCGATCGTGGGACACCTCGAGGGCAAGAAGATCGACGACTTCTTCCTCCGCAACGGTGAGGTCCGCGCCGAGGACCACCGGGTCATCCACGACGTCTACCTGGCCAAGGTGAAGGCGCCGGACGCCGTCGA
>DGBP01000045.1:0-5975 GCA_002384855.1 Nocardioidaceae bacterium UBA4001 | reverse complement strand
GTCCGGGGCCCCGCCCAGGAGAAGGAACTCATGAACGAAGTAGTCCAGTACACGGTGCAAGGCCTCGCCGCCGGCAGCTTCTACGCCCTCGCGGCGCTCGGCCTGGCCATCATCTTCGGCGTCCTCGGCGTCGTGAACTTCGCGCACGGCGCGTTCTACATGCTCGGCGCGGTCGCGTCGGCGGTGCTCCTCGCCGAGACCTCCGGCTGGCTCAACCTGTGGTGGGCCCTGCTCGTCGTACCGGTGCTGATGTTCCTCTTCGGCGTGCTCATCGAGCGCGTGCTCGTGCAGTGGCTGCTGCCGCTGGACCCGCTGTACAACTTCCTGCTCACCTTCGGCGTGACCCTGCTGCTCGTCGACCTGGTGAAGCGGCGGTACGGCGTCTCCGGACTGCCCTACTCCCGCCCCGACATCCTCCAGGGCCGGCTCGAGCTGTTCGGGGTCGGCCTGCCGAGGTACCAGGTGTTCGTGCTCGTGGTCTCGCTGCTCGTCTGCCTCGTCGTCTGGCTGCTGATGACCCGCACCCGGATCGGCATGATCGTCCGGGCCTCGACCGAGAAGCCCGACCTGGCCCGGGCGCTGGGCATCAACGTGGGCCGCTGGGTCACGCCGGTGTTCGGCTTCGGCGTCGCGCTCGCCGGGCTGGCCGGCGTACTCGCCGCACCCTTCCGTGCGATCACCGCCGACATGGGCAGCAACTTCATCATCATCTTGTTCGCCGTGGTCGTGATCGGCGGGCTCGGCTCGATCGTCGGCGCCGTCGTGGCCGGGTTCCTCGTCGGCCTCGTCGAGGCGTTCGGGCAGGCCTACGCCCCGACCTTCGCCCAGATCCTGATCTTCGCCCTCATGGCCGTCGTCGTGCTCGTGCGCCCGGCCGGCCTGTTCGGACGAGAGGAAGCAGCATGACGAGCCAGACCTCCTCGGTCATCCCCGACACCACTGTCGAGGAGGCCCACGCCGCCGTCACGGGTGGCCGGCCGTGGCAGCGGTGGGTCCTGCTCGCCGCCGGCCTCGTCGTCGCGCTGTCGCTGCCGTGGTTCATCTACCCGCCGGTGGCGATGGACATCGCGGCGATCGCGCTGTTCGCCGTCGCCCTCGACATCCTGCTCGGCTTCACCGGACTCCTGTCCTTCGGCCACGCGGCGTTCTGGGGCGGGTCGGCGTACGTCACCGGCCTGATCGCCATCCACTACGGCGTGCCGTTCCCGCTCGCCATCCTCGGCGGCGCGATCTTCGCGATGATCCTCGCCGTCCCGATCGGCTTCCTGTCGGTCCGGCGGTCCGGGATCTACTTCGCGATGGTGACCCTGGCGTTCGCCCAGATGGTCTACTTCGTCGCCTACCAGTGGCAGGACCTGACCGGGGGCGAGAACGGCCTCCAGGCGGTGCCGAAGAGCTTCTTCGGGATCACGCTCGTCGAGACCGACGCGTTCTACTTCTACTACGCCGCGATCCCGATCATCATGCTCGGGATGTGGGCGGCCTGGCGGATCGTGCACTCGCCGTTCGGCCGGGTGCTGGTCGCGATCCGCGACAACGCGCCGCGGGCCCGGGCGCTCGGGTACGACGTGCAGAAGTACAAGGTGCTGGCCTTCGTGCTCTCCGCCGGCCTGTCCGGGCTGGCCGGCGGTGTCTTCGCGATCAGCCACGGCTTCGTCGCGCTGCCGGCGCTGGAGTGGACCCAGTCCGGCGAGGTCGTGCTCGTGACCGTCCTCGGCGGCATCGGCACGCTGTGGGGTGGCATCGCCGGTGCATTCGTCATCGTGACGATGGAGGACCAGCTCGCCTCGTCCGGCTTCGAGGGCATCGGGATCATCAGCGGCACCGTGTTCATCCTGGTCGTGCTGCTGTTCCGCCGCGGCATCTGGGGGACCGTCCGCCACTACTGGCTGCAGTACCGCGCCCGCAAGCACTCCTCCTCCTGACCCACCCCGCCGTCCGGCGACTGCACTCGGCTCTCCGGGCCCGGGCTCCTCAACGGCTGCACACGAGCCGGGCCGGCGTCAGCGGACGAGCCTGTGCAGCCTCAGGGCGAGCTGGACCTCGAGCTGCCGCTCCGGCTCCTGCCAGTCCTCGCCGAGGAGGCGGGCGACCCGGTCGAGGCGCTGGGTCACGGTGTTCACGTGGACGTGCAGCTCCCCGGCGGTCCGGGTGAGGTTGCCGCCGGCGCGGAAGTAGGCCTCGAGCGTGCCCACGAGCTTGGTGCTCCGCTGCGCGTCGTACTCCAGCACCGGCCCGAGCACCGAGCGCACGAACCCGTCCGCGTCGTTGCCGGACCCGAGCAGGAGCCCGACGAAGCCGAGGTCGGCGGCCGTGGCGACCTCGCCGTCCCGGCCGAGCGAGACGAGAGCCTCGAGGCAGCGCCTGGCCTCGTCGTACGCCGTGACGATCGCCGCAGGACCCGAGACCGGCCCGACCGCCCCGGCGGTGATGGGGCCGCCGAGCGCGTGGCGCAGCCCCTCCCCGAGCAGGGCGGCGGCGACCTTGGGGTCCCGGTGCGGCAGCAGCGCCACGACGTGACCCTCGCGGACGGCGGCGAACCCGCCGTTGACGCCGGCGGAGTACGACGCCGCCTGACCCACCCGGGCGCGGTCGCCGACGAGCCGGGCCACGACGACGACCTGGGGCTGCATCAGGTCCGCCCCGAGGAGCCGGGCGCGCTCGCGCAGCCCGTCGGGGTCCCGGTCCGCGCCGGTGAGCAGGTCCTCGAGCAGCTCGCCGCGGACCCGCCCCTCGGCCTCGGCGACGCTGCGGCGGAAGAGCAGGAGGAGCGCGGTCACGAGGGCGGAGCGTTCGAGGATCCGCTGGTCGCCCTGCTCGAGCCGCTCGGTCCGACGCAGCATCAGGGTGGCGAGGTGGTCGGCCCCGGCGACGACCGGGGTGGCCACGACGCCGGCGGCCTCGACGGTCCGGCTGGTCTCGGTCGTCCGGGCCGCGGCCTCGAGCTCGGCGGGGGTGGGGGGAGCGTCCTCGCAGGTCGTCGCGACCACGGAGCCGTCGGCGTCGACGACGACCACGTCGCCGCCGAGGACCTCGTGCACCTCGCGCACCACGTCGTCGACGCCGCCGCCCTGCAGCACGACCCGGGTGAGCCGGTCGTGGTGGTCCGCGGCGCGCTCGACGTTCTCGGTGTGGGAGCGCAGCAGCTCGCTGGCGGCCTCNNCAGCGCCACGTCGTCGCGCCCGAACGGCCGGGCGCTGCGGTTGGCGGCGTACAGCACGCCGATCACCTGCCTGCCCAGCAGCAGCGGGACGCCCAGGATCGACCGGAGGCCCTCGTCGGACACCGCACTGTCGATGCCGCGCGTGTGCCGGAAGCGCTCGTCCTCGAAGTAGTCGGGGGTGGAGTACGGCGTCGCCGTCTGCGCGACCAGCCCGCCGAGGCCGGCGCCCATCGGCAGCCGGACCTCCCGGAACGACTGCGCGAGGATGCCCTCGGTGACCCGCATGTACGTGTCGCCCTGCTCGTCGTCGTTCAGCGACAGGTAGGCCACGTCGCTGTGCAGCAGCTGCCGCGCCCGGTGCACGATCGCCTCGAGCACGGCGTCGACGTCGGTCAGGGCCGCGAGGTCGCCGGCGGTCTCGTACAACGCCGACAGCTCCGACTCCCGTCGTCGGCGCGCCTCGAGCACCGACCGCACCTGGAGGGCGAGCAGCTTCGCCCGCTCGAGCTCGGCGACCTGGTCGGCGTCCGCGCCGGCCGCACGCGCAGCGAGCAGCGGCCCCTCGAACTCGACGGGGGCCGCCTCGCGAGCGAGCAGCTCGAGGAACTCCGTGCCTGCCACCCGAGCCATTCTGGCCGATGGCAGCACGGAGACGGCGATGCGTCCACGGCCACCCGGGAGCGGCGGGGAGTCGGGCACGGTTGTTTCCCCCTACGGTGCGGACGACGGGCGGGCCTACTGGGCGGACCAGCCGCCGTCGATGACGATGTTGCTCCCGGTCACGAACGCCGCGTCGTCGGAGCAGAGGTACGCCACCGCACCCGCGACCTCGTCGGGCTCGATGAGCCGCTTGATCGCCGAGCGGGTGAGCATCACCTTCGTGACCACCTCGTCCTCGGACAGTCCGTGCACCTGCGCCTGGTCGGCGATCTGCTTCTCGACCAGCGGGGTGCGGACGTAGCCGGGGTTCACGCAGTTGCTGGTGACCCCGCGGTCCGCACCTTCCAGGGAGATCACCTTCGACAGCCCCTCGAGCCCGTGCTTGGCGGACACGTAGGCCGACTTGTAGGCGCTGGCGCGGAGGCCGTGGGCGCTGGAGATGTGGACGATGCGGCCCCAGCCGCGGTCGTACATGTGGGGCAGACACGCCCGCGACAGCAGGAACGGTGCCTCGAGCATGAGGCGCAGGATCATCGCGAAGCGGTCCGGGGGGAAGTCCTCGACCGGGGAGACGTGCTGGATGCCGGCGTTGTTGACGAGCACGTCCGCCTCGAGGGTGACGTCCGCGAGCGCGGTGGTNNCCTGGTCGCGGTCGCAGACGACCACGTGCGCCCCGTCTGCGGCGAGCCGTCGCGCGACCGCGGCGCCGATGCCGCTCGCGCCACCGGTGACGACGGCGCGCTTCCCGGCGAGTCCGGAGGAGGGGGTCTGCATGGTCCAAGAACCTACGGAGCCGCGTGCCCCCGGGGGATGGGGGCGGGGCACACAATTACCCCCCGACCAGTGTGGGTCAGCGGGGCAGGCGGATCCCGAGCCGTTCCGACTCGGCGCGTTGCAGCACCACGTCGGCGAGCGCCGCGTCGGCCGCTCCCACCCCGAGGCTGCAGGAGATCCGGAGGTCGCCGGCGGGACGGGAGTCGAGTGCCTCCCCGAGCGACCGGTGCGGCCGCGGCCAGCCGGCGAAGTGGCCCAGCCCGCGGTAGTGCTCGAGCTGCGCGACGTCGTCGGTGACCAGGTCGTCGGCGGCGGCAGCCACCTCGGCGCTGACGTAGGCGGAGAAGTCGACGGGTACGACGAGCACGCGCTCGCCGAGCCAGGACAGCTCGAGCCGCCGTGCGGGGTCGGCCGCCATCGGGCCGGCGGTGACCACGACGTCCGCGCCGTCCACGGCGGTGCGTGCGTCGGGGACGACCTCGACCCCCGGCAGCGGACCCGGGACCCGCGGCCCGCCGTAGACCCGGATCGAGGCGGAGGGGTTCAGCGCCCGGACCATGGCTGCGTGGGCACGCCCCTGCTCGCCGTACCCGAGGATGGCGACCCGCTGCCACCCCGGGTGCGCGAGGTGGCGGATGCTGACCCCGCTGGCGGCTGCCGTGCGTGCGGCGGTGAGCTCGGCCGCCTCCATCACCGCGACCGGCAGGCCGCTGTCGGAGTCGTTGAGGACGAGCAGGCCGGAGATGTACGGGAGGCCGCGGGCGGGGTTGCCGGGGTAGGCGCCGACCCACTTGAGCGCCGTGACGTCCCCGTCGGCGAGGTAGGCCGGCATCGCGTGCAGGAACGCGTCGGAGCGCGGATGCACCCCGATCTTGGGAGGGTTCTCCGCCCGACCGCGCGCCATGGAACGGTAGACCTCGGCCAGCCGGTCCACCTGCTCGACGGGGTCCGGCAGCAGTGCGCGGACGGTCGCCCGGTCGAGGTAGGTGATCGTGTCGGTGGGGCCGGATAGGTTCATGCGCACAGCATGTCGCAACCGCTCCACCCGGAGGTGTCGGTGTCCGAGGAGATCTGTCTCTGGTCCGCCCGTCGCATGGCGGAGGCGGTGCGCGCCCGCGAGCTGTCGGCCCGCGAGCTGCTCGAGGCGCACCTCGACCGGATCGAGCGGCTGAACCCGCGGGTGAACGCCGTCGTGACGCTGGTGCCCGAGCGAGCGCGGGAGGAGGCGGACCGGGCCGACCGGGCCCTCGCCGCGGGGGAGGAGGTCGGGCCGCTGCACGGGCTGCCGATCGCCCACAAGGACACCCACCTGACGGCGGGCATCCGCACCACCTCGGGCTCGCCCCTGTTCGCCGACCACGTGCCGGCCGAGGACGAG
>DGBP01000038.1:1489-4126 GCA_002384855.1 Nocardioidaceae bacterium UBA4001 | reverse complement strand
CACTCAAGCAGAGATCCAGGACATACGTGCGACCACCGACACTCCTGACAGCTCGGGCGGACCTTCCCCACCCCTCGCGGGGACCGACGACTCTGCGGCATATCCGACTTTCCCGTACACAGTGACCCTGTACCGTCGTCCGGGACGCACGGGCGCGCACACGGTCGCGGTCGCCCACCCGCGACGCGCACCACGGGGGATCTCAGATGGACCAGTACCACCGCCCGTCGGGCTCGGCAGCCCGCGGGACGTCTAGCCGTACAGCACCTCTGCGGGCGTTCCTGGCAGCCCTGCTGACCGTCGGCGGCACCCTGGCAGTGGCCCTCCAGCAGGCACCCTTCACGGCCTCCGGCTCGTCCCGGGCAGACGCCGACAATCGCCCCAACGTCCTGCTGATCCTGACCGACGACATGGCCCGGACCGACCTGCGCTGGATGCCGGAGACGCGGCGGCTGATCCAGAACCGTGGCGTCACCTCCACCGGCTTCGTGAGCAACCACCCCATGTGCTGTCCGGCCAGGGCGGAGATCCTCACCGGGCAGTACGCCCAGAACAACGGGGTGCACCACAACAAGGGCGTCTTCGGCGGCTACCCGAGCCTGAAGTCGCCCGACAACAACCTCGGCTCCTGGCTGCGCTCCACCGGCTACCGCACGGCGTTCGTCGGCAAGCACCTCAACGGCTGGGAGACCACGCGGGACCACCAGGGTGGCTGGACGGTCTTCAACCCGATCCTGGGCAACATCTACGGCGCCTACGACCTCACGATGTTCCGCAACGGCAACCCGGCGACGTACCGGGGCGTCCACACCGCGGACCTGATGGGCGAGCTGACGACCCGCTACATCAAGCGCTTCTCCGACAGCGGTGCGCCGTTCTTCATCTGGACCAACCAGGTCCCACCGCATGACATGTTCGTCAACGGCAGGTTCCGGCCGCCCGTCCCCGCCATCCGCCACAACTTCCTCTACCGGGACGCGATGCCGCCCTCGCTGAGCGACCCCGCCTTCAACGAGGCCGACGTGAGCGACAAGCCGGCCTGGGTGCGGCAGCGGTCGCCGGTGTCGAAGAAGCGGGTCATCTCCTTGCACCGGGCGCGGATCCGGTCCCTCCGGGCGGTCGACGACCAGGTCCGGGCGGCCGTCCGCACACTGCGCGAGACCGGTGAGCTCGCCAACACCTACATCGTCTTCGCCTCCGACAACGGCTTCCAGCTCGGCGAGCACCGGACAGTGGGGAAGAACAAGCCCTACGAGGAGTCACTGCAGGTGCCCTTCCTGGTCCGCGGCCCGGGGATCCCCGTGGGCGCGGTCCGGACGGGGATGTTCGGCATGGCCGACGTCGCCCCCACGATCGCCGCCATGGCGAAGGTGCAGCCGGGTCGGCCGGTGGACGGACGGTCGATGCTGCCGTTCCTGCGCCGAGGCGGGACGCCGTACTCCCACTATCTGATCCAGGGCGGCGCGGACGACGCCGACTGGTGGTGGCGCGGAGTGCGCTCGCAGGACCACGTCTACGTGAGGTACGCCGCGACCGGCGCCGAGGAGCTCTACGACCGGCGCTCGGACCCGCACCAGCTCGTCAACCTCGCCGGCGACCCGGCCCACCGCGAGGTCAAGCAGGAGTACGCCGACCGGCTGGCACGCCTCGAGCACTGCGCCGGAGCCTCCTGTCGCACGGGCGGCGCGCCGGAGAGCTGAGCGCCACCCCGCTGTCCTGGGTGTCCCGGTGATCGACCTCGCGGTATGCGGGCAGCAGAATAGGGAACAAGGACCCACGACGTCCGCCCTCGACACCCGGAAGGCACCACCGTGAAGCGCAACGCTCCTTCCCCGATCACGAGCACCGGTGGAGGCCCCCGATGAGCGGCGGGCTGTTCGCGCTGCTCGACGACGTCGCGGCGCTCGCGAAGCTCGCCGCAGCCTCGGTCGACGACGTGGGCGTGGCCGCAGGTCGTGCCTCCACCAAGGCCGCGGGCGTGGTCATCGACGACACCGCGGTCACTCCGCAGTACGTCCACGGTGTCGCCGCCGAGCGCGAGCTGCCGATCATCAAGCGGATCGCCAAGGGCTCGATCAAGAACAAGCTGATCTTCATCCTGCCGATCGCCCTGCTGCTCAGCCAGTTCCTGCCCTGGCTGCTGACGCCGATCCTCATGCTGGGTGGCGGCTACCTCTCCTACGAGGGCGCCGAGAAGATCTGGGGCGCGCTGCGTGGCCACGGGGCCCACGCGGAGGACAACAGCGAGAAGAGCGAGGACGAGATCGTCAGCGGCGCCGTCCGGACCGACCTGATCCTCTCCGCCGAGATCATGGTCATCTCCCTCAACGAGATCGCCAGCGAGGGCTTCTGGAGCCGGCTGATCATCCTCACCGCGGTCGCCCTGCTCGTCACGGTGGTGGTGTACGGCGTCGTCGCCCTCATCGTGAAGATGGACGACGCGGGCCTGCACCTGGCCGAGCGGGGCAAGGGGTTCGTCTCCCGGTTCGGGAAGGGCCTGGTCAACGCGATGCCGAGGGTCCTCACGGTCATCTCGGTCGTCGGCACGGCGGCGATGCTGTGGGTCGGTGGCCACATCATCCTCGTGGGCGTCGACGAGCTGGGCTGGCACTGGCCGTACGACCTCGTGCACCACGC
>DGBP01000038.1:0-1468 GCA_002384855.1 Nocardioidaceae bacterium UBA4001 | reverse complement strand
GAAGAAGGAGTCGGAGACGGCCGTCGCCCACTGAGGCGGTGACCTGACCTCGCCCATGGACCTGACCCTCATCCTGGGGCCGATGAAGTCCGGCAAGTCGCTGGAGCTGATCAGCCTCCTGTCGCCGCTGCGGTACTCCAACACCACCCACCGCGTGTACCAGTCGGCACGCCACGTCCGGGACACCGGCGTGGTGTCGCGGACCGGCGGCGCGCTGACCACCACGAAGGTCGCCGACCTCTCCGAGTCGCTGGCCGAGGAGGTCGAGGTGGTGGGCGTGGACGAGGTCCACATGTTCAGCCTCGCCGACGTCGGCGTGGTGGGCCAGCTCCTCTCACGAGGCACGCGCGTGGTTGCCGCCGGGCTGGACCTCGACCACTGCGGCGAGCTGTTCGCCCCGGTGAAGGCACTGCTCGAGCTCGGGCCCGCGACGGTGACCTACCGCCGGTCGGTGTGCGACCGGTGCCGGAACTTCAACGCCACGCACACGCAGGTGCTCTCGGCGGGCGAGCCGTTCGTCGAGCCGTTGGGCAGGTCGCAGGCGCTGCCGGACGACGGCACGTTCACCTACGAGGCCCGCTGCCGCAGCTGCTTCGTGTCGGAGCCGGCGCTCATGGACTCTCCCCGACGTCCCTGACGTCGAACGCCAGGTGCCTGGACCGGCCGCACCTGGTCAGACCTCGTTGAGGGCTTCCAACGCCTGCCCGCCCTTGTCGAGGGCTGCGGGTCCCCGCGGAGCACGCACCCACCCCCCCAACCACACGGTGTATGGTGTTCCAAGTGAGACAGTAATGTCTCACTTTTTACCCTGAGGGACCGGGTCACTCCGTCACCGACATGCCGGGAGCCATGATGCTGCGCGCACTAGCCACCTTCTCCGTCCGCCACCGATGGTTGGTCATCGTGACGTGGCTGCTGCTCGTGGGTGGCGTCCTGCTCGCCGGCCAGTCCTACGGCGGGTCGTTCAGCAACGACCTGTCGATCGAGGACACCGACTCCCAGGCCGCCTACGACGCCCTCGAGGAGAAGTTCCCCGAGATGTCGGGCGACGGGATGCAGGTCGTCATCCACGACGAGGACGGCGTCACCGGGACCAAGGTCCGCACGGCCGTCGACGTAGCCGTCGCGGACGTTGCCGAGCTCGACGGCATCTCCTCGGTGACGTCGCCGTACGGACCCGGGCAGGAGATGGTCTCCGAGGACGGCACGACGGCCGTCTCCACGGTCCGGTTCACCGACCGCGCGGCCGACATCGGGGAGGACCACGTCGAGGCCGCGCAAGACGCGTTCGCCCCGGTCGAGGACCTGGGCGTCCAGGTGGAGTACGGCGGAGCGGCGCTCGACGCGGAGAACCACCCCTCGGGCAGCGAGGCCGTCGGCCTGGCCGCGGCCGTCCTGGTCCTCCTGGTGGCGTTCGGCTCGGTGTTCGCAATGCTGGTGCCGTTGATCACCGCAGTCCTGGCGCTCG
>DGBP01000061.1 GCA_002384855.1 Nocardioidaceae bacterium UBA4001 | reverse complement strand
GTCGGCGGTGGCCTCGGTCGGACTCACATCGGGGCTCTCAGCCGGGTTCTCAGCGGGCTGAGCGGGCGGGGCTGGCTGGGAGTCGCTCACCGGAACACCTCTTCGGTCAGGTGCAGGCCACGCCGCTCGTCGGCGCGGTGCATCGTGGTCACATCCACCGGCGAGTCTAGGTGTCCCCGGCCACGGGCGACACCGAGTTGACGGCTACGACCGCATAACGGCTGCCGCGGTTTCCGTACGTCGCAACCGGCTCGGTAGGCTTCACCGGTCACCCACCCCCACCCGAGCAGGAGTGCGCACCCGTGTTCATCGCAGGCTTCCCGGCCGGACCGTGGGGGACCAACTGCTACGTCGCCGCGACCGCCCCGGGTCAGGAGTGCGTGGTGATCGACCCGGGCAAGGACGCCTCCGCCGGGGTCGCCGAGGTAGTGCGCGAGCACAGGCTGAAGCCGGTGTCGGTGCTCGTCACCCACGGCCACATCGACCACATGTGGTGCGTCGCGCCGGTCGCCGGCAGCTACGACGCGACCGCCTACATCCACCCGGAGGACCGCCACCTGCTCGCCGACCCGATGGCCGGGATCTCCCCGGAGACAGCGGGCATGCTGCTCGGCGGCACGCACGAGTTCGCCGAGCCCGACCGGGTCGCCGAGCTCACCGACGGCCAGGCCCTCGAGCTCGCCGGCCTCACGTTCGTCGTCGACCACACCCCGGGGCACACCCGAGGCTCGGTCACCTTCCGGTCTCCGTACGACGGCCAGGGTGGCGACGACATCGCCGAGGTGATGTTCTCCGGCGACCTGCTCTTCGCCGGGTCCATCGGCCGCACCGACCTGCCGGGCGGGGACCATCCGACGATGCTGCGCACGCTGGCCACCAAGGTGCTCCCGCTCGCCGACAACATCGTCGTGCTGCCGGGCCACGGCGAGCAGACCAGCATCGGCCGGGAGAGGGCCACCAACCCCTACCTCCTCGACGTCGCCGGCCGCGACCTCGCAGACCCGGCCCACGGCCCCGCACCCCTCCCGAACACCCGAGGTCTGTGACATGAGCAAGCCGACCCCGCTGAGCGGGTTCCCCGAGTTCCTGCCCGAGCAGCGCGTGGTGGAGCTGCAGGTGATCGAGCGCCTGGGCCGTACCTTCGAGCTGCACGGCTTTGCCAACGTCGAGACCCGCGCAGTCGAGCCGATGGACCAGCTGCTCCGCAAGGGGGAGACCTCGAAGGAGGTCTACGTGCTGCGCCGGCTCCAGGCCGAGGGCGACGTGGACGCCGACTCCGCCGCGCAGTTCGGGCTGCACTTCGACCTGACCGTGCCGTTCGCGCGCTACGTGCTCGAGAACGCCGGGAAGCTGGAGTTCCCCTTCCGCCGCTACCAGATCCAGAAGGCCTGGCGCGGCGAGCGGCCCCAGGAGGGCCGTTTCCGCGAGTTCACCCAGGCCGACATCGACGTGGTGGCGAAGGACGAGCTGCCCTTCCACTTCGACGTCGAGGTGGCCCGGGTGATGGCGGAGGCGCTGTCCGCCCTGCCGCTGCCCCCATTGAAGCTGCGGGTGAACAACCGCAAGCTGATCCAGGGTTTCTACGCGGGGCTCGGCGCCCCGGACCCGTCGGCGGTCATCCGCATCATCGACAAGCTCGACAAGCTGCCCGCCGACAAGGTCGGTGAGCTGCTCGTCTCCGAGGGCGGGCTGAGCGAGGACCAGGCGTCCCGGTGCCTGCAGCTCGCCGAGATCTCGGCGGCGGACTCGTCCTTCGTGGAGCAGGTGCGCGTCTTGGGCGTCGAGGACGACCTGCTCGAGACGGGCCTCGCCGAGCTCGCCGCGGTGGTTGAGGGCTGCCGCTCGCTCAACGGCGACCGGTTCTCGGTCGAGGCGAGTCTGAGCCTGGCGCGCGGCCTGGACTACTACACGGGCACGGTCTTCGAGATCCACATGGAGGGCTTCGAGTTCCTCAAGTCCGTGGGTGGCGGCGGGCGGTACGACGCCCTCGCCTCCGACGGCCGCACGACCTACCCGGGTGTCGGCATCTCCTTCGGCATCTCCCGCACCCTCGTGCCGCTGATCCACCGTGGCCTGCTGGGGTCGGACCGCAAGGTCCCCTCGGTGGTGATGGTCGCCCTCGCCGACGAGGAGAGCCGCCCGCACTCCGACGTGGTCGCCCAGCGGCTGCGCGCCCGCGGCGTCCCCACCGAGGTCGCCGCCGCGCCGCAGAAGTTCGGCAAGCAGATCAGGTACGCCGAGCGGCGTGGCATCCCGTTCGTCTGGTTCCCCGGAGGCGACGGGGGAGCCGACCAGGTCAAGGACATCCGCAGTGGCGAGCAGGTCGACGCCGATGCGGACGCCTGGACCCCACCTGCCGAGGATCTCGTCCCCCGCATCATCACGCACACGCAAGAGGAGCTTTCGTGATCCGCACCCATGACGCCGGCAGCCTGCGCCCCGAGCACGCCGGACAGACCGTGACCCTGGCCGGCTGGATCGGCCGCCGGCGTGACCACGGCGGGGTCGCGTTCCTCGACCTTCGCGAGGCCTCGGGCGTGGTGCAGGTCGTGGTGCGCGACGAGGACGTCGCCCACCACCTCCGCTCGGAGTACTGCCTCAAGGTGACCGGCGAGGTCTCGATGCGCCCGGAGGGCAACGCGAACCCGAACCTGCCCACCGGTGAGATCGAGGTGATCGCCGCCGAGGTGGAGGTGCTCAGCACCGCCGCACCGCTGCCGTTCCCGATCGACGAGCACGTCGAGGTCGGCGAGGAGGTCCGCCTCAAGCACCGCTACCTCGACCTGCGTCGGCAGGGTCCGGCCGAGGCGATCCGGCTGCGGAGCAAGGTCAACCGGGCCGCCCGCGAGGTGCTGGACCGCTACGACTTCGTCGAGATCGAGACCCCGACCCTCACCCGGTCCACGCCGGAGGGCGCCCGCGACTTCCTGGTGCCGGCCCGTCTCCAGCCCGGCAGCTGGTACGCCCTGCCGCAGAGCCCGCAGCTGTTCAAGCAGCTGCTGATGGTCGGCGGGATGGAGCGCTACTACCAGATCGCCCGCTGCTACCGGGACGAGGACTTCCGCGCCGACCGCCAGCCGGAGTTCACCCAGCTCGACATCGAGATGAGCTTCGTCGAGCAGGACGACGTGATCGCGCTGTCGGAGGAGATCCTCCGCGAGCTGTGGCGCCTGGTCGGCGTCGAGATCGAGCTGCCGATCCCGCGGATGACCTACGAGGAGGCGATGCACCGGTACGGCACCGACAAGCCGGACCTGCGCATGGGGCTCGAGCTCGTCGACTGCACGGCGTTCTTCGCGGACACGCCGTTCCGGGTCTTCCAGGCGCCTTACGTCGGCGCGGTCGTCATGCCCGGAGGGGCTGGCCAGCCGCGCAAGCAGCTCGACGCGTGGCAGGAGTGGGCCAAGCAGCGCGGCGCCCGGGGCCTGGCCTACGTCCTGGTCGGTGAGGACGGCGAGCTCGGTGGGCCGGTCGCCAAGAACATCAGTGACGCGGAGAAGGCCGGTATCGCCGCACACGTGGGCGCCCGGCCGGGTGACGCGATCTTCTTCGCAGCAGGCCCCGGGAAGCACTCCCGAGGACTGCTTGGCGCGGCCCGTCTCGAGATCGGCCGGCGCGCCGGCCTGATACCTTCGACGAGCTCAGGACAGCGCGAGGAGTCGGCCTGGAAGTTCGTCTGGGTCGTCGACGCCCCACTGTTCGAGCCCACCGACGAGGCCACCGCCGCCGGTGACGTCGCCGTCGGCAGCGGCCAGTGGACCGCTGTGCACCATGCCTTCACCTCACCGAGGCCGGAGTCGATGGACACCTTCGACGTCGACCCGAGCGAGGCGCTCGCGTACGCCTACGACATCGTCTGCAACGGCAACGAGATCGGCGGCGGCTCGATCCGTATCCACCGCGAGGACGTGCAGAAGCGGGTCTTCGAGGTGATGGGCATCGGCGAGGAGGAGGCGAGCGAGAAGTTCGGCTTCCTGCTCGAGGCCTTCAAGTACGGCGCCCCGCCCCACGGCGGCATCGCGTTCGGGTGGGACCGGATCGTCGCCCTCCTGGCGGGCACCGACTCGATCCGCGACGTCATCGCCTTCCCGAAGACCGGCGCGGGCTACGACCCGCTCACCGCCGCCCCCGCCCCGATCACGCCGCAGCAGCGTGCGGAGGCAGGCGTGGACGCCAAGCCGGAGGACAAGGGCGCGAAGGAGCCCGCCACCGACTGACCCGGGGCCGCCCGGGCGCGGCGGACGGTACGTGATCGTTACGCGTATCGCCCGCGGCCCGGCTCTGCGTGGAATACCCTGCGAACGGCTGGGGGGCCACGGAGGGACGGACACAGCGATGAGCACCACCGCGGACCTCGAGCGCCTCGCCGAGGACCTCGCAGCCGAGGCGAGGCCGGACCGGGCCGGCACCGGTGTGTCACCGCACCGCACCGCGCTCCGCCGGCTGCGCTCGGACCCGGTGGCGGTCGTCTCGGGTGCCGTGGTGCTCGTGCTGGTGCTGCTCGGGCTGCTCGCCCCGCTGGTCACGTCGCTGTGGGGCATCCACGCGACCGTCGGCCATCCGGACGCACCGCGGCCGAGCGAGGTCCTCCTTTTCGACGGCTATCCGGCGGTGGGGCCGCCCTACGAGCCCTTCACCTGGCAGCACCCACTGGGGCTGGCACCGCGCACCGGCGTCGACAACCTCGCGACCCTGCTCTACGGCCTGAGGACGTCCCTCGGTGTGGCCGTCGTGGCGACGGTGCTGACCACCCTGGTCGGCGTCGGTGTCGGACTCGTCGCGGGTTTCGTCGGGGGCCGCACGGACCGGGTCGTGTCGTTCGTGATCGACCTGTTCCTGTCCTTCCCGTTCCTGCTCGGCGCGCTCGCCCTGGCGCCGATCGTGGTGTCGCGGTTCTCCACCGACCCCGACGGTCTGGCGCTGGCGCAGGTGGTCGCGCTGGTCGCCGTGCTGGTCACCTTCGGGTGGATGGGGCTGGCCCGGCTGATCCGGGGACAGGTGCTCTCCCTGCGCGAGCGGGAGTTCGTCCAGGCGGCGGTGGTGATGGGTCTGTCGACGAGGCACATCCTCCTCAAAGAGCTGCTGCCCAACCTGGTCGCCCCGATCGTCGTGGCCGTGTCCCTCTCGGTGCCGGCGTTCGTGGCCGCGGAGGCCGGGCTGTCCTACCTCGGCATCGGCCTGACCGGGGTGCCCTCGCTCGGCCAGACGATCAACCAGGCCGTGGACTCCTTCGAGCGATACCCGCTCTACCTCTGGGCCCCGGTGCTGACCGTGATGGTGCTCGTCCTGGCGCTGAACCTGCTCGGCGACGCGGTCCGCGACGCCTTCGACCCGAGGACCCGCCGGTGACCGGCGCGAGGCGGGGCCGGGGGTTGCTCGCCGCGTCCATGGTGGCCGCCCTGGTGCTGAGCGCCTGCGGTGGTGGGGGCGACGGGGACCGCCGCGACGCGGCCCCCGACGGGATCGACCGCAGCGGGCTCGGTGCCGCCGGGTCCGCGAAGGATCCCGACCGGGAGGGGCCCGTGGAGATCGACGGCGCCCGCGAGGGCGGCACGGTGCGGGTCCTCAGCGCGGACGGGCTGAACAGCATGGACCCGAGCGAGGCGTACTTCCTCAACACCCTGTCCATCCTCGGTGGCCTGGTGACCCGCTCGCTGACGCAGTACACCTACGACGAGGAGACCGGCGACATGGTGCTGGTCCCCGACCTCGCCACCGACCTGGGCACCTCCAACGCCGACTACACCGAGTGGACCTTCACGATCCGCGGGGGTGTGAAGTGGGAGAACGGCCGCGAGGTCACCGCCGAGGACGTCCGCTACGGCATCCTGCGCTCCTTCGACCGCTCCACCTTCCCCGGTGGGGCGGCGTACAGCAACGACTACTTCCTCGACGGCGACAAGTACAAGGGTCCCTACCGGTCCGGCACCGGCTACGCCGGCGTGGTCGTGGACGGGAACAGGCTCACGCTGAAGATGGAACGACCCTTCCCCGACCTCCCCTACTGGGCGGCCTTCCCGGCCATGGGACCGGTCCCTGCCGGCGAGGACGCCCCGGAGACGTATCTCCGACACCCCTGGGCCACGGGGCCGTACATGTTCGACGACTACGTGCCCGAGAAGTCGCTCACCCTGGTGCGCAACCCGCACTGGGACCCCGCCACCGACCCGGCGCGGACGCAGTACCCCGACCGCTACGAGTTCGCGTTCCAGGTGCCGGCCACGCAGGTCGACCAGGTGCTGCTCAACGACCAGGGTGACGGAGAGCGCACCCTCACCTACGACGACGTGCTGGCCGAGAACTTCCGGACCTTCCAGGACGAGCACCCGGACCGCCTCGAGCTCGGCCCACAGCCGTGCACGACGTACTGGGCGCCGGACTACCGCAAGGTGACCGACAAGCGGGTGCGGCAGGCGCTGGCCTACGCCTACCCCTACCGCGACGCCGCCCTCGCGGCGGGGCAGATCGAGAACGTCACGCGAGTGTGGGGCGAGAACCTCATGCCGCCCGGCATCCCGGGCCGGACGGAGTACTCCCTCCTCGACACGGCCCCGGGGGAGACCGACCCCGCCGCCGCCCGTCGGCTGCTCGAGGAGGTCGACGCGGTCGGCTACGAGATCCGATGGCTGTTCCGCGGAGACGACCCGCTCGACGTGGCGACCAAGGACGTGGTCGTCCGCGCGCTGAGGGATGTGGGGTTCACCCCCCGACCCGTGGCCACGACGGTCGCCGACTACTCCACCGAGCGCCGCGACCCCGACAGCGAGGTCAACCTGCGGGCCGCCGGGTGGTGCTCGGACTGGCCCTCGGGCGGGTCGTGGATCCCGCCGGTGCTCGAGAGCTCCGACCTCGACGAGGAGGGGCTCGGCTCGAACTACGCGGCCTTCAGCGAGCCGGACGTGGACCGGCGGATCCGTGAGGTCGTGATGCTGCCCACGGAGCAGCAGCCTGCGGCGTGGAACGACCTCGGGCGGCACGTGGCGGAGACCTACTTCCCCCTGTTCGTGATCGGGTACGGCGGCGTGGCGCACGCGCACGGGTCCAAGGTCATGGGCCACCGGGTGGACGGGACCCTGGGCATGCCGACGTACAAGACGATCTGGCTCGACGACTGAGCTTCGAAGGAGGCAGGGGCACGTGGCCGGCTTCGTCGCGCGACGCCTGACGTCGGCGCTGCTCGTCGTCACGCTGACGTCGATGTTCGTCTTCGCGCTGTTCTTCCTCGGGCCGGGCAACCCGGCTGGACCCGTCTGCGAGGCGCAGGGCCGCTGCACGCCCGAACGGCTCGCCGCGATCGAACGGCAGATGGGCCTCGACCAGAGCGTGGTGACGCAGTACGCCGCCTTCGTGAGGGGCCTCGTCGTGGACCGCACGGTCGTGGTTGGTGGCGAGCACACCTGCGCCGCGCCGTGCCTCGGCATCTCCTACGGAAGCCGGCAGGAGGTGACCGAGGAGCTGGCCCGGAGGTTCCCCGCGACCCTCTCCGTCGCTGTCGGCGGTGCGACGATCTACCTGCTGGTCGGGGTGACGACAGGCTCGCTGGCCGCGCGCTGGCGGGGTACGACGGCCGACCGGCTGCTCGTGGGGGGAAGCCTGCTGGTCTCCTCGGTCCCGTACTACCTGCTGGCGCTGCTCGCCTGGATCGTCCTGGCCCTGCAGTGGGGCCTGTTCCCGGGGACCGGGTACACCCCTCTCACCGAGGACCCGGTCGCCTGGGCCAGCGGGCTGCTCCTGCCCTGGCTGGTCCTGGGGGTGGCCGGCTCCACGCAGTACGCCCGCTACACCCGCGGAGCCATGGTCGAGACCCTCGGCGAGGACTACATCACCACCGCGCGGGCCAAGGGCCTGTCGCCGCGCCGCGTGGTGTTCGGCCACGGTCTGCGCGCGGCGATCGCCCCGGTTCTGACGATCTTCGGCCTGGACATGGCGGCGCTGCTGGCCGGGACCGTGTTCACCGAGCAGATCTTCGGGATCGACGGCGTGGGTAGCTGGGCCCTCGAGGCGGTCCGGGCGCCCCAGGACTTCCCCGTGCTGCACGCCACCGTGCTGCTCGGGGCGGTCCTCGTCGTCGTCGCGAACCTCGTCGTCGACCTCGCCTACGGGCTGGTCGACCCGCGGGTGAGGACGTCGTGACGTCCGCCGCCGACGCCGCCCTCGCCGTGCGGGATCTCACCGTCCGGTTCCCGACCGACGCGGGCGACGTCCGGGCTGTCACAGGGCTGTCGTTCACCGTTCGTCCCGGTCAGACGCTCGGCGTCGTGGGGGAGTCGGGGTCGGGCAAGACGGCGGCCGCGACGGCCCTGCTCGGGCTGCACGACCCGCGGCGGGCCAGGGTCACGGGGTCGGTCCTCGTGGCCGGGACCGAGGTGGTCGGTGCGCGCGAACCGGTGCTGCGCCGGCTGCGCGGACGGTCGGTGGCCATGGTCTTCCAGGACCCCACCAGCGCGTTGCACCCGTTCTACCCCGTGGGCCGGCAGGTCGCGGAGGCCTACCGCGCACACCACGCCGTCTCGCGCGCGGACGCGGCGGAGCGGGCCGTGGCGATGCTCGACCGGGTGGGCATCCCGGCGGCCCGCAGCCGGGCGGGCGACCACCCTCATCAGCTCTCGGGCGGGATGCGCCAGCGGGTCGTGATCGCGATGGCCCTCGTGAACGGGCCGGCGGTGGTGGTGGCGGACGAACCGACGACCGCCCTCGACGTCACCGTGCAGGCCGACGTCCTCGACCTGCTCCGGGAGGTCCAGCAGGAGACCGGAACCGCGCTCGTGCACGTCACCCATGACCTGGGGGTGGTCGCCGAGACCGCGGACCGGCTGCTCGTCATGTACGCCGGGCGTGCGGTCGAGGCAGGGCCGGCCCGCGACCTCCTGGCGCGTCCCCGGATGCCCTACACGTGGGGGCTGCTGCAGAGCACCCCCGACCTGGGAGCACGCGAGGAGCGACTGCGGCCCGTGCCGGGGAGCCCGCCGAGCCTGCTCACACCGCCGGACGGCTGTCCTTTCCACCCGCGCTGCGCCTTCGCCGAGACCGTCCCCGGGGGCCGCTGCGGCACCGACCTGCCCGACCTCGTCCCGGTGAGCGGTGAGACGGGGCGCCTCCGGCGTTGCCACCTGCCCGAGGACGTGCCGCTCGGCGAGGGGCAGGTGGGGCCATGACGCACGACCCGGCGCCTCCCGATCCGCTTCTCGCGGTCCGCGACCTGCGCAAGCTCTTCCCGGCGCGGCCGACCGCTCGGCGATCACGGTTCCAGGGCGCCGTGCGGGCGGTGGACGGGATCTCCTTCGACCTGCGCCCGGGGGGGACCCTCGGGATCGTGGGGGAGTCCGGCTCCGGCAAGACCACCACCGGCCGGCTCGTGGCCCGTCTGGAGCAGCCGACCTCCGGGTCGATCCGCTTCGCCGGCACCGAGATCGGTGCGCTCAGCCGCAAGGAGATGCGGCCGCTGCGCCGGCAGATCCAGATGGTCTTTCAGGACCCCTACGGCTCGCTGAACCCGCGCCAGACGGTCGGCACCGCCCTCGCCACCCCCCTGCGCGCGCACGCGCTCGTCCCGGCCGGAGGGGTCGGACGGCGCGTGCGTGAGGTGCTGGAGCTCGTGGGCCTGGACCCCCGTCACGTGGACCGCTATCCCGCTGACCTCTCCGGCGGGCAGCGCCAGCGGGTCGCGGTGGCCAGGGCCCTGGCCGTCGAGCCACGGCTCGTGGTCGCCGACGAGCCGGTGTCCGCGCTCGACGTCTCGGTGCAGGCACAGGTGGTCAACCTGCTCCAGGACCTGCGGCGCGAGCTCGGGGTCGCCTTCCTCCTCATCAGTCACGACCTCGCCGTCGTACGCCACTTCTGCGACGACGTCGCGGTGATGTACCTCGGCCGGATCGTGGAGACCGCCGACCGGGACTCGCTCTACACGCGGCCGCTGCACCCCTACACCCAGGCGCTGATGTCGGCGGTGCCGGACGTCCGACGAGGGACGTCGGGGGAGCGGCTGCACCGCATCCGGCTCCCGGGTGAGCCGCCGAGCCCCGTCTCCCCGCCCTCCGGCTGCCGCTTCCGGACGCGATGCTGGCGGGCGCAGGAGGTGTGCGCCCAGGTCGACCCGCCCCTGCTGGAGATCACGCCCACGCACCGTGTCGCCTGCCACTTCGCGGGGGAGTTCGGCGCCGTGCCCGCCGACCGGGAAGGCGCGCCGGGACAGCCCGGTTAGGGTTTCGGTCGTGGAGGGACTCTTCGACTACGGCGGCCCCGGGCCCGCGCCTGCGCGGTCGGGCGGCACGCTGGCGGGCAACACGCACTCCTCGGCACCCCTTGCGGTCCGGATGCGGCCGCGGACCCTCGACGAGCTCGTGGGCCAGCAGCACCTGCTCGCGGACGGCTCGCCGCTGCGCCGCCTGGTCGAGGGCGACCAGCCGATGTCGCTGCTGCTGTGGGGACCACCGGGCACCGGCAAGACGACGATCGCCTCGATCGTGTCCGGCCAGACCAACCGGCGGTTCGTCGAGGTCTCCGCGGTCGCCGCAGGGGTCAAGGAGGTCCGCGCCGCGATCGACGCCGCCCGCCACGAGCTCACCCGCGGCGGGCAGGAGACCGTGCTGTTCGTCGACGAGGTGCACCGGTTCACCAAGGCGCAGCAGGACGCGCTGCTGCCGGGCGTGGAGAACCGCTGGGTGACCCTGGTGGCCGCCACGACCGAGAACCCCTTCTTCTCGGTGATCTCACCACTCCTGTCGAGGTCCCTGTTGTTGACCCTGGAGCCGCTCACCGACGACGACATCCGGGGCGTCATCGACCATGCCCTTGCCGACGCTCGAGGTCTCGACGGTGCCGTCGAGCTCGAGGAGACCGCCCGTGACCACCTCGTCCGCCTCGCCGGTGGTGACGCCCGCCGGGCCCTGACCTACCTGGAGGCCGCCGCAGGTGCAGCGGTCGCCAAGGGCGCCACGGTCGTCGACGTCGGGACCACGGAGACTGCGGTGGACCGCGCGGCGGTGCGCTACGACCGCCAGGGTGACCAGCACTACGACGTGACCAGTGCCTTCATCAAGTCGGTGCGCGGCTCCGACGCCGACGCCGCGCTCCACTACCTCGCCCGGATGGTCGAGGCGGGGGAGGACCCGAGGTTCATCGCCCGGCGACTGGTGATCCTCGCCAGCGAGGACGTCGGGCTCGCCGACCCGACCGCGCTCACCACGGCTGTGGCGGCTGCGCAGGCGGTCCAGCTGATCGGGATGCCCGAGGCACGGCTCAACCTGGCCCAGGCGACCATCGCCCTGGCCCTGGCGCCGAAGTCCAACGCGGTGATCAAGGCGATCGACGCCGCCTCGGCCGATGTGCGTGCCGGGAAGGTCGGTCCTGTTCCGACGCACCTGCGCGACGCCCACTACGGCGGGTCGAAGCAGCTCGGGCACGGGAGGGGCTACCGCTACGCCCACGACGAGGCCTACGGCATCGCCGAGCAGCAGTACGCCCCCGATGTCGTCGCGGAGGCGGTGTACTACGAGCCGACGAGCCTCGGTGCGGAGGCCGGCCTCAAGGAACGCTGGGAGCGCGTCCGGGCCATGGTGCGCGGTGTCGGCCGACCGCCTGCACGGTAGGGTCACCGTCTATGGATCCGGCACTGTGGGCAGCCCTAGGAGGCGCGGGCGCCGTCGTGCTCGTGCTGCTCGGCGTCGCGCTCGCGGCGCTCGTCCAGAGTCGGCGCGCACGGGTGTCCGAGCAGGCCGCCCGGGCCGACCTCGAGCAGCTACGGGAGCGGCTCGAGGAGCTCGCCGCCGAGCTGGCCGCCTCGCGCGGGGCGGCCGGCGCCGTACTCCCTGCGACCGAGTTCGTGATCACCACGGCCGGTGAGCCACCGCCCGCCGCCGCCCCGGTTCCGGGCCGGGCGGCCCTGTCGGTGACGGTGGGCGAGCCGCTGGTCAAGGCCGCGGCGTTCGGCCACGCACTGCGTCGGGCACTGTCCGCGGAGACCCGCAACCGGATCGCGTTCGAGATGCGACGCGAGGTCAAGCGGGCGCGCAAGGAACGTCGCCGCGCCGCCCGCCGCCAACGCCCTGTCACCGTCACCGAGGAGAACGCCGCATGAGCGGGACCGTCACCGCCGCGGCGCCGACCGTCGCGAGCCGGGACGTCCGATGAGCCGGACGCTGTGGTTCGTGGCCGGCGCGGCCACGAGCGCCTACACCCTCGTCAAGGCCCGCCGCGCCGCCGAGGCGCTCACCCCCGAGGGGATCCGCGACCGACTGGCGGGGCTCTCCCTCGGCGCCCACCTCTTCGGCGACGAGGTGCGCACGGGGATGGCGGCCCGGGAGTCCGAGCTCCGCGACCGCCTCGGGCTCGAGGAGCCCACCCCGACCCGGATCGGCGCCGCCAAGGCACCGCCGCTGCAGCTGACCACACCACGGACGAGAGAGGTCGACAACTGATGGACACCGCGGAGATCCGCCGACGGTTTCTCGCGCACTTCGAGGAGCGCGGACACCGGGCGGTCCCCTCAGCCTCGCTGTTGCTCGACGACCCCAACCTGCTGTTCGTCAACGCCGGCATGGTGCCCTTCAAGCCGTACTTCCTCGGTCAGGAGACGCCGCCGTACAAGCGTGCGGTGAGTGTCCAGAAGTGCGTGCGGACCCTCGACATCGAGGAGGTCGGCAAGACGACCCGGCACGGCACCTTCTTCCAGATGAACGGCAACTTCTCCTTCGGGGACTACTTCAAGGAAGGGGCCATCGAGCACGCCTGGGAGCTCGTCACAGGTTCGCGGGCCGAGGGCGGCTACGGCTTCGACCCCGACAAGGTCTGGGTGACCGTCTACGAGGACGACGACGAGTCCGCCGGTCTGTGGCGCAAGGTCGCGCAGCTGCCGGACGAGCGCATCCAGCGACGTGGCAAGCAGGACAACTACTGGCACATGGGCGTCCCCGGTCCCGGCGGACCGTGCAGCGAGATCTACATCGACCGCGGCCCGGAGCACGGCCCCGACGGCGGGCCGGTCGTCGACGAGGACCGCTTCCTCGAGATCTGGAACCTCGTGTTCATGCAGTACGAGCTCGACAACGTCCGCAGCAAGGAGGACTTCGACATCCGCGGCGAGCTGCCGAGCAAGAACATCGACACCGGCATGGGGCTCGAGCGGGTGGCGTACCTGCTCCAGGACAAGGAGAACCTCTACGAGATCGACGAGGTCTTCCCGGTCATCGAGCGGGCGTCCGAGGTCTCCGGTCGTCGATACGGCGCCTCCCACGAGGACGACGTACGTTTCCGTGTGGTCGCCGACCACGTGCGCAGCGCGATGATGCTGATCTCCGACGGCGTCACCCCCGGCAACGAGGCGCGCGGCTACGTGCTGCGCCGGCTGCTGCGCAGGGCGGTCAGGTCCATGCGCCTTCTCGGTGTCGAGGACCGCGTGCTCCCCGAGCTCCTACCGGTCAGCCGCGACCGGATGAAGCTGTCCTACCCCGAGCTCGAGAGCGACTGGCAGCGGATCTCGACCGTCGCCTACGCCGAGGAGGACGCCTTCCGCACCACCCTCAAGGCCGGCACCAACATCTTCGACCTCGCGGCGACCGAGGCGAGGACCAGCGGGAGCACGACGCTGGCCGGCACCAAGGCGTTCGCGCTCCACGACACCTATGGCTTCCCGATCGACCTGACTCTCGAGATGGCTGCCGAGCAGGGTCTGACCGTCGACGAGGAGGGTTTCCGCCGGCTCATGACCGAGCAGCGGGAGCGGGCGAAGGCCGACGCCAAGGCGAAGAAGGGCACGCACGCGGCCGCCGGTGCCTATCGCGAGGTCGCCGACAGCATCGGCGCGGCCGTGGAGTTCACCGGCTACGACGAGGTGGTGTCCGAGGCGACGGTGCGCGGCATCGTGTCCGGTGCCGACGTGGTCGGCTCCGCCGGTGAGGGCGCCGAGGTCGAGCTCGTGCTCGACCGCACGCCGTTCTACGCCGAGGGCGGCGGCCAGCTCGCCGACCAGGGCGTCATCGAGCTGTCCAACGGCGCGGTCGTGCAGGTGCGCGACGTCCAGTCACCCATCACGGGTCTGATCGTCCACCACGCGAAGGTGCTCAGCGGCGAGCTCACCGTCGGCACCGAGGCGCAGGCGCTGGTCGACATCGAGCGGCGCCGGTCCATCAGCCGCGCGCACACCGCGACCCACATGGTGCACAAGGCGTTCCGCGAGGCGCTCGGGGACACCGCGACACAGGCCGGTTCCGAGAACGCCCCCGGGCGGTTCCGCTTCGACTTCTCCGCAACCGGCGCGGTGCCGGCGTCGGCGATGGCCGACGTCGAGGCCCGGGTCAACGACCTCGTGCTCGCCGACCTCGCCGTCCACGCCGAGCTGATGACCCAGGACGAGGCGCGCAAGTCCGGAGCCATGGCGTTGTTCGGCGAGAAGTACGGCGACGAGGTGCGCGTCATCTCCGTCGGCGACTGGGCCCGCGAGCTGTGCGGAGGCACGCACGCGGGCCGGTCGGGACAGCTCGGTGTCATCAAGCTGCTGGGGGAGTCGTCGATCGGCTCGGGCGTGCGCCGCGTCGAGGCGCTCGTGGGCTCCGACGCCTACCGCTTCCTGGCCCGCGAGCATGTGCTCGTCGCCCAGCTCTCCGAGACGCTGAAGGTGCGTCCCGAGCAGCTGCCCGACAGGGTCCACGACCTCGTGGAGCGGCTGCGCACGGCCGAGAAGGAGATCGAGAAGGTCCGGGTGGCCCAGCTGCTGGCCTCCGCCGGTGAGCTGGCCGCCAACGCCACCGACGTGTACGGCGTGCGCTTCGTCGGGCACCGGGTCGAGGGCGCCGGCGCCGGGGACGTCCGCAAGCTCGCGCTCGACATCCGGGGGCGGATCCCCGCTGCGGCCCCCGGGGTGGTGGCGATCATCGGCTCCAGCAACGGCAAGCCGGCGGTCGTCGTCGCGGTCAACGACGAGGCCAGGTCCTGGGGTGTCTCGGCGAACGCGCTCGTGAAGGTGGCTGCGGCTGCCCTCGGCGGAAGCGGCGGCGGCAAGGACGACGTGGCCCAGGGCGGCGGCGCCGACGCGACCAAGGCCGACCAGGCGTTGGCCGAGGTCGAGCACGCGGTCGGTCGGGCGGTCACGGGTGGGAGGTCCTGAGCCGGTGCGCCGAGGCGTACGCATCGGGATCGACGTCGGTGACGCCCGCATCGGCGTGGCCCGCAGCGACCCCTCGGGTCTGATCGCCACACCCGTGGAGACTGTCCGCCGGGGCCCCGGCGACCTCGACCGCATCGCGACGATCGCCGCGGAGGAGGAGGCGCTCGAGCTCGTGGTCGGGCTGCCGAGGTCCCTCTCCGGGAGGGAGGGACCGGCGGCCGGCCGGGCCCGCGAGCTCGCCCGGGAGATCGCTGTGAAGGTCGCGCCCGTCCCGGTGCGTCTGTGCGACGAGCGGCTCAGCACCGTCACCGCGGAGGCCGTCCTCCGCGGGCAGGGACGAAAGGGACAGAAGCGACGCGCCGTGGTCGATCAGGCTGCGGCTGTGGTGATCCTGCAGAATGCTCTGGACACCGAACGCAGCACGGGGGCTGCGCCCGGTGAGGCCCTCGACCTAGGACTCTCGTGACCCATCTCGGAATCGACCTCGACCCCGAACCCCAGCACCGCACCCGGCACCGGCGTAGCAACCGTTTCGGCTGTCTCGCAGTGCTCGTGGCGATGGCGGTGCTCGCCGCCGGCGCCTGGTTCGTCGTGGACACCGGCATGTCCGCCCTCCGGGACCGCTTCGACCCCGCCCCGGACTACTCCGGCACGGGGACCGGCTCGGTGCTGGTGGAGGTGCAGGAGGGCGACAGCGCCACCGACATCGGCGCGACCTTGGTGGAGAACGACGTGGTCAAGAGCGTCGAGGCGTTCACCGACGCCGCCCAGGCCGAACCGGCCTCGGCCGGGATCCAGGTCGGGTTCTACGAGATGCGCGAGCAGATGTCGGCCGCCTCGGCGCTCGACCTGCTGGTCGACCCACAGAACATGGTCCAGAGCGCGGTGACCCTCCGCGAGGGGCTCACCGTCGACCAGGTCGTGGAGGTCCTCGCGAAGGAGACCGACTTCTCGGCAAGGCAGTTCCGCAAGGTGCTGGCCCGTCCGAGGTCGATCGGCCTGCCGTCGTACGCCCAGGGCGAACCCGAGGGCTACCTGTTCCCGGCCACCTACCAGGTCCCGCCGAACGCCACGCCCGAGTCGATCCTCACGATGATGGTGGACCGCTTCGAGCAGGCCGCCGAGAGCCTCGACCTGACAGCGGCGGCGAGGGACCTCGGGGTGAGCCCGCACGACGTGGTGACCGTGGCCAGCCTGGTGCAGGCGGAGGCGCGCTTCGACGAGGACTTCCCCAAGGTCAGCCGGGTGATCTACAACCGGCTCGAGGAGCCGATGGCACTCCAGTTCGACTCGACCGTGCACTACGCGGTGGGTCGGGACGGCGGCGTGGGCACCAGCGACACCGACCGTGGCGTGGACTCGCCGTACAACACCTACAAGTACCCCGGTCTCCCGCCGACGCCGATCATGGCGCCCGGGGAGCAGGCCCTCGAGGCGGCTCTCGAGCCCGCCGACGGGCCGTGGCTGTACTTCGTGACCACCAACCCCGACGACGGCACCACCAAGTTCGCCGAGACCTACGACGAGCACCTGAAGAACAAGCGGGAGTTCGACGAGTGGTGCAGCAGCTCGCCGAACTGCTGACCCGGAGGGCCCGATGACCACGCGCTGTGCCGTCCTCGGCAGCCCCATCGGGCACTCGCTGTCGCCGGTGCTGCACCGGGCGGCCTACGCGCGGCTCGGGCTCGACTGGGAGTACGACGCGCACGAGGTGCGTGAGGACGGGCTGGCGGCGTTCCTCGACGGGCTCGACGACACGTGGCGCGGACTGTCGCTCACGATGCCGCTGAAGCGGGCCGTCGTGCCTCTGCTCGACGAGCTCGACGAACGTGCGGACCAGGCCCGGGCGGCCAACACCGTCATCCTCGAGCGGGGTCGGCGGATCGGCCACAACACCGACATCCCCGGGGCCGTGGCCGCGGTCCGGGAGCGGCACACGGCGCTCCTGCGCAGCGCCGTCATCGTCGGCGGCGGCGCCACGGCCGCCTCCACGCTGCTGGCCCTGGCCGACCTCGGCTGCACCACGATCCGGGTCGTGGTCCGTGACACCGGGCGCGTGCGGGAGACCCTGGACGCCGCGGGGAGGCACCCCGCCAGGCCACTGGTGGAGGTGCTCACCCTGACCGAGGCGGGGGCCCGCGCCGAGGCGCTGGCGCCGGACATCGTCGTGTCCACGATCCCCGCGCACGCCCAGAACGAGGGGGTGCTGCGGCTCGCGGCCGCCGCACCGGTCGTCTTCGACGTGGTCTACGACCCCTGGCCGACGCCGTTCGCCAGGCTGGCGCTGTCCTCGGGGCGGGTCCTGGTCTCGGGGCTCGACCTCCTCGTCCACCAGGCCGCGTTGCAGGTCGAGCTGATGACCGGCAGGTCGGCGCCGCTGGAGGCGATGAGGGCTGCCGGAGCGGCCGCGCTCGGCTGAGCAGCCCTCCACAGGTCTCACCGACTCGGCCACGGACGGGCGCGGGCGGCGTTAGGGTCCGGTGTCATGGGCGTCGACGCGTGGTCACCGGTCACCGGGGTGGTGATGGCTGCCCTGGGTGCGCTCCTCGGATGGTTCGTTCCCGCCCTCGTCGCGCGCATCCCCGAGCCGGTCGCCGACGCGACCGACCTCGACGCGTCCGGGCGGCCGCCCGAGGAGGTCGGGTCCGCGGGCGACACGGGCCGGGCGGCCGCGGTGCCCCTGCCGTCGACCGGCCAGGAGCCCAAGGAGGAGTACGCCGCCATCGCAGCCCTGCCCGGGCTCGCAGGGCGGACGGCGGTCGTCTCGGGCCTCGCGGCGGGACTCGTCGGACTGCGGCTCGGCTGGGACCCGGCGCTGCTGGTGTGGGCCTACCTCGTCCCGGTCGGCGTCGCGCTGGGCCTGGTCGACTGGCGCACCCGGCTGCTCCCCACGAAGGTGATCGCGCCGTCGTACGCCGTGGTGGTGGCCCTCACCCTGCTCGCCGCGGCGGTCGGCGCCGACCTCGACGCCCTCGTGCGCGCCGGCTGGGGCTGGCTCGTTGCCGGCGGCACCTTCTTCGTGCTCTGGTTCATCTACCCCCGTGGCATGGGGTACGGCGACGTCCGGCTGTCCGGGCTGCTCGGCATCGCCCTCGGCTACCTCGGCTGGGCCGAGCTGCTCACCGGGGTCTATGCCGGCTTCCTCCTCGGCGGGGTGGGCGGCCTGCTCCTGTCGGCCCTGCGCATCGTCGACCGCAAGGCCTACCCCTTCGGGCCGTTCATGCTCGTCGGAGCGCTGGTGGGCGTTCTCCTGGGGCCGCATGTCGCTGCGTGGTACGCCTGACCTGACGCTGTCGGCCGCGTGAAAGACTGTGGCCATGCTGCGTTGGCTCACTGCGGGCGAGTCCCACGGACCCGCTCTCGTCGCCGTCCTCGAAGGCCTGCCCGCCCACGTGGAGGTGACCTCCGAGGACATCAGCGACGCGCTCGCCCGTCGGCGGCTCGGCTACGGTCGGGGAGCCAGGATGAAGTTCGAGGCCGACGAGCTCGAGATCATCGGCGGTCTGCGCCACGGACGGACGCTGGGCAGCCCGTTCGCCGTTCGGATCGGCAACAGCGAGTGGCCGAAGTGGGAGAAGGTGATGGCCGCCGACCCGGTCGACCAGGCCGAGCTCGACGCCCTGGCCCGCAACGCGCCCCTGACCCGTCCCCGCCCCGGTCACGCGGACCTCGTGGGCATGCAGAAGTACGACTTCGACGAGGCCAGACCCGTGCTCGAGCGCGCCTCGGCCCGCGAGACCGCCGCCCGGGTCGCCCTCGGCGCGGTCGCGACGAAGTTCCTCGAGCAGGCCGTCGCCGCGAGCGTGGTGTCGCACGTCGTGGCGATCGGCAGCGCGCGGGCACCGCGAGGATCCGTACCGGAAGCCGGCGACGTGGCCCGCCTCGACGCCGACCCGGTCCGCTGCCTCGACGCGGACGCGAGCAAGGCGATGGTCGCCGCGATCGACCAGGCCCACAAGGACGGCGACACCCTCGGCGGTGTGGTCGAGGTGGTCGTGCACGGGCTCCCGCCGGGTCTCGGGTCGCACGTGCACTGGGACCGCCGCCTCGACGCGCGACTCGCGGGAGCGCTCATGGGGATCCAGGCCATCAAGGGCGTCGAGGTGGGAGACGGCTTCGACGTCGCCGCGACGCCGGGCTCGCTCGCCCACGACGAGATCGTCGGCACCGACGAGGGGATCCGCCGCACCTCCGGCCGCTCCGGCGGGACCGAGGGCGGCATGTCGACCGGTGAGGTGCTGCGCGTTCGCGCGGCGATGAAGCCGATCGCCACGGTGCCCCGCGCACTGCGGACCGTCGACGTCGCCACGGGTGAGGCCACCGTCGCGCACCACCAGCGCTCTGACGTGTGCGCCGTCCCGGCGGCCGGCATCGTCGCGGAGGCGATGGTGGCCCTGGTGCTCGCGGAGGCCGTGCTCGAGAAGTTCGGCGGCGACTCGGTGGGGGAGACCCGGCGAAACGTGGCGGGCTACCTGTCCTCCCTGAGGTACTCGTGAGCGCCCGCCCCCGGGTGGTGCTGGTCGGCCCGATGGGGTCGGGCAAGACCACGGTCGGGACCCTGCTCGCCTCCGCGTGGGGCGTGGCGTTCCGCGACACCGACCACGACGTCGAGGCCGCAGAGGGGCGGCCGATCCCGGAGATCTTCTTCGACCAGGGAGAGCAGCACTTCCGACAGCTCGAGCGGACCGCGGTCGCCGAGGCACTGGCGGACCACGAGGGAGTCCTCGCGCTCGGGGGCGGGGCCGTGCTCGACCCGGCGACCCGCACGGCGCTCGAGGACCATCTCGTGGTCTTCCTCCACGTCGGCCTCACGGACGCGGTCAAGCGGGTCGGTCTCGGCACCGCGCGGCCCCTGCTCCTCGGCAACGTGCGTGCCCGGGTGAAGACACTCCTCGACGAGCGCCTCTCGGTCTACCGCGCGGTCGCGACGCTGACGGTGGAGACCGACGGCCGGAGCGCGGAGGAGGTCGCTGAGGACGTGCGTGCACAGGTGGAGCGGATCGAGTCCGCCCGGACCCAGGAGGAGCAGCGATGAGCGACGACCTGTCCACCCTGCACGTCGGGGGCGCGTCGCCGTACGACGTACTCGTCGGCAGGCACCTGCTCGGGGAGCTGCCGCGGATGCTCGGGGAGGCCGTCCAACGGGTGGCGGTGATCCACCCACGGGCGCTCGCGGCCACCGGCGAGGCGGTCCGGCAGGACCTGGCCGACCACGGGTACGACGCGCACGGCATCGAGATCCCGGACGGCGAGGAGGCCAAGCTCGCGCCGGTCGCCTCGTTCTGCTGGCAGGTGCTCGGCCAGACCGGTTTCACGCGCTCCGACGCGATCGTCACGGTGGGCGGCGGCTCCACCACCGACATGGGCGGCTTCGTCGCGGCCACCTGGCTGCGCGGGGTGAAGGTGGTGCACATGCCGACCACGCTGCTCGGCATGGTGGACGCCGCTGTCGGGGGCAAGACCGGGATGAACACCGTCGAGGGCAAGAACCTCGTGGGCGCCTTCCACGAACCGGCCGGGGTGCTGTGCGACCTGGCCACGCTGGAGAGCCTCCCGCGCAACGAGCTGGTCAGCGGGCTCGCCGAGGTCCTCAAGTGCGGGTTCATCGCGGACCCGGAGATCCTCGACCTCGTCGAGAAGGACCCCGAGGCGGCCACCACGGCCGGCACGGCCGTGCTCCGCGAGCTGGTCGAACGCGCCCTGCGGGTCAAGATCGACGTGGTGGTGGGTGACCTCAAGGAGACCGGCGGCGGCGCCGGGCACCCGGGCCGCGAGGTGCTCAACTACGGGCACACCTTCGGGCACGCGGTGGAGCGCGTCGAGCGTTACACGTTCCGGCACGGCGCGGCGGTCGCCATCGGGATGACCTTCGTCGCCGAGCTGGCCCGGCTGGCCGGCAAGCTCGACGAGGCCACGGCCGACCGGCACCGCTCCGTCCTCGAGCTGGTCGGCCTGCCGACCAGCTACCGGGGTGGGGTGTGGGGCCAGCTCCTCGAGGCGATGAAGGTCGACAAGAAGTCCCGCGGCGACCAGCTGCGGTTCGTGGTGCTCGAAGGCCTCGCGCGACCCACGATCCTGACTGCGCCCGACCCCGCGCTGCTGACCGCGGCCTACGCCGAGATCTCCCGGGAGGGGCGATGAGGGTCCTGGTCCTCAACGGGCCCAACCTCGGCCGCCTCGGGCGCCGCCAGCCGGAGATCTACGGCACCACGACGTACGACGAGCTGGTCGCCCTGTGCGTCGACTGGGGCCGCAGGCTCGGCCTCGAGGTCGAGGTCCGCCAGACCAACCACGAGGGCGAGCTGCTCGACTGGCTCAACCGCGCGGCCGACGAGCAGTCGCCCGTCGTGCTGAACGCCGCGGCCTGGAGCCACTACTCCTACGCGCTGTACGACGCCTGCGCGCAGCTGACCGCCGCGTTGGTCGAGGTGCACCTGAGCGACCCGTTGAGCCGCCCGGAGGCGTTCCGGCACACGTCGGTGGTCTCCGAGCACGCCGTCGCCGTCTACGCCGGGCACGGGACCGACTCCTACCGGCTGGCCCTGGAGCACCTCGCCCGCGGCGCATGAGGCGGGTTCGTTAGACTGGGCGGCTGCTGCCGCTTCCCGGCTCCCCCGACCTCACCACCTCTCACATGAAGGCAACGACTGCGCGATGGCGACGACCAACGACCTGAAGAACGGCATGGTGCTCAACCTCGACGGACAGCTCTGGTCCGTCGTGTGGTTCCAGCACCACAAGCCCGGCAAGGGCGGCGCTGTGGTCCGCACCAAGCTCAAGAACATCGAGTCGGGCAAGACCGTCGACAAGACCTTCAACGCCGACGTCAAGGTCGAGGTCGCATCCGTCGACAAGCGGACGATGCAGTACCTCTACAACGACGGCACCTCCTACGTCTTCATGGACACCTCGACCTACGACCAGCTCGAGGTGGCGCCGGAGATCGTCGGGGACGCCTCGAACTTCCTGCTCGAGAACCAGGAGGCCATCGTCGCCACGAACGACGGCCGCGTCCTCTACATCGAGCTCCCGGCTTCGGTCGAGCTCCTCGTCGAGTACACCGAGCCCGGTCTGCAGGGCGACCGCTCCACCGGTGGCACCAAGCCGGCCCGCCTCGAGACCGGCCACGAGATCCAGGTCCCCTTGTTCATCACCGTGGGCGAGAAGATCAAGGTCGACACCCGCGACAGCAGCTACCAGGGCCGAGTCAGCTCCTGATGGCCGCACGTTCCAAGGCACGCAAGCGGGCACTCGACGTCCTGTTCGAGAGCGAGGCGCGTCGTGTTCCGGCCGGCGAAGTGCTCGAGGAGCGCCTCGCCGCGGGAGACCCTCCGGTCAACGAGTACACCGTGGCCCTGGTGCGCGGGGTCGCTGAGCACGCCGTGCGGATCGACGAGGTGCTGACGACGTACGCCGAGGGCTGGACGATCGACCGGATGCCGGCCGTCGACCGCAACGTGCTGCGCCTGGGCATCTACGAGGTGCTCTACGTCGACGACGTCCCCGACGCGGTGGCCGTCAGCGAGGCGCTGAGCCTGGTCCGCGACCTCTCGACCGACGAGTCACCGACCTTCGTCAACGGGGTCCTCGGCGCCATCGTGAGGAACAAGCCGGCCCTCTCCGCCTGACGCGTGCCCTCGGCCGCCTTCTGCGTCGTGCCGCGCCAGGTTCGCGGGCGGATTCGCACGGACACGCAGCTCCGGGTGGCCGACCGCCAGCCTGTCCACGAGCGGCTGGTAGGGTCGGCGTCGATCGACATCCTTTAACGAGCCGTCCTGTGAGGCGGAGAAGGAGGTCTGGCTCGCTTATGCCTGCCGAGACGAAGGCACCACCGGCCGAGGACGGTCGCACCGTCCTCGACGCGCGTGACATCTCCCGCGCCCTCACCCGCATCGCCCACGAGATCCTCGAGCGCAACAAGGGTCCCGAGGGCCTCGTCCTGCTCGGCATTCCCACCGGCGGGGTGCCCCTCGCCCGGCGGGTGGCCGCCAGGATCGCCTCCGTCGAGGGCGTGGACATCCCCGTGGGATCCCTCGACGTGACGATGTACCGCGACGACCTGCGCATGCGCCCCGCACGCACACTGCTGCCGACCGACATCCCGCCGGGCGGCATCGACGGGCGCACCGTCGTCCTCGTCGACGACGTCCTCTACTCCGGCCGGACCATCCGGGCCGCGCTCGACGCGATGAACGACATCGGCCGGCCCCGCACCGTCCGGCTGGCCGTACTTGTGGACCGCGGCCACCGTGAGCTGCCGATCCGGGCCGACTTCGTGGGCAAGAACCTCCCCACGTCCGTGGCCGAGAAGGTCACCGTGCGACTGGAGGAGATCGAGGGCGAGGACTCCGTCACGATCTCCGGCGGCGCCGCCACGGGCGAGGGGGAGAGCGCGTGAACCGGCACCTGCTCAGCACCGGCGACCTGAGTCGCGACGACGCGGAGCTGATCCTCGCGACGGCGGAGGAGCTCCGGTCGCTGGCCGACCGGCCGATCAAGAAGCTGCCCGCCCTCCGCGGGCGCACCGTGGTCAACCTGTTCTTCGAGGACTCCACCCGCACCCGGATCTCCTTCGAGGCCGCCGCCAAGCGGCTGTCGGCCGACGTGATCAACTTCTCCGCCAAGGGGTCGAGCCTGAGCAAGGGCGAGAGCCTCAAGGACACCGCCCTCACGCTGGAGGCGATGGGTGCCGACGCGGTCGTCGTCCGCCACTGGGCCTCGGGCGCCCCGCACCTGCTCGCCCACTCCGCGTGGGTGCGGTCGAGCGTGGTCAACGCCGGCGACGGCACGCACGAGCACCCGACGCAGGCACTGCTCGACGCGTTCACCCTCTGGCGCCACCTCGGCAGCCTCGACGGACGCAGGGTGGCCATCGTCGGCGACATCCTGCACAGCCGCGTGGCCCGGTCCAACGCGCTGCTGCTGCGCACGCTGGGCGCCGAGGTCACGCTCGTGGCACCGCCCACGCTGCTGCCGGTGGGTGTCGAGGGCTGGGACGCCGACACGTCCTACGACCTCGACTCGGTGCTGCCCAAGACCGACGCGGTGATGATGCTCCGGGTCCAGCGTGAGCGGATGAACGACGCGTTCTTCCCGACCCAGCGGGAGTACAGCCGCCGCTACGGCCTCGACGCCCGCCGGATGGGGATGCTGCCCGAGCACACGCTCGTGATGCACCCCGGGCCGATGATCCGGGGCATGGAGATCACCGCCGACGTCGCGGACTCCGACCGGTCCGTGATCGTCGAGCAGGTCACCAACGGCGTGGCCGTCCGGATGGCGGTGCTCTACCTCCTCCTCAGCGGCAACGAGTCCGACACCGGGCGTACGCCGACCACCGGCACCCTGCAGGCCGGCGCCCCCACCACCGACCTCGACGGAGCAGCCGAGTGACCAGCTACCTCATCAAGCGTGCGCGCATCCTCGGCGGCGAGCCGACCGACCTCCTCCTCGAGGACGGCGTGGTCTCTCGCGTGGGCCAGGACCTGGCCGCGGAGGGCGCCGAGGTCGTCGACGCCGACGGGCTGGTCGCCCTGCCCGGTTTGGTCGACCTGCACACGCACCTGCGCGAGCCGGGCCGCGAGGACGCCGAGACCGTCGAGACGGGCACCCGTGCCGCGGCCCTGGGCGGGTTCACCGCCGTGCACGCGATGGCCAACACCGAGCCCGTCGCCGACACCGCCGGCGTCGTCGAGCAGGTCTGGCGACTGGGCCGCGAGGCCGGCCACTGCGACGTGTTCCCGGTCGGTGCGGTCACCGTGGGGCTGCAGGGGGAGCGGCTCGCCGAGCTCGGCGCGATGGCCGACTCCGCCGCCCGGGTCCGGGTCTTCTCCGACGACGGCAAGTGCGTCTCCGACGCGGTGCTCATGCGCCGGGCACTGGAGTACGTCAAGGCCTTCGACGGCGTGGTGGCCCAGCACGCCCAGGAGCCCCGGCTGACCGAGGACGCCCAGATGAACGAGGGCGAGCTCTCCGGTCGCCTGGGTCTGCGCGGCTGGCCCGCGGTCGCCGAGGAGGCGATCATCGCGCGTGACTGCCTGCTGGCGGCCCACGTCGGCTCGCGCCTGCACATCTGCCACGTCTCCACCGCCGGCTCGGTCGAGATCGTCCGGTGGGCCAAGAGCAAGGGCTGGGACGTCACCGCGGAGGCCTGTCCCCACCACCTGATCCTCACCGACGACCTCGCGGCCACCTACGACCCCATCTACAAGGTCAACCCGCCGCTGCGGTCGGCCGCCGACGTCGAGGCGCTCCGTGCGGGCCTGGCCGACGGCACGATCGACATCGTCGCGACCGACCACGCACCTCACCCCCTCGAGGACAAGGACTGCGAGTGGCAGGCCGCTGCCTTCGGCATGCTCGGCCTGGAGACCGCCCTGTCGATCGTGCAGGAGACCATGGTCGAACCCGGGCTGCTCGACTGGGCGGGGGTCGCCGAGCGGCTCTCCTACGCCCCCGCGCGCATCGGCCGGCTCGAGGGCCACGGGCGCCCGCTCGCCGAGGGGGAGCCGGCCAACGTCGTCCTCTACGACCCGGCCGTGCGCCGCGAGGTCGACCCCGCCGGCCTCGCCTCCCTGTCCCGCAACACCCCCTACGCCGGCCGGGAGCTGCCGGGCCAGGTCGTGGCGACCTTCCTGCGCGGCCGGCCGACGGTGCTCGACGGAAAGCTGGCGTGATGCGACCGGCCCAGGAAGAGCTGAACCCGTTGTTCTCGGCGCTGCCGGAGTGGCTCGTCCCTGTCGTCATCTTGTTCCTGCTCCTCGCGCTGGCCTACCTCGGCATGTGGCGTGGCTGGCGGCGTCGCGCCTCGCGCCACGACCTGCCGCCCCTGGTCGCGGCCCCGCCCGTGACCGAGCTGCCGCCGGCACGGCTGCAGGCCGGAGCCCGCTACTTCGGTACGACGGTGAGCGGCAGCTGGCTCGAGCGCGTGACCGCCCAGGGGCTGGGGCCCCGGAGCACCGCCCGCCTGTCCCTGTCCTCCGAGGGCCTGGACGTGATCCGGATCGCCGGGAGCTTCCGCATCCCCGCCCGAGCGCTGCGCGGGGCTCGCCACGACCAGGGCATCGCCGGCAAGGTCGTCCCGCCGCACGGCGTCCTGGTGGTCACCTGGGAGCACGGCGACCACACCCTGGACACCGGCTTCCGACTGGAGTCGCCCCGACCCGGCAAGGGCAACGGCGCCCCGCCGAAGGTCACCGAGCTGCACAACGAGTGGGTCCGGGCGATCGGCAAGATCGCTCGTGACGACAAGGAGCACAGCGCATGACCAGCAACACCAGGCAAGCCGGCCCGCGGCCCGCGATTCTGGTCCTCGAGGACGGCCGCACCTTCCACGGCGAGTCGTTCGGCGCCGAGGGGGAGACCTTCGGGGAGGCGGTGTTCTCCACCGGCATGTCCGGCTACCAGGAGACGCTGACCGACCCGTCCTACCACCGGCAGGTCGTGGTGATGACCGCGCCGCACGTCGGCAACACCGGTATGAACGACGACGACCCGGAGTCGCGCCGCATCTGGGTCAGCGGGTACGTCGTCCGCGACCCCGCACGGATCCCCTCGAGCTGGCGCAGCCGACGCTCGCTCGACGACGAGCTGCGCGACCAGGGCGTGGTCGGGATCAGCGGGATCGACACCCGGGCGCTGACCCGGCACCTGCGTGACCGGGGTGCGATGCGGGTGGGCATCTCCACCACCGAGACCGACCCCGGGACGCTGCTGGAGCGGGTGCTGGGCTCGGCCCAGATGACCGGCGCCGACCTCACCGCCGAGGTCTCCACCGAGCAGAGCTACGTCGTCGCCGCGCACGGGGAGCGACGCTTCCGGGTGGTCGCGCTGGACCTGGGCATCAAGGACATGACGCCGCGGATGATGGCCGCACGCGGCATCGAGGTGCACGTCCTGCCGGCCAAGTCGACGGTCGAGGAGATCCTCGCCGTCGCGCCGGACGGAGTGTTCTTCTCCAACGGCCCGGGCGACCCGGCGGCCACCACCCACGAGATCGAGGTGCTACGCGCCGTGCTCGAGCGGGGCCTTCCCTACTTCGGCATCTGCTTCGGCAACCAGCTGTTCGGCCGGGCGCTCGGCTTCGGCACCTACAAGCTGAAGTACGGCCACCGTGGCATCAACCAGCCGGTCATGGACCGAACGACCGGCAAGGTCGAGGTGACCGCCCACAACCACGGGTTCGCGGTGGACGCCCCGGTCGAGCACAGCACCCCGACGCCGTACGGCGCCGCGAGCGTCAGCCACGTGTGCCTCAACGACGACGTCGTGGAGGGCCTCGAGCTGCGTGACGACGCCGGCCGGCTCAAGGCGTTCTCCGTGCAGTACCACCCCGAGGCTGCCGCGGGACCGCACGACGCGGCGTACCTCTTCGACCGCTTCGTGCAGCTGATGGAAGGCGACGCCTGATGCCCAAGCGCACCGACATCGAGAGCGTGCTCGTGATCGGCTCCGGGCCGATCGTGATCGGGCAGGCCGCGGAGTTCGACTACTCCGGCACCCAGGCCTGCCGCGTGCTGCGGGCCGAGGGCCTGCGGGTGATCCTCGTGAACTCCAACCCGGCGACGATCATGACCGACCCGGAGTTCGCCGACGCCACCTACATCGAGCCGATCACGCCCGAGTACGTCGAGAAGGTCATCGAGAAGGAGCGCCCCGACGCGCTGCTGGCGACCCTCGGCGGCCAGACCGCACTGAACACCGCGATGGCGCTCGACGCCGCCGGGGTGCTCGACAAGTACGGCGTCGAGCTGATCGGCGCCTCCATCGAGGCGATCGAGCGCGGCGAGAACCGCGAGTCCTTCAAGCGGATCGTCGAGGAGCTCGGGGGAGAGGTGGCGCAGTCGGCCATCTGCCACTCGATGGACGAGTGCCTCGACGCCGTGCTCGGCGACGAGGGCCTCGGCTTCCCCGTCGTCGTGCGGCCCAGCTTCACGATGGGTGGCACCGGCTCGGGCATGGCCTACGACGAGCAGGACCTGCGCCGGATCGCCGGGGCCGGCCTCGCTGCGAGCCCGACCACCGAGGTGCTCCTCGAGGAGTCGATCCTCGGCTGGAAGGAGTACGAGCTCGAGGTCATGCGCGACAAGGCCGACAACGTCGTGATCGTCTGCTCGATCGAGAACCTCGACCCGATGGGCGTGCACACCGGCGACTCGATCACGGTCGCGCCCGCGATGACGCTCACCGACCGCGAGTACCAGCACATGCGCGACCTGTCGATCGGGATCATCAGGTCGGTCGGCGTGGACACCGGCGGCTGCAACATCCAGTTCGCGGTCGACCCGAGCGACGGCCGGCTGATCGTGATCGAGATGAACCCCCGGGTCTCCCGGTCCAGCGCCCTGGCGTCGAAGGCCACCGGCTTCCCGATCGCGAAGATCGCCGCCAAGGTTGCCATCGGCTACACGCTCGACGAGATCCCCAACGACATCACCGCGGAGACCCCGGCCAGCTTCGAGCCGACCCTGGACTACGTCGTGGTGAAGGTGCCGCGCTTCGCGTTCGAGAAGTTCCCCACCGCCGACCCCACGCTGACCACCCACATGAAGTCGGTCGGCGAGGCGATGGCGATCGGCCGCAACTTCACGGAGGCGTTGCAGAAGGCGCTGCGGAGCCTGGAGCACAAGTCCGCGGTCTTCCGCTGGAACACCCCGCTGCCGCCGCTGCCCGAGCTCATGGAGTCGGTCAAGGTCCCGCACGACGGCCGCCTGCGCGAGGTGATGGACGCGATCCGTGCCGGTGCCGGCGCCGAGGAGCTTCACGAGGCGACGAGGATCGACCCCTGGTTCCTCGACCAGCTCTTCTTGATCGACGAGGTCGCCGGTGTCGTCCGCGACGCCGACGACCTGAGCCCCCAGGTGATCCGGCTGGCCAAGCGGCACGGGTTCTCCGACGCCCAGATCGGCGGCATCCGCGGCCTGTCCGAGGATGTCGTCCGCGGGGTGCGCCGGGCCCTGGGCCTCCGGCCGGTCTACAAGACGGTCGACACGTGCTCGGCCGAGTTCGCCGCGACGACGCCCTACCACTACTCCTCCTACGACGAGGAGACCGAGGTCGCCCCGCGGGAGCGGCCGGCGGTGATCATCCTCGGCTCCGGCCCGAACCGGATCGGCCAGGGCATCGAGTTCGACTACTCGTGCGTGCACGCGTCGATGGCGCTCTCGGAGGCCGGCTACGAGACGGTCATGGTCAACTGCAACCCCGAGACGGTCTCCACCGACTACGACACGAGCGACCGGCTGTACTTCGAGCCGCTGACCCTCGAGGACGTCCTCGAGATCGTCGCCGCGGAGGAGCAGGCCGGTCCGGTCGCGGGTGTGATCTGCCAGCTCGGTGGGCAGACCCCGCTCGGTCTCGCCCAGGGCCTCGAGGACGCCGGCGTGCCGATCGTCGGCACGACGCCCGAGGCGATCCACCTCGCCGAGGAGCGGGGAGCCTTCGGCCGGGTCCTCGCCGAGGCGGGGCTGCCGGCGCCCAAGCACGGCACCGCGACGTCGTACGACGAGGCGCGGGTGATCGCCGAGGAGATCACCTACCCGGTCCTGGTCCGCCCGTCGTACGTCCTCGGTGGCCGCGGCATGGAGATCGTGTACGACGACGAGTCGCTGCGCGGCTACATCACCCGGGCGACGGAGATCTCGCCCGAGCACCCGGTGCTCGTCGACCGGTTCCTCGACGACGCCGTGGAGATCGACGTCGACGCGATCTTCGACGGTGAGGAGCTGTTCCTCGGCGGGGTCATGGAGCACATCGAGGAGGCCGGGATCCACTCCGGCGACTCGAGCTGCGCGCTCCCACCGATCACGCTGGGCCGCGAGACCATCGACCGGATCCGCCGCTCCACCGAGGCGATCGCCCGGGGCGTGGGGGTCAAGGGCCTGCTCAACGTGCAGTACGCCATGGCCTCCGACGTGCTCTACGTCCTCGAGGCGAACCCCCGTGCCTCCCGGACCGTGCCGTTCGTCTCGAAGGCGACCGCCACATCGCTCGCCAAGGCGGCCGCACGGGTGATGCTGGGGGAGACGATCGCGTCGCTGCGCGTGCAGGGCGTCCTTCCCGCCCAGGGCGACGGGGGCGACCTGCCCTCGGACGCCCCGATCGCGGTGAAGGAGGCGGTGATGCCGTTCAACCGGTTCCGCACCATCGACGGCCGCAACGTCGACACCGTGCTGGGTCCGGAGATGCGCTCCACCGGCGAGGTGATGGGCTTCGACGCCGTGTTCGGCACGAGCTTCGCCAAGGCGCAGGCCGCGGCCTTCGGGGCGCTGCCGACCGAGGGCCGGATCTTCGTCTCGGTCGCCAACGTCGACAAGCGCCACATGATCTTCCCGATCAAGCGGCTCTCCGACCTCGGGTTCGACATCCTCGCCACGGCCGGGACCGCCGAGGTGCTGCGCCGCAACGGCGTGCCGGCCGAGGTCGTGCGCAAGCACACCGAGGGCCCGGGCGAGGACGGCCACCCGACCATCGTGGGCCGGATCCTCGACGGTGACGTGCAGCTGATCGTCAACACCCCGCACGGCACGACCTCGGGAGGCTCGCCGCGTCTCGACGGCTACGAGATCCGCACCGCAGCCGTGCTGGCGAACATCCCGTCGATCACGACCATCCAAGGGCTGGCCGCAGCGGTGCAGGGCATCGAGGCGGCGAGAGCCGGCGACATCTTGGTCCGCTCGCTGCAGGACTGGGCACCGCTCGTGCGCCGCGACGGCGGTCGGTGAGCGTGGGGGCATACCGCTGGCTGTTCGACCACGCCCTCGTGCGCGTCGACGCCGAGACCGCGCACCGGGCGGGTTTCGCGGCGCTGCGCGCGGCCGCACCCGCGACCCGTCTGCGCCGTGGCGGGAAGGTCGGGGGCGCCGGGGAGGTCCAGACGATGGGGCTGGCCTTCCCCGGGCCGCTCGGCCTCGCGGCGGGCTTCGACAAGAACGCCGAGGGGATCGATGCGCTCGCCGCCCTCGGCTTCTCCTTCGTCGAGGTCGGCACGGTCACCGGCGAGCCCCAGCCGGGCAACCCGCGTCCGCGCCTTTTCCGCCTCCCGGCCGACCGCGCGATCGTCAACCGGATGGGCTTCAACAACCACGGTGCCGAGGTGGTGGCGCGCAGGCTCGAGGCGCGGCGACGGCGTCGTACCGGCCCGCCCGTCGTGGTCGGGGTGAACATCGGCAAGACCAAGGCCGTGCCCGAGGACCGGGCTGTCGCCGACTACGAGAAGAGCACGGGCCTGCTCGCGCCGTACGCCGACTACCTCGTGGTCAACGTCAGCTCGCCCAACACACCCGGACTGCGCGACCTGCAGGCGGTGGAGAGGCTCGGGCCGCTGCTGGCGGCGGTACGTCGCCGCGCGGACGCCGTGACGGAGGCGCGGGTGCCCCTCCTGGTGAAGATCGCCCCCGACCTGAGCGACGACGACGTGCTCGCGGTCGCGGACCTGGCCGGCGCGATCGGCCTGGACGGCGTGGTCGCGACGAACACCACGGTCGCGCGCACCGGCCTGCGTTCCCGACCGGAGGAGGTGGAGCGTGCCGGTGCCGGCGGGCTCTCGGGGGCCCCGCTGCGCCGGCGGTCGCTCGACGTCCTGCGGCTGCTCCGAGGCCGCCTGGACCCGGCCACCACGGTGATCTCCGTGGGCGGGATCAGCACCGCCGAGGATGCGCGGGAACGTCTCGAGGCGGGGGCCGACCTGCTGCAGGGCTACACCGCGTTCATCTACGAGGGCGCGCTCTGGCCCTCCCGCGTCCAGCGAGAGCTCGCGGGGGACCGCAGGGCCGGGACGGTCCGATGACGGCGACGGATCGCGGACCGGTGCAGGTCCTCGGGGAGGTGCTGAGCAACAAGCGCACCGGGGGCTACCACCACCTCACGCTGGTCGCGCCCGGTGTGGCCGAGCGGTTCCGTCCCGGGACGGTGGTGGCCCTGGCGGTGGGCGGCGAGCTGTCCGACCGGCTCCTGCGACGCAGCATCGCGATCTACCGAGCCCGTGCGACCGGCGCGTACAAGAGCACCGTCGAGCTCGTCCTGGCGCCGCGCGAGCCCGGCGAGGCATGGCTGGCCTCCCTCGCGCCCGGCGCCGTCGTTGACGTGGTGGGCCCGCTGGGCAGGCCGTACGCCCTTCCCACGGAGCCGGTGCCCTGCACGCTCGTCGGCAGCGGCCTCGACGCCGCGCCGCTGTTCAGCCTGGCGGACCGGCTCAAGGACCGCGGGTGCCCGGTGCACATGGTGCTCGCGGGCAGGAGCGACCAGGAGGTGTTCGGGGCACTCGACGCCAAGCGGGCCGCCAAGACCGTGGTCGTGGTGACCGAGGACGGCTCGGTGGGCATCCGCGGCGAGGTGGCCGCCGTGCTGCCGGAGGTGCTGCGCCGCAGCGGCAGCGACGTCGTGTACGCCGCGGGCCCCGGTCACCTGCTCCATGAGGTGGCCGCCGTCGCAGAGCAGCACGGCGCCTGGAGCCAGACCGCGGTCGGCACCGGACTCGTGTGCGCGACCGGCTCGTGCCTCACCTGCGTCGTCCCGGTCGTCGGAGAGGACGGGATCTCCCGGATGGTCCGCGCCTGCACCGAGGGGCCGGTCTTCCGCGGGGACCGCGTGCGCTGGGGCGACCTGGGCACCGTGCCCGCCGACGCCTGGGGGGCCCCCCACACCGCGGAGGGCGACTCGTGAACGCCCCCGACCTGACCACAGCGGTCGGTGAGCTGACTCTCGCCGGCCCGGTGATGGCGGCCTCCGGCTGCGGGGGCACCGGGCGAGAGCTCGAGCCCTTCACCGACCTCTCGTCCCTCGGAGCCCTCGTCACCCGGTCGGTGACGCTCGACGCCCGGGCCGGAACCCGGCCGCCGCGCGCCGTCGAGACCCCGAGCGGCCTCGTGGTCGACACCGGCCTCCAGGGCCCGGGCCTGCAGGGCTTCCTGGCCACCGAGCTGCCCTGGTTGGCCCAGCGGAAGGTTCGCACGGTGGTCTCGATCGCCGGTGAGAACCTGGGGGAGTGGGCCGAGCTCGCCCGCCGCGTGGCGCTGAGCCCCGGCGTCGCAGCCGTCGAGGTGAACCTGTCCTGGCCGCCCGGGTCCACCGCCTCCCGGGACTCGTTCGCGGCCGAGAAGATCGTCGCGGCCGTGCGGCGGGACATTCCCCGCGGGGTCGTCCTGCTGGCGAAGGTGGCCGCGGACCCCCACACCGTCGTGGACGTGTCGCGCGCCGTGCTGAAGGCGGGCGCCGAGGCCGTGGTCGTCGGGCACGGGCCTGCCGCTCTCGCGCTGGACCCCGGCACCTTGCGCCCCGTGCTGGGCGGGGACGCCGGGCGGCTCGGCGGGCCCGCGGTCAACCCCGTCGCCCTGCGCTGCGTCTGGGACCTCCACGAGGCCCTGCCGGACGTCCCCCTCGTCGGTGGCGGCGGCGTGCGCAGCGGCCTCGACGCCCTGGTCATGCTGGCGGCCGGCGCCTCCGCGGTACAGGTGGGCAGCGCCCTCCTGCACGACCCGGGAGCGGTGCGGAGGATCACCGAGGAGCTGTCGGCTCAGCTCGAGCAGCGGGGGATCGCGCGGGTCGCCGACCTGGTGGGCAGCGCCCACCGCTCGACGTCCGAGACAGGAGACACACCATGACGTTCGGATCGCGGATCCGCCAGGCGATGGACGCCCGAGGGCCGCTGTGTGCCGGCATCGACCCGCACCCGGCGCTGCTCGACGCCTGGGGCCTGACCGACAGCGCCGTGGGGCTCGAGCGCTTCTCACTGACCGCGGTGGAGGTGCTCGGGCCGGTCGTAGCCGCGCTGAAGCCACAGTCGGCCTTCTTCGAGCGGCACGGCTCCCAGGGCATCGCGGTCCTGGAGAAGGTGGTCGCAGCCGCGCGCGACCTCGACGTGCCGGTCGTGCTCGACGTCAAGCGCGGCGACATCGGCTCCACGGCGCAGGCGTACGCCGACGCCTACCTGGCCCGCTCGTCTCCGCTCGCCGTGGACGCGATCACCGCCAGCCCTTTCCTCGGTCTCGGCTCACTCGACCCGATGATCGACACGGCGCTGGCCAACGACGCGGGCGTGTTCGTGCTCGCCCTCACGTCCAATCCCGAGGGCCGCGCGGTCCAGCAGGCTCGCGGGGACGACGGGCGGACCGTCGCGGGTGCGGTCCTGGCGGGCATCGCCGCCCGTAACGCCGGGTTGGAGCCGCTCGGGTCCGTCGGCGCGGTCGTCGGCGCCACGATCGGGCAGACCGAGGAGGACCTCGCCGTGAACGGTCCGCTGCTGGTCCCGGGCCTGGGCGCCCAGGGCGGGACAGCGTCCGACGTACGCCGCATCTTCGGCGAGGCGGTCGGCAACGTGCTGGTCAGCAGCTCTCGCGGGGTGCTGGCCGCGGGGCCGGACAGAGCGAGGCTGCGCGACGGGGCACTGCGCACCGCGGACGAGCTCAGGGAGCTGACGGCATGACGCGCGACCGGATTCCCCGCCTCGGAGCGGTCGTGGGCCTGCTGGCCGTCCTCGCCACCGGCTGTGCGAGCGAGACCGATGCCTACTGCGGTGACCTCGCGGAGCGCCGCGACGAGCTGACCGAGCTGGCGGCGAGCCCTGACGTCGACGCGCTGCAGGAGACGCGCGACGTGCTCGGCGGGCTGCGCGACTCGGCGCCCGCGGACATCGAGGACGAGTGGTCGACGCTGGTGTTCGCCTACGAGACCCTGGTCGAGGCGTTCGACACGGCGGGCACCTCGCCGGGGGAGTACGACCCGGAGAACCCGCCCGAGGGGGTCACCGAGGGCGAGGCGCGGCGCATCGAGGGGGCCGCGGCGGAGCTGGGGTCCCGTCGGGTGCTCGCCGCTGCGGACGGGCTCGAGCAGCATGCCCGCGACGTGTGCGACGTCGACCTGGGGCTGGGGTCCGGACGCGGGTGAGGCCCGGGGGTGGCCGCCCGGCGGCGGGCGCGCGTTGCGGCCCCACCTGGGCACTGACTAGATTTCTCACCTGTCCGATGCTCTCGTGGGAGCGCCCAGCCGACCGTGAGGACGAACACCGTGGCCCTTCCGCCACTCACGCCCGAGCAGCGCCAGGCCGCGCTCGACAAGGCAGCCGCCTCCCGCCGCGAGCGGGCCGAGGTGAAGAACCGTCTCAAGCACTCCGGGGCCTCGATCGTGGAGGTGCTGCACCAGGGACAGGACAACGAGGTGATCGCGAAGATGCGCGTGGTCGACCTGCTGCAGTCGATGCCCGGCCTGGGCAAGGTGCGGGCGCGGCAGGTGATGGAGCGGCTGAACATCTCCGAGAGCCGGCGGGTGCGCGGGCTCGGAACGAACCAGATCGCCGCCCTGGAGCGAGAGTTCGGCTCGGGCGAGTGACCGGAGGCACCCAGTGGGACCAGGTCGGCGGCCACCGCGACGACGGTGAGGAGCACCCCCGGCGACGCCTCACGGTGCTCGCGGGGCCCACTGCCGTCGGGAAGGGCTCCGTCGCGGCCGAGATCCGCCGTCACCACCCCGAGGTGTGGATCTCGGTGTCGGCGACGACGCGCAGCCCGCGGCCCGGTGAGGTGCAGGGCCGCCATTACTGGTTCGTCACCGATGAGGAGTTCGACGAGCTCGTCGCCACCGACCAGCTTCTGGAGTGGGCGGTGGTCCACAGGGGCGCACGTTACGGCACGCCGCGCAAGGCGGTGGAGGAGGCCCTGGCGGAGGGTCGGCCGGCACTGCTCGAGATCGACCTCCAGGGCGCGCGCCAGGTGCGCACGACCATGCCGGAAGCGTTGTTCGTCTTCCTCGCCCCGCCGTCGTGGGAGGAGCTGGTCCGGCGGCTCGTCGGCCGGGGCACCGAGACACCCGAGGAGCGGGAGCGCCGGCTGGAGACGGCCAAGGCCGAGCTGGCGGCCGAGAGCGAGTTCGACGTGACCGTGGTGAACACCGAAGTTCACGCTGCGAGCGAGGAGTTGGTAGCCTTGATCAAGAACGTCCCGTCCCACTCCTGACCCCTAGATCTGCGAGGCCTCCAAGCGTGTCCGGATCCCAGCCCGTTGCCGAGGGCATCACCAACCCGCCCATCGACGAGCTCCTGACCAAGACCGACTCCAAGTACAAGCTGGTCCTCTACAGCGCCAAGCGTGCCCGGCAGATCAACGCGTACTACTCGCAGCTCGGCGAAGGCCTGCTGGAGTACGTCGGTCCGCTCGTGGACACCCACGTGCAGGAGAAGCCCCTGTCGATCGCGCTGCGCGAGATCAACGCGGACCTCCTCACCTGTGAGGACATCGACCCCGACGCCGAGACCGCCGAGCCCACCGGGGCCTGAGCATGACCTCGGCCGGTCCACCGGTTGACGGCGCACGCCGCCCTCACGTCGTCCTCGGCGTGAGCGGCGGCATCGCTGCTTACAAGGCCTGTGAGCTGCTTCGTCGCTTCACCGAGTCCGGCCACGACGTCACGGTCGTCCCGACCGCCGCGGCGCTGGAGTTCGTGGGCGCACCGACCTGGGCGGCGCTGTCCGGCAGACCGGTCGCCACCGACGTGTGGACGCAGGTGCACGAGGTGCCCCACGTCCGCATCGGGCAGAGCGCGGACCTCGTGGTCGTCGCGCCGGCCACCGCGGACGTGATGGCCAGGGCCGCCCACGGGCTCGCCGACGATCTGCTGACCAACACCCTGCTCACCGCCCGCTGCCCGGTGGTGCTCGCCCCGGCCATGCACACCGAGATGTGGGAGCACCCCGCCACCCGCGACAACGTCACGACCCTGCGCTCCCGTGGGGTGCTGGTGATCGAGCCGGCCGAGGGCCGGCTGACGGGTGCCGACACCGGCAAGGGGCGGTTGCCCGAGCCGGGGGAGATCTTCGAGGTCTGCACCGGGCTGCTCGGCCGCGGCGACGTTCCCGAGCCCCTCGACCTGGCCGGGATGCGGGTGGTCGTGTCCGCGGGCGGGACCAGGGAGTACCTCGACCCGGTCCGCTTCCTGGGCAACCGGTCCTCGGGGCTGCAAGGTCTCGCCCTGGCCCGGGCCGCCGTCGCCCGCGGGGCGGAGGTGACGGTCGTGGCCGCGAACGTCTCCCTCCCCGACCCGGCCGGGACGAAGGTCGTCCGTGTGGAGTCCACTGCCGAGCTGCGCGAGGCCGTCCTGCAGGCGGCCGCAGGCGCCGACGCGGTGGTGATGGCGGCGGCGCCGGCCGACTTCCGCCCCCGCAGTGTGAGCAGCGCCAAGATCAAGAAGTCCGACGACGGGTCCGCGGCCGCCATCGAGCTCGACCAGAACCCCGACATCCTCGCCGAGCTGTCCCGGCACCGCCCGACCCCCGGCACCGTCGTGGTGGGCTTCGCCGCGGAGACCGGCGACGACGCGGGCTCGGTGATGGACCACGCTCGCGCCAAGCTCGCCCGCAAGGGGTGCGACCTGCTCGTCGTCAACGACGTGAGCGACGGCCAGGTCTTCGGCTCGCCCGACAACGAGGCGGTCGTGCTCGGCGCGGACGGTTCGACCACGCCGGTGCCGCGGGGCTCGAAAACCGCCCTGGCCCACGTCGTGTGGGATCTCGTCCGGGCCCGCGCAGGGGGCGACGGGCCGCGCAGCGAGACCTCCTGAACGTGCTCCTGCGCACGGGCTATCGTTCACTGGACACCGAGACCGAGTACATCCGATCATGCGTCGCCGACCGCGACGCGGACAGGGGACACAGCAGTGCCAGGACGTCTTTTCACTTCTGAGTCGGTGACCGAGGGACACCCCGACAAGATCGCCGACCAGATCAGCGACACGATCCTCGACGCGCTGTTGAAGGACGACCCTCGGAGCCGGGTCGCGGTGGAGACCCTGGTCACGACCGGCCTGGTCATCGTCGCGGGCGAGGTCACCACGACGACGTACGCCCCGATCCCCGACCTGGTCCGCAAGAAGGTCCTCGACATCGGCTACGACTCCTCGCTCAAGGGATTCGACGGCTGGTCCTGCGGTGTGCAGGTCGCCATCGGCGCGCAGTCGGCGGACATCGCGCAGGGCGTCGACGATGCCTACGAGGAGCGTCACGACCACTCGATGGACCCGCTCGACCGCCAGGGCGCGGGCGACCAGGGCCTGATGTTCGGCTACGCCTGCGACGACACCCCCGAGCTGATGCCGCTGCCGATCACGATCGCTCACCGCCTCGCCCAGCGGCTCGCCGAGGTGCGCAAGGACGGCACGATGTCCTACCTGCGACCCGACGGGAAGACGCAGGTGACGATCGAGTACGACGACGAGAACCGCCCGGTCCGGGTGGACACGATCGTCGTCTCGACCCAGCACGCCTCGGACATCCACCTCGACCAGATGCTGACCCCCGACGTGAAGCGTCACGTCGTCGACCACGTGCTGGCGCAGTTCGAGATCCCCTCCGAGGACTACCGGCTGCTCGTGAACCCCACGGGGCGCTTCGAGATCGGCGGCCCGATGGGCGACGCCGGCCTCACGGGACGCAAGATCATCATCGACACCTACGGCGGTATGGCCCGCCACGGCGGCGGCGCGTTCTCCGGCAAGGACCCGTCGAAGGTGGACCGCTCGGCGGCGTACGCCATGCGGTGGGTGGCCAAGAACGTCGTGGCCGCCGGGCTGGCCCGCCGCTGCGAGGTACAGGTCGCCTATGCCATCGGCAAGGCGCACCCCGTCGGCTTCTACGTCGACTGCTTCGGGACCGAGTCGGTCCCGGTCTCGACGATCCAGAAGGCGGTGCTCGAGGTCTTCGACCTCCGGCCGGCGGCGATCATCCGCGACCTCGACCTGCTGCGACCCATCTATGCCGACACCGCGGCGTACGGCCACTTCGGTCGTGAGCTGCCCCAGTTCACCTGGGAGCGGACCGACCGCGTGGACGTCCTCCGCAAGGCTGCCGGCGTCTGACGCGCCTCGGCCTGCCTGCGCTTTCCCACGTTCACCTGGGAAAGCGGTACTCCCCTCGATGAATTCCTCGAGGGGAGTACCGTTTTGTCGCGGTGAGTGCGGGTCGAGGGCGGCGGTGACGCGGCCGCCCGAGCACAGTGGCCGTCCACAGCACTGGAGGAGTACGTCGATCGCGTCGGTGCGCCCTGGAAGGATGAGGACGTGACCGAGCCCGAGCACCCCGCACCGGAGCAGCCCGACCTGATGCCGGAGCTCGGCCGGGCCCGGGAGACCGCGCGAGCGGCCAAGCAGCGTTCCGAGCAGCAGCGCGCGAAGGCCGCCGCGAAGCCTCCCCTGGACCCGGCGGCGGTCGACCCGGTCGCCGAGGTGCTCGTCGACGTCCCGCTTGCTCACCTGGACCGCCCCTTCGACTACCTCGTGCCGGCGAAGATGTCGGGCGACGCGGTCCCAGGCGCCCGGGTCAAGGTGCGCTTCGCCGGCCAGGACGTCGACGGCTTCGTCCTGCGCCGCAAGGCCGCGAGCAGCCACGAAGGACGCCTCGCTCCGCTGCGGCGGGCGGTGAGCTCCGAGGCCGTGCTGTCCGCCGAGGTCGCGGCTCTCTCCGCGTTCGTGGCGGCGCGCTACGCCGGCACCCGCTCCGACGTGCTGCGTCTCGCCGTGCCGACCAGGCACGCGACCGTCGAGAAGGAGCCGTCCACGCCCGCGCCCCCGAGGCACGTGGACGTCGAGGCGGCGGAGAAGGTGTGGAGCCCCTACACCGGAGGTACGGCGTTCGTCCGTCATCTCGCCGAGGGCAACCGCCCCCGGGCGGTGTGGTCGGCGAGCCCGGGAGAGGACTGGCCTGCAGCGATCGCCCAGGCCGCCGCCGCGACGTACTCCTCCGGCCGGGGGGTCATCGTCTGCGTGCCGGACCACCGTGACGTCGCTCGGGTCAGTGCCGCACTGCGCGCCGTGCTCGGTGAGGGGCACCATGTCGAGCTGACCGCGGACAAAGGCCCCTCGGAGCGGTACCGCTCCTTCCTCGCCCTCTCGCGGGGGGCCGTGAAGGTGGCGGTGGGCACGCGCGCGGCCGCCTTCGCGCCGGTGCACGACCTCGGTCTCGTGGTGGTCTGGGACGACGGGGACGACCTCCTCGCCGAGCTGCACGCGCCCTACCCCCACACTCGCGAGGTACTGGTGCAGCGCGCCTACCAGGAGTCCTGCGGCGCGCTCGTCGCAGGCTTCGCGCGCACCGCGGAGGCCCAGCTGCTCGTGCAGAGCGGGTGGGCCAGGCAGATCGTGGCCCCGCGGGACCTGGTGCGCGAGCGCGGCGCCCTGGTCAGCATCACCGGTGCGACCGACCGCGAGCTCGAGCGCGACCCGATGGCCCGGCAGGCCCGGCTGCCGGGTTCGGCGTTCGAGGCGATCCGAGCCGGGCTGCACCAGGGCCCGGTGCTGCTGCAGACACCCCGTCACGGGTACGCCGCCAGCCTCGCCTGCGACCGCTGCCGCGGGCCCGCCCGCTGCCGTGCGTGCGCGGGTCCGCTCCGGGTCAACGCAGCCCACCGACCGCCGAGCTGCGCGTGGTGCGGCCAGGAGGAGCCCACCTGGGTCTGCCCGACCTGTGGCGGCCGCGGCCTCCGCGCTCCGGTTCGGGGCGACGCCCGCACTGCCGAGGAGCTCGGTCGGTCGTTTCCTTCGTTCGGCGTGCGGACGTCCTCGGGTGAACGCGTCCTCGACGAGGTCCCGGACAAGCCGGCACTGGTCGTCGCCACGCCCGGTGCCGAGCCCGTGGCCGCCGGTGGGTACTCCTGCGTCGTGCTCCTCGACACCTGGCTGATGCTCGCCCGGACCGACCTGCGGGCCACCGAGGAGTCGTTGCGACGCTGGATGAACGCCGCGGCGCTGGCTCGTCCTGCCTCGGCCGGTGGCCGGGTCGTCGTCGTGGGGGAGAGCACCGAGCCCGTGCTGCAGGCGCTGCTGCGCTGGGACCCTGAGGGGTTCGCGTCCCGAGAGCTGGGGGAGCGTGAGTCGGCCCACCTGCCGCCCGCGTCGCGGCTCGCCACCCTGTCCGGCAGCGACCAGGCCCTCACCGCCGCGCTCGCCATGCTGGAGCTTCCTCCGGCGGCGGAGGTGCTCGGCCCGGTCCCGGTCGACGCACCGCCGGGGCGACCCGACCCCGATGGGCCACAGGCGCGGCTGGTCGTCCGCGTGCCGCGGAGCGAGGGCGCGGCCCTGTCTCGGGCGCTGGTGGAGCTGCAAGGTGTCCGCGCTGCCAAGAAGCTCGACCCGGTCCGCGTCCAGGTCGACCCGGTCACGCTGGGCTGAGCCGCGACGGGCCGGTCCGTAGACTGGGCAGCCGCCCGGCCGCAGCCGGAGACCCGCACGCGAAGGAGACCACGTGTCCGTCCAGCCGATCCGACTCTTCGGCGATCCGGTGCTCACCACCCCCGCCGTCGAGGTCGTCGACTTCGACAAGGAGCTGCGACGGCTGGTCGACGACCTGACCGACACCATGCGCGACGCCCCCGGCGCCGGCCTCGCCGCGCCCCAGATCGGGGTCGGTCTGCGGGTCTTCACGTGGTACGTCGACGGCGAGCTCGGCCATCTCGTCAACCCGGCCCTGTCGCTGTCGGAGGAGCAGCAGGACGGTCCCGAGGGCTGCCTGTCGCTGCCCGACCTCACCTTCGACTGCAAGCGCGCGATGTCGGTGGTCGCGCGCGGATGGAACATGCACGGCGACCCCGTGACCGTCGAGGGGTCCGAGCTCCTCTCCCGGGCGATCCAGCACGAGACCGACCACCTCGACGGCATCTTGTTCATCGACCGCCTGGACCGGGAGACGCGCAAGCAGGCGATGAAGGCGATCCGCGAGGCGGACTGGTTCGGGCAGCCGGTACCGACGGTCAAGGTCTCCCCGCATGCGATGAGGGGGTTCGGTCTCTGATGCGCGTCGTCTTCGCGGGCACCCCCGAGGTCGCCGTCCCCGCCCTCGAGGCGATCTCGGCCAGCTCCCACGAGCTCGTCGGCGTCCTCACCCGTCCCGACGCGCCCTCCGGCCGTGGGCGCAAGCTCGTGCCGTCGCCGGTCGCCCAGCGCGCCGAGGAGCTCGGCGTTCCGGTTCTCAAGCCCGAGCACCCCAGGGACCCCGCGTTCCAGGAGGAGCTGCGCGCCCTCGAGCCCGACTGCTGCCCGGTCGTGGCGTACGGCGCGCTGCTGCCGCAGAGCGCCCTTGACATCCCGAGGCTCGGCTGGGTCAACCTGCACTTCTCGCTGCTGCCCTCCTGGCGTGGGGCCGCGCCGGTGCAGCACGCCATCTGGGCCGGTGACGAGATCACCGGCGCGACGACCTTCCGCATCGTCAAGGAGCTCGACGCCGGGCCGACGTTCGGCATGGTCACCGAGCGGATCCGGTCGACCGACACGGCGGGCGACCTGCTCACGCGGCTGGCGCACAGCGGAGCCGGTCTCCTGGTCGCCACTCTCGACGGCATCGAGGACGGCAGCCTCGAGGCACGCGCGCAGACCGCGGACGGACTGAGCTTCGCGCCCAAGATCCTCGTCGACGACGCCGAGATCGACTGGAGCGAGCCCGCCGTGGGGGTCGACCGTCGGATCCGGGCCTGCACCCCCGCACCCGGAGCCTGGTCGACCTACGCCGGCGAGCGGATCAAGGTCGGACCCGTCACGGTGGCCGCCGGCCGCGAGCGCCTGGCCCCAGGCGTCCTCGAGGTGACCAAGAACGCCGTCTACGTCGGCACGGCCACCGACCCGGTCGAGCTCGGTGAGGTCAAGGCGTTCGGCAAGCGGCTGATGGCCGCCGCGGACTGGGCCCGCGGGGTGCGGGTGGCCTCGGGCGAGACGTTCGGTGGCTGACCGGCGGCGGCCCACCGGTGGGTCCGGGTCAACCTCCGGCGGCCCTGGGTCGGGTCGACCCCGCAAGGGTCGTCCCCGCCAGGGCAGCGGTGCCGGGAAGGTCGACTCCGCCCGGCTGGCGGCGTACGACGTGCTCACCGCCGTCCGCGAGCAGGACGCTTACACCAACCTGGCCCTGGCTGCCGTCCTGCGCGAGCGAGGGCTCGGCGGCCGGGACGCGGCGTTCGCGACCGAGCTCGTCTCGGGGACGGTCCGCCGGCAGGGCACGTACGACGCCGTGCTCGCCGCGTGCGTGGACCGGCCGCTGTCGAAGGTCGACCCCGCGGTGCTCGACGCGCTCCGCCTCGGGGCGCACCAGATCCTCGCGATGCGGGTGCCGACCCACGCGGCCGTGACCACCACGGTCGAGCTGGTCCGGACCCGCGTCGGTCACGGACCGGCCGGGTTCACCAACGCGGTGCTGCGCAAGGTGGCCGGCCACGACCTGGCCGGCTGGATCCGCCGGGTCGCTCCCGACCCCACAAGGGATCCGGTGGGCTTCGCGGCGGTGGCGCACTCCCATCCTCGCTGGGTGGTCGAGGTGCTCCGCGACGCCCTGACCGCCGACCCCACCGAGCTGGACGCCCTGCTCGGCGCGGACAACGCCTCGCCGAAGGTCACCCTCGTGGCCCGTCCCGGTCTGGCCACGGTCGAGGAGCTGGTGGAGGCGGGAGGCACGGCCTCGGCCCAGTCCCCCTTCGCCGTGGAGCTTGGCTCGGGCGACCCCGCTGCCGTCGCGGCGGTCGCCGAGGGCCGTGCGGGCGTGCAGGACGAGGGGTCCCAGCTGGTCGCGCTCGCCTTGACGCGGGCCGCCGTCGAGGGGCGTGACAGCCGGTGGCTCGACATGTGTGCCGGCCCCGGCGGCAAGACCGCCCTGCTGGCCTCCATGGCGGCGGCGCGGGGTGCCCAGGTTCTCGCCTCCGAGCGTCAGGCGCACCGCGCAGGCCTGGTCAAGCGTGCGACAGCGGCGGTCACGGAGGGGCTCACCGGGGTGATCACCGCGGACGGGACCCGACCCGCCTGGGCTCCCGGGACGTTCGACCGGGTGCTCGTGGACGCCCCCTGCTCGGGTCTCGGCGCGCTCCGACGCCGGCCCGAGGCGCGTTGGCGCCGTACCCCTGAGGACCTCGACGACCTCGTCCCGCTCCAGGAGCGGCTGCTGCGCTCGGCGCTGGAGGGGGTGCGACCCGGTGGCGTGGTGGCGTACGTGACGTGCTCGCCGGTGGTCGCCGAGACCTCCGAGGTGGTGGAGCGGGTCCTCGCCGACCGCGTCGACACCGTGCTCGAGGACGCGGCGCCGCTGTTCGAGGGGGTGCCCGACCTGCGCGCGGAACAGGCGCTCCTGCCGGGCACGGTCCAGCTGTGGCCGCACCGGCACGGCACCGACGCGATGTTCTTCGCCCTCCTGCGCAGGCACGACCGGTAACGTGCGCGGCATGGCCGCGTCGTCGAAGACCCCTGCCGTCGAGATCGAGGTCGACGACAAGGTCGTCCGGGTCTCGAACCCCGACCGGGTCTACTTCCCGGCTCGGGGCGAGACCAAGCGAGACCTGGTCGAGTACTACCTCTCGGTCGGTGACGGGATCGTGAACGCGCTGCGAGAGCGGCCGTGCATGCTGCACCGGTTCCCGGAGGGGGTGGCGGGGGAGAAGGTGCACCAGAAGCGTGTGCCCCGTGGTGCGCCGCCGTGGCTGGAGACGGTGCGGGTGAAGTTCCCGCGCTACGACAGGTATGCCGACGAGCTGTGCGTGACCGAGCTGGCGCACGTGATCTGGGCGGTGCAGATGTCGACCGTCGAGTTCCACCCCTGGAACTCCCGGCGCGCCGACACCGAGAAGCCCGACGAGTGGCGCATCGACCTCGACCCGATGCCCGACTGCCCCTTCGACACCGTGCGACGCGTGGCCCACGTCGCACACGAGGTCCTCGACGAGCTGGGGGCGGTGGGCTGGCCCAAGACGTCGGGCGGCCACGGCCTCCACGTGTACGTCCGGATCGAGCCCGAGTGGGGCTTTCCCGACGTACGACGGGCCGCGCTGGCGTTCGCCCGCGAGGTGGAACGCCGGGCGCCGGACCTGGTGACCACGGCGTGGTGGCGCAAGGACAGGGACCCCCGCAAGCTGTTCGTGGACTACAACCAGAACACCCGCGACCACACGATCGCGAGCGCCTACTCGGTCCGCGGCAACCCCGAGGCGACCGTGTCCACCCCGATCCGCTGGGACGAGGTCGACGCCGTCGAGCCGCGGGAGCTCACCATCGCCACGGTCCCGAAGAGGTACGCCGACCTCGGCGACCTCCACGCCGGGATCGATGACGCGGTCTTCGACATCGCCCCGCTCCTCGCGTGGGCCGACCGTGACGAGGCAGAGGGTGCCGAGACGCCGGCCGACCCCGGCGCCTGACGCGCGGCCGCCCCTCTAGACTCGACCCGCCATGGGTATCCAGATCTCGCCGAGCATGCTCGCCTCCGACTTCGCCAACCTCGCTGCCGAGGCCGAGCGCGTCTCCAACGCCGACTGGCTCCACGTCGACGTCATGGACAACCACTTCGTCCCGAACCTCACCCTCGGCCTGCCCGTGGTCGAGGCGCTGGCGAAGACGACCGAGACCCCGCTCGACTGCCACCTAATGATCGAGGACCCCGACCGGTGGGCGCCCGGGTACGTCGAGGCCGGCGCATCGTCGGTGACCTTCCACGTCGAGGCGGCGAGGGCTCCGATCCGGCTCGCCCGGGAGATCCGGGCCCAGGGTGCCAAGGCAGGGATGGGCCTGCGCCCGGCCACGCCGATCGAGCCGTACGAGGACATGCTCCCCGAGCTCGACATGCTGCTGGTGATGACGGTCGAGCCCGGCTTCGGCGGCCAGGCCTTTCTCGACATGTGCCTGCCGAAGATCCGTCGTACCCGTGAGCTGATCGACAAGCACGGGGTCGACATGTGGCTCCAGGTGGACGGCGGGGTGTCCTCGGAGACCATCGAGCGGTGCGCAGAGGCCGGAGCCGACGTGTTCGTTGCGGGCTCGGCGGTGTTCCGCGCCGACGACCCGGCGGACATGGTCGAGAAGCTCCGGGCCTCGGCGGCCTCGGCGGCCTCGGCGGCCGCGGCGTCCGCCCGCGCCTGAGCCGATCCGTCCGAGTCGATCCTGGGCGTTCACCGCCCCCTCCAGCCCCACTCACCGCGACGAAGCGGCACTTACTGGGGGATATTTCACGCGGTAGGAAACGCTTTCCCAGGTGAACGTGGGAAAACGGCGGAAGGCACGCACCCCGCCCGAGACGGACCTCACAGGCCGGGGGCGTCGCGGATGTGGCACTCTTGCCTGTGACGAGTGAACAGCTCGCGTGCTCTGGGGTCGGTGCAATTCCGAACCGGCGGTAACAGTCCGCGACCCGGCCGCAGCCAGCGGCCGGTTGACCAGGTGGAAATCCTGGACCGACGGTGAGAGTCCGGATGGGAAGCGCACGCAGCCGTCCCGTACGTCGGCCGACCCGAGCAGCCGGGCCCGGTCCACGTCCCGGACGGTCCCGACACGCCCCGGGGTCCGCGACGGACCGAGAGGGCGACCCATGAGCTTCAGTTCGGCCGAGCGCCGCGCGATGGCGCGTGCCCTCGAGCTCGCCCGGACCCCCGGCGTCCCCCTGGGCCCCAACCCCCGCGTCGGCTGCGTGATCCTCGGGTCCGACGGCGCCGTCGTCGCGGAGGGCTACCACCGCGGTGCAGGCAGCCCGCACGCCGAGGCCGACGCGCTCGCCGGGGCGGGGGACCGCGCCCGGGGTACGACGGCCGTGGTGACTCTCGAGCCGTGCAACCACACGGGACGCACCGGCCCGTGCAGCCGGGCGCTGATCGAGGCCGGCGTGGCGAGGGTGGTCTACGCGCAGGCCGACTCGAACCCGGTCGCAGCCGGCGGGCGTGAGGCGCTCCAGGCAGCGGGGGTCGACGTCGAGGCGGGGCTCATGACCGCTGAGGCGCACGAGCTCAACCGGGTCTGGACCTTCGCCATGAGACACCGACGTCCCTACGTCACCTGGAAGTTCGCCGCGACCCTCGACGGACGCAGCGCAGCGCCCGACGGCACGAGCCGCTGGGTGAGCTCGCCCGCCGCACGCCACGACACCCACCGCCTGCGAGCGCTGGCCGACGTCGTCCTCGCCGGCACGGGCACCGTCCTGGTCGACGACCCGGAGCTCACGGTCCGCGACGCCCAGGACCGGCCCCTGCCGCACCAGCCACTGCGTGCGGTGATGGGCCTGCGGGACGTCCCCACCGACCGTCGGGTCCGCAACGGCCGCGCGGAGACGGTCCACCTGCGCACCCAGGACCCCCTCGAGGCGCTCGAGAAGCTGTTCGCGCGCGACCGTCAGCACGTCTTCCTCGAGGGCGGCCCGACGTTGGGCGCTGCGTTCCTCCGCGCCGGGCTCGTCGACGAGGTGGTCGCCTACGTTGCCCCGATGCTGCTCGGCGCCGGCACGAACGCGGTCGCCGACCTCGGCATCACCACCATCGACGACGCCGTGCGCTTCGAGGTCGCCGACCTCTCCGTGGTGGGCGAGGGCAACGACGCCAACGCCCGCTTCACCCTGACCCCCATCCCCTCGAAGGAGCAGTGATGTTCACCGGAATCGTCGAGGAGCTCGGCGTCGTCGAGACGCTCGTCGACCAGGAGGACGCCGTACGCCTCACCGTGCGCGGACCCCATGTGATGGCCGACGCCCGGCTCGGCGACTCGATCGCCGTGAACGGCTGCTGCCTGACCGTCGCCGAGCGCGACCAGGAGACGTTCACCGCGGACGTGATGCGCGAGACCCTGGAGAAGACCTCGCTCGGGGAGCTGGGCGCGGGCGACCGGGTGAACCTGGAGCGAGCCGTCACCCCGCAGACCCGTCTCGGCGGGCACATCGTCCAGGGCCACGTCGACGGCACCGGCGAGATCCTGGCGCGGCGGCCGAGCGAGCACTGGGAGGTCGTCGAGATCGGCCTCCCCGCAGCCGTGGCCCGCTACCTCGTCGCGAAAGGCTCGATCACCGTCGACGGCATCTCGCTGACCGTGGTCGACGTCGACGACTCGTCGTTCACCGTCTCCCTGATCCCCGAGACCCTGGCGCGCACCACGCTCGGCCTCAAGCGGGTGGGCGACCGCGTGAACCTCGAGGTCGATGTCGTCGCGAAGTACGTCGAGCGGCTGCTCGCCCCGCGAGCTCCAGAAGCCACCCGGGCCCCGCGAAACGAGGAGGAGGAGGAGGAGTGAACCTGCTCGACTGGCTGCTCGAGGGCAGCGTCACGATCGGGTCATCGGCGATCCTCGTGCGCGAGGTCGTCGGCAACGGCTTCGGCATCGCGAGCGCGGTCGGTGGCATGCGCCGCAGGGTGTGGGCGTGGCCGGTCGGGATCGCCGGCAACCTCGTGCTCTTCACAGTGTTCGTCGGCGGCATCCTCGACAAGCCGCAGGTGCACGACCTGTGGGGCCAGGCCGGCCGGCAGGTGTTCTTCCTCGCGGTGTCGGTCTACGGCTGGCACCGCTGGTCGCAGAGCCGGCGCGTCGCCGTGCCCGTCGACGAGGCCGCACCCTCCGAGGCAGGGACGCCCGCCGACGGGGGCGCGATCCTCCCGCGCTGGGCGGGTCCCGCCGGCTGGGCGCAGCTCGCGGTGCTCGCCGTCGTCGGCACGACGGTCTTCTCCATCGTGCTGGACGCGCTGGGCTCGTGGGGCCCGCTGCCGGACGCCTGGATCCTCACGGGGTCGATCCTGGCGACCTACGGGATGGCGCGGGGCTGGATCGAGTTCTGGCTGATCTGGATCGCGGTCGACGTCGTGGGCGTCCCGCTCCTGCTGCAGGCCGGGTACTACCCGTCCGCGGCGTTGTACCTGCTCTACGGCGCGTTCTGCGTCTGGGGCTTCCGGACCTGGGTCCAGGTCCGGCGGGCGGCCGACCGGGCCGACCACGTCGACGTACACGAGGAGGTGGCCGCATGAGCGCGCCCCGGGTGAGGCTGGACCGTGTGGAGGAGGCGATCGCCGACATCGCGGCCGGCAAGGCGGTGGTGGTCGTCGACGACGAGGACCGCGAGAACGAGGGCGACCTGATCTTCGCCGCCAGCAGGTCCACGCCGGAGCTGATGGCGTTCATGACCAGGTACTCCTCGGGCGTGATCTGCGCGCCGATGACCGCGGACACCCTGGACCGGCTCGGCATCCCGCTGATGACGCCGCACAACCGCGACCGTCACCGGACCGCCTACACGGTCTCGGTCGACGCGCGCGACGGCGTGACCACGGGCATCTCCGCCGCCGACCGTTCTCACACGGTGCGGGTGCTCAACGACTCGGCCACCGAGCCGTTCGAGATCACGCAGCCGGGTCACGTGTTCCCGCTGCGCTACGTGGAGGGCGGGGTGCTGGTCCGGCCCGGCCACACCGAGGCGTCGGTGGACCTCGCCCGCCTGGCGGGGCTTCCCCCGGCCGGGGTGATCGCCGAGGTGGTCAACGACGACGGCACCATGAAGCGCGGCCAGGAGCTGCGGGACTTCGCCGACGAGCACGGCCTCACGATGATCTCCATCGAGGACCTGATCCACTACCGTCGCCGCCACGAGACGCACGTGGTGCGGGCGGCCGAGACCCGGTTGCCCACCGCCTACGGCGACTTCACCGCCTACGGCTACCGGATCACCATCGACGACTCCGAGCACATCGCGCTGGTGCACGGTGACCTCGGCGGCGGTGAGGACGTGCTGACGCGGGTCCACTCCGAGTGCCTCACCGGCGACGTGTTCGGCTCCAGGCGCTGCGACTGCGGCCCCCAGCTCGAAGAGGCGCTCGAGCGGATCGTCGAGGAGGGACGCGGCGTGGTGGTCTACCTGCGCGGCCACGAGGGTCGCGGGATCGGCCTGGTCGCGAAGCTGCAGGCCTACCAGCTCCAGGACGGCGGCCGGGACACCGTCGACGCGAACCTCGACCTCGGTCTCCCCGCAGACGCCCGCCACTACGGCGCAGCCACGCAGATCCTTCGCGACCTCGGGGTGCGCTCGGTCCGGCTGCTCACCAACAACCCCGCGAAGACCACCGGCCTCGAGGAGTACGGCGTCGCCGTCACCGAGCGGGTACGGCTGACCCCGAGGCCCAACGACCACAACCTGGCCTACCTGCTGACCAAGCGGGACCGGATGGGCCACGACCTGCCCGGCCTGGGCACCACCACGACCGATGGAGCGAGCCGATGAGCGGCGAAGGGGCACCCGACATCACCCCGGTGGACTGCCACGACCTGCGGGTCGCGGTGGTTGCCGCGAGCTGGCACGTGACGGTGATGGACGGTCTCCTCGCCGGGGCCCGGCGGGCGCTGGAGGCGTGCCGCGTCGAGGCGCCCACAGTGGTCCGGGTCCCCGGCTCCTTCGAGCTCCCGGTCGTCGCCGCCGCGTTGGCCGAGAAGGGCTACGAGGCTGTCGTCGCGCTCGGCGTGGTGATCCGTGGCGGCACGCCGCACTTCGAGTACGTCTGCTCCGCCGCCACCGACGGCCTCAACCGGGTGGCGCTCGACACGGGGGCGGCGGTCGGCTTCGGTCTGCTCACCTGCGACGACGAGCAGCAGGCGCTCGACCGTGCCGGCCTCGAGGGGTCCCGGGAGGACAAGGGGTACGAGGCCACGGTGGCTGCGCTGCGCACCGCGAGCGTCCTGCGCGACATCCGCCGGGGCTACCCGAGCTGATCGTGCCGCGTCCCGGGTGACGGGCTGCTCCCGCGTGACGTGCGTCTCGCGCGACAGGAGGCACCCGGGGCGCCGTACCCCGGACGCCGTAGGCTTGCACCGCGCGCCCGCGAGCCGCGGACGCACGCGCCACTCCACCGAGAAGGTCCTGCGATGAAGACGTTCGACGAGCTCTGGGCCGAGCTCAGCGAGAAGGCCCGGACCCGCCCCGACGGCTCCGGCACCGTCCAGGCGCTCGACGCCGGCGTGCACACGATCGGCAAGAAGCTGGTCGAGGAGGCCGCCGAGTCGTGGATGGCCGCCGAGCACGAGGGTCGCGAGCGGACCGCGGAGGAGATCAGCCAGCTGCTGTACCACGCCCAGGTGCTGATGCTCGCCAGCGGCGTCACGCTCGACGAGGTCTACGCCCACCTGTGAGCCAGCCCCCCACCACGCCGCGAGCAGGAAGACCGGAGATGACCACCACCCCCACCCCGTCGAGCACCTTGCGGGTAGCGATCCCCAACAAGGGCTCGCTGTCGCAGGCCGCCTCGGAGATGCTGCGTGAGGCCGGCTACCGCCAGCGCAGCGACTCCAAGGAGCTGACGCTCAGCGACCCCGAGAACGACGTCGAGTTCTTCTACCTGCGCCCGCGCGACATCGCGTTGTACGTCGGGGAGGGGACGCTCGACATCGGCATCACCGGCCGCGACCTGCTCCTCGACTCCGGCGCGAAGGCCGAGGAGGTGCTCACGCTGGGGTTCGGGCGCTCCCGGTTCCGGTTCGCCGCGCGGCCCGGGACGGTCGGCTCGGTCGAGGACCTCCGGAGCAAGCGGATCGCCACGTCCTACGACGGCGTGGTGCGCCGGTTCCTGGAGGAGCACGGCATCGACGCGACGGTGACCCGACTGGACGGGGCCGTCGAGACCAGCATCCAGCTCGGCGTGGCGGACGTGATCGCCGACGTCGTGGAGACCGGCTCGACGCTGCGGCAGGCGGGGCTCGAGGTCGTGCTCGACCCGATCCTCGACTCCGAGGCGGTGCTGGTCAGCCGGGCCGGCGACCAGGTCCCGGCGGGGCTCGAGATCTTCCGCCGGCGCCTCGAAGGCGTCCTCGTCGCCCGCGCCTACGTGATGATGGACTACGACATCAGCGCGGACCGGGTCGAGGAGGCCGTCGCGCTGACCCCGGGCATCGAGAGCCCGACGGTCTCGCCGCTCCACCGGGAGGGCTGGGTGGCGGTGCGCTCGATGGTGCCGCGCGACGGGGCGCAGCGGCTGATGGACGCGCTCTGGGAGATCGGGGCGCGCGGAATCCTGGTGACGGACATCCATGCCTGCCGCCTCTGAGCCGTCCTCCGGTGCCCCTTCCCGGCCCGGACCCGGCACGCCCTTACCGGTGGTCTTCCGTCCGATCGGGATCCGGGTCGCCACGTGGGTGCTGGGGGCCCTGCTCTTCGGCGTGGTCGCGGTGATCTGGGTTGCCTTCCCCCCTCACGTCCGTGAGGCCTTCACGCTGCTCCAGCGGCTGACCGTGGTGCTGTTCGGGCTGGTCGCGGTCCTCGTCGGCTACGCCCTCGGGCGGTCCCGTGTGGAGGTCCGCGAGGACGGCCTGCTGACCGTCAACGGCTTCAGGAAGCGGCTGCACCCCTGGGAGAGCGTGGCCCGGGTCACGCTCCGCGCGGGCGGGCCGTGGGCGATCATCGAGCTGACCGACGGCTCGGTCGCTTCCGCCATGGGCATCCAGGGCTCCGACGGCGAGCGGGCCGTGGAGCAGGTCAAGCAGCTGCGCCGGGTCATGCGGGCTCGAGCCACCGGGGACCCCGGCGCCGGCCGACAGGACTCCTGAAAACCCGGTGCGGCTCCGCCCGGCCGGGCCCTAGCCTCGTCGGGTGGACCTCGACGTGGACCTGCGGGCACTGACCCCGGCCGACATCCCTGCCTGGAACATCCTCCTCGCCGCCATCGAGGAGGTGGACCGGACGGGGGAGCACTACAACGAGCCGGATCTGGCCGAGGCGATGGCCAACCCGGACCTCGACCCCGCGCGGGACCTCGTCGGTGCGTTCGCCGGCAACGACCTGGTCGGCTACTTCTGCGTCTATCCGCGGTCCGCCGCCGAGTCGCTGCACAAGGTGGCCCTCGACGGCGGGGTCCGACCCGACGTCCGGGGTCGTGGGGTGGGCAGACGGCTCGTGGCGGCGATGCACGGGCGGGCTCTCGAGGCTCACCGGGAGCGGCATCCTGGCCTGGCTGCCCTGCTGACGTGCTCCGGCGTCGAGGGCGACACCGACCAGGCGTCGCTCATGGCCGAGGTCGGGATGCGTCCGAGCCGGTGGAGCTTCACGATGCGCGTGGACCTGTCGCGACCGCTCGAGCCCCCGCCGCCGGTGCCCGAGGACCTCCTGCTGCGGACCTACGCCCCCACCCTGTCGGAGTCGATGCTCGCCGCGCACAACGCCGCTTTCGTCGACCACCCGAACTTCACCCCCTGGTCGGAGACGATGTGGAGGCAGTGGGTCACCGGCAGCCGCAGCTTCCGTCCCGAGCTCAGCGTCGTGCTCGTCGAGCGGGACCACCCCGACCACGTGGTCTCCTACGTCCAGAGCAACGAGTACGACGCCTACCAGCAGCAGACGGGTCGACGCGAGGCGTTCGTGGCCAAGGTCGGCACGCGCCGCGAGCACCGTGGCCGGGGCCTGGCCGGACTGCTCCTCCGGCATGTCCTGGCGGAGTACCACGCCGCGGGGTACGACGAGGCCGCCCTCGACGTGGACTCGGAGAACCCCACCGGTGCGCTTGGGATCTACCGCCGTGCTGGGTTCGAGGTCGAGCGCACTTTCGCCGACTACACACAGAGCGTTCCCGCGCAGCGTCCGGTGATGACGTAAAGCCGGTTGCACCGCAGTGCCGCGCTGCCGATCGTGGAGGGGTGACCAGGAACAAGAACCTGCTGCTCGTCCTGATGCTCGTGGTCGGCCTCGTCGCCCTCACCTCCTGCGCGGCCGGCGCCAACGAGGCCGCGGGAGGCCGCGGTGCCGACGCAGGCTTCCTCTACGGGCTCTGGCACGGCTTCATCACGCCGGTGACCTTCGTGGTGTCGCTGTTCTCCGACTCGGTGGGCATCTACGAGGTGGACAACGACGGCGCCTGGTACGACTTCGGCTACGTGCTCGGACTGTCGGTGATCTTCTCCGGAGGCGGGGTCGCCTCCCGCCGCTGAGCCGCTGAGCCGCTCTGCCCGGACCCCCGGGTGTCGCGGTCAGACCCAGACGACCGCGCGCTCGGCCTCGCCGGTGCCGTCGACGACCACGTCGGCCCGTTCCCGGCTGCGCTCGCGCCGGAAGAGCTCGAGCTCCTGCTCGCGCCACCGCACCCACCGGGGGCGCAGCTTCTCGCCATCACGGGCGATGCCTCTGTCCAGGCAGAGGGCGGGAGGGGCGTCGACCCAGACCAGGGTGGTGACCAGGTGGGCGTAGGACCTGGCCCCGGCGCCGACCCCCTCGACCACGAGCAGGTCCACCGGCGCGACCTCCACCAGGTCGCCGAAACGCTCCTCGTGCCAGTCGTAGCGGCGGTACCGGCCGGTCCGGCCCTCGACGAGCGGTCCCAGCACGTCGCGCTCGAGCGTCCCGGCCACGTCCGCAAGGCCCTCCCACCCGTCGAGGAGGTCGTCGAGGTGCACCAGGTCGGCCGACCCCTCCGCCACGGCGGCGGCCGCGAGCTCCTCGCCGAGTGTCGACTTGCCCGAGCCGGCGTGACCGTCGACGCAGATGAGCCGGGCAGGGCCGAGGGTCGGCGGCCGCATCAGGGTGGACCACACCAGGAGGTCGGCCACCTCGGCGACGCGTCGACGCCACGGCGGGCTCACCACGTCAGGCCCAGCCCGCGGTAGGTGGGGACCGACTCGACCACGCGCTCCCCAGACACCAGGTGCACGACCGCGGTGTGCTCGGCCGGCTCTCCCGCCTTGGCGTGCCGGAACCACACGACGTCGCCGATGCCGAGCAGGTCGACGCCCGGCCCGTGCAGGGGTGTCTGGACCTCGCCTGCCCCCTCCATGGCGGTGAGCGCAAGGCCCGGGGGCGCCCAGGGGAGGGGAGCGCGGTCGCGGCCCGCGGGCCCCGAGGCGATCAGCCCGCCCCCGGCGACGGTGACCAGTCCCGGCCCGGGGCGGCGTACGACGGGCAGGCCGAACCAGGCCGCTGGCCGCGGCACGAAGCTGCGGTAGTGGTCGAACAGGTGCGGCACCAGCAGCCCAGACCCGGCGGTCACCTCCGTGACCTCGGGCGCCGCGGCCGAGACCTCCAGGCTCCCGCTCCCTCCTGCGTTCCACAGGGCGACGCCCCCGCGGTCCTGGAGGGCCGTGGCGATCTCGGCGCGACGCCGCCGGAGGTCGTGGAGCGAGGCGGACTTCATGCGGCGCACCGCGGCCGAGCGAGCGGGGTTGCCCGGCGCCACGTCCGGGACCCCCGCGACCTGCCCTTCGTAGGTCATCACGCCGACGAGGTCGAAACCCGGACACCGGGAGACCTCGTCGACCAGTCGCACCACGTCGGCTGCCGTCCTCAGCGGGGACCGCCGGGGTCCCAGGTGGGCCGGGCCGGCCCGGAAGCCCGCGTCGACGTCGATCACGACGCGCACCGGGGGTCCGCCGGCGGGCCTCACGGAGTCCACGAGACGGAGATGTTCCACGTCGTCGACCATGAGGGCGACCCGCTGAGCCAGCGTCTCGTCGCCGGCCAGGCGGGCCAGGGCAGGACGGTCCACGCTGGGGTAGCCGACCAGGACGTCGGCGAGTTCCTCGTGCTCCGCCAGCCACAGGGCCTCGCGGAGGTTGTAGGCGAGCACACCCGCGAAGCCGGGCCGGTCCAAGGCCCGGCGGGCCAGTGCGGGGACCCTCACGGACTTGGTGGCCAGCCGCACCGGCTTCCCACCGGCGCGTCGAACCAGGTCCGCGGCGTTGCGGTCGAAGGCGTCGAGGTCGACGACGTACACCGGGCCCGCCGGCGACTCCGGGAGCGTGGCCACCGCCCGGTCCAGCCGGGCGGCCAGGCGGTGCCGGACGACGTGCTCGTCGAAACGGCGGTGGGTCACGAGATCCCGTGCCGCTCGAGGATCGCCTCGATGTCGGCCAGGTCGTCGTCCTCGCCCGCGGTCCCTCCGGAGGAGGCGCCCGGGCCGCCCGCCGGCCGGCGCGACGGGGGGCTCACCTGCCGGCGGCGGGAGCCGTGTCCGGCGCCGGCACGACGACGCCCCAGCGCCCCGGCCAGCACGAACAGCGCGAGGGCAGCCACCGCCAGCGCGATCCCCAGCCAGACGGTGGGGCTGAGCACGAGGCGGGTCGCCCAGCGGACCACGGCGTCGCCGATCTCCCACAGCACGCGGAGGGTGCCGGTGAGGTAGGCGGCGGCGGGCAGCAGGGCGACAGCGAGCATCCTCAGGCCCGCGACAGGTCCGCGACGGCGCCACAGCAGGACGGTGGCGGTGAGCGCGGCCGCGGTCAGGATCGCGGTCAGTGCCTGCCAGGTGACGGTGTCGAAGGAGCCCACCCGACCAGCCTGTCACACCCGGCAGGACCGCGGCTGCCGGTTGTTGGCACACTGGACCGATGCGCACGATCCCCGACCCCGGGTTCGCGGGGGACGACGGAAACGTCAGTCCCGAGGTCTCGTCGGCGCTCGCCGAGCACGCCGCCGATCCCGAGGGCCGGCGGCACGCCACCCTCGCCGTGCTCCAGGACAGCCGCCTGCTCGTCCCGGTCGTCGCGGTGCTCGGCGAGGTGGAGTACGACGAGCAGGGACTCGCTCACGACAAGACCTCCGACATGGCCACCGTGCTGATGCGCGGGCGCGACGGCCGACTCGCCCTCCTCGCGTTCACGGGGACCGAGTCGCTGCAGCGCTGGAACCCGGAGGCGAGGCCGGTGCCGGTCCGGGCACAGCAGGCCGCGGAGGCAGCGCTCCACGACGATGCGGCCGCACTCCTGGTCGACGTGGCGGGCCCGACGATGCTCGTCGTCGAGGGCGAGGACCTCCGCGCGCTCGCGGAGGGGTACCGCCTCGTGCAGACGCCCGCCGGATGGGCCTGGACCCGGTTCAGCGGCTCCGCGGGGGCAGCACCGGCCCGGTGAGCCGCTCACCCGGACCCTCCCCGGGCGCGTCCTCGATGCTCGAGGCCTCCCGGAAGGCCAGCTGCAGGGTGCGCAGCCCGTCACGCAGGGGAGCGGCGTGGTAGTGGCCCAGGCGCGGTGCGGCCGCGGTGACCAGCCCGGCCAGGGCCTCGATGAGGGTCCGCGCCTCGTCGAGGTCGACGTGCTCGGGGAGGTCCTCGGCGAGCCCGAGGTTCACGGCCGCCGAGCTCATCAGGTGCAGGGCGGCGGTGGAGACGATCTCGATCGCCGGGACGTCGGCGATGTCACGGGAGGTCGCGATCGCCGCGTCGGCGGCCGGGCCCTCCGGGGGCAGCTGGGTCATGGCTCCAGGGTGTCATGCGGCCTCGAATGTGCGTTCACCCCCACCGAGCGGCTATGCTGACCCGGACCGATCTCACCGATCGGCTGTCTGTGCGCCCGGGGAGGAACAACCCGGGCATGCAGATGGTTGATCAGGGTGAGATCTGACAAGCGGAGGACATCCTCCCACCCGCATCGACCTCCGGGTCGTCGGGTCCGGTCGCGGGAGACAGGTCGTGGACGGCACCGCCGTTGCGCAACCCGACTCCCGCCAGGCATGACGCCACGGGCGCGGTGGAGACCGTGAGACGTGGCGAGGTGCCGGGGCTGGCTTCCGCTTGGGTCGGGCGGAGGCCTTTTTTCATGCCCTCGAGGTGTGGGTGAGGACGCTGCTCGGCAGTCAGTCGAAGAAGATCCCACCCCAGGAGGACCCATCAGCACAGAGCTGCGCATCAACGACCGGATCCGGGTGCCCGAGGTCCGGCTCGTCGGCCCGAACGGCGAGACCGTCGGGATCGTCCGCATCGATGACGCCCTGCGTCTCGCGCAGGAGGCCGACCTCGACCTGGTCGAGGTGGCCCCGACCGCCCGTCCGCCCGTCTGCAAGCTCATGGACTACGGCAAGTTCAAGTACGAGAACGCGCAGAAGGCGCGCGAGGCTCGTCGGAACCAGACCAACGTGGTCATCAAGGAGATGAAGCTGCGGCCGAAGATCGACGCCCACGACTACGAGACCAAGAAGGGTCACGTCGTGCGGTTCCTCCGGCAGGGCGACAAGGTGAAGATCACGATCATGTTCCGCGGTCGTGAGCAGCACCGCCCCGAGCTCGGGTTCCGGCTGCTGCAGCGGCTCGCCGAGGACGTGAGTGAGCTCGGGTTCGTCGAGTCCTCGCCGAAGCAGGACGGTCGCAACATGATCATGGTGCTCGGACCGCACAAGAAGAAGTCCGAGGCCAAGGCGGAGGTCAAGGCGGAGAAGACCGCGCGGGCCGCGGAGCGCGAGGCCGAGAAGGCTGCCGAGCACGCCGAGCGTTCCGCCGGTGCGACGGCGTCGAGCACCACGGAGCGCAAGCCGCGTCGCCGCTCGGAGAGCCTCGACCCCGACATGTGACACAGACGTGACAGCGGGCCCCTCGGGGCCCACGAGAGAAGGACAACTCATGCCGAAGAACAAGTCGCACTCGGGTGCGAGCAAGCGTTTCCGGGTCACCGGCTCGGGCAAGCTGCGCCGTCAGAAGGCCGGGCTTCGCCACAACCTCGAGCACAAGCCCTCGAAGATGACCCGCCGCATGTCCGGCACCACCGAGGTCGCCAAGGCCGACGTCAAGAAGGTCCGCAAGCTCCTCGGTCGCTGACCACCCCGAGCTCGTATCCCCCGAACTTCCAGCACAAGGAGTAAGCAGTGGCACGCGTCAAGCGGGCAGTCAACGCCCAGAAGAAGCGCCGGGTGACCCTCGAGCGCGCGTCCGGTTACCGCGGACAGCGCTCGCGTCTCTACCGCAAGGCCAAGGAGCAGGTCACCCACTCGCTGGTCTACAGCTACCGTGACCGGCGCGCCAAGAAGGGCGAGTTCCGCAAGCTGTGGATCCAGCGGATCAACGCGGCCGCCCGCGCCAACGGCATGACCTACAACCGGTTCATGCAGGGCCTCAAGGCCGCCGGTGTCGAGGTCGACCGCAAGATCCTGGCCGACATGGCCGTCAACGACGCGGCGACCTTCACCTCGCTCGTGGAGCTGGCCAAGGCCAACCTCCCCGCGGACGTGAACGCGCAGAAGGCGTCCGCCTGACCGGATCGCCGGTCACCGGACGCACCGCACCACCGACGATGGCGAGCCTCCCTGCCGACTCCCCGCCGCTCTCTGCGAAGAGCGGTCGGGTGAGGGCGGCGCGGAGGCTCGCCCGTCGCGTCTACCGGGGCGAGCAGCGGCGCTTCCTGGCCGAGGGCCCGCAGGCCGTCCGCGAGGCGCTCGCGCTGCCCGGGTGCGTGTCAGAGGTCTTCGCTCTTCCGGCCACGGCCGAACGCCACCGCGAGCTTCGCGGGGCCGCCGCGGCCCAGGGGGTGCCCTGGCATCTGGTCGACGGGAGCGCCCTGGACGCCCTGACCGAGACCGTGCACCCGCAGGGGGTGGTCGCCGTGTGCCACTTCCTCGACCGGCCGCTGGCCGACGTCCTCGACGCCGCCGACCGGGCCGAGGTGCCCCAGCGGCTCGTCGCGGTCTGCGCCGACGTCCGCGACCCCGGCAACGCGGGCACGGTGATCCGCTGCGCCGACGCGGCGGGCGCGAGCAGCGTGGTGCTCGCGGGCAGCTCGGTGGACCCCTACAACGGCAAGGCGGTGCGGGCGAGCGTGGGCAGTCTCTTCCACGTGGGCCTGGCCGTCGAGCCCGACCCGGCCGGCACGCTCGAGGAGCTGCGCCGGCGCGGCTACCTGGTCCTCGCCGCCGACGGCGCGGGGGAGACCGACCTCGACGACGCTCTCGACGAGGGGCTCCTGGGCCGGCCCACCGCCTGGCTCTTCGGCAACGAGGCGTGGGGGCTCCCCGCGGAGCTGGCCGGGCTCGCCGACCATCGGGTACGCATCCCGATCCACGGCCGTGCCGAGAGCCTCAACCTGGCCACCGCTGCCGCAGTCTGCCTCTACGCCTCCGCACGCGCCCAGCGCCGCGGTACCGCCTGACATCGGGTCGCACGTTCAGGTCCCAACCACTAGCCTTGCCGGGTGTTGCACAGCACAGATCCCCTGGCCCCGGTGAGCCTCGACGTGATCCCGGACGGGGTGGTGCTCGCCGACCAGGCGGGGATGGTCACCACCATGAACGCCGCGGCCCGCGCGATGCTGCGCGTCCAGGACGGTGTCGGCAAGCACCTGGCCGACGTGGTCGCACTCCAGGACCAGGCCGGGAACGACTGGTTCTCCTGCGTCGACCCGTACGACGGCCCCTCGCTACGCTCGGGCATCCCCGAGCAGTCGTGGTTCCTCGCCGACGGCAGCGAGCTGCTCCTCACCGTGCGAATCCTGCGGCGGGCCCGGCACGGGTCCGCCGAGGGAGTCGCGGTGTGCCTACGCACCTCGCGCGGCCGGGCCCGGCTGGACCGCGAACGCTCCGACCTCGTCGCCACCGTCGCGCACGAGCTGCGCTCGCCGCTGACGGGCGTCAAGGGCTTCGTCGCCACCCTGCTGAGCAAGTGGGACCGGCTCAACGACGAGCAGAAGAAGCTCATGCTCACCACGGTGAACTCCGACGCGGACCGGCTCACGCGGCTGATCGCCGAGCTCCTCGACGTCGCCCGCATCGACACCGGGCGGCTGTCGCTCTATCCCCGTCCCGTGGAGTTCGAGCCCGCCGTCGAGCGGGTGCTCGACTCGATCCGCGCCGGCACCGGACGCGAGATCCGGCTCGAGACCGAGCCCGGCCTGCCGACCGTCCACGCCGACCCCGACAAGTTCGTGCAGGTGGTGACCAACCTCGTCGAGAACGCCGTGCGTCACGGCGAGGGCGTCGTCCGGCTGAGCCTCACCCCGCTGGCCGACGACCCGTTCCGCGGTGTGCGGATGCACGTCGACGACGAGGGCGAGGGCATCAGCCCGGAGATCCGCAACCGTGTGTTCACGAAGTTCTGGAAGCACGGCGTGCGCGGTGGCTCCGGGCTCGGCATGTACATCGTGCACGGTCTGGTCACGGCGCACGGCGGACGCGTGGTCATCGACGACGCGCCCAGCGGCGGTGCGCGGATCACGGTGATGTGGCCTTCGGAGGACCGGCGCGCCGAGTAGCCGCCGCCGCACACGCGACCAGCAAGGCGGCAGTCGCCGTCCGCGACGGCAAACCGGTTCGTCGTCATACCCCTGCACTTCCTAGACTGACCCCTGCACCCCGCACCTACTGCGAAAGGCAGCCATGTCGGGCCCCAACACCGATTACGACCCCGTCGAGGTCACGCCCCTGCGCGCCGACGAGGTCGACGCCATGCGTGAGCGCGCCCTGGCCGCCATCGCCGGCGCCGGCGACCTCGACGAGCTCAAGGCGGTCCGGCTCGCGCACGCGGGTGAGCGGTCCCCGCTGGCGCTGGCCAACCGGGAGATCGGCGCGCTGCCACCGCAGGCGAAGAAGGAGGCCGGGATGCGCGTCGGCCAGGCCCGGGGGGCGGTCAGCAAGGCTCTCGCGGAGCGGCAGCAGGTGCTCCAGACCGAGCACGAGGCCCGCATGCTGGTGGAGGAGGCCGTCGACGTCACCGTCCCGTGGGACCGTGAGCAGCAGGGCGCCCGGCACCCGCTGACCACCATCCAGGAGCTGATCGGCGACGTCTTCGTGGCCATGGGCTGGGAGGTCGCGGAGGGACCCGAGGTCGAGGCCGAGTGGCTGAACTTCGACGCGCTCAACCTCGGTCCGGACCATCCCGCACGCACGATGCAGGACACCTTCTGGCTCGAGCCGGCCGACGGAGGCCTGGTGCTGCGCACGCACACCTCCCCGGTCCAGGCCCGCACGATGATCACTCAGGAGCCGCCGGTCTACGTGGTCGTCCCGGGGCGGGTGTACCGCACCGACGAGCTCGATGCGACGCACACCCCGGTGTTCCACCAGGTGGAGGGGCTCGTCGTCGACAAGGGCATCTCCATGGCCCACCTCAAGGGCACGCTGGACCACTTCGCCGAGGCGATGTTCGGCGAGGGCATCACGACCCGCTTCCGGCCGTCGTACTTCCCGTTCACCGAGCCGAGCGCCGAGGTCGACCTGGTTTGCTTCGTCTGCCGGGGTTCCGGGACCGCCGAGGACGGCGCGAGCGACTGCCGCACCTGCAAGGGAGAGGGCTGGATCGAGTGGGGCGGCTGCGGCGTGGTCAACCCGCGCGTGCTGACCGCCTGCGGGATCGACCCCGAGACCTACTCCGGGTTCGCCTTCGGCATGGGCCTGGAGCGGACGCTGATGTTCCGCCACGGCATCGAGGACATGCGCGACATCGTCGAGGGCGACGTCCGGTTCACCCTGCCCTTCGGAATGGAGATCTGATGCGGGCCCCGCTTTCCTGGCTGCGTGAGTACGTCGACCTCCCTGCCGACGTCACGCCGGCCGACCTCGCCGCGCGACTGACCGCTCTCGGCCTCAAGCTCGAGGCCCTCACGATCCCCGGCTCCGACATCGAGGGACCACTCGTCGTGGGCCGGGTGCTCGCCTTCGACGACGAGCCCCAGAAGAACGGCAAGGTCATCCGCTGGTGCCGGGTCGACGTCGGGCCCGAGCACAACGACGACGAGGGGGGTCGCGGCATCGTCTGCGGTGCCCACAACTTCGCCGAGGGCGACCTCGTCGTGGTCTCGCTGCCGGGCTCGGTGCTGCCCGGGCCGTTCCCGATCTCAGCGCGCAAGACCTACGGCCACGTCTCCGACGGGATGATCTGCTCCACCAGGGAGCTCGGCACCGGCGACGACCACGACGGCATCCTCGTCCTCGACCCTCGCCTGGAGCCGGACGTGAAGCCCGGCGACGACGCGGTCGAGCTGCTGCACCTGCGCGACGACGTCATCGAGTTCGAGATCAACCCCGACCGGGCCTACGGGCTGTCCCTGCGCGGGGTCGCGCGGGAGGCCGCACTGGCCTACGGCGTGCCGTTCCGCGACCCGGCCCACCGCGAGGTGCCGGCGCCCAACGAGTCCGGGTACCCGGTGCGCGTCGAGGCCCAGGACGGGTGCCCGGTCTTCGCCACCCGCACCGTGACCGGTTTCGACCCGTCGGCCCCGACGCCGCGCTGGCTGGCCCGCCGCATCCAGCTGGCCGGCATGCGCCCGATCTCGCTGGCCGTCGACGTCACCAACTACGTGATGCTCGAGCTCGGCCAGCCGATCCACGGCTACGACGGTGACCGGCTCCGCGGGACGATCGTCGTGCGACGCGCGGAGCCGGGGGAGCGGCTGACCACCCTCGACGACGTCACCCGCGACCTCGACCCCGAGGACCTGCTGATCACCGACGACCGGGGGGCCATCGGCCTCGCGGGCGTGATGGGAGGTCAGGAGACCGAGCTGTCCGAGGGCACCGGGCACATCGTGATCGAGGCGGCCCACTTCGAGCCGACCACGATCTTCCGCACGGCGCGGCGCCACAAGCTGCCCTCCGAGGCGTCCAAGCGGTTCGAGCGCGGGGTCGACCCGCTGCTCCCCGCCTACGCGGCCGACCGGGTGGCCGAGCTGCTGGTGACCCACGGCGGAGGCACCGTCACGGACGGCGTCACCTACGTCGGGCGGCCCCCCGAGTCGCAGGAGATCCGGATCCCGGCGGACCTGCCGGCGAGGGTCACGGGGATCGACATCGACCCCGTCGCCACGGTCGAGGACCTGCGTGCAGTGGGCTGCAGCGTCGCCGTCGGCGGCGACACCTTGACCGTGGCCCCGCCGTCCTGGCGACCCGACATCACCGATCCCTACGACCTCGTCGAGGAGGTCGCCCGGGTTGTCGGCTACGACAGGGTCCCGTCGGTCCTGCCCGCCGCTCCCCACGGCCGCGGCCTGTCCCGCACGCAGCGGCTGCGCCGGCGCGCCGGTCTGGCCCTGGCGGGCTCGGGCTTCGTCGAGGTGCTCACCTACCCGTTCGTCGGCGAGGCGGACTGGGACGCCCTCGGCCTCGACGCCCGGGACGAGCGCCGCTCCACGGTGAGGATCGCCAACCCTCTGTCGGAGGAGGAGCCCGCGCTGCGGACCACTCTGCTCCCGGGGCTGCTCAAGACCTTGGCGCGCAACGTGGGACGGGGCATCGACGACGTGGCGCTGTTCGAGCAGGCTCCGGTGTACCTCCCGCGGCCCGGTGCCGGACCCGCGCCGATCCTCGGTGTGGACCGGCGGCCCACCGCGGAGGAGTGGCAGGCACTGCAGGCGGCCGTCCCGCACCAGCCTCTGCACGCTGCGGTCGTGCTGACGGGGGACCGAGAGCTCGCCGGCTGGTGGGGCAAGGGCCGCCCGGCAACCTGGGCGGACGCCGTGGAGGCGGTTCGCCGCCTCGCGCGCGTGGTCGGCGCCGAGGTCGAGGTGCGCGCGGCGACGTACGCTCCCTGGCACCCCGGCCGGTGCGCCGAGATCCTGCTCGACGGGACCATGGTCGGCCACGCCGGGGAGCTCCACCCGGCGGTCTGCAAGGGGTTCGGCGTGCCGGAGCGTACGTCGGTCGCGGAGGTCGACCTCGACGCGCTCATGGGCTCGGCGTCGACCGTGGTCGCCGCGCCGAGGTTCTCCACCTACCCCGTGGCGAAGGAGGACGTCGCGCTGGTGGTGGACGCGACGGTGCCGGCGGCGGACGTCCTGGCCACGCTTCGGGAGGGGGCCGGGGCGCTGCTCGAGTCGATCCGGCTCTTCGACGTATACACCGGCGAGCAGATCGGCGAGGGCAGGAAGTCGCTGGCATTCGCGCTGCGCTTCCGTGCGCCCGACCGGACGCTGACCGACACGGACCTCGCCGAGGCTCGGGGGGCCGCGGTGGCCCTGGCCGCGGAGCGGCACGGGGCTGTGCACCGCTCCTGACCCGGGTGCGCATGGCCATGCACGATGCTGTATGGTCATGCGTATGTCGGTCACCACGCCATCCCACAAGAAGTTCCGCGTCGCCGTCGCGGGCGCGAGCGGGTACGCCGGGGGCGAAGTCCTCCGCCTGCTCCTCGACCACCCGTCGGTCCAGATCGGCGCCCTGACCGCGGGCTCCAACGCGGGCGAGCTGCTCGGGGGCCTCCAGCCGCACCTGCTGCCGCTCGCGGACCGCGTCCTCGAGCCGACGACCGTCGAGGTCCTCGCGGGCCACGACGTGGTCTTCCTGGCGCTGCCGCACGGCCGGTCCGGCGAGATCGCCAAGGCCCTGCCCGACGACGTCGTGGTGGTCGACTGCGGTGCCGACTTCCGACTGACCGACCCCAAGACCTGGGAGCAGTTCTACGGAGGGGAGCACGCCGGGTCCTGGCCCTACGGGCTCCCCGAGCTGGGGGAGCTCCGCAGCGAGCTGCGTGCGGCCACCAGGATCGCGGTGCCCGGGTGCTATCCCACGGTCTCGACGCTCACCATGGCCCCTGCCGTGGCCGCCGGTCTGGTCGACCCGGCCGGCGTCGTGGTGGTCGCCGCCTCCGGCACCTCGGGTGCGGGCAAGGCGCTCAAGCCCCACCTGCTCGGCGCCGAGGTGATGGGGTCCGCCGGCGCGTACGGCGTGGGCGGCGTCCACCGGCACACCCCGGAGATCGTCCAGAACCTCGGCTCGCTCACCGACGCGTCCGTCAAGGTCTCCTTCACCCCCGTGCTCGTGCCGATGCCGCGGGGAATCCTCGCGACCTGCTCGGCCCCCCTGGTCGGCGCAACGTCCGACGCAGAGGCACGCGAGGTCTACGTCAGGGCCTACGCCGACGAGCCGTTCGTCCACGTCCTCCCCGAGGGGCAGTGGCCGCAGACCAAGTCCGTCCTCGGCTCCAACGCGGTGCACCTCCAGGTCACCGTCGACGACGCGGCCGGGCGGCTCGTCGCGGTCGGCGCCGTCGACAACCTCGCCAAGGGCACCGGCGGCGCCGCGGTCCAGTGCATGAACCTCGCACTCGGCCTCCCCGAGACCACCGGCCTGAGCACCGTGGGGCTGGCCCCGTGAGCCACGTCCTGCTCCGCCACGACGAGCCGCTGGCCGTCGTACGCCTCGGTCCGGGCGCCGAGCTGCCGGCCTGGGCCACGTCCGGGACCCTGTTCTCGGTCACCGCGACCGCCGCCGAGACGTCGGTGGTCTGCGCGCAGGCCGCGGTGCCGCGCAAGGCACGCCAGGAGGGCCCCTACACGTCGTTCGCGGTCGAGGGGCCGCTCGACTTCACCCTCACCGGTCTGCTCCACGACCTCCTCGCGGCCCCCGCCGAGGCGGACGTGCCGGTCCTCACCCTGTCGACCTTCGACACCGACTGGGTGCTCGTGCCCGCCGCCGAGGCCGACCGGGTGGCCGAGGCCTGGCAGCGACAGGGGTACGACGTCCGGCCCGCCCATCAGACCAGCACGCCGACCTCCGAAGGATCCGACTCATGAGCGTCACCGCCCCCCAAGGCTTCCGCGCCTCCGGTGTCGTGGCCGGTCTCAAGTCCACCGGCGCCAAGGACATGGCCCTCGTCGTCAACGACGGCCCCGAGCACGCCTCGGCCACGGTGTTCACCAGCAACCGCTGCAAGGCCAACCCGGTGCTGTGGAGCCAGGAGGTCGTCAAGGACGGCATCGCGCGCGCCGTCGTGCTCAACTCCGGGGGCGCCAACTGCTACACCGGCGCCGAGGGCTTCCAGACCACCCACGCGGTCGCCGAGCGCACCGCCGAGCGTGTCGGGATCGGCGCGATCGACGTCGTCGTGTGCTCCACGGGCCTGATCGGGCTCAAGAACGACCGCGACGACCTGCTCGCCGGGGTCGACGCCTGCGCGGAGTCCCTGACCACGGACGGTGGCCCCGACGCGGCCGAGGCGATCATGACCACCGACTCGGTCAGCAAGCAGGTGGTGGTCGAGGGGAGTGGCTGGAGCGTCGGCGGGATGGCCAAGGGTGCGGGCATGCTCGCCCCTCAGCTCGCCACGATGCTGGTCGTGCTCACGACCGACGCGAAGGTGACGCCCGCCGAGGCCGACCAGGCGCTGCGCTCGGCCACCCGCGTCAGCTTCGACCGGCTCGACTCCGACGGCTGCATGTCCACCAACGACACCGTGACCCTGATGGCCAGCGGCGCCTCGGGCATCACGCCGACGGTCGAGGACTTCACCGAGGCGGTGACCCGGGCGTGCACGGACCTCGCGATGCAGCTGCTCGCCGACGCCGAGGGGGCCGACCACGAGATCGCGATCACGGTGCTGAACGCGGCGACCGAGGACGAGGCCGTCCAGGTCGGCCGGTCGGTGGCGCGCAGCAACCTGTTCAAGGCAGCGGTGTTCGGCAAGGACCCCAACTGGGGTCGCGTGCTCGCCTCCATCGGCACCACGACGGCGGCCTTCGACCCGGGCGACCTCGACGTCGCGATGAACGGCGTGTGGGTGTGCCGGGCCTCCGAGCCGGCCGAGTCACCCGAGCTCGTCGACCTGTCGGACCGCGAGGTGACGGTGACCGTCGACCTCAAGGCCGGTGACGCCCGGGCCACGGTGTGGACCAACGACCTGACCCATGCCTACGTCCACGAGAACTCCGCCTACTCCAGCTGAGGCCACCATGAACGACTTCCTGACCTCCGAGCCCACCGCCGGCAAGAGCGCCGACGAGTGGAAGCAGCTGACCCAGAAGGCCGGGACCCTCGCGGAGGCCCTGCCCTGGCTGAAGAAGTACCACGGCAAGATCATCGTGGTGAAGTACGGCGGCAACGCCATGACCGACGACCGGCTCAAGCGTGCGTTCGCCGAAGACGTCGTCTTCCTGCGCTACGCCGGCTTCCACCCCGTGGTCGTGCACGGCGGCGGGCCGCAGATCAACAGGATGCTGGACCGGCTCGGGATCGAGTCCGAGTTCCGTGGCGGGCTGCGGGTGACCACCCCCGAGGCCATGGAGGTGGTCCGGATGGTTCTCGTGGGCCAGGTCGGGCGCGAGCTGGTCGGGCTGCTCAACCAGCACGGCTCCCTCGCGGTCGGTCTCTCCGGCGAGGACGCCGGTCTGTTCACCGCCGTCCCCGCCAGGACCGTCGTCGACGGCGAGGAGGTCGACCTCGGCCTCGTCGGAGAGGTCGACCGGGTGCGACCCGAGGCGGTGCGAGACCTGATCGACGCGGGCCGGATCCCGGTGATCTCGTCGGTCGCCCCCGACCGCCACGGCGTCGTGCACAACGTGAACGCCGACACCGCGGCAGGCGCGCTCGCGGCCGCGCTGGGTGCGGAGAAGCTCCTCGTCCTCACCGACGTCGAGGGGCTCTACCGCGACTGGCCCGACAGTGACGACGTGATCGGGCAGATCAGCCCCGAGGCGCTCGAGGACCTGCTGCCGTCGCTGGCGAGCGGCATGGTGCCCAAGATGCGGGCCTGCCTCACCGCGATCCGCGGGGGCGTCCCGCGGACGACGGTGGTGGACGGGCGCGAGCCGCACGCCGTGCTGCTCGAGATCTTCACCGACGAGGGGGTCGGCACCCAGGTTCTCCCCGGCGTCGAGACCACCGTCCGGACCGCCCTGCGGAAGGGGGACTGAGATGAACGCCGCCCACCACACCAGCTCGGGCAGGTCGGTCGAGGACCGTTACGCCCACGCGGTCATGAACACCTTCGGCCCGCCGAAGCTCGTCCTCACCAGGGGTGAGGGGGCCCGGGTCTGGGACGCAGACGGCAAGGAGTACCTCGACCTGCTCGGGGGGATCGCCGTGAACGCTCTGGGCCATGCCCACCCGGCCCTGGTCTCGGCCGTCACCGAGCAGCTGACCACCCTGGGTCATGTCTCCAACTTCTTCGCCACCGAGCCGCAGGTCTCCCTCGCCGAGCGGCTACTCGAGCTCCTGGGCGTCGAGGGCCGGGTCTTCTTCGCCAACTCGGGCACGGAGGCGAACGAGGCGGCGTTCAAGCTCACCCGGCGGACCGGCCGCACCCACCTGGTGGCTGCGGAGGGCGGGTTCCACGGCCGGACGATGGGGGCCCTCGCGCTGACCTCCAAGGCCGCCTACCGCGAGCCGTTCGAGCCGTTGCCCGGCGAGGTCACCTTCGTCCCGTACGGCGACGTGGACGCGCTGCGGACGGCCGTGACCGACGAGACCGCCGCGGTCGTGCTCGAGCCGGTGCAGGGCGAGGCCGGTGTGGTGCTCCCGCCGGAGGGTTACCTCCGGGCCGCCCGCGAGATCACCGCCGGGCACGGCGCTCTGCTGTGGCTCGACGAGGTGCAGACCGGGATGGGACGCACCGGCGCCTGGTTCGCGCATACAGCCTCCGGCGTCGTGCCCGACGTGGTGACCCTGGCGAAGGGACTCGCCGGAGGGATCCCGATCGGTGCGTGCATCGCGGTGGGGGAGACCGGGTCGCTGCTCCAGCCGGGCAACCACGGGACGACGTTCGGCGGCAACCCCGTCGCGTCCGCGGCGGCGCTCGCCGTGATCGACACGATCGAGAAGGAGGGGCTGCTCGACCACGTGCGTCGCGTCGGGGCACTCCTCGCCGAGGGGCTCCGCGAACCCCGGGTCGCCGAGATCCGGCAGGTCGGCCTGCTGGTCGGGATCGACCTCACGGCCCCCGTCGCGGCCAAGGTGACCGCGACCGCGCTATGTCACGGCTTCATCGTCAACGACCCCACCCCGAGCCGGATCCGGCTCGCGCCGCCCCTGATCCTCTCCGAGGAGCAGGTCGCCTCGTTCGTCGCCGCCTGGCCGGCGATCCTCGACGAGGCCTACGCCGAGGAGCAGCCGTGACCCGCCACTTCCTGCGCGACGACGACCTGACCCCGGGCGAGCAGGCGGCCGTGCTCGACCTGGCCGCGGAGCTGAAGGCCGACCGGTTCCGGTCGCGGCCCCTCGAGGGACCGCGCACCGTCGCGATCCTCTTCGACAAGCCGACCCTGCGCACCCAGGCGTCGTTCACCTCCGGTGTCGCCGAGCTCGGCGGCTTCCCCATGGTCATCGACGCGCGGCTCGCCCAGGTCGGCACCCGTGAGTCGGTCGCCGACACGGCGAGGGTGCTCGGCCGCCAGGCGTCCGCCGTCGTGTGGCGGACCTTCGCCCAGGCGAGCCTGGAGGAGATGGCCGAGCACTCGGGCGTGCCCGTCGTCAACGCGCTCACCGACGACTTCCACCCCTGCCAGGTGCTGGCCGACCTGCTGACGATCCGTGAGCACCTCGGCGACCTGTCGGGCAGGCGAGTGACCTTCCTGGGCGACTCGGCGTGCAACATGGCGCACTCGTGGCTGCTGGGCGGGGCGACCGCCGGCATGCACGTGACCGTCTCCGGCCCTGACGGGTTCGAGCCCGACGCCACGGTCCTCGCACGCGCCCGGGAGATCGCGGAGACGACGGGTGGGTCGGCGTCGTACGACCAGGACCCCGCGGCCGCCGTCGCCGACGCGGACGTGGTCGTCACCGACACCTGGGTCTCGATGGGCAAGGAGGAAGAGGCCGAGCAGCGGATGGAGCCGTTCCGCCCCTACGCCCTCACCGAGGACCTGCTCGGGAAGGCCGCCGACGCGGCGATCGTGCTGCACTGCCTGCCGGCCTACCGCGGCAAGGAGATCGCCGCAGAGGTCATCGACGGTCCCCGGAGCGTCGTGTGGGACGAGGCCGAGAACCGGCTGCATGCCCAGAAGGCCCTTCTCGTCTGGCTCCTGGAGGAGCGGGAGGTGCCGGCGTGAGCGTCCCCCAGCAGCCCGGTCCGATGCCGATGACCAAGAGCGCGCGGCAGCAACGGATCACCGACCTCCTCGGCAGGCACCAGGTCCGCTCCCAGACCGAGCTCGCCGAGCTGCTCGCGCAGGCCGGCGTCATCGTGACCCAGGCGACGCTCTCGCGCGACCTGGTCGAGCTCGACGCGGTCAAGGTCCGGGTGCCCGGCGGGGCGCTGGTGTACGCCGTGCCCGCCGAGGGCGGCGACCGCACCCCCCGTCCCGGGGGCGACCACCCGGCCACCGAGGCGCGCCTGTCCCGGCTGCTCGCCGAGCTCATGGTCTCTGCGGACGCGTCGGGCAACCTCGCGCTCCTGCGCACCCCGCCCGGGGCGGCGCAGTTCCTCGCGTCGGCGTTCGACAAGGCCGACCTGCCGGGGGTCCTCGGCACCGTCGCGGGCGACGACACCGTGCTCGTCATCAGCCGCGACGTCGACGGCGGGGCAGGGCTCGCGCAGCGCCTGCTCGCCCTGGCCAACCACCACTCCTGACCACCCACAGCCGTAAGGAAATCCGTTGAGCAAGGTCCTGACCTCCCTCCCCGTCGGCGAACGCGTCGGCATCGCCTTCTCCGGCGGCCTCGACACCTCCGTGGCCGTGGCCTGGATGCGGGAGAAGGGCGCGGTGCCGTGCACCTACACCGCCGACATCGGCCAGTACGACGAGCCCGACATCAGCGGCGTCCCGGACCGGGCGACCCAGTACGGCGCCGAGCTGTCCCGCGCCGTCGACTGCCGCCATGCCCTGGTCGAGGAGGGCTTCGCCGCGATCGCCTGCGGTGCCTTCCACATCCGTTCCGGTGGCCGGACGTACTTCAACACCACCCCGCTCGGCCGCGCGGTCACCGGCACCATGCTGGTCCGCGCGATGCACGAGGACGGCGTCGACATCTGGGGCGACGGGTCGACGTTCAAGGGCAACGACATCGAGCGGTTCTACCGCTACGGCCTGCTGGCCAACCCGCAGCTGCGCATCTACAAGCCCTGGCTCGACGCGGACTTCGTGCACGAGCTCGGCGGCCGCACGGAGATGAGCCAGTGGCTCACCGAGCGTGGCCTGCCCTACCGCGACAGCCAGGAGAAGGCGTACTCCACCGACGCCAACATCTGGGGCGCCACCCATGAGGCCAAGACGCTGGAGCACCTCGACACCTCCTTGGAGGTCGTGGTGCCGATCATGGGCGTGAAGTTCTGGGACCCCTCCGTGGAGATTCCGACCGAGGACGTCACCGTCCGCTTCGAGGAAGGTCGGCCGGTCGCCATCAACGGGGTGGAGTACGACGACCCGGTGGCGCTCGTGATGGAGGCGAACGCCATCGGCGGGCGGCACGGCCTCGGCATGTCCGACCAGATCGAGAACCGGATCATCGAGGCCAAGTCCCGCGGGGTCTACGAGGCACCGGGTATGGCGCTGCTGTGGACCGCCTACGAGCGTCTGCTCAACGCCATCCACAACGAGGACACGCTCGCCAGCTACGCCCAGAGCGGCCGGAGGCTCGGCCGGCTTCTCTACGAGGGCCGCTGGCTCGACCCGCAGTCGCTGATGCTGCGTGAGTCGATCCAGCGCTGGGTGGCCTCCGTGGTGACCGGAGAGGTCACCCTCCGGCTCCGGCGGGGCGAGGACTACACCGTGGTGGACACCGCGGGCCCGGCGTTCTCCTACCACCCCGACAAGCTGTCGATGGAGCGCACGGAGAACGCCGCCTTCGGTCCCCTGGACCGCATCGGCCAGCTGACCATGCGCAACCTCGACATCGCCGACTCCCGCTCGAAGCTCGAGCTCTACGCGGCGCAGCCGCTGGACCAGGGGCAGGTCCTGGTCGAGAACGGCACGCTCTTCGGGGAGCTCCCCGCGGGCGGCTACGACAAGATCACCGACAACCCGCTGGCGCCCGGCGAGCTCGACGAGGAGGCGCTCGACCACGCCGCCATGGAGTCCGGCACCGACTGAGCCGGCCGGGACCGACCACCTGATACGAAGGACGACGTGAGCGAGAACTCCAAGACCGTCGCTGGTGCCCTGTGGGGTGGCCGGTTCGCAGGCGGGCCGTCGGACGCCCTGGCTGCCTTGTCGAAGTCGACGCACTTCGACTGGCGGCTGGCGCCCTACGACCTCGCCGGGTCTCATGCACACGCGCGGGTGCTGCACCGGGCAGGCCTGCTCAGTGACGCCGACCTCGACGGGCTCCTTGCTGGCCTGGACTCGCTGGCCGCGAAGGTCGAGTCCGGGGAAGCCTCCGCCGCGGAGTCCGACGAGGATGTGCACGGTGCCCTCGAGCGGTTGCTGATCGAGGAGGTCGGGACCGAGCTCGGAGGCAGGCTCCGGGCCGGCCGGTCCCGGAACGACCAGGTGGCGACGCTGTTCAAGGCGTTCCTCCGAGACCACGCCCGGGTGATCGCCGCCCAGGTCCTCGACCTCGTCGACGCGCTCGTCGAGCAGGGGGAGCGTCACCTCGGCGCGCCGATGCCCGGGCGGACCCACCTCCAGCACGCCCAGCCCGTGCTCGTCTCCCACCACCTGCTGGCCCACGCGTGGCCGCTGCTGCGCGATGTGTCGCGGATCCGGGACTGGGACGCCCGCGTCGCCGCGGACTCGCCGTACGGCTCCGGTGCCCTGGCCGGCTCCTCGCTCGGCCTCGACCCGCAGCAGGTCGCACGCGAGCTCGGGTTCACCGACTCCAGCGCGAACTCGATCGACGGCACGGCGGCGCGTGACTTCGTCGCCGAGCTCGCCTTCGTGCTCGCGATGGTGGGTGTCGACGTCTCGCGGCAGGCCGAGGAGGTGATCCTCTGGGCGACCAAGGAGTTCGGCTTCGTGGACCTCGACGACGCGTACTCGACGGGGTCGAGCATCATGCCCCAGAAGAAGAACCCCGACATCGCCGAGCTCGCCCGCGGCAAGGCCGGACGGCTGGTCGGGAACCTCACCGGTCTCCTGGCCACGTTGAAGGCGCTCCCGCTGGCGTACAACCGTGACCTCCAGGAGGACAAGGAGCCGGTCTTCGACTCAGTGGACACGCTGGAGGTGCTGCTCCCTGCCTTCTCCGGCATGGTGGCCACCATGCGGCTGCGCACCGAACGGATGGCCGAGCTCGCTCCCCAGGGCTTCTCGCTCGCAACAGACGTCGCCGAGTGGCTCGTTCGCGAAGGGGTTCCCTTCCGCGTGGCGCACGAGCTGGCGGGGGAGTGCGTACGCCGCTGCGAGGAGCTCGACTGCGAGCTCGACGAGCTCACCGACGGGCAGCTCCACGCGATCTCACCGCACCTGACCCCGGCCGTGCGCGAGGTCCTCACCGTCGAGGGCTCGATCGCGTCCCGGTCCTCCCGCGGCGGCACCGCCCTGGACCGGGTCACCGAGCAGCTCGCCGAGGTGCGGGACGTCGTGGCGGACCACCGTGCCTGGCTTGGCTGACGTCCTCGCGGGCCCGGTGCTCGAGGTCGCACCCCGCCTGCTCGGTGCGGTGCTGCGGCACGACTCACCTGAGGGCACGGTGGCCGTCCGGCTCACCGAGGTGGAGGCGTACGCCGGCGAGCACGACCCCGGCTCGCACGCGTACCGCGGCCCGACCCGCCGCAACGAGGTGATGTTCGGACAGGCGGGGCACCTGTACGTCTACTTCACCTACGGGATGCACCACTGCTGCAACGTGGTCGTGGGGGAGACGGGTCACGCGTCCGCCGTACTCCTGCGCGCCGGTGAGGTGGTCGAGGGTCTGGGCCTGGCGAGGGACCGGCGACGAAACGCCCCCGACCGTGACCTGGCCCGGGGCCCGGCGCGCCTGTGCGAGGCGCTCGCGATCGACCTCGAGGACAACGGTGCCTGGCTGGGCGACGGGCCGCTCACGCTCACGCTGCCCGGCGCGGGTGTGTCCCCCGACCGGCTGCGCACCGGCCCCCGGGTGGGCCTGCGGCACGCGGCTGACCATCCGTGGCGGTTCTGGGTCGAGGGTGAGCCCACCGTGTCGGTCTACCGGCCCGCGAAGAGGCTCGGCGAACCCGCCGGCAGGCGACCCGCAGGGTCGTAGCCTGGGTCCGTGGGCGAGGTGCTCCTGGTGCTCGCGGGCGACGTGATGACCGGTCGTGGGGTCGACCAGGTCATGGTCTCGCCGGTGCCGCCCCGGCTGGAGGAGGAGCACGTCAAGGACGCACGGACCTACGTCGAGCTCGCCGAGCGGGTGAACGGGACGATCCCAAGCCCGGTGGGAGCCGAGTGGATCTGGGGCGACGCGCTCGACGTCATGCGGCGTGCCGGACCGTCGGTGCGGGTGATGAACCTCGAGACCAGCGTCACCTGGAGCGAGGAGCGGGCGCCCGGGAAGGGGATCCACTACCGGATGAGCCCGGACAACGTCGCCTGCCTGCGCGTCGCCGGGGTGGACGTGTGGGCCCTCGCCAACAACCACGTGCTGGACCATGGCGTCCCGGGTCTCCTGGAGACCGTCGACACCCTGCATGAGAGCGGGCTGCGGGTCTGCGGTGCCGGGGCCGACCGGAGCGCCGCGTGGACTCCCGCGGTCGTGGACCACCCGGCCGGGCGGGTCCGGGTCCTGTCGGTCGCCCACGGGTCGAGCGGCGTCCCCGCCGGCTGGGCGGCCGGTGGATCCAGGCCCGGGGTGGCGCTGCTGCCGGACCTCGGCGACCGGACGGCCGAGGACGTCGCGGAGCGGCTGGCAGGGGCGGCCGCTCCCGGTGACGTGCTGGTCGTGTCTGTGCACTGGGGGAGCAACTGGGGCTTCCGGGTGCCCGCGGAGCAGGTGCGCTTCGCCCACCGCCTCGTCGACAGCGGCGTCGACGTCATCCACGGGCACTCGTCGCACCATCCGCGACCCGTCGAGGTCTACCACGACCGTCCCGTCCTGTACGGCTGCGGTGACCTGGTCGACGACTACGAGGGGATCCGGGGCTGCGAGGGCTTCCGTGACGACCTGCGACTGCTCCACATGGTCCGGCTCGACGCCGAGGGACGGTTGCTCACGCTCACGGCCGTGCCGTTCCAGGCACGCCGGCTGCGGCTCTGGCTTGCCGGCCGGGAGGACACCGACTGGTTGGTCGACACCCTGGCGGAACCGTGCCAGGGCTTCGGCACGACCGTCGGCAGGCAGCTCGACGGCACGTTGGCATTCGCCAGGGACGGTACGAGCCGCGGCGACCCGGCACGGTGACAAGGCAGGACCATCGGCACATCCGGTCGCGACAGGGCGCTCCTAGCGTGGAGGTGCGGGGGAGTCCGAGGTGACCGCGACCCCTGGTCGGTGATCGGTCGAGGTGGCCTCACGGCAACGGCACGAGGAGCCGAACGATGACCAGAGGTATCTACCAGCCGGTGCGGGTCGACGTGCAGGTCCGGGGCGAGGTCCCCGAGGCCGCCGTGCCCTACGTGGCGGAGAAGGTCGAGCACGTGATGGGGCTGGTGAACCAGTCCATCCTGTCCGCGCGGGCGGTGCTGACCATGGCGCCCGACCCTGCGATGGAGCGCCCGGCCCGGGCCGAGGCGTCGTTGGACGTCAACGGCACGCAGGTCCGCGCACACGCGATCGCCTCGGAGATGACCGGGGCCGTCGACCTGCTGGAGGAGAAGCTCCGCCGGAACATCGTGCACCTGCAGGACCGAGCCCGCACCCGCCACCGCTGGATCGGGGTGGCCACCGAGGAGGGGTGGCGTCGCGGGACCCTGCCGACCCGACGTGAGGACTACTTCCCGCGAGCGGCGGAGGACCGAGACGTGGTCCGGCGCAAGACTTTCGCGATGGCGCCGATGTCGCCCGACGAGGCCGCCTACGACATGGAGATGCTCGGCCACGACTTCTACCTGTTCACCGACCGGGAGACGGGCAGGGAGGCGGTCGTCTACCACGACGGCGACGCCCGGTTCGCGTTGCGCGGCGAGACGGTGCCGGCCGCGGAGAGCGCCCCACTCGTCGAGGTCACGGGGGAAGCGCCGACCCTGAGCGAGACCGAGGCGAAGTCGCGTCTCGAGCTCAGCGCTGAGCCGTTCGTCTTCTACCTCGACCCGGACGACAGGCGGGGGCGGGTGCTCTACATCCGCTACGACGGCCACTACGGCCTCATCACCGCTGCCTGAACCACGTGGGCGGTCGGAGAGTCCCGCCGACGACGAGTGACGCCAGGGTTACGGCGACCGGCCACACGTGCAGGCCGTCCGCGTCGGCGATGCCCTCGAGCGCGAGCCCCGCAAGACCGCCGCAGACCCCGGCGACAGCGAGCACCGGCCGCCACCACGCGGGTGCCGGTCTCGGGTCCGCCACCGGCCGCTCGAACCGCCCCAGGAGCAGGACCAGCCCCACCGTCGCCGCACCGAGCACGGCGTACCAGGCGGGTCTCGTGAGCCACCACGTCACCCCCAACGGCTCCACGTCCATGCCGGTGCCACCCGCGAGGAGCGCGACACCGACGACCAGCACCATTGCGGTGACGTGCCAGAGGTAGACCGTCATGATGCGGGTGTTCGCCGCGACGACGGCGGCCCAGACGCGGGTGTCTGCGGCGAGGCGGCGTCCGGCCGGCTCGAGTGCCAGGACGACGCCGGCCTGCAGCAGCCCGAGGAACAGCATCGTCACCCGGGTGGGGAAGGTGTTGTTCACCGCGGCCGTGTCCACACCGACCATGGCGACCGGGTAGGGCCCCACCGTGACGAGCAGGGCGAGCCCGGCCAGACCCAGGGCCGCCAGGCCGACCCTGCGCCGCCGTCCGAGAGCCCCGTCCACCCAGGCGTAGCCGAGCTGGTGCACGCTCGCCCATACCACCAGGTAGTTCACGAACCCCAGGGTGAGGCTCCCCGTGGTGAGGGAGACCCAGTCGACGGCTGCGGCCGCCAGCGCACCGGCCAGCAGGGTCCACCAACGCCAGCGCTCCCAGGCGACCAGCGTCACCGGCGCCACGGCCACGACGAGGATGTAGGCAGCGAGGAACCAGGTCGGGACCAGCGCCACCGTCGAGGCAAGCCGTAGCGTGCTCACGTCGACCCCGGTCGCCGTCGCGACGGCACCGCCGGCCAGCCAGGCCAGGAGGACCGGAACGACCGGCAGCGCGAGGCGACGGACGCGGGCCCGCAACCACGCGCCGTAGTTCTCGCCACGACGGCGCGCGGCGCGCCAGGAGAGCGCGTTGGCGTAGCCGCCGACCAGGAAGAACACCGGCATCACCTGGAAGACCCAGGTGAGCGGGTGGGTCCACGGCGCGAGCACGAGCAGGTGGCCGACGGTGAGCTCCCCGTCCCGCACCGTGACGGCGGCCATGGTCCAGTGCCCCAGCACGACCACGAGGATCGACGCAGCCCGGAGCAGGTCGACGTAGCGGTTCCGGGTCACCGGTGTACGGTCGGCCAGCTGCTGCGCAGCGAGGAGAGCTCCCACGCCTCCAGGATCGACCCAGGGGCGGGTCGCCGGCGTCGGTACGCGTACTCAGGTCCTGTCTCGCCGAGGGCCACCGGTTGGGGCATCGGTGCCGCCATGAGGCAGGCTTGGGTGGACGAGTGCGACGTCGACCCGGCGTCGTACTCCTGGAACCACCGGAAAGGCCCTGAGGTGTCCTCTGACCTGCACATCCTCGACGAGCTCGAGTGGCGTGGACTCATCGCGCACTCGACCGACCTCGACGCCCTGCGCGCCGAGCTGTCCGAGGGCATGGTCAAGCTCTATTGCGGGTTCGACCCCACGGCGCCGAGCCTGCACATGGGCAACCTGCTGCAGATCCTGACGCTCAGGCGGTTCCAGGACGCCGGGCACAAGCCTTATGGCCTCGTCGGTGGTGCGACCGGCATGATCGGGGACCCCAAGGAGACGGGGGAGAGGCAGATGAACAGCCTCGACACGGTCAGGCAGTGGAGTGCGAACGTCCGTGGCCAGCTCGAGCGGTTCCTCGCCTTCGAGGGACCCAACGCCGCCCAGGTCGTGAACAACTACGACTGGACCGCGGGTCTGTCGACGATCGAGTTCCTGCGCGACATCGGCAAGCACTTCCCCGTGAACAAGATGCTGCACCGCGAGGTGGTGCGCAGCCGGCTCGAGATCGGGATCAGCTACACCGAGTTCAGCTATGTCCTGCTGCAGTCGATGGACTACCTCAACCTGCATCGCGACTTCGGGGTCACCCTGCAGACCGGAGGAAGCGACCAGTGGGGGAACATCACCGCCGGCGCAGACCTGATCCGGCGCGTGGAGGGCGCGCACGTGAACGCGCTCGCGACGCCCCTCGTGACCAAGGCCGACGGGACGAAGTTCGGAAAGACCGAGTCGGGGACGGTCTGGCTGGACGCCTCGATGACCTCGCCCTACGCCTTCTACCAGTTCTGGCTCAACACCGACGACCGCGACGTGGTGGAGCTGCTGCGCTACTACACCTTCCGCACGCGCGAGGAGATCGAGGACCTCGACCAGCAGACCAGGGAGAAGCCGTTCCTGCGTGCGGCACAGCGCGCGCTCGCCGACGACGTGACCACCCTGGTCCACGGCGCCGAGGAGACCGAGCGAATCAAGGCCGCGGCGGCCGCGCTGTTCGGGGGTGGCGAGCTCACCGACCTGAGCCCTGCCACGCTCGGCGCGGCACTGCGCGAGGCGGGGGCCGTCCAGGTCGAGCGTGGGGTGGGGATGCCCACCGTCGTCGACCTGCTGGTCGAGACCGGCCTGGTGGCGAGCAAGGGCGCGGCGCGCCGGACCATCGCGGAGGGCGGCGCCTACCTGAACAACCGGCGCGTGGAGGACCCTGACCTCGTGCCGGCCGACGAGGACCTCATCGGCGGCGCGTGGCTGGTCCTGCGGCGAGGGAAGAAGAACCTCGCGGGCGTCGAGGCCGTCGACCACTGAGGACCGGTTCGCCCGGTGCCCGACGAAGGTCCCGATAGCCGCATCGAGCTGCTCGACGGGACGATCCGGGACACGGTGACGGGCGCCACCGCCCGCGGATTTGCGTTGCAGGCAAGGGAACCGTAATGTTCTGGGTGTCGCCGGGTGCGGCAGGACGCAAGGCCGAGAGGCCGGGCGGCCGGCCCCGGAAGACACCCCCTCCAGCTCTCACCTTCTCGGGTGGCTCGGAGTCGCGCCTCGGCGCCTCTCCCTGGCTCTTCGAGGAGGAGATGGAGGGCCGGAACACCGAAGGACCCGAGTTGATCGGGCCGGACGGATCCGGTAAGTTTGGTCGGGT
>DGBP01000036.1:1643-4490 GCA_002384855.1 Nocardioidaceae bacterium UBA4001 | reverse complement strand
CGGACGCCCGGGTGCTCGGTGAGCACGTGCTCGACCTCGACGGGGTAGACGTTCACGCCTCCGGAGATCACCAGGTCCTCGCGCCGTCCCTCGAGGTAGAGGTAGCCGTCCTCGTCCAGGCGGCCGAGGTCGCCGACCGTGAAGGCCGGGCCCTCGGGGGTGTCGCGCCAGGTCGCGGCGGTCTTCTCCGGAGCGTTCCAGTAGGTGAAGCGCGCGTGCTCGGGGACCGTGCACCAGATCGTGCCGTCCTCGTCGACGCTCAGCCGCCGACCGGGCCGTGCGCGCCCCACGGTGCCGGGGTGCTCGAGCCACTCCTCGCTGCGACAGGCGGTGAACTGGCCCTCGGTCGAGCCGTAGAACTCCCACGTCGAACCGGCCGGGAACAGCTCGACCAGGCGCTGCTTCACCGGCGGCGGGCAGGCGGCCCCGGCGTGGGCGACGAGCCGGAAGGACGTCAGGTCGGGGACGCCGACCTCGTCCCAGTGCGTGAAGAGCCGCTGCAGGTGGGCGGGCACGCAGAACACCGTCGTCGGCCGTTCCTCGACGACCGCGCGGGTGGCGACCTCCGGGTCGAAGACACCCGGTACGACGATCCGCCCGCCGGCGAGGATCGTCCCGATCGCGAAGCGCAGGGGAGCGGAGTGGTAGAGCGGGCTCAGCACGAGGTGGACGTCCTCGCCCGAGAACCCCCACAAGGCGCGCTCCTCCTCGACGAGGGCGCGCGCCGACCTGTCGTCGAGCAGTCCCGACCAGACACCCTTCGGCGCGCCCGTCGTACCGCTGGTCATGTGCATGGGGCGGACGAGCGGCACCGGGCTCGCCGGGTCGGGGTCCAGCCTCCCGGCGACCTCCGCGAGCTGCGCGGGGTCGCGCACCACGAGCACGGGGTCGACGTCGGCGAGGACGGCCTGCTGCTCGCGGGGGGTCAGCCGCGGGTCGAGGGGGACCGGCACCACACCCTGGCGCGAGGCGAGCAGGACGAGGTCGACGTACTCCCGGGAGCCGGGGACGAGCAGGGCGATCCGGTCACCGGGACGAAGGGNNTGAACGTCACTGGGGGGCCTGATGACGTACTTCAGCATTCGCGCGTACCTGTCCACGGCGGCGGCCGGTGTGCTGCTGCTGGGTGCCTGCGCGTCCCCGGGGGCGGACGAGCCTGCGCGAGCGAGCCTGGCGGGTGCCGAGACCACGGCCGGCGCGCAGATCGACCCGTCGCCGACCGGAGACGGACCGGTGGCCGCCGACACGGTGGACCAGGCCGTCAGCGACGCGTGCGCGCCCGTCGTTCCCACGGGTCTCACCGAGGTCGCACAGAGCGCCGAGGCCGGCGGGACGGCCTCGTTCTGGGCGTCCGGGCGGCGCTGGGCCGCCTGCGACGTGGCCTCCGACGGGGATGCCTCGCTGCTGGCCCAAGGACGCGGCGCCCGCGGCTTCGGTGAGGGGACTCTCGCGCTGACGGCCGGCCCGGTCGACGGCACGATGCGCTACGCAGCCGGGGGTCGGCTTCCCTGGCCGGTGGACCGGATCGCCTACACCTTCCCCGACGGGTACGCCGCCGAGGCGCGGTTCGTCGAGGCCGACGGCGCGACCTGGTGGGCGGTGTCCTACACCGCGGACGGCACGCTCGGTGACCCGTCGACCGACCCGTCGACGATGGACCCCGTGGTGGTCGAGGTCGTCGGGGGCGCTGCGGAGGCGTTCCAGCTGCCGTGGGAGTCGGTTCAGCGCAGCGAGTAGTGCACGTGCACGAACGGGTCGCCCTCGGCGTGCCGGACCTCCAGCACGCGCATCGGACGGGTGTGCCGACGTGGTAGCAGCGGCGCCCCACTGCCCAGCACCACGGGGGCGATGCTGACCCAGATCTCGTCGAGCAGGTCGCGGTCCAGGAACTGGCCGACCAGGTCGCCGCCCCCGACCAGCCACACGTCGCGGTCCCCGGCTGCCGCGGCCATCTCGGCGTGCACCGCCGTCGGGTCCTCCGAGGTGAGCCGGACGTCCGCCCCCTCGGGCTGGGCCAGCTCGCGGTGGGTGAACACCCAGGTCGGCAGGTCGTAGGGCCACCGGCCGTCCTCGTGGTCGACTACCCAGGTGTACGTCGTCGCGCCCATCGCCATCGCACCCACCCCGACGATGAACTCGTCGTAGGGGCCGACCGGCGCCTCACCCTCGAGCTGGAACAGCCAGCTCAGGTCGTTGTCCTCGGTGGCGATGAACCCGTCGAGGGTCGTCGCGGTCAGGTACGTCGTCCTCCCCATGCGCGTGATGCTGCCACNNGAGCACGGTGTCGGCGATGCTGCGTGAGCTCGGGGCGGTCGTGATCGACGCCGACCAGCTCGCGCGCGAGGTGGTGGCGCCGGGGTCCGAGGGGCTCGCGGAGATCGTCGCGTCCTTCGGCGAGGGTGTGCTGACCCCCGAGGGCGAGCTCGACCGCCCCGCCATGGGCGCCCTGGTGTTCGCCGACGAGGGCGCCCGTCGGCGGCTCGAGGCGATCGTCCACCCCCGGGTCCGCGCACAGGGCGCCGAGCTCGAGGCAGCGGCGGGGCCGGACGCGGTCGTCGTGCACGACATCCCACTGCTCGCCGAGACGGGACAGGCGTCCTCGTTCGACGCCGTCGTCGTGGTCGACGTACCCGTGGAGACCCAGCTGCAGCGCATGGTCGAGCTGCGCGGGATGACCCGCGAGGAGGCGCAGGCCCGGATCGACGCGCAGGCGTCGCGGGAGGAGCGGCTGGCGGTCGCCACCCACGTCATCGACAACACCGGGACGCTCGAAGACCTCCGTGACAGGGTCACGGAGGTCTTCGAGGGTCTGGTCTCGACAGGCTCGACCGGCGGTGGTGGCTCGAC
>DGBP01000036.1:0-1636 GCA_002384855.1 Nocardioidaceae bacterium UBA4001 | reverse complement strand
CCGGGCGAGGTCTCCTGGGCGATCAGGTCGCCGAGCGAGGTGTCGCCGTTGTCGTCGACGGGAGTGTCGAGGCTCACGTGCTCGCGGCCCCAGGTGATCAGGTCCAGGACCCGGTCGACGTCCATCCCGAGCTCGCCGGCGATCTCCTCGGGCTCAGGGTCGCGACCCAGCTGGCGCTCCAGGGTCCGGCGCGCGGCACCCACCTGGTTGAGCTCCTCGACCACGTGGACGGGGAGCCGGACCACGCGGGCCTGCTGCGCGATGCCGCGGGTGATCGCCTGGCGCACCCACCACGTCGCGTACGTGGAGAACTTGTAGCCCTTGGCGTAGTCGAACTTCTCGACCGCCCGGATCAGGCCGGTGTTGCCCTCCTGGACCAGGTCCAGCATCGGCATGGCGCTGCGGCCGTACTTGCGGGCGATGGACACCACGAGACGGAGGTTCGCGGTGATGAACTTCTGGATCGCGCGCTCTCCCTCGGCGGCGAGCCACTCGAGCTCCTCCTGGGTCGCGCTCTTGGGGGCACCGCCCTTACGGCGACCCACCCTGCCCGTGTCGAGCAGGTGCTGCGCCATGAGGCCGGCCTCGATGGTCTTGCTGAGCTCTACTTCGGTGATCGCGTCGAGCAGCGGAGTACGCGCGATCTCGTCGAGGTACAGCCCGACGCTGTCCCTACCCTCGATCTCGCGCGTGTGCGGACGACTCGTAGCCACGTGCGCTCCCTTCCTGGTCCCCAAGCGCTTTACCCGGAGGTAGCACCTGTATTCACCTCAACGAACACGAGTTCGAAGTGATTCCCCGAACCCCCCTGGTGTTGCTGGTTCGTTGCTCGTGTCATTGAGGACGGCCGAGGGGGCCCACAAGTTGCCCCGGCGCCCGAAAACTCAGCCAACTCTCAGGTCGGTGGGGGCCGTCCGGGGCGGTGAGGGGCCCGATGGACGTGCACTCGAGCGTCGTACGGCGCCGGCTGCCGCCTGGGGCCGCCCGGCCGGGCCGCGACTGCACGTCGAAACGGCCCCGACCGTCGCAGGAGTCAGGCCAGGCCGAGCTTGTCCAGCACCCAGGCGTAGGAGAACGCCCGGTCCTTCCAGGCGTTGTAGCGGCCCGAGACACCGCCGTGGCCGGCCGACATCTCGGTCTTCAGCAGGAAGTCCTGGGGCTCCAGCGCCGTCGCCCGCAGCTTCGCGACCCACTTGGCCGGCTCGACGTAGAGCACGCGGGTGTCGTTGAGGGAGGTCTCGGCGAGGATCGAGGGGTAGCGCTTGGCCTCGACGTTCTCGTAGGGGGAGTAGGACTTCATGTACTCGTAGACCTCGGGGTCCGCGAGCGGGTTGCCCCACTCCTCCCACTCCACGACGGTCAGCGGCAGTGACGGGTCGAGGATCGTGGTCAGCGCGTCCACGAAGGCGACATCGGCGACGATCGCGCGGAAGGCATCCGGTGCGAGGTTGGCCACCGCGCCCATGAGCAGGCCCCCGGCGCTCCCGCCCTCGGCGGCGAGCCGGTCGGCCGAGGTCCAGCCGGTCTCGGCGAGGTGGCGGGCGCAGGCGACGAAGTCGGTGAAGGTGTTCCTCTTCGCGAGCATCTTGCCCTCGTCGTACCAGCGGCGGCCCATCTCGCCGCCGCCGCGCACGTG
>DGBP01000025.1:138364-138509 GCA_002384855.1 Nocardioidaceae bacterium UBA4001 | reverse complement strand
GGCTGACAAGGTGGGGCACATGTCCCTACCGTCCTCCTCCGGCGCGCCCCCCCACACCGTGGACGTGCCCGCCCTCACCGACCTCCTGGACGGGGAGTACGCCGACACCCGCCGACTCGTGCGGGCCGAGCTCGCCGAGCACGCC
>DGBP01000025.1:0-138310 GCA_002384855.1 Nocardioidaceae bacterium UBA4001 | reverse complement strand
GACCCTCGCCTACGGCGACCTGTCCGTACTGGTCAAGGCCGGGGTGCAGTTCGGGCTGTTCGGTGGGGCGATCCTCCACCTCGGCACGCAGCGGCACCACGATGCCTACCTCGCCGACACGATCGCGGGCCGCCTCCTCGGCTGCTTCGCGATGACCGAGACCGGGCACGGCTCCAACGTCCAGGCACTCGAGACGACCGCGACCTACGACGTCGAGACCGGGGAGCTCGTGGTGAGCACCCCGAGCGACTCGGCGCGCAAGGACTACATCGGCAATGCCGCGTTGCACGCCCGGCTGGCGGTGGTCTTCGCGCAGCTGGTGGTCGGCGGCGAGCCGCGCGGAGTCCACGCGCTCGTCGTACCCCTCCGCGACGAGGACGGCAACGTCCTGCCCGGGATCCGGATCGAGGACTGCGGGCGCAAGATCGGCCTCAACGGCGTGGACAACGGGCGGATCTGGTTCGACGACGTGCGCGTGCCGCGAGACGCCCTGCTCGACCAGCACGCCGAGGTGCGCGAGGACGGCACGTACTTCTCGCCGATCGAGAACCCCGACCGCCGGTTCTTCACGATGCTCGGCACCCTCGTGCAGGGCAGGGTGAGCGTCGGCGGCGCGGGCATCAACGCGAGCAAGGTGGCGCTGGCCGTGGCGGTCGAGTACGCCCTCCGCCGGCGCCAGTTCGGCGCCCCCGGGAGCGGGCAGGAGGAGATCCTGCTCGACTACGGCCTCCACCAGCGCAGGCTGCTGCCGCTCCTGGCGCGTACCTACGCGCTGCACTTCGCCCAGGAGCGGGTGCGCACCGACCTGCACGCGGTGTTCTCGAACCTCGATGCCCCCGAGCACGAGCGGCGGGCGCTCGAGTCGCGGGCCGCCGGCACCAAGGCGCTCGGCACGTGGCACGCGAGCGCGACGATCCAGGAGTGTCGCGAGGCGTGCGGCGGCGCCGGCTACCTGTCGGTGAACCGGTTCGACGCCCTGCGCGCCGACACCGACGTGTTCACGACCTTCGAGGGCGACAACCACATCCTCCTGCAGCTCGTCGCGAAGGGGCTGCTCACCGACTACGCCGACGAGTTCGAGAACCTCGACCAGCTCGGCATGATGCGGTTCGTCGCCGGGGTGGCGGTGGACACCGTCATCGAGCGGACCAGCGTGCACAAGCTCCTCGACCGGGTGCGGGACGTGTTGCCCTCAGGCGACCCGGAGGTCGATGCCGACGCAGGCATCCTGGACACGTCGTACCACCTGAACCTCCTGCGCTGGCGCGAGGAGCACATGCTCGCCGGGGTCGCACGGCGGTTGAAGAGGGGGATGGACGACGGCGGCGACCCCGCGGCGGTGTTCAGCCATGTGCAGGACCATGTGATCGGCGCCGCGCGGGCGCACGTCGAGCGGCTGCTGCTCGAGTCGTTCGTCGACAAGGTCGCCACCATGCCCGACGACGCGAACAAGGCATCGATGCAGCTGGTGTGCGACCTTCACGCACTCTCGACGATCGAGGCCGACCGGGCGTGGTTCATGGAGCACGGGCGGTTCTCCAACGCCCGGTCCAAGGCGGTCACCGCGATGGTCAACGAGCTGTGCCGCCGGGTGCGGCCGATCGCCCGGGACCTCGTCGACGCGTTCGACATCCCGCGGGAGATGCTGCGCGCCGAGATCCTCGGGGCCTGAACGCCGACCCGGCGTTTGTGCAGGCAGTCCCGCCGACCCGGCGTTTGTGCGGACGCGCGGCGTACTCGTAGGAGTTCCGGACCACGCGGAAGGCCGCCGCGAACGCCGGAGGGCCACCGCCTCGACGAGACGGTGGCCCTCCGCGGCGTGAGCGGGCGCGGGGTCAGTACGTGGGGTCGGGGTTCTCGTGGTGCTGCTCCTTGGCGCGCTCGAACGAGGCCTTGACCTCGGCCTCGGCCTCGGCGCGACCGACCCACTCGGCGCCCTCGACGGACTTGCCGGGCTCGAGGTCCTTGTAGACCTCGAAGAAGTGCTGGATCTCGAGACGGTCGAACTTGGAGACGTGGTTGATGTCGCGCAGGTGCTCCAGGCGCGGGTCGTGCGTCGGTACGCACAGGACCTTGTCGTCGCCGCCGGCCTCGTCGGTCATCCGGAACATGCCGATCGCGCGGCACTCGATCAGACACCCCGGGAACGTGGGCTCCTGCAGGAGCACCAGCGCGTCGAGCGGGTCGCCGTCCTGGCCGAGGGTGTCCTCGATGAAGCCGTAGTCGGCGGGGTACTGCGTGGAGGTGAACAGCGTCCGGTCCAGGCGGATGCGGCCGGTCTCGTGGTCGACCTCATACTTGTTGCGCTGACCCTTGGGAATCTCCACCAGGACGTCGAACTCCACAGTTCCTCCAACTCACGGTCTCCGATGTGGTGGGGCTAGTGTCGCGCACGAACGCTCAAAATGCGCAGTCGGGAGGGACTCGAGGTGGTCGGAGGTGACGCACGCCACTCTGTCGCGCGTCGATCCGGCGCGCGGCCGGGCCGTCGTCTGAGGTGGGCGGGCAGCGCGCTCGTCGTGCTCGTCCTGGTGCTGGCCGTGGCCGCCTGGAGCTTCGACCTCGGGCCCCGGGTCCTGGGCTGGGGCGACCCGTCGCCCGTGTCGGAGCCTGCAGACGTCGCGCCCCCGCCCGGTCTCGACCTGCCGGGCGCCGTGGCTGCTGCGCAGGTGGCGGTAGGGGCATCGGGGTCTGCCGACACGTCCGGGTCTGCCGGCGCGGCCGGCTCCGTGAACCCGCAGGCGGTACGGCGCGCGGTGACCCGGCTGATGCGGGACGACGACCTCGGGCCTCGCGTCGCCGTCTCGGTGAGCCGGCCGGGCGGGGAGGATCCTGTGTTCGAGGCGGGTCCCACGACGGTCACGCCTGCGTCGACGATGAAGCTGCTCACGACCACAGCCGCGCTGGCGGCGCTCGGTCCGGACCACACCTTCTCGACCCGCGCCGTCTCCGGGGCCTCCCCGCGTGACGTCGTGCTCGTCGGAGGGGGAGACCCGCTGCTTGCGCGGCGGCCCGATCCGGCGGAGTACCCCGCACGCGCCGACGTCACGACGTTGGCCACCGCCACCGCCCGGTCCCTGGAGGAGTCGGGGACGCAGCGGGTTCGGGTCCGCTACGACGCCACCTTGTTCAGCGGCCCCTCGGTCAACCCGAGCTGGCCGGCGTCGTACCTTCCCGACGACGTGGTCAGCCCGATCTCCTCGCTGTGGGTCGACCAGGGCCGTGAGCGTACCGACGACTTCCCGCGCGTGGACGACCCGCCGCTCGCGGCCGCGCAGGCGTTCTCTCGCGCGCTCGAGCGGAGCGGCATCAAGGTCCAGGGGGCACCGCGCCCCGCCACCGCGCCGGAAGGCGCCACGGAGCTCGCCTCGGTGGAGAGCGCGCCGCTGGCCCGGCTCGCCGGGTGGGTGCTCGAGGTCAGCGACAACGAGTCCGCCGAGGTGCTGCTTCGTCACGTCGGGCTCGCGGAGGGTCGGGCCGGGTCGTTCGCGGGCGGTACGGCGGCCGTCCGGGATGTGCTGACCGAGCTCGGTGTCGACCTGGGCGGCGCGCGGATCCTCGACGGCAGCGGCCTGTCGCGCAGGAACCGACTGTCGCCGGACACGCTCCTGTCCGTGCTCGACGCCGCATCTTCGGACGACCACCCCGAGCTCCGGGGGGTCGTGACGGGGCTGCCGGTGGCGGGCTTCACCGGGTCGCTGGCGCTGCGGTTCGACAGCGGGCCTGCCGCGGGGCTCGGAACGGTGCGCGCGAAGACGGGGACGCTCACCGGCGTGCACGGGCTCGCCGGCCTGGTCACCGACCGCGACGGGACGGTGCTCTCCTTCGCCGCGGTGGCCGACCGGGTCGCGCTCGAGGACACGCTCGACGCGCGGGCCCAGCTCGACCGGATCGCCGCCGCTCTCGCCGCCTGCCGCTGCACCTCCTGACGCCGATCCGGCCGCCGACCCGGCGTTCGTGCCGTTCACAGCCAAGTCATGGACCGTCCGTGACCGTGGGTCCGGGCGACCGCACGGCCGTCCAACGCCAGGACGAACCGGCCTGAGGGCTGCGCGTCGGCCGGCGCCACGCCTGGGAGCACCGCCGGCGCCTCGTTGCTCACCCAGCGGCAGGCACCGTCTGCGACCAGCGCGGTCATCATCTGTTGGAAGCGTTCGCGGTCGTGGGGCTCGAGGTAGGCGATCACCGCGCTGTGGAAGACGACGACCTGCCCGTGATGCGCCGCCTCGTCCAGCAGCGGGGGCAGGTCGGTGGCCGACGTACTCCGCGAAGTCGCGGTACTGCTCGGAGACCTCGCCGTACGGTTCCATGGCTCCATCCTCCCGCGGCGGACCTGCACAAGCGCCGGGTCGGCGGAACCGGGGCTGCACAGACGGCGGGTCGGCGGGTTGGGGGTTCCGGCGTAGGGTCGGGACATGCCGAACCGCTCGTCGATGATCGACTGGGACCTCGCCGTCCTCGCTGCCTCGAGGATGTCCGGCCCCGGTCCGGTCGTCACCCGTGCCGAGGCCGAGCAGGCCGTCGCCGAGCTCCGTGCGGGCGCGCACCGGTCGACCCCGCTGGTCCGTGAGTACACCGGCCTGGTCGCGGAGGCGCGCACCGCCCCGCTCCTTGTCGTGGACCGCGCCGGCTGGATCCAGGCCAACGCCGACAGCTTCGCGACGGTCATCTCCCCGCTGGTCGAGAAGATGCGCGAGCGTCGCGGGACGCCTTCGCCGGTTGCGGAGGCCGTGGGCTCGCGGGTCACCGGGCTCGAGCTCGGCGGGTTGCTCGGGTTCATGTCGAGCAAGGTGCTGGGCCAGTTCGACCCCTTCCACGGCCCCCCCGACTCGGCCGCGGGCCGCCTGCTGCTCGTCGCGCCGAACATCGTCCACGTCGAGAACGAGCTCGACGTGGACCCCACCGACTTCCGCCTGTGGGTGTGCCTCCACGAGGAGACCCACCGGGTGCAGTTCACGGCAGTCCCGTGGATGCGCGACCACATTCACGGCCAGATCGCCGCGCTCGTCGACTCCGTCGAGGTCGACCCGGCCAAGCTGGCCAGCATGCTCGGCGAGGGCGTCAAGCGTCTCGGGGACCTCGTTCGCGGTGACGACGAGACGAGCCTGCTGGACCTGGTGCAGACCCCGGAGCAGAAGGTCGTCCTCGACCGGATCACCGCGGTGATGTCACTCCTCGAGGGTCACGCCGACGTGGTCATGGACGGCGTCGGCCCGGAGGTCATCCCGAGTGTCGACGAGATCCGCACGAAGTTCAACAAGCGCCGCAGGAGCGCGAGCGGCTTCGACCGCGTGATGCGCAGGCTGCTCGGCTTCGACGCGAAGATGGCGCAGTACCGCAACGGTGCCGCGTTCGTCCGCGGAGCGATGGACCAGGTCGGGATGGACGGCTTCAACGCGGTCTGGGCCTCGCCGGAGCACCTCCCCTCCCGCGACGAGATCGGCGACCCGGCGGCCTGGGTGCGCCGGGTCCACGGCTGAGCTCACCGGGGTGGGGCCCGCTCCCGCGGTCGCCGCGGTCCGGTTCGCGGTACGTCGCGCCCTCGACGACCTCGACCCGGGCGCAACGGTCCTCGTCGCGTGCTCCGGCGGGGCCGACTCCCTCGCGCTGCTCGCCGCGACCGTGTTCGAGGCGCGCCGGCCGGCCCACACCGTGGTCGGGGTGACCGTCGACCACGGGCTGCAGAAGGGCTCGGCCGAGCAGGCGGCGCGCGTCGTCGAGCAGATGCGTGCCCTGGGCGCCGAGGCGCGAGCCGTCCGCGTCGAGGTGGGTACGACGGGCGGTCCCGAGGCCGCGGCCAGGTCCGCTCGCTACGGGGCGCTCGACGCCGCGGCCGAGACCGAGGGCGCCGAGGTGGTCCTGCTCGGCCACACCCGCGACGACCAGGCCGAGACGGTGCTGCTGGGTCTCGCCCGCGGTTCCGGCGCCCGCTCGCTCTCCGGGATGGCCCCACGACAGGGGCGCTACCGCAGGCCACTGCTCGACCTCACCCGCGACGACACCCGGGCGGCCTGCGCGGCCGAGGGCCTCACGCCCTGGGCCGACCCCCACAACGCCGACCCGGCGTTCGCCCGGGTGCGGGTACGCCGCCAGGTCCTCCCGGTGCTCGAGCGAGAGCTCGGCCCGGGGCTGACCGAGTCGCTGGCCCGCACCGCCCGGCTGCTCCGCGACGACGCCGACGCCCTCGACGCCTGGGCGGAGCGGGTCCGCGCCGAGGCCCTGGACGGGTCGGGCGGCCTGGACGTCGACCGCCTGCGGCAGGAGCCGGCCGCGGTGAGGCGCCGGGTGCTGCGTCGTACCGCTCTCGACGCCGGCACCCCCGCCACCGAGCTCTTCGCCGTGCACGTCGAGGCGATGGACGCGCTCGTCACGCACTGGCACGGTCAGGCGGGCGTCGACCTGCCCGGCCGGATGGCCATGCGGCGGCACGGGGGCAGCCTCCGGATCGTCGGGAATGCTGTGGCAGGCTGACGCCCATGGACGCGAAGCACGTCGAGGGCGATCTGGTCAACGTCCTCTACACCGAGGAAGACATCCAGAACCGGCTCGCCGAGCTCGCGAGGGCCATCGAGGCAGACTACGAGGGCCAGGACATCCTGCTCGTCGGCGTCCTCAAGGGGGCGGTCATGGTGATGGCCGACCTCGCCCGCCATTTCGGGCGCCACGTCGAGATGGACTGGATGGCGGTGTCGTCCTACGGCTCGGGCACGCGGTCCTCGGGCGTCGTGCGCATCCTCAAGGACCTCGACACCGACATCACCGGCCGGCACGTGCTGATCGTCGAGGACATCATCGACACCGGTCTCACCCTGTCCTGGCTGGTCACGAACCTCGCCTCCCGCGGCCCCGCCAGCGTCGAGATCTGCACCCTGCTGCGCAAGCCCGAGGCGCTGCGGATGAAGGTCGACGTCCGCTACGTCGGCTACGACATCCCCAACGAGTTCGTCATCGGCTACGGCCTCGACTACGCCGAGAAGTACCGCAACCTGCGCTGCATCGGCACCCTTGCCCCGCACGTCTACTCCTGACGGGTCTCGGAGACGGCCCCCGTCGCACCCGCTCGGCTCACCATCGCTGGGGAACCGATTCGCCCTCCACGGCGTTGACACGGAAGGATGGGGGTACGACGCCCGCGCGCACGTCTCGACGAGACGCCGCGGAGCGTTGCCGTCGACGTGTACCGTCGAGGTCTCAGCAGTGTGAGCGGGTAGGAGGACGGGGCTTCAGGTCCCGGTAAAGACACGTGAAGCGCATTTTCCGAGGACCCTGGGTCTGGATCGTCATCGCCGTCGTGGGCGTGCTCCTGGCCCTCCAGTACCTCGCCCCGAGCGGTGGCTTCGAGGAGATCAAGACCTCCGAGATGGTCTCCAAGATCGAGGCCGGCGAGGTCAAGGAGATCACCTTCGTCGACGGTGACCAAGAGATCCGCGCGGTCGGCACCGATGACGAGCAGACCGAGTACATCGCCTACTGGGTCCAGGGCCAGCAGGGGCGGATCCTCGACGCGGTCGACCGGGCCGCGGAGTCCGGTGACATCTCGGAGTACAACTCCGAGAACCCCCAGCCCAGCGTCCTCGGCCAGATCCTCGCGACGCTGCTGCCGTTCGCGCTGATCATCCTGCTCTTCCTGTTCCTGATGAACCAGGTCCAGGGCGGCGGCGGCCGGGTCATGCAGTTCGCCAAGTCCAAGGCGAAGCTGATCAGCAAGGACATGCCGAAGACCACGTTCTCGGACGTGGCCGGCTGTCAGGAGGCCATCGAGGAGCTCGGCGAGATCAAGGAGTTCCTCCAGGAGCCCGCGAAGTTCCAGGCAGTCGGGGCGAAGATACCCAAGGGCGTCCTGCTCTACGGCCCGCCCGGCACCGGCAAGACGCTGCTCGCCCGTGCGGTGGCGGGCGAGGCCGGCGTGCCGTTCTACTCGATCTCCGGCTCCGACTTCGTCGAGATGTTCGTCGGTGTCGGCGCCTCCCGTGTCCGCGACCTGTTCGAGCAGGCCAAGGAGAACGCCCCCGCCATCGTCTTCATCGACGAGATCGACGCCGTCGGTCGCCACCGCGGTGCCGGCATGGGCGGTGGCCACGACGAGCGCGAGCAGACGCTGAACCAGCTCCTCGTCGAGATGGACGGCTTCGACGTCCGTGGCGGGGTCATCCTGATCGCGGCCACCAACCGTCCCGACATCCTCGACCCGGCGCTGCTGCGTCCGGGCCGGTTCGACCGCCAGATCGGCGTCGACGCCCCCGACCTCGCGGGCCGTCACCAGATCCTCAAGGTCCACTCCCGGGGCAAGCCGATGGCCGAGGGCGTGGACCTGCTCTCCGTCGCCCGTCGTACCCCGGGTTTCACCGGTGCCGACCTGGCCAACGTGCTCAACGAGGCCGCACTGCTGACCGCGCGACAGAACTCCAAGATGATCGACGACCGAGCCCTCGACGAGGCCATCGACCGGGTCATCGCGGGGCCGCAGCGCAACAGCCGCCTGATGAGCGAGAAGGAGAAGCTGATCACCGCCTACCACGAGGGCGGCCACGCCCTCGTCGCGGCGGCGCTTCCCGGCACCGACCCCGTGCACAAGGTGACGATCCTTCCTCGCGGACGCGCGCTCGGCTACACGATGGTGCTGCCCGACGAGGACAAGTACTCCCAGACGCGTTCGGAGATGCTCGACAAGCTGGCCTACATGCTCGGTGGCCGTGCCGCGGAGGAGATGGTCTTCCACGACCCGACCACCGGCGCCGGCAACGACATCGACAAGGCCACGTCGCTGGCCCGGGCGATGGTCACGCAGTACGGCATGACCGAGCGCCTCGGCGCGATCAAGCTGGGTGAGAGCCAGGGCGAGCCGTTCCTCGGCCGCGACATGGGGCACACGCGCGACTACTCCGAGGAGGTCGCGGCGATCGTCGACGAGGAGACCAAGAAGCTCCTCACCACGGCGCACCAGGAGGCCTTCGACATCCTCGAGGAGAACCGCGACGTCCTCGACGCGCTCGTTCTTGCACTGATGGAGCGCGAGACGCTCGACAAGGCCGAGGTGGCCGCGGTCTTCGAGCCGCTGCGCCGGCGCCCGAGGCGTCCGGCGTGGACGGGGTCGCCGCACCGCGAGCCGTCGCAGATCCCGCCGGTGGACGTGCCCAAGGTGGCCTCGAACGGCGCCGCGCCCGAGGAGCAGTCCGAGAGCGGCGTGATCCTGACCCCGCCCGGCAGTGGCGGCGACGTCCACGGGGACCCCACCGTCTGATGGCGATCAACCCCGTCAGCCCCGAGTCCCAGCCCGACCCCGCCGACGTGCCGCCGTTCGACCAGGCGCGTGCGGAGGCAGCGGTCCGTGAGCTCCTCGTCGCCGTGGGGGAGGACCCTGACCGCGAGGGCCTGCTCGAGACGCCGGCCAGGGTGGCCCGCGCGTACCACGAGCTCCTCGGCGGCATGCGGCAGCGGCCGGAGGAGGTCCTCACCACGACCTTCGACATCGGCCACGACGAGATGATCCTGGTCAAGGACATCGAGCTGTGGTCGATGTGCGAGCACCACCTGGTGCCGTTCACGGGGGTCGCGCACGTCGGCTACATCCCCCACGAGGACGGCCGCATCACCGGGCTGTCCAAGCTCGCCCGGCTCGTCGACGTCTTCGCCCGCCGGCCGCAGGTCCAGGAGCGGCTCACCACCCAGGTCGCCGACTCCCTCATGGAGATCCTCGAGCCGCGCGGCTGCATCGTGGTGGTCGAGGCCGAGCACCTGTGCATGACGATGCGCGGGGTTCGCAAGCCCGGCTCGAAGACCGTGACCTCCGCCGTGCGCGGTGTGTTGCACAACCAGGCCACGCGCGCAGAGGCGATGAGCCTCATCATGAACGGCCGCTGACCGTGAGACTGCCTGTCGTCTGAGCGACGCGGGCGAAAACTACAGCACTGTAGTTCGTCGGACCCGCAGACACGCCGGTCGAATTCGGGCGAAGATGTACCCCACAAGTCACATCTGTCACTTTGGACAACTCGAGTTCGGGGCATCTTCATGAGCATCCTTCGTCGCGCCTTCCTCGGCGGCGTCCAGTTCCTGGCCGTGACGCTCGTCGTCGCCGGCCTCGCGACGGTGGGCGGCGCGGGGGACCCGGACGAGGTGGCCGGGGCAGGGGGTCTCCGGACCGCCGAGGTGCAGACCGCGCCCACGGATCAACCTGCGGACCCCCAGGTGAAGCTCGACACCTTGCCGGTGCCGGAGACCGAGGCTGGCCCGGCGCAGGAGGAGCCTGCGCCCTCGACTCGGCACGAGCGGGCCCCCGGGCCGCGTGCGGTCGACACGGAGCGTGCCGAGCAGCCGGAGGTCGTCGCCGAGACGCCCGGCCGCCGCACCCAGGACTTCGGCATGCTCGGCGTCACCTGGGCCGCAGGGTCGGCGCCCGACGACCTCGTCGTCGAGGTGAGCACCCGTACGGCGGGGGAGTGGACCGACTGGGCCGCCCTCGAGCTGCTCGACGTCGACGAGCCCGAGGCCGTTCGCTCGGGCACCGACCCGCTCTGGGTCGGCGAGTCCGACGGGGTGCGGGTGCGGATGCTGTCCACCGCCACCGCCCCTGGGGACACGGAGGTCGTCCTGATCGACGGCGGGACCGGCCTGCCCACGACCGCGAGCTTCGACGGGGACGAGATCGCCCTCACCGCCTCCACGACCGGGGTCGCGCCCCGACCGGCCATCGTCACCCGGTCCCAGTGGGGCGTCGACACGAGGAGTGAGGTCTCGTGTTCCTCGCCGACCACGTCCTCGACCCTCAAGGGGATCACGCTGCACCACACTGCGGGCGCCAACGGCTACACCAAGGACCAGGCACCCGGGATCGTCCGCGGGATCCACGCGTACCACACCAGGAACCTGGGCTGGTGCGACATGGGTTACAACTTCCTCGTCGACGCATACGGCACCATCTACGAGGGCAGGCGCGGCGGCATCACGAAGCAGGTCCGCGGCGCCCACGCCGGCAACTGGGACGCGAACCTCTACACCACCGGCATCTCGATGATGGGCAACTACGACACGGTTGCTGTGCCGGCCGCCACCAAGAAGTCCGTTCTGGACCTCATGGCCTGGCGGCTGTCGTCGTTCGGGCTCGGCGCGTTCGGCACCTACACCATCGACGGCAAGAGCGTGAAGCGGATCGTCGGTCACCGCGACTTCTACAGCGCGGGAGTCCGTCCGGCCACAGCGACGGCGTGTCCGGGACGGTACGGCTACGCCTGGCTCAACGACACCGCTCGCCCGGAGGTGCAGGCCCGGATCGACGCGGCGGCGGCGACCCCGACGCCGACGCCGACGCCGACGCCGACCCCCACGCCGACCCCCACGCCGACGCCGACGCCGACCCCGACGCCCACGCCGACCCCGACGCCCACCCCGACGGTCTCCGACGCCTCCTGGGTCGCGGCCGACCGGACCCTGCAGCTCGACGGCCACGGCTTCGGCCACGGGCGGGGTCTGTCGCAGTACGGCGCCCAGGGTGCCGCCCTGGCGGGACTGGGCTACCGCCAGATCAGCGGCTTCTACTACCCCGGCACGCAGTGGGGCACCGCCACCGGCCCGATCCGCGTCCTGATCAGTGCGGACACGTCGCACGACGTCGTGGTGAGCGCCAGGAGTGGTCTCCGCGTGAAGGACCTGGTCCGCAACCAGGCGCGGAAGGTCCCGGTCGGTGGGGGCATCACGCGCTGGCGGATCGTCCCCAGCGGGTCCGGCTCTGTCGTGCAGTACTACGACGGCCGGTGGCGACGCTGGACCGCGACCTGGGCGACCAGCCTCCGCGGCGAGGCGGAGTTCCGCGCAGATGGGCCACTGACGCTGTGGACCCCGTCCGGCCAGGCTGTGTACCGCGGCGCCCTGCGCTCGACGCGCCCCACCGCCGGCTCCACCGTCCGGGACACCGTCAACGTCCTGTCGATGGACGCCTACACCCGCGGGGTGGTCAACGCCGAGATGCCGGCCTCGTGGCACCTCGAGGCGGTCAAGGCCCAGGCCGTCGCCGCACGGACCTACGCTGCGTGGAACAGGGCGCGCTCGACCAGGAAGTACTACGACATCTGCGACAGCACCAGCTGCCAGGTCTACCGCGGCGTCGCCGCCGAGCACGCCACGGGCGCCCAGGCAGTGGCGGCGACCTCGGGCCAGATCGTCACCTCGGCCGGCGCGCCCGCGTTCACGCAGTACTCCTCGAGCAACGGGGGCTGGTCGACGGCCGGCAGTGCGCCCTACCTCACCGCCAAGGAGGACCCGCACGACGGCTGGAGCGGCAACCCCGTCCACTCGTGGTCCGTGAAGCTGACCGCTGCCCAGATCGAGCGTGCCTACCCCGCGGTGGGCAGCCTGCGCCGCGTCGAGGTGGTCAGCCGCGACGGCAACGGCGAGTGGGGTGGCCGCGTGGCGAAGGTCGCGCTCGAGGGCAGCAACGGCCGCGTCGAGGTGACCGGCGACAGCTTCCGCACCGCCACCGGACTGCGCTCCACCTGGTTCGGGTTCTCGCAGAGCCCGATCATGACCTACTGGCAACAGCTCGGCGGGCCCGACTCCGTCGTGGGCAGCGCGCAGGGGGCGGAGTACGCCGTCGGCACCGGCACGGGCCAGCGGTTCGAGAGGGGCGACATCTACCACTCCTCGGTGACCGGACCGCACGCGCTGCACGGCAGGCTGCTGACGGCCTACCGCAGCTACGGCGGGCCGACGTCGCGGATCGGCTTCCCGACGACGGACGTGCAGACCCGCAAGGCCGGCATCGTCGCGCGCTTCGAGCGCGGTGGCATCTACGCCCGCAACCAGGGTTCGCCCTTCGTGGTGGCCGGGGCCATCCACACCCGCTACGTCGCCGAGGGCTGGATCGGGACGCTCGGCTGGCCGGCCAGCTCCAACTACACGGTCTCCGGCGGAGAGCGCGTCGACTTCGCCAAGGGCTACGTCGTCTGGAATCGCTCGACGGGCAGGACGACCGTCACCTTGGGCTGAGCCGCGAGGGCCCCGGTCCGGACCACACGCGAGGGTGGCGTACGGCTAGGGTCGACGCATGTACGTCGGACCGCCGAGACACGTCGCCGGGCTGCCCGAGCTCGACCGCACGCTCGTGATGGGTGTGCTCAACGTGACTCCGGACAGCTTCTCCGACGGCGGCCGCTGGTTCGACACCGACCGCGCGGTCGAGCACGGCCGCCGCCTCGTGAGCGAGGGGGCCGACCTGGTCGACGTCGGCGGCGAGTCGACCCGGCCCGGTGCGGTGCGCCCGACCCTGCAGCAGGAGCTCGACCGGGTCGTCCCGGTGGTCAGCGCGCTGGCCGCCCGTGGCGTGACGATCTCGGTCGACACCATGCGCGCCGACGTCGCGGCCGCTGCCCTCGAGGCGGGGGCCGTGCTCGTCAACGACGTCTCGGGCGGGCGGGCCGACCCCGACATGTTCGCCACCGTGGCGCGCCACCGTGCGCCGTACGTCCTCATGCACTGGCGCGCGCACTCGACCACGATGCAGCAGCAGACCCACTACGACGACGTCGTGACCGACGTGGCCGCGGAGCTCGCCGAACAGCTCGAGCTGGCCCTGGCCGCCGGCATCGCCCCGGACCGCATCGCCCTCGACCCCGGGATCGGCTTCTCCAAGACCGCCGAGCAGAACTGGCAGGTGCTGGCGGCCACGACGGAGTATCACCGGCTGGGTCAACCGCTGCTCGTCGCGACGAGCCGCAAGCGGTTCCTCGGCACCCTGCTGGCCGACCCCGGGGAGGCGCCCCGCCCGGCGCTGGAGCGCGACGACGCCACGACTGCCACCACCGCCCTCGCGGCCGTGGCCGGCGCCTGGTGCATCCGCGCCCACGCCGTACGCCCCACCGCCGACGCCGTGCGCGTGGCCGCCCGCTGGGCCGCGTCGGCACGGTCCGATCACCCACCCACGGACCCGTGGGCCGCCCCAGGCACTGGAGGTCACCGATGACCGGACGAGCCCACCGCACGGAGGACGACCTCACCGCCGTCGAGCAGGTGAACTCGAGCTTCTACGCCGCATTCGAGCACGGCGACATCGACGCGATGACCGCGATCTGGCTCGACGACCCGACGGCGCTGTGCGTCCACCCGGGCACGACCCCGCTGCGCGGCTCCCCGGCGATCCTGCGCTCCTGGTCGCTGCTGATGGCCAACGCCACCTACATCCAGTTCTTCCTCACCGACGTCGAGGTCAGCCTCCGTGGCGACGTCGCCTCGGTGACCTGCACGGAGAACGTGCTGACCGCCGACGCGACGACCGCGGACACGTCTTTCATCGGGGCACGGGCCATCGCCACCAACGTGTTCGTTCGCGAGGCGGACACATGGCGGTTGTGGATCCATCACGCCTCCCCGGTACTGTCGGACGAGCACCATGAGGACTGACCACCGCACCGGGACGGGTACCGACCGTCTCGCGGTGCACGGCATCGAGGCCTTCGGGCACCACGGGGTGCTCGACTTCGAGCGTCGTGACGGACAGCTCTTCAAGGTCGACCTGGCGCTCGGTGTGGACACCCGCCCCGCGGCGCTGAGCGACGACTTGCAGGACACCGTCGACTACGGAACCCTCGTGGCAGCGGTGAGGAAAGCAGTGGAGACCGACCCGGTCGACCTCATCGAGACACTGGCGCAGCGGATCGCGGACGTCTGCCTGACCGACGGCCGCGTGCAGTGGACAGAGGTCACCGTGCACAAGCCGGACGCCCCCATCGAGGCTACGTTCACCGACGTAACCCTGACGATATTTCGGAGCCGATCGTGACTGAGACCCCGAACCCCCACATCGTGGACACCGACACCCTCACCGGTGAGATGCACCCCATCCGGCGCTGTGTGCTGGCACTCGGGTCCAACCTGGGGGACCGGCTGGGCAGCCTCCAGGGCGCGGTCAACTCCCTGGCCGACACCCCGGAGGTCTGGCTGACCTCGGTCTCGCCGGTCTACGAGACCGAGCCCGTGGGCGCGCCGGCGGGGTCGAAGAAGTTCCTGAACGCCGTGGTGCTCATCGACACCACGCTGTCGGCCCGCACCCTCCTGGACCGTGCTCTTGCCATCGAGGACGCCTTCGGCCGGGAACGGTCCGACGTGCGCGGCGAGCCGAGGACCCTCGACGTCGACCTGGTGGTCGTGGGCGACCGTCGTGCCAACGACCCTGACCTGGTCCTGCCGCACCCGCAGGCGCACCTCCGAGCGTTCGTGCTCGCGCCGTGGCACGACGTCGAGCCCGACGCCGAGCTGCCCGACCACGGCCCGGTCAAGACGCTGCTGGAGCAGCTCGGCGACCAGGACGTCGTCAAGCGCGAGGACCTCGCCCTCGACCTGTGACCCGCGAGCTGCCGCCCGACGAGCGCGACGACACCGAGCCGCCGGAGCACCCGGCCGGCCACGTCGGCCCGACGCGTCCCGGGCTGCTGCTGGCCCTCGGGCTGGTCGGGCTGGTGCTCGGCTGGCTGCTGCGCCCCGCGAGCATCCGGGTGGCCGGCACCGCCCCCACCGTCGCGTGGACACCCGTGCTGGCGCTGCTGCTGGTCGCGGCGATCCTCTTCGCCGTCGCCTGGTCGACCCAGCGGGACCTGCACCGGCGGGGCGTCCGGCTGGAGCCGCACCGTGCCGTGAACCGTCTGGTGCTGGCCAAGGCAACCGCCCTGGTCGGTGCGCTGGTCGCCGGGGGCTACCTCGGCTACGCGCTCAGCTGGTGGGGGATCAGCGATGCTCCGCTCGCGCGGCAGCGGCTTCTGCTCTCGCTCGTCGCCGGTGTGGCAGGTGTGCTCATCGTCGCAGGATCGTTACTGCTGGAGCGTGCGTGTCGGGTCCGTGGCGACGACGAGGCGGACCTACCCTGAGGGCATGAGCGCTTCTTCCCCCGTTCGACCCGCTCGCCGTCGTCAACGCAGTGTCCGCGTCACCGTCGCCGTCGCCCTTCTCGCCCTCGCCACGGTCGTCGTGGTCTTCGCGCTGCCCACCCAGTCGCCGGTGTGGCTGAGCTTCTCGTCGGTGTTCGCCCTGGTCTGCGGAGCGCTTGCGTCGCGGATCGTCTACACCGAGCTGCTGCAGAGCCGTCAGGAGGCGGCGGCCGACCGCGCCGCCCAGGCCCAGGCGTACAAGACGATGTTCCACGAGCGCGCCGCCGAGCACGCCGAGTTCACCACCGCGATGACCGACCGGCTCGCCGCGAACGACCGGTCGCTCAAGGAGCTCGAGAGCACGATCGTGCTCGCGGAGGCGCGGGCGATCGAGGCCGAGACCCGGGTGAAGCGGGAGGCCCGACGCGCCAACGAGGCCCAGGAGCTGGTGGACCAGCTCCAAGAGCAGCTCGAGATCCGTAAGGCCGAGCAGGCCGACGAGCTCGCCTCCTGGGAGGGCTGGGACGGCGCCATGGACGCCGAGACCGTGGTCGACCTGCTGGCCTGGGAGGAGAAGGTCCAGGCGGGCTCGTCCGAGGACCGGTCGGACCGCAAGCACGCCTGAGCCGGCCCGAGACGCTCGCCCCCGCGTCGGGCGAGCGTCTTCGTATTTGAGACACTGGGGTCGTGATCTCCACCGGCGAAGACCGAAAAGACGCGAACCTCCCCGATCTCGACCTCCCCTCCGGCTGGTCCGCAGCGGTGCCCGACGAGGCTGATGCCACCGAGCTCACCGCCCTGCTGAGAGCTCATGAGCAGCACGGACGCGGCTTCGCCTCCAGCTCCGAGGACGACGTCCTCGTCGAGGTGGGTGCCCAGGGTGCGATGGTGCGTGAGAACGTCGTCCTCCGTGACGCCGAGGGCCGGGTGCGGGGCTGGGCCACGGCCCACGACCGGGCCGCCGGCCGGATGCTCATGCAGGTCGTCGTCGACCGCGAGCTCGACGACGAGACCGCGGACCGCGTCGCCGCCGTCCTGTTCGACTGGGCCGAGTGGGCCGCCCGACGTATCGGCGGCGGACGCGGCCTGGAGGTGCAGCAGGTCGACAGCGGCGCCTTCGCCGACGACGACCGCCAGCACCGGTACCTCGAGAGCGCCGGCTACACCAGGGTCCGCACCTGGTGGCAGATGAGCCGGCCGGTCGTCCCCGGCGACGCCGACCTCGCCCCCGAACCGGACCGCGGGGTGATCATCCGTCCCGTGATGCGCCAGGGCGGCGGCATGCCCGACGAGGACGACCTGCGCACCGTGCACGACATCTTGGAGTCGGCGTTCGCCGACCACTTCAACTCGGCGGAGGAGACCTTCGACGAGTTCATCTTCCGGCTGCGTGAGGACCCCGGCCACCGCTGGGACCACTGGTGGATCGCCGAGATCGTCGACGGGGCCGAGCCCGAGCCGGCAGGCGCCCTGGTCGGGACGATGCTCGACGGCGGCGTCGACGAGCACGGTGCGCCGCGGCCCGACGGCAGCTACGTCTCCTACATCGGCGTGCTGCAGTCCGCTCGCGGACGGGGGGTGGCGAAGGCGCTGCTGAACATGATCGTCGCCGACGCTGCCTCCCGCGGTCGCAACCGCGTGGGGCTCGAGGTCGACGCGGACTCCCCGACGCGGGCCGAGGCGTTGTACCTCTCGATGGGCTGGGAGACGCGGTACGTCACCGAGTCTTGGCACAAGGACGTCCCGGTCGAGTGACCCGGCTCTGGACGCGCCACCCCCGGCCGGGAAGGCTGTCCCTGTCGGCGCGAGCCCGAGGGCGGATCAGGCCACCTCGCTCTGAGCGGGTCGGACCTCGGTTCTCGGTGGTCGCCCGGGTGAGGCCCTTCGACGTGTTGTCCCCCGGGTTCGTCGCGGTGGAGCAGGGACCCGTGGTGGAGTCCGGGACCCACCGAAGCCACTACACCCCCCCGGCTCCGTTCACCACCGTCGAGCTCACCCTGGACCGCGTGACGGGTCGGGTGGTCGCAGGTCTGACCGACGAAGCCGGCAATGGTCTGATCGGCTTCTACGACGGTGCGGCCCGACGCATCGGCATCGAGCTGCATGACTCCGGCGACGTCACCGTGCTCGTGCAGCGAAGGATCCGCAGACGGCCGAGCCGCATCGCCTTTGTGCTGTGTGAGAACAAGTCCACCCTGCTCGTCGACACGGGACGGGGGTGGCACCCCGGAGTGACAGGACGCCATCGCGTCCGACCGAACACCGACTTCCGCATTCCCGAGACTCTGGCCAGACACACCGCCACGTGGGGGGCGGGGTCAGCCGCGTCCGGCGTCAGCCGGGTCCGCGCAGGCATCTTCGGGATGGCGGGTCTCCGCGACCTCCACCTGGTCCAGCACGCGGACGGGCGCCCGTACCTCGACAACGGCCGCATGTACCTCACCGCGACCTGTGCAGGTCTTGGGTTCTTCCGCCAGGCGCACTGGGGCGTCTTCGCGTTCGACCCCGCCACGCTCCTGGGGAACGGTGTCACGCCGGTCCTCGAGCAGACGGCACACCTCTTCTCGCTCCGTGACGGGAAGATCCTCGGGGACCACGCCGGGCAGGTGGTGCGCGACGGGGACCGCTGGCTGGTGGCCGTGAGCTCCTGGGGAGACTTCGGACCTCGCCGAGGAGTGCACGTGCGTGACGTCGTCGTCGAGGACGACATCCTGCACGGTGTACACCTGCTCGAGACACGCCGCACGCACATGCCGACCGACCGAGGGGCCTACGACCCGGGAGTCACCCGGGTCGACGGGCGGTGGTACGTCTCCTACGTCGAGAGTGTGGCGCACCGGCCCAGCCAGTTCCACCCGGCTCTCGCCGTCGGGCCGGTCGGAGCCCGCGACTGGACGGAGGGGTTGCGGCGGGTCGGAGAGGCCGACGACCTGACATTCTGCGAGGGCCCGATCCTGGCGCGCCCCGAGGGGGCCGACGGTGAGCTCCGCCTCCTGGCCAGCGACGGGCACCCCCACGCGAGGCGTTACCGGGTCTTCGACCTCTCGATGCGTCCCGTGGGCGTCCTCGACGCCCCGTACGGTTCGAACCTGCCGCACCCCCAGGTCCTGGCCCTTCCCGACGGGTCCCAGGCGATGGTCACCTTCGACGGCACACGGTTCGCCGGACGAGCCCTGGACTACGGGACGCACGGTGACCTGGTGATCATGCGGGCCGAGTAGACGCCGATCCGTCGCTCTCCGACACCGACCTGCGCAGAGCGGCGTGGACGGTGCGGGGGGTGAGCACTCCGACGACCTCGCCGTGCTCCGTGACCCCGAGGACGTCGGAGTCCTGCCGCATGAGCGCCGCCAGCGCATCGTCCAGGGAGGAGTCGAGGGAGACGGTCTCCGCGGTGGCAGCACCGGGAGCGGCCGGCTCGAGGTCGTCGCGTCGGATCGGGGTGACGGCCAGCCGACGCAGGCCCCGCGAGGCCCCGACGAACTGCGCCACGAAGTCGTCGGCGGGTCGCCCGAGCAGCTCCGCCGGATCGGCGTACTGCACCAGCCTCCCGCCGGGGGCGAAGACGGCGACACGGTCGCCCATCTTCACCGCCTCGTCGATGTCGTGCGTGACGAGCAGGACCGTCTTGTGCAGCTCGCGCTGCAGGCGCAGGAACTCGTCCTGGAGGTTCCCCCGGTTGATCGGGTCCACCGCGCCGAACGGCTCGTCCATCAGCAGGACCGGTGGGTCGGCCGCGAGTGCCCGCGCCACGCCGACCCTCTGCCGCTCGCCGCCGGAGAGCTGGTGCGGATAGCGGTCGCCGTACGACGACGGGTCGAGCCCGACGAGAGCGAGGAGCTCCTCGGCCCGGGCGACGGCCTTCTGCCGGTCCCACCCGAGCAGGGACGGCACCGTGGCGACGTTCGTGCGGATCGTCTGGTGCGGGAAGAGCCCGACCTGCTGGATGACGTAGCCGATGTGGCGGCGCAGCTCGACCGGGTCCACCCGCGTGACGTCACGCCCGTCGATGGTGATCGTGCCGTGCGTCGGCTCGATCAGGCGGTTGACCATCTTCAGCGTCGTGGACTTGCCGCACCCCGACGGGCCGACGAGGCAGACCACCTGCCCACGCGGCACCGCGAGGTCGAGCTCCTGCACGGCGACGGTGCCGTCGGGATAGGTCTTCCCGACGCCGTCGAGAACGATCATCGGATCTTCGCTAGGTTGCATCAATGGTCCTGTCCGAGGAGGCGCCCGCCGGCGAGAGCTGCATGGTGCGCAACGAGTGGGTCTGCCCGGAGTACGTCTCCAGCCGCGCCGAGCTCATCACCGAAGACTTGCTGCAGCACGTGTGGATCACCGTCGTCTCCGTCGTCCTCGGTCTGGTCGTGGCGCTCGCCCTGGCGTTGCTGGTACGACGCTACCCAAAGCTCGAGGACGGCGTCGTCGGCACCACCACCGCGATCTACACGGTGCCGTCGCTGGCGCTGTTCGCGTTGCTGCTGCCCTTCACCGGTCTGTCCGCCACGACGGTGATCATCGGCCTGGTGCTCTACTCGCTGACGATCCTGGTGCGCAACATCCTCGCCGGGCTCGACGGAGTGCCCGCGGACGTGGTGGAGGCCGCCCGCGGCATGGGGTACGGCGAGCGGCGACTGCTGTGGACCGTCGAGCTGCCGCTGGCGCTTCCCTCGGTCATGGCGGGGCTGCGTGTGGCGACTGTGTCGACCGTCGCCCTCACCACCGTGGGAGCGATCGTGAGCGCCGGGGGTCTGGGGAACCTCCTCCTGACAGCGGTGAACACGCAGTTCAAGCCGCAGGTGTTCACCGCTGCTGTGCTCTGTGTGCTCCTGGCCTTCACCTTCGACCTGGTTCTCGTCGGAGCCCAGCGCCTGATGACCCCCTGGACCCGGACGAGGGGGGCGTAGCCGATGCTCGATGTCCTGCGCGGGGTGCTCGCGTGGTTCCAGGACCCCGCGAACTGGAGCGGCGAGGAGGGGCTGGTCAACCGGCTCGTGGAGCACCTGCTCCTCACCGGGACGGCCACCCTGCTCGCCGTACTCCTGGGACTGCCGCCCGCGGTCTGGCTCGGTCATCTCGGCAAGGGCGGGCTGCTCGCGGTCAACATCTCCAACATCGGCCGGGCCGTGCCCACCTTCGCCGTGCTCGTGGTGCTCGCCATCGGCCCGGTCGGCTCGGCTGCCTTCGGACCCTACGGCCGGGCCGGTCTCGCGACGCTGGTCGCCCTGGTCCTGTTCGGCCTGCCGCCGGTGATCACCAACGCCTACGTCGGGATGCGCGAGGTGGACCGGGACACCGTCGAGGCGGCCCGCGGCATGGGCATGGACGGCGGGCAGCTGCTGCGTCGGGTCGAGCTGCCGCTGGCGATGCCGCTGATCGTGGCGGGGGTCCGGCTCGCGGTCGTGCAGATCTGGGCGACCGCCACCATCGCGGCGCTCGTGGCCGGCCCCGGTCTGGGCCGGATCATCACGCTCGGCTTCCGCCGCCAGGATGTGCCCGAGGTCTGGGCCGGCGCCCTGGTCGTCGCCGTGTTCGCGCTGCTCATCGAGCGGGCGATGGCTCTGGCACAGCGCCGCCTCGACCCGGTGGGCCAGGCGCGCCGCGCGACCTCCGCCGGACGCCTACCCGTGGGTGCGTCGAAGCGCTGAGGTCGTGCTTCGGGAGCGTGGCTACAGTGGCCCCTGGGTGCCGAGGCGCCCACCGGACACGCGCGGTCGGACCGCGGGACACAGAAGGGAAGCGCCGATGAACATCGCACCGATCTCGAGGAAGTCCAGGACCCGGGCCGGGCTGGCTGCGGCGGCTGTGCCGCTGCTGCTGCTCGCGGCCTGCGGCGGAGGTGGCACCGACGCCCTGGGTGGCGGCGGAGACGGCGGTGGCGAGGGTGGTGGCGAGGTCGTCATCGCCTACCAGGACTACACCGAGATGTCGATCATGGCGGAGATGTACGCCGCGCTGCTCGAGGACGGCGGCTTCGAGCCGACACTCAAGGGCGTCGGTGACCGTGCGGTGTACGCCGGGCAGCTCACGAGCGGGGACGTGCACGTGGCCCCGGAGTACGTCTCCTCGATGACGGAGTTCCTCAACCGGGAGATCAACGGTGCCGACGCGGAGCCGGTCGCCACACCGGACGTCGACGAGACGATGACCAAGCTCGAGGACCTCGCCGGGCAGAAGGGGATGACCGCGCTCGAGCCGGCCGAGGCCGAGGACGCCAACGCCTACGCGGTCACCGAGGAGTTCTCGGAGGAGAACGACGTGACCACGCTGAGCGACCTCGGAGAGCTCGGCAGGCCGATCACGATGGCGGGCGCCCCGGACTGCCTCGACCGCCCCGACTGCCTGGGCGGTCTCGAGGAGGTCTACGGCATCGAGATCGGCAAGTTCGAGCCGCTCGGCTTCGGCACTGCGCAGACCAAGGACGCCCTGACCAAGGGCGAGGTCGACCTCGGCGCGGTGGGCACCAGCGACGGCCAGGTCGACCAGCTCGGCCTCGTCCTCCTCGAGGACGACAAGAGCTGGCAGAACGCCGAGAACCTGGTCCCCGTGGTGAGCACCGAGTTCCTGGACGCCAACCCGCAGGTCGAGGAGATCCTGAACGAGCTCTCCGGCGTGCTGACCACCCAGGACCTCAAGGACCTCAACCGCCAGGTCGACGCCGAGCGGCAGCTCGCCTCCGACGTGGCCGAGACCTACCTGCAGGACAAGGGGATCATCTGAGCAGGCGACGCAGGCCGCCGGGCTCGTCTGCGTCGAGTGCCCGGGCCGCGGCCACGCCCTCGTCGCGGAGCTCTGCGACGATGCGCTCGTAGGCACGGTCGAAGTCTGCGTGCTGGTCGGCGGGCACGACGTCGCGCCAGCGACCCCGGTTGGCGTTCTCCCCGGTCAGCGAGGTCTCGAAGAACTCACGCATGGCGGGCTCGTCCGAGATGCCCAGGAATCGGAGGATACGGCGGTACTGCCGCTTCCGGTCGTTGAAGACCAGCGCCTCGAAGCCGACAAGGAGCTCCCGGCGCGGGTCCCCGCTCGCTGCGTCCGCCGCCCGTAGCCGGTCGGCCCACCACTCCAACGCGTCGAAGGGGTCGTCCGGCCCCCAGCGCCGGAACGACACCGACGCGGCGACGTCGCGGCCGTCCCTGACGATGTGCAGCACCTTGGCGGTCGGAAAGATCGACTGGAGGAACTGGCTGTGCTCCACGTTGGGAGGAGTCATCTCCACCCACGTCGTGGCGTGGTTCGACCGCGCGAGCGGGTTGAACAGCCGGTTCATCAAGCCGGCCGCGGCCGCGGTGGGGTCCGCGGCGTAGGTCTCCACGAACTCGTCGATCGCCTTGACTGCTCGAGGGCGAGGCACTCCGGCAAGGCGGAGACCGCGCTCGGCTCCGTCGTCGCGCCGACGGAAGTAGTAGCGCTTCAGGAACCGCTCGTGGAACTCCTCGAGCGTGACCTCACCTGCGGCGACGCCGGGCAGACCCTTGGGCTCGGCATGGAACCGCGCCTCGATGGGGATCAGGTGGTAGGCCGAGTGGCGGCCGATGAGGTCGGCGAGCACGGTCGTCCCGCTCCGCCCGGTCCCACCGACGAACACAGGGGCAGCCAGCTTCGTCATGGCGCGGAGTCTATCCACGGGGACCGCACACATCCGACCCCCCGCCCCCGCTCGGAGGTGCGGGACGTCGTCGCAGCCGTTCGCTACCGTGCTACTCATGAGACGAGCGACGGCGACACGACGGTTCCAGCTGTTCGACAGCCTTCTCGGGCTCTTCCCTCCAGGGAAGGCGCTCGATCTCGGGGCGGGGCACGGGCAGTTCTCCCTGCGGGCCGCCGACGCAGGCTGGGAGGTCACCGCCGTGGACGCGCGTGACGAGCGCTTCCCCGAGGACGAGCGAGTCCGCTGGATCCAGCAGGACGTGCGCGAGGCCGACCTCGACGGCTACGACCTGGTGTTCTGCCTCGGGCTCTTCTACCACCTGACGATCGGCGACCAGCTGACCCTGCTCCGCAAGGCCTCGGGCACCCCCCTGATCCTCGACACACACCTGGCCAGCCCCCGTCCGACCAAGCCTCTCTCGGCACGGGTGACCGCGGAGGGGTACCAGGGCAGGTACTACCAGGAGAAGGCGTGGGAGAGCCGGCCCACTGCGTCCTGGAAGAACGAGGTCTCCTTCTGGCCGAACGCCCCGTCGTTCTACCGCATGCTCGAGGAGCACGGCTACTCCGCCGTGTTCGCCGGCTCTCCGTGGGTCACCAAGGACAGGACGTTCTTCCTGTGCCTGCCCGGCTGACGGCCAGGATCACCCCCGGCGCATGACGATCGCACCCTTCTCGAGGGCGAGGGTGTCGAAGCTGAAGTCGGGAAGCTGCTCCCTCCACAGCTCCGCGATCGCCTGCTCGTCAGGGCGGTCGGCGTCGTCGACGATGATCGTGACCTCCGCCGAGAAGTGGTCGCGCAGCAGAGGCACGGCGGGGTACCTGGCCCGGGTGCCGGTGCTCCGCGGGGGGCCGTCCACGAAGAGCAGACCCACGTCCTCGATGTCGTGCAGGGCCGACTCGTCGTACCAGGGGGCGCGGTGGTCGCCCAGGGAGGTGGCGCGCAGCGGCGCGTGGCGGACGTCGGCGTAGCGCTCGACGCCGTGCCGGCGGAGCAGGTCCCGCGTGGCTTCGGCGAACTCCGAATCGTGCTCGAGCGAGACGATCCGCGTGGGGAGGTCGTGGCGAGCGGCGGCCAGGGCGAACATCAGCGTGGAGGACCCGCTGCCACACTCGACGACGGTCCGCGGACGGCGTCGGACCACCTCGTCGACGAGCAGCAGCGCGAGGTCGGGTGAGGCTGCCCAACCGCCCAGCGGTGGCACCGCGGCGCGGACGTCGACGAGCTCGAAGAGATTGACCAGGGCCTGGTTCTGCCGGAGCTGGTCCTCCTGGCTCTGCAGCAAGCGGGACTCGAGATCGTGGAGCTCCTCGCGGCTGGGCTGGTTCGCCACCGTCTGCGAGACGTTGCGTCGGACTCCTCGCAGGGATCTGTCCATCCGAGCCAGCCGCTCGCCTTGGCGCTGAGCTCGCCGACCGACCGCCCTGATCTTCTGGGCGGTGCGACGGGCGCCACGAGCGGCGTGCCGGGCCTGGTTCCGAGCCTCACGAGCGGCGATCCCCGCCTCACGAGCGGAGCCCGACGCCCTCCTCACGACCAGGGCAACGGCGACCACCAGGATCCCGAGTCCCTCGAGCATCAGTGTCAGGAGAGAGTCCCGCAGCCGGCCGGACTCGAGCAGCAGCATCAGCGCCGGCGGCAGGAGCCCCAGCAGGAGGAGGACGACGACCGACGTCGCCACGGCGGCGCTGCGCGCGCCACGCCCTGCCTCCTTCAGGGACGGGAGCACTCGCGTGAGCGCCGCGACGTAGACCCGCGCCCCGCGGCCGGCGACCGACGCCTTCGCCGGAGGTGGGTCGGTCCGCGGGCCGGCAGGAACGCCACCTCGCGTCGCAGCCCCTGCCCCGTCGCTGCGGCGCGGTCCCTTGGCCAGCCGACGTTCCAGCTCGGCGATCTTGGTGCGCTGGTGCGCGGCCCGCTGCTCGAGGCGGCGCACGCGGTCCTCTGGCTCCGCCGCGGGCTTCTGCCGTTCCGCCGGCCGCGCCAGCGATGTGGCGTCACGCAGCAGCCCACGCAGCCCCGGCGTGAGTGCGGGCCCACCACCGTTGCGGCCGAGCCGGACGCCTATCCGGTCATGACCGAGCCGCTCGAGCCCCAGCACCTCGTAGCCCTCGAGGTGGCCAAGTACCTTCTCGACCTCCGCGGCGGGAGCCTCCGAGGCCGTGCCGAGGTCGAGGAGAAGGTCGGGCGCCGCCGGGTCGTCCTGGACGGCCTCGAGGACCCGGGCAACCGTCCGGCGGAAACCCGCGGGGTCCGCCGAGCCGACAGCGAGCACGGAGAAGCCGAGGGGATCCAGGTCCGAGAGGTCGGCATGCGCTACTACCCGCACCACGTCGAAGCGCCGGCCGAACGTCCCGGTCGCCTCGTCGGTGGAGGACGCCACCACGGCTGCGGGCCGGTCCTCACGGGCGTCTTGCTGGCTGATCTTGTCCATGCTGGGGCCCTCCTGCGGGCGTGGTCGAGAAAGGGTCACGACGACCGGGAGAACCGGGGTTCGCGAGTGGCGGAGTCGGGCGCGGCGGTCGTCGTGGTGCCACGGGCCTCCTCGGCGGCCACGAGCAGCTGTTCTGCCCTTCGGGCGAAGCTGTGGTCGCGGCGGACGAGCTCGGCGATCTCACGCCGCGCCTCGGCAGACGGGAAGCTCGCCCGGCCTTCGTCGCTGCACAGCCGAGCCAGCTCCTCGACCGTCCGATACGTCTTGACGGCCCCCTTGAAGAGCTCGTCGACCCCTTCGACGTGGTCGCTGACGACGCATGCTCCGGAGGCCACGGCGTCGAAGAGGCGGTTGTTGACGAACCCCAGGCGGCCCATGTCCTCCCAGTGGTCGTTGAGGACCACCCCAGCGGAGGAGTAGCGGTGCACGAGCTCGCGGTTGTCCACGGAGGTGCCCAGGAGCACGCCCTCGGGGAGTCGGTCCTCCCAGTTGCGGCCGTAGACCCCGAGCTCGACTCCGGCGGCCAGGGCATCCGCCACGACCTTCCGGCCCTCGTGGCGGCGGGCGTTGCCGATGAACAGGACCTCGTGGTTCCCGTCGGTCACCGATGCAGGGTGGAACCTCTCGGGGTCGGTGGCCTGGTGGAGGGGGCGGACAGGGACGCCGGCGCGGGTCGACATCGCCTGCGCCCATGGCGTGGATGCGGCAAAGACCAGGTCGAAGGAGCGGATCTCCTCCACGGTCACCAGGTCGGGGTGGCTGATCACCCAGAGGATGTTCAGCAGACCCGGACGAGGATGCACCCTCTTGAGCCCGCGCAGGGTCAGGGCGACGTCGGAGAGATGGCTGCTCGGCGCGTCGTCGGCGCCGCGCCGCAGCACGACCACCTCCTGACCCAGACTCCGAAGGGCGTCGGCGAGGGCGTCGGCGAAGAAAGTGTCTCCCCAGTCGTCACCGCGCCAACCACCGGGCGAGGCGGTGTTCAGAGACCAGCGGAGAGCCAGGCGACCTGCGTGGGGGCCACCGGTCACCGGGCGCGGGGTCCTGACCAGAACGGGGCGGGGCACCGGGTGTGGGCCCGGGTCCCCGGCCACGTGAGCGACCGCCAGGCCCAGGGCGTCGTACCGCCGGGTCTGGGCCTCGGGCAGTCGGTGGCGCCAGCGCGCGAGGAAGAGCCGGCCGTTGTCCCAGGTCCCGGGCCGGTCCGCCTGTCGCTCACGGAGGTGGGTCACGACAGAGTCGTGCACCACCTCGAACCTCCCGTGGCGCAGGTCCCGGGCGCGCAGGCACAGGTCGACGTCCTCCAGGTCGTCGACGAAGAGCCCGTCGAATCCTCGGAGTGCCACCAGGTCCTCGGCACGGACCGCCAGCGCGTCGCGACTCAGCGCGTCCAGGTCACGTCCGCTGTCCCGCAGGGCGTCGTCGAGCGGGTGGCCCTGGAGGTACGGCGACGCCACCCCGTTGTCGCTCAGGAAGATCGAGCCGGCCGACTCGACGAGGTCGGAGGGGCTGAGCAGCAGGGACTGGACGGCCAGGACCTCGGGGTCCTGGAGACGTCGGACCAGGGGCCGCAGCCAGCCCGCACGAGGGTCGCAGTCACTGGCCAGGAAGACGGCGTACTGGCCGGTGGACTCGGCGAAGGCGGCGTTCGCGGCCGGCCCGAAGTGGTAGTTGCGAGGCATCCTCAGGACCTTCACGCGGTCCTCCCCGAGGAACTCGGCGGTCAGCACCCCGGTCACCTCGCGGGCCGACCCGTTGTCGACGACCAGGACCTCGACGTCCTCACCCACGGTCGTGTCGAGCACCGCGCGAACCGCGCCGGTGGTGTGCTTGTGGTCGCGCTGGGTCTCGACGACCACCGAGACCCGGCCGCTCACCCGCTGCCGGAGACCGGAGGCGACGGCATCCCAGTCGACGAGGTGCCTCCCGAAGACGGCATAGCGCCAGTTCGACGACTCCACCCGGCTGATCCTGTCGTCGGTCCCCTCGATGTTGTCGTAGCGGGTACCCACGAAGGGCAGGAGCTCGGGCTCGGCCACGCGGGCCATCCGGATGATCAGGTCGAAGTCGATCCACCGCCGCAGCGACGGGTCGAACCGGCCGACCTCGCGGATCAGGTCGGCCTCGGCGACGAAGGCGATCATCGGGATGTGGTTCTGGACCATCAGGGCGTCGACGCCGCCGCGGTAGGCGAGGAACCGCTTGTCTCCCGTCTCGGCGATCTGCGCCACCGAGTAGACGAAGCGATGGCCCTCGGCGTGGGCGACGGCGAGGCAGATCCTCAGGAAGTCCGGCTCCCACGTGTTGTCGGAGTCCAGGAAGGACAGGTAGGGACCGTGGGCGGCGTCGATCCCGGCGTTGCGGGCGGCTCCGGCCCCCCCGGACGTGGCGAGCTCGATGACGCGGACCCGGGGGTCGTCCCGAGCCGCATCACGGAGCACCGAGGGCGTGGAGTCGGTGGACCCGTCGTCGACGACGAGGAGCTCCCAGTCGTCGAACGTCTGCGCCTGCACCGACCGGATGGCCTCGACCACGGTCTCGGGGCGGTTCTTCACCGGGATGATGACCGACACCGCCGGCCGGTCACCGAAGGACGGGACCGGCGCGCTCCGCCAGGTCTCGACCCACTCGGCGTGGGTGGTCTCGTCCCAGTCCTCGTGGTACCTCCCCCCGGTGAGAGCCTTCTGCCGGCGGTACTCCTCGGCGTGGCGGAGCAGGGCGCTCCGTGCCTCGCCCCAGGTCGGTCGGCGGCCGCCGTACTCGGGACCGACAGGCATCGGGGTCTCGGGCGCGGCGTTCGCGACGAAGTGACCGAGCGGACCCCCGGGATGGTCCACAGAACCGGGATGCTGCTCGACCCAGGTAGCGACGTGGAACAGCGGGCTGGTCCGTGCGAGGTGACCGCGCTTGGCTGCCGCGAGGGGCCTGGCGACCTTGCCCTCAGACCACAAGGAGAGCAGGCGCGGGGGGAGCAGGCCCGGTTCGAGGAGGGGATGGCAGGTGAGGCCGAGCTCGATGCCCTCGCGCACGAGGTGCTCCGCGGCGGATCGGGGCGAGTCGAAGGTGAGACCGGTCAGGGTCTCGTAGTACTCGACGTCCACCAACCCGGCCCGCACCAGCTTGTGGATGTTGTCGTCCTGCTCGCCCCTTGCCGTCGGCGCGTTCCCGGGCGTCGGCTGGGTCGTGGGTCGCCCCCGAAGCCTGCGTGCGACATAGCCTCGGACTCGGTCCCTCACCACGGATCGTCCCTTCGTACCCTCGGCGGTGTGCCCCGGCCCGGCAAGGCCGTCTGTTGGTCGCGAGGATGGTACTAGGCGCTGTTACTCTGGCGGGCGTGCCGTCGCTGACCAGCATCTTCCGCAAGAGGGCGCCGCAACTGACGGTGATCATCCCTGTCTACAACGTCGGACGCTACCTCAGTGACTGTCTCGACAGTGTCTTGCGACAGCCGTTCGCCGACGTCGAGGTGATCGTCGTCGACGACGGCTCGACCGATGCGTCCGCCGAGATCGCCCGGTCCTACGCGGAGAGCAACCCGAAGATCCGGCTGGTCCGTCAGGAGAACTCCGGGGTGAGTCGCGCCCGCAACGTGGCGGTGCCCATGGCCCGGGGTGAGTTCCTCACCTTCGTCGACGGTGACGACGAGCTCCCCGCCGACGCATGGTCGACGATGATGCGGACGATCCGCAGCACCGGCTCCGACGTGGTCGTCGGCAAGATCGAACGCGTCTCCGGTGACCGGCGGTTCGTCACGCCGTTGATGCGACGCAACCACCGCACCCAGCGTCTGGGGGTCACCCTGGAGGAGATGCCGCTGATGCTCGCGGACGTCTTCAGCGTCAACAAGATCTATCGCAGGGACTTCTGGGAGAGTGCCGGGATCTGGTTCCCGGAGCGCACCAGGTACCAGGACCAGCCGGCGTTGACCCAGGTGTTCCTGGCCGCGCGGGCCTTCGACGTCATCCCGGACGTGGTCTACCAGTGGCGCGTGCGCGACGACCGGTCGTCGGCCACCCAACGGCGCAGCGAGCTGAGCAACCTGCGCGAGCGGATCAACACCAAGCGGATGACCGTCGAGATGGTGCGGGAGAAGGGCTCCCCGAGAGTCATGGAGACGCTGCTCAGCGAGGTACTGCCGATCGACATGTGGGAGCACTTCCGCGCCGTCCCGGGGGCGGACGAGGAGTACTGGACGCTCCTGCGCGACGGGGTCCGCGAGCTCTGGAACCCCTCGACCATCCCGTTCGAGGAGACGTCGGTGCGGGTTCAGCACAGGCTCATGGGATGGCTCGTCCACGAGGACCGCCGCGAGGACCTCGAGAGGCTCATCGAGCTTCTGGACAACAAGAGCGTTGCGGTGGAGGGGGGGCGCCTCCTGCACCCGTGGGCCGAGGAGCCCGGGGTGCCCGACGGGGTCACCGTCGCGGGCTGACCGTCCGCGCTCGGACGGGGCTACTTGTCGACGTCGCCGACGACGAAGAACATCGAGCCCAGGATGGACACCATGTCGGCGACCACGCTGCCTGTGAGCACCTCCGGAAGGACGGCGACGTTGTTGAACGACGCGGTGCGCAGCTTCATGCGCCAGGGCGTCTTCTCCCCCCGGGAGACCAGGTAGTAGCCGTTGATGCCGAGCGGGTTCTCGGTCCAGGCGTACGTCGACCCCTCCGGCGCCTTGAGGATCTTCGGTAGCCGGACGTTCACCGGGCCGCGGTCGAGCGACCGGAGCCGGTCGATGCACGCGTCCACGATGTCGAGGGAGACCCAGGTCTGGTCCAGGAGCAGGCGGAAGCGGGCGTAGGCGTCGCCGTCGGTGCGCGTGGGGACCCGCAGCACTCCGTCGGCGAGGAGCTCGGCATAGGCGAGGTACGGCTCGTCACGGCGCAGGTCGAAGTCCACCCCCGAGGCCCGGGCGATCGGCCCCGAGACGCCGTACGCGTCGATCAGCTCCCGCGACAGGATCCCGACGTTCTGCGTGCGTGCCTGGAAGATCTCGTTGCCGAGGAGCAGCTCCTCGATCTGCGGCAGCCGGCGGCGTACGGCGTCCACGGCGGCCTGGCAGCGGTCGAGCCAGCCGGCCGGGAGGTCCTCCTTCAGCCCGCCGACCCGGTTGAACATGTAGTGCATACGACCGCCGGAGAGCTCCTCCATCACCTGCTGCAGGGTCTCGCGCTCTCGGAAGGCGTAGAACATCGGCGTGATGGCGCCGAGCTCGATGGGGTAGGAGCCCATGAACATGAGGTGGTTGAGGGCCCGGTTCATCTCGGCCAGCAGGGTGCGCAGCCACACGGCGCGGGTGGGCACCTCCATGCCGAGCATCCGCTCCACCGCGAGCACGACACCGAGCTCGTTGGAGAACGCCGAGAGCCAGTCGTGCCGGTTCGCGAGGACGACGATCTGCCGGTAGTCGCGGACCTCGAAGAGCTTCTCGGCGCCACGGTGCATGTAGCCGATGATCGGCTCCGCGTGCACGATCCGCTCCCCGTCGAGGACCAGCCTCAGTCGGAGCACCCCGTGCGTGGCGGGGTGCTGGGGCCCGATGTTGAGCACCATGTCCTGGGTCGCGAGTCCGTCGCCGCCGCCGCGCTCGTAGCCGAACCCCGCCGCACCGGCGCCGACACCGACGGTGATCTGCTCCTGACCGGTCACGGCCCCATCGTGGCACGAACAGCCGTCGTCCTCGCTCCGGCGCGGACGACTTCTTCGAGTTCGTGACTAGGCTCGGCGGCGTGGACGACCTCTTCGCGCCGCCGGGCAACCCGTGGCAGCCGGTGTCCCCGGCGCTGCGGCACCTCCGTCGCACGGTGCTGCTCATCTGGTCCGCCCTGGGGCTCCTCGCGATCGTCGTCGCCGCCACGGTGTTCGCGCTGCCGCTCCTGGTCACCGTCGCGCTGCTCGTCGTACTGCTGTCGGTCTGCGCGATGGCGTGGCTCCTGATCGGCCGCAACGTGCGGTTCTGGGCGTACGCCGAGCGCGAGGAGGACCTCTACATCAAGCACGGCGCGCTCTTCCGCGAGCTCGTCGCGGTCCCCTACGGGCGCATGCAGTACGTCGACGTCACGGCCGGTCCGCTCGAGCAGCTGTTCAAGGTCTCCACCGTCCACCTGCACACGGCGAGCCCCGGCACGTCCGCCCGGATCCCGGGGCTGCCGCGCGAGGAGGCCGCCCGCCTGCGCGACCGGCTGACCTCCCTGGGCAACGCACAGGCGGCCGGCCTGTGACCGAGGAGCGGCCCTTCCGCCGGCTCTCCCCGCTGACGCCCCTGGTGCGCAGCTTCATCGTCGTGGTCGCCGCGGTGTGGGCCTCGTGGGACGACCTGCTGCGCGGGGACCCCGGACCGCTGGCCTGGATGCTGCTCGCGCTGCTGGTGGGCGGGGCGGTGTACGGCGCGGCGTCGTGGCTGCGGACGAAGTACTGGATCGAGGCCGAGGAGCTCCGCGTCGACACCGGCGTGATCAGCCGGCAGTCACGCCGCATCCGCATCGACCGCCTGCAGGGCATCGACATCGTCCAACCTCTCGTGGCCCGCCTGTTCGGGCTCGCGGAGCTGCGCATGGACGTCGCCGGTGGCGGCCGTGGGGAGGGCTCCCTGGCCTTCCTGCGCCTCGATGACGCCCGCGCGCTCAAGGACCTCCTGCTCGCCCGTCGCGACGCCCTGCGTGCGAAGGGGCGGCCGTCCGCGGACGGGGAGGCAGCGGCTGCGCCCACGGTGCCGGTGCCCACGCCGGCGCGGGTGCTGGCCCGGGTCCGGCCCACGACACTGCTGCTGAGCCTGCTGCTCTCCGCCGACACCCTGGTGCTCGTGCTGGTCGCGCTCGGGCTGGTCGTCTCGTCCCTGCTGGCCGACAGCTGGCTCGGGCTCTCGGCGACCCTGCCGGTCCTGCTCGGCCTCGGGCTCGTGCAGGTGCGGAGGTTCGTGGCCGGCTACAACTTCACCGTGTCGCAGACCGATGCCGGTCTCGAGATCCACCGCGGTCTGCTCGAGGTCAGCTCCCAGACCATCACGCTGTCGCGGGTGATGGGCGTGGTGCTCAGCGAGCCGGTGCTGTGGCGGCGCCTCGGGTGGGCCCGGCTCGACGTGTCCCTGGCGGGCTACTCGAGCTCGTCGGGCGGCCAGGAAGGACCCGCCGCCTCCACGGTCCTGCCCGTGGGGGACCGGGTTCTCGCGCTGTGGCTGGCGAGGTACGTCCTCTCCTCGCTCGACCCGGAGGCGCCCGCGCTCACGGGTCCGGGACCCGGGGCCCGGTGGGCCGCTCCGGTGGTCCACAAGTACCTCGCTGCCGGGGCCGGTGAGCAGCTCGCGGTCAGCCGTCACGGGGTGCTGACCAGGCGGCTCCACGCCGTGCCGCACGCAAGGGTGCAGTCGGTGCGGGTCCGGCAGGGTCCCTGGCAGCGACGCCTCGGCCTCGCCGACGTCCACCTCGACAGCCCGCCCGGGCCGGTCGACGTCCGCGCGCGGCTCCGGGAGGCCGGTGAGGCGCGCCGGATCCTCGAGGCGGAGGTCGCCGTGACCCGTCGCGCCCGCCGGGCGCAGGGGGAGCCGGCCTGACCCGTCCGGCCGCTGGTCGAGGTGGCCGGTCGCGCCGGGTCAGCTCCCGAGCGGCGAGTCGACCTCGACGGCGGTGACGACCCACCAGAAGCCGCCGAGCCCGGCCACGTCGGTGAGCTCTGCGGCCTCCCCGGCGAGGGACAGCGCGGCGACGTACGCCCGTGGGTCCTCGGTCGCCAGGTCGAGCGGTGGCCGCGCCCCGGACACGCCGAGGGTGTGCAGCGCCTCCCGCTGCTGCAGCACGCTGCCCCCGACCCGTGCGGCGAGTGCGTCGACCGCGACGTGGGCGGTCAGGTCCCGCGACCCGTTGGGCAGCACGTCCACCTGCCGCCCGGCGCGGTAGGAGGTGAGCGAGCCGAACGGCGGCCTCGCCTCGCGTGTGTGCCCGTAGTCGACCGCCACGGCGAGCCCCCGGCTGACCCGGCGTACGACGTCGGCCCAGGCCTCGTCGCGGGTGGTGCCGACCTCGGCGCGGGTCCCGGCGGGGGCACCCGTCAACGGCCACCACCGCTCGCACCAGGCCGACAGGCCGGGTGGCACGACCCGGTCGGCGAGAGGGGCGCCGAGGGTCTCGCGGCCCGTCGACGGGTCGATGTGGACCACCCGTGGCACCCCCGAGCCGTCGACCTCCACGACGTGGCAGGGGACGTTGTCGAGCCACTCGTTGGCGACGACGAGGCCGTCGACCCCCGACGGCAGCACCGGCGACCAGTCCACGGCGTCGGGCAGGTCCGCCGGGCGCGGAGCGACCTCGACCCCCAGCAGGGCCAGGGACGGGTCGATCCGGTGCGCCTCGCGCAGCAGCTCGCCTCGGCCGGCCCCGATGTCGACGATGGTGTCCAGCCCTGCCCGGTGGGTGAGCTCCACGACCGCTCGTGCGAACAACGAGGAGGCGTGCACCGAGGTGCGGAAGTGTGAGCCCGGCGACTCGCGCCGGAAGAACCCACCGGGCCCGTACAACGCAGCGTCCCAGGCCCGCTTCCACGTCGGGTCGGTGGTGGCGGGTGGCATCGGCGGGATGCCGAGCGAGATCGGGCCGGTCATGGCGGTCAGGCTACGGGGCGGGGACCGGGCGATGGCCGCCCGCGGGGGCTCATCGGGTGGTGTGACGGAGAGCACCTACCGCGATACGTGAGACGCGGCGTACCGTTGATGCGCACGAGCCCAGCAAACCGTCCGGTACCCCGAAGCCTGGGGACTGGAACGAAAGGTGAGTTCGATGACCCGTATCGGGGTTGTGGGTGCCGGACGAGTCGGCGCCGTCCTCGCGGCCGCCCTGCGCGACGCAGGCCATGAGATCGTGGCCGTCGCCGGTGAGTCGCCCGCGTCGCGCACGCGCATCGAGACGCTGCTTCCCGGCGTCCCCGTCGACAAGCCCACCGCCGTGTCTCGGGCCTGCGACCTGCTGCTGCTGACCGTGCCCGACGACATGCTCGAGAACGTCGTCAACATGCTGAGCGCCGCCGGCGCGATCCGCCCGGGCCAGTACGTCGTGCACACCTCCGGCAAGCACGGCGTCTCCTCCCTGGCCGCCGCCGCCGAGGTGGGCGCGGAGGTGCTCGCGATGCATCCGGCGATGACGTTCACCGGCACCGACGTCGACCTCGCACGCCTGCCCGGGTGTGTGTACGGCGTCACCGCCACCTCGCGGACCCGCGACCTCGCCGTGCGCCTGGTCGACGACCTCGGCGGGTCCGCTATCTGGGTCCCCGAGGAGCGGCGCGCGCTCTACCACGCCGGCCTCGCGCACGGCGCGAACCACCTGGTCACGCTCGTGGCCCAGGCGATGGACCTGTTGCGGGCCTCCGGCGCGGACGACCCGGCCGGCACGCTGCGACCGCTGCTGACCGCCGCGCTCGACAACGTGCTGACCTATGGCGACGCCGCGCTCACCGGCCCGATCGTCCGCGGCGACGTGAACACCGTCCGGGCGCACCTCGCGGACATCGCCGGCACCGCTCCGTCCACGCTGGAGTCCTACGTCGTGATGGCGCGCGCCACGGCGAACCGGGCCGTCCTCGACGGGCGGCTGCTGCCGATCCGGGCGGCCAAGCTGGTCGGCGTTCTCAACGACGCCCTCGCCGAGCACCGCCGGGCCACGGCGTGAGCGAGGTCGCCGCGCCCGTCGTACGCCGCCCCGTCGTCGCCTCGACCCGCGCCGAGCTGGCCGAGGCGCTGTCCACGGTCCGCGCGCGCGGCGGCCGTGTCGGTCTCGTGCCCACCATGGGCGCCTTGCACGAGGGCCACGCCTCGCTGATCCGCACGGCCCGGGTCGCGGCCGGGCACGACGACGCCGTGGTCGTCTCGGTCTTCGTCAACCCGATGCAGTTCGCCCCGGGCGAGGACCTCGACCGCTACCCCCGCACCTTCGACGCGGACCTCGAGGTGTGCGCCCGCGAGGGGGCCGACGTCGTGTTCGCACCGTCGGTGGAGGAGGTGTACCCCGGAGGGATGCCGCAGGTGACCCTCGAGCCGGGACCGCTCGCGCGGCTCCTCGAGGGGACCACCCGCCCCACCCACTTCCGTGGGGTGCTGACCGTGGTCGCCAAGCTCTTCGGCCTCGTGGGGCCCGACCGCGCCTACCTCGGGGAGAAGGACTACCAGCAGCTGGTGCTGATCCGGCGGATGGTCTCCGACCTGTGCATGCCCGTCGACGTGGTGGGTGTCCCCACGGTGCGGGAGGACGACGGTCTCGCGCTGTCCTCGCGCAACCGCTATCTCGTCGACCAGGAGCGCCACGCCGCGCTCGCCCTCTCCCGCGCCCTGATGGCGGGGGTGGAGGCTGCCGCCGAACCGGTCCGCGGCGGCCGCACCCGCGCCGAGCACGTGCTCGGCGCCGCTCGGGCGGTCCTGCGCGACGCCCACGGCGTGGACCTCGACTACCTGGAGCTCACCGACCCCGACCTGGGCCCGGCTCCGGACAGGGGTGCCGCTCGGCTGCTGGTCGCGGCCCGGGTCGGCGCCACGCGACTCATCGACAACGTCGCTGTCACGCTCGGCGACCCCGACCCCGACCCCGACCCCGACACCGGCACCGGCACCGGAGGGCACTGATGCTGCGCACGATGATGACGAGCAAGATCCACCGGGCGACCGTGACGCAGGCCGACCTGCACTACGTGGGCTCGGTCACCGTCGACGAGGACCTGCTCGACGCGGCCGACCTGCTGCCCGGGGAACTGGTGCACATCGTCGACGTGACCAACGGCGCCCGCCTGGAGACCTACACGATCGCCGGGGAGCGCGGCTCGGGCGTGATCGGCATCAACGGCGCCGCGGCGCACCTGGTCCACCCCGGGGACCTGGTGATCCTCATCGGCTACGGGCAGATGGAGACCGCCGAGGCGCGCGCGCACGTGCCGAGCGTCGTGTTCGTCGACGCCGACAACCGCACCGTCGGCACGGGCGGCGACCGCGCCGAGGCACCCGCCGGCGGCGACCTCCTGCGAGGCGACCTCGTGCACGCCGGGTCACGGTAGGCTCCCGCCATGTCGCGGGGCCCCCTTCTTCCGGAGCGGCTCGAGGCCCCGCCCGCCGGGTGGACCGAGCATGCCGACGTGGTCGTCGTCGGATCCGGCATCGCCGGCCTCACCGCCGCCCTGCGCGTCCGCGCCGAGGTGCCGTGGTGCCGGGTCGTCGTGGTCACCAAGGACGTCCTCTCGGCCGGGTCGACGACCTGGGCCCAGGGCGGCATCGCGGCGGCCCTCGGGCCGGGCGACAGCCCTGAGGAGCACCTGCACGACACCCTCGTCGCCGGCGTCGGCCTCTGCGACGAGGCCGCGGTGAGGACGCTGGTCACCGAGGGACCCGACGCGGTCCGAGAGCTGATCGCGCTCGGCACCAACTTCGACCAGACCGCCGCCGGTGAGCTCGCCCTCACCCGGGAGGGCGGTCACCTACGGGACCGGATCGCGCACGCGGGTGGCGACGCCACCGGGGCGGAGATCCAGCGGGCCCTCGTTGCCGCCGTCGCCGCGGCACCGGAGATCCGGGTCATCGAGCATGCGCTCGCGGTGGACCTCGAGCTCGCCGAGGACGGCGCGGTCGCCGGGGTGACCCTGCACGTGATGGGCGAGGGCGAGGAGGAGGGCGTCGGCGCCGTCCGCTGCCGCGCCGTCGTGCTCGCCAGTGGCGGGATGGGCCAGGTCTTCTCGGCCACGACGAACCCCGCCGTGGCGACCGGCGACGGCGTCGCCATCGCGCTCCGCGCCGGCGCGGTCCTGCGCGACCTGGAGTTCGTGCAGTTCCACCCCACCGTCCTGTGGCGGGGCGAGGGGTCCCGCGGTCAGCAGCCGCTGATCTCCGAGGCGGTCCGCGGCGAGGGGGCCTTCCTCGTCGACCACGACGGCCGGCGCATCATGGCCGGGGTGCACCCGCTCGAGGACCTCGCGCCGCGGGACGTGGTCGCGAAGGCGATCATGCGCCGGATGCGGGAGAGCGGCGCCGAGCACATGTGGCTCGACGCCCGCCACTTCGGCCAGGCGCTGTGGGAGCGCCGCTTCCCCACGGTCCTCGCCGCCTGCCGGGCGCACGGCATCGACCCGGTCACCGACCTGGTCCCCGTGGCCCCCGCGTGCCACTACGCCTCCGGGGGAGTCGCCACCGACCTCGACGGGCGGACCACCGTGCGCGGCCTCTACGCCTGCGGCGAGGTCGCCTGCTCCGGGGTCCACGGCGCGAACCGGCTCGCGTCGAACTCCCTGCTCGAGGGGCTCGTCTTCTCGCGTCGGATCGCCGCGGCGCTCGGCGAGGAGCTCCCGCCCCTGCAGGAGCCTGCCGCGGAGCGTCGTACCGCCGGGCTCGTGGCCGCCGACGCGGCCGGGCGCGTCCAGCGGGTGATGACCGCGCACGCCGGTGTCCTCCGCTCCGAGAAGGGTCTCGCCGCCGCCGCCGACCGGCTGGCCACGATCGCCGGCACCGCACGCGAGGACGACGGCACCGGCCCCGGCACCGCCTGCTGGGAGGCCACCAACCTGCTCACGGTGGCGAGCGCCCTGGTGGGGGCCGCCCGGCTGCGCCAGGAGACCCGCGGCTCCCACTGGCGCGAGGACTTCCCCGACACCGACGACGTGCACTGGTCCGGCCACGTCGACGTCCGGATGCGGCCCGGCGGCACGATCCACACGACATACGTCACCGCACGCACCACGCCGGCCCCGACAGGAGACACGCCGTGAGCATCGTCCGCACCCCCTTCACCGACCTCCCCACGGCACTGGTCACCGAGCTCGACGACGCGGGACTCGAGCCGCGCGCGGTGTACGACGCCGTGGTCGACGCGGTCGACGAGGACGTGCCCGAAGCAGACGTGACCACCGAGGCGACCGTGCCCGCGGACGCCACGGCCTGGGCCGACGTCGTCGCGCGTGGGGACGGCGTCGTGGCGGGCGGGGCGGTCGCCGAGCTGGTGCTGCGGTTCGTCGGAGGTGACCACCTGGAGATCGAGCGACGCGTCACCGACGGCGAGCGGGTCGCCCGAGGAGACGTGCTGATCAGCGTCCACGGCCGGGTCCGCGCGCTGCTGACCGCCGAGCGCACCATGCTCAACTACCTGTGCCACCTGTCCGGGGTGGCCACCACCACCGCCCGTTGGGTCGAGGTGCTCGAGGGCACCGGCGCGCAGGTTCGCGACACCCGAAAGACCACCCCGCACCTGCGCGCCCTGGAGAAGTACGCCGTCCGCTGCGGCGGCGGCGTCAACCACCGGGCGACCCTGTCCGACCAGGCGCTCGTGAAGGACAACCACGTCCTTGCCGCCGGGGGTGTGGTGGAGGCCTTCGAGGCCGTCCGCAGCCACGCCCCGGAGGTGCCGGTCCAGGTCGAGGTCACCACTCTCGAGCAGCTCAGCGACCTCCTCGCCGCGGGGGCGGACCAGATCCTGCTCGACAACATGGACGTCGACACGATGCGCGAGGCGGTGCAGATCAACCGCGGTCAGGCCCGGCTCGAGGCCTCCGGGGGGCTCTCCCTCGACCGGGCGCGCGAGGTCGCCGCGACCGGGGTCGACTACCTTGCCGTCGGCGCCCTCACCCACTCCGCCCCGGTCCTCGACATCGCCATGGACCTGCGCCCCTCGGAGGAGGCGTCGTGACCGCTCCGCTGCTGTGCACCGACATCGGCAACAGCCACACCACCGTCGGACTGCTCTCGGACGGGGAGGTGCTCGCCCACTGGCGGGTGGCCACGCTCGAGCACCGGACCGCCGACGAGTGGGCGGTGCTGATCCGCAGCCTGGTCGCCGACACCGGGATGGTTCCCTCCGGGGTCGCAGTGTGCTCGACCGTCCCGGCGGTGCTGCACGAGTGGCGCGACATGCTGCGTGACTACTACGCCGACATCCCGCACGTCGTGGTGGAGCCGGGCGTACGCACAGGCGTGCCGATCCTGATGGACAACCCCCGCGAGGTGGGCTCGGACCGGATCGTCAACGCGCTGGCCGCCGCAACGACGTACGACGGCCCTGCGATCGTCGTCGACTTCGGCACCGCCACCACGTTCGACGTGGTCAGCGCCCAGGGGCAGTACGTCGGCGGGGCGATCGCGCCGGGTGTCGAGATCTCGCTGGAGGCCCTGGGGCGGCGGGGCGCGCAGCTGCGCAAGGTCGAGCTGCTCCGGCCGCGCCACGTGATCGCCAAGAACACCGTCGAGGCGCTGCAGTCGGGGGCGCTCTACGGGTTCGCCAGCCAGGTCGACGGGATCGTGAACAGGATGGTCGCGGAGCTCGGGGTCGGGCTCGACGAGGTCCACGTGATCGCCACCGGCGGGCTCGCGCCCCTGGTCGTCGACGAGTGCACCACGGTCACCGACCACCAGCCGTGGCTGACCCTGCGCGGCCTCGAGCTGGTGTTCCGGCGCAACGCGAGCTGACCGAGGCGCGAGCGCTCGCGTCCAGCGCCACGCCCGGGATGCGGCCGGCCTCCTCCCGCCGCATAGGCTTGGGTGTCATGAGCGACCAGACGACCCGAGCCGGCCACGCCGAGGAGGAGGACCTCCCCGAGCAGATGCGGGTGCGTCGCGAGAAGCGCGCGCGGCTGCTCGAGTCCGGCCGTCCGGCGTACCCCCTCGTCGTCGAGCGGACCCACACGCTCAAGGAGATCCGCGAGAAGTACGACCCCCTGATGGCCGAGGGGTCCCTCGTCGCCGACACACGCACCGGCGAGCAGGTCGCCGTGGCGGGCCGCGCCATCTTCCTGCGCAACACCGGCAAGCTCTGCTTCGTGCGCCTGCGTGAGGGCGACGGCACCGAGCTGCAGGTCATGCTCTCCCTCGCCGACGTGGGAGGCGAGCAGCTCGAGGAGTTCAAGAGCCTCGTCGACATCGGTGACCTGATCTCGGTCCAGGGCGAGGTGATCACCAGCCGCCGCGGGGAGCTCTCCGTCCAGGCGCACGCCTGGCAGATGGTCGCGAAGACGTTGCGCCCCCTGCCGAACGAGCACAAGCCGCTGTCGGACGAGGCCCGGGTCAGGCTGCGCTACGTCGACATGGTGGTCAACCCCGAGGCGCGCTCGATCGTGCGTACCAAGGCCACCGTGCTCAAGACGCTTCGCTCGGTCCTCGACGGTCACGACTTCGTCGAGGTGGAGACCCCGGTCCTGCAGCTGACCAACGGCGGCGCCGCGGCCCGGCCGTTCCGGACCCACCTGAACGCCTTCGACCAGCCGATGCTGCTGCGGATCGCGCTCGAGCTGGACCTGAAGAAAGCGATGATCGGCGGCGTCGACCGGGTCTACGAGATCGGTCGCACCTTCCGCAACGAGGGCCTCGACTCGACCCATGCGGCGGAGTTCTCGATGCTCGAGGCGTACCAGGCCTACGGCGACTACGACACGATGGCCGAGCTGACCCGCGAGCTGGTGCTCGCGTCCGCCCGCGCGGTCGGCCGCACGGTGATCCCGGCCCGCGACGGCTCGTTCATCGACCTCGAGGAGCCGTGGCGTCACGCCGGCCTGTTCGAGCTGCTCTCCGAGGCGCTCGGCGAGGACGTCAACGTCGACACCGGTGCCCAGCAGCTCAAGAAGCTCGCCGAGGAGAGGTACGTCGACCTCCAGCCGCACTGGAACGCCGGCGAGATCGCACTCGAGCTGTACGAGAAGCTCGTCGAGCACACGCTGATCACGCCGACCTTCGTGCGGGACTACCCCGAGGCGGTCCGGCCCCTGGCCAAGCCGCACCGGGAGAAGCCCGGCCTGGTCGAGGCGTGGGACCTGATCATCAACGGCATCGAGCTGGCGCCGGCGTACTCCGAGCTCAACGACCCGGTCATCCAGCGCGAACGGCTCGTCGAGCAGTCCTTGCTCGCCGCGCAGGGTGACCCCGAGGCGATGGAGCTCGACGAGGCATTCCTGCGGGCCATGGAGTTCGGGATGCCGCCGGCCGGTGGAATGGGAATGGGCGTCGACCGGCTCGTCATGCTGCTGACCGGGGTCGGGATCCGCGAGTCGATTCTCTTCCCGCTGCTGCGTCCGGAATAGCCGGTTCGGTCGTCGTTTCTCCGGGCGACTTGTCCTCCGGTCCGGACGCGAGGCCCGCTCGCCGGGAATGCCGCCCCGCGGCTGCGCTTTGCATTTTCCCAATAGCGTTTCGAGACCCTTTCGAGTGTTTTCACCTCGCGCCATCCACAAATTGTGGGTGTAACGCGGAATACCCCTTGGTCGATGGGTAGGTTGAATACCGGCGGTTCCGTAATGGGCGGGTGCTCCGGAACCAATGGCTGAAACCGAAGAAAGGCCGGAGGGAAATGGCACAGAGGGTGAACGTCGTTCTGGTGGACGACATCGACGGCGACGACGCGGCGGAGACCGTGTCGTTCTCGCTGGACGGGGTCGACTACGAGATCGACCTGAACGAGACCAACGCGCAGACGCTGCGTGACGCCCTGGGGCCCTACGTCGCGGCCGGGCGCCGCGTCGCGGGCCGCAGGAGCAGCGGTCGTGGGCGGGGCCGACGGGTGGCGGCCGGTGGCAACGGCGGCCCGAGCGCCTCCGACATCCGGGCGTGGGCGCGAGAGAACGGCTGGGACGTCCCCGAGCGCGGTCGGGTCTCCGCCGAGGTCCGGGAGGCCTACTCCGCGGCTCACTGACCCTCAGGGTCCTGGGTGCCCCGGCGAAGTCCGACGTCGCCGGGGCACTGCTGTACCCGGTGTCGGGCGGTGGACCGCCCGCTGCGTGTTCGCTGTCGGCGAAGCGTGGGCCGGCCGGTCCTGGGAACACATAGGGTGAGCGGGGAGTTGTCCCTGTCATGGCCGACATGCCGTCGTCGCCCTGACCGGGTCTCCGGGCGGGTCGTCGTACCGGTCCCGGGGGCACAGACATCCTTCTTCGGCGCGGGCTAGGCTGCGAGGAAGAAGCCCCGCCGCACCGTCGGCGGAGAGCACGCAAGGAGCGATTGACACTATGTTCGAGCGGTTCACAGACCGAGCCCGTCGGGTGGTCGTCCTGGCCCAGGAAGAGGCCCGGATGCTCAGCCACAACTACATCGGCACCGAGCACATCCTCCTCGGCCTGATCCACGAGGGCGAGGGCGTCGCAGCCCAGGTGCTGGTCAAGCTCGGCGCCGACCTCAACCGGGTCCGCCAGCAGGTGATCCAGCTGCTCTCCGGCTTCCAGGGCAAGGAGACCGCGACCGCCGGCACCGCCCCGGAGGGTGCGCCGTCGAGCTCGCTGGTCCTCGACCAGTTCGGCCGCAACTACACGCAGGCAGCGCGCGAGGGGAAGCTCGACCCGGTCATCGGGCGCGAGAAGGAGATCGAGCGCGTGATGCAGGTGCTCTCGCGCCGCACCAAGAACAACCCGGTCCTCATCGGTGAGCCCGGCGTCGGCAAGACCGCCTGCGTCGAGGGCCTCGCCCAGGCGATCGTCCGCGGCGACGTCCCGGAGACGCTGAAGGACAAGCAGATCTACAGCCTCGACCTCGGCTCCCTGGTCGCCGGCTCCCGCTACCGCGGCGACTTCGAGGAGCGCCTGAAGAAGGTGCTCAAGGAGATCAAGACGCGCGGGGACATCGTGCTGTTCATCGACGAGCTGCACACGCTCGTGGGTGCCGGCGCCGCCGAGGGCGCGATCGACGCCGCCTCGATCCTCAAGCCGATGCTCGCCCGCGGTGAGCTGCAGACGATCGGCGCGACCACCCTCGACGAGTACCGCAAGCACCTCGAGAAGGACGCCGCGCTCGAGCGCCGGTTCCAGCCCATCCAGGTCCAGGAGCCCTCGATCGCGCACACCATCGAGATCCTCAAGGGCCTGCGCGACCGCTACGAGGCGCACCACCGGGTGACGATCACCGACGAGGCACTGGTCGCGGCCGCGACGCTGGCCGACCGCTACGTCTCCGACCGGTTCCTGCCGGACAAGGCGATCGACCTCATCGACGAGGCGGGCTCGCGACTGCGGATCCGCCGGATGACCGCTCCGCCGGACCTGCGTGAGTTCGACGACAAGATCGCCGACGTGCGCCGCCGCAAGGAGAGCGCGATCGACAGCCAGGACTTCGAGCTGGCCGCGTCGCTGCGCGACGAGGAGAAGAAGCTGATCCTCGCCAAGGGCGAGCGCGAGAAGCAGTGGAAGGCCGGCGACATGGACGTCGTGGCCGAGGTCGACGAGGAGCTCATCGCCGAGGTCCTCGCGGTGGCCACCGGCATCCCGATCGTGAAGCTGTCGGAGGAGGAGTCCACCCGCCTGCTCAAGATGGAGGACGAGCTGCACAAGCGCGTCATCGGCCAGGAGGAGGCCGTCAAGGCACTCTCCCGGGCGATCCGTCGCACTCGTGCAGGGCTGAAGGACCCGAAGCGGCCCGGCGGCTCGTTCATCTTCGCCGGTCCCTCCGGTGTCGGTAAGACCTGGCTGTCCAAGACGCTTGCGGAGTTCCTCTTCGGCGACGAGGACGCCCTGATCCAGCTCGACATGTCGGAGTTCAGCGAGAAGCACACCGTCTCGCGGCTCTTCGGCTCGCCTCCGGGCTACGTGGGCTACGAGGAGGGCGGCCAGCTCACCGAGAAGGTCCGCCGCAAGCCGTTCTCGGTCGTCCTCTTCGACGAGGTCGAGAAGGCCCACCCGGACATCTTCAACTCCCTGTTGCAGATCCTGGAGGAAGGTCGTCTGACCGACTCCCAGGGCCGGGTCGTCGACTTCAAGAACACCGTGATCATCATGACCACGAACCTCGGCACGCGCGACATCGCCAAGGGGGTGAACCTCGGCTTCCAGCAGGACAAGGACACGGCGGGTTCCTACGACCGGATGAAGGCCAAGGTGTCGGAGGAGCTCAAGCAGCACTTCCGTCCCGAGTTCCTCAACCGGGTCGACGAGATCATCGTGTTCCCGCCGCTGACCATGGAGCAGATCATCCACATGGTCGACAACATGATCGCGGCCGTGGAGCTCCGGCTGAAGGACCGCGACATGTCGATCGAGCTGACCCAGGCCGCGAAGGACCTGCTCGCCAAGCGCGGGTTCGACCCGGTGCTCGGCGCCCGTCCGCTGCGTCGCACGGTCCAGCGCGAGATCGAGGACGTCATGGCCGAGAAGATGCTGTACGGCGAGGTCGGGCCCGGGCAGATCGTCTTGGTCGACGTCGAGGGCGAGGGCCCGGACGCGGCGTTCACCTTCAAGGGCGAGCGCAAGGCCGAGCTGCCCGACATGCCACCGGTCGAGACCGCCGGCACCGGCGACACCGAGTAGCCCGCACCAGCGACAGGGGCGCCTTTCCGAGAGGGGAGGCGCCCCTCGTCGTACACGGACCTGCAGGACCCCGCCGGACGGCGGGGTCCCACGCCGGGTCGACCGCCGACAGGTGAGTTCCGCAGGTCGGTCTACGAGGTGCCCACCGTCAGCCGGTCGGGTGGTGCAGGTTGAGCACGACGACGCCGACCACGATCAACGCGATGGCGACCACCTTGAGAGCGTCGAGGCGCTCGCCGAGGTACATCACCCCGATCACCGCCACCGCCGCGGTCCCGATGCCCGACCGCAAGGCATAGGTCACCGACACCGGCATCGAGCGCACCACCAGGGCGAGCAGCCAGATGGAGATCGCGTAGCCGAGCAGGACCAGCACGGTCCACATCGGGTCGCGGAAGCCCGCCGTGCGCGGCAGGAGGGAGGTGGCGGCGACCTCCAGCGCGATCGCCAGGAGGAGCAGCAGCAGGGGGCCGACCATGACCCGGACCCTAGTGGTGGGGCGGTCCGGAGCTCAGGGCAGTGCGTAGGTCTCGGGCGAGGTCGCCGCGACGAGGCCGTCGCCGACCAGGGAGGCGAGGCACCTGTCACGCTGCGGCCCGTCGCTCCACACCGCGTCGAGCCGCGAGCGGTGGACCGCACCGTCGGCCTCCCGCAGTACGGCGAGCAGCCGACCGCGGCACTGACGGTCGGTCCCGGCGTAGGTCTGCCCACGGCGCGGCGGACCGTCGTACGCCGGTCGCCCGGCCGCGACCCAGGCGCACAGGTCCGTGACGGGGCAGGCCGGGCAGCGCGGCTTCGTCGCGGTGCACACCAGCGCGCCGAGCTCCATGACCCCCACCGCCCAGGCCGCGGCGGTGGCGTCGTCGCCGGGGAGCAGCGCGTCGGCGCTCTCCCGTTCCTTCCGCGTCAGCGAGGCAGGCGGGAGCTCCTCGCCGCGGACCACCCGGCCGAGGACGCGCCTGACGTTGGTGTCGAGCACCGCGTGGCGACGGCCGAAGGCGAAGGAGGCGATCGCGGCCGCCGTGTAGTCGCCGACGCCCGGGAGGGCCCGGAGTGCCGCGTGGGAGTCGGGCACCTCGCCGCCGTGCTCGGCAACGATCGCGGTCGCTGCAGCGTGCAGCCGCAGGGCCCGCCGGGGGTAGCCGAGCCGCCCCCACGCGCGTACGGCGTCGCCGGTACTTGCCTCTGCCAGGTCGGCCGGGGTGGGCCAGGTCCCCATCCACTGCTCGAAGACGGGCAGGACCCGGCTGACCGGGGTCTGCTGGAGCATGAACTCGCTGACCATCACCGCCCACGGCGTCGCCGACTCCTCGCGCCAGGGGAGCTCGCGGGCGTGCTCGTCGTACCACTCGAGGACGCGTTCGTGCAGGTCGCTCATCGTGCCGCGATCGTAGCCTCCTGCTGACCCGCAGCTGGATCGGGCATGCCCGGTGTGGCCTCCCGGCTCGGGGCGGCGCGAAAAGTTACGGTTGCGGCATGTCCGTGTCCAGGCCCCGCGGCCCGCTCCCCGCCCGCGTGTACTGGTTCCGGCGACTCCTCCTGCTCGGGCTGGTGGTGGCACTGGTGCTCGGCATCGGCCAGCTGCTCGGCGCGGGCTCCGACGCATCCTCCGGGCCGGCCGCCCAGCAGGCCTCGAGCGCCACGGCGGGCGAGGCCTCGAGCACGGCGCCTTCGGCCGTGTCCACCGCAGACGCGCAGTCCCGGGCGGAGCGGCGCGCCAAGGACGGGAAGAAGCCGTCGAAGAAGAAGACCCGCACGCCGCTGCCGATGCCCACCGGGCCGTGCCAGGACAGCGACGTCCGGGTGCAGCCGGCGCCCGAGGACACCCGTGCCGACGACCGGATCGAGCTCACCCTGCGGCTGACCACGTTCGAGTCGCCCGCCTGCAGCTGGGAGGTCACTCCGGACTCCGTGGTCGTGCGGCTGACCTCGGGCAACGACCGGATCTGGTCCTCGCAGGACTGTCAGGCGGCCGTACCCACCCGTTCGGTGGTGCTCCGCCGCCAGACGCCCGTCGAGCTGGACGTGGTCTGGTCGGGCCGCCGCTCGGACTCCGACTGCTCCGGAACCACCGACTGGGCCGAGCCCGGCTACTACCACCTGGCCTCGGCGGCGATGGGCTCCGAGCCGGAGTCGGAGCAGTTCCGGCTGCTGCCGCCCGCGCCGATCACCGAGACGCCGAAGCCCACCCCCCGGGCGAAGGACAAGGATAGGGCCCAGGAGGCTCGGGAGAAGGCCAAGGCGAAGGCCGAGCGCCGGGACCGGACGAGCGACGGCTCCGCGGACTGACGCCGGGAGCAGCCCGGACGGTCAGACGTACCGTTCGAGGATGCTCGACTCGGCGAGGCGGGAGAGCCCCTCCCGCACGCTGCGGGCGCGCAGCTCGCCCACACCCTCGACAACCTGGAGGTCGTCGATACCGGCCGACAGGAGCTTCTGCAGGCTGCCGAAGTGGTCGACGAGCCGGTCGACGACAGTGTTGGGCAGGCGGGGGACCTTCGCGAGGAGCCGGTAGCCCTTGGGTGTGACCGCGCCGTCGAGGTGCTCCCCGGCCCCGAGGCCGAGGGCACGGGCGACGGTGGCGATGTCCACGAGGTCCGACGCGCTCAGCGACTCCATCGCGGTCAGCACGTCGGCGGGCTTGCGGGCGCGCCGGCCGTCGGGAAGGTAGTCGCGCACCACGAGCTCCCGCTCGGCGTCGACACCGGTGACCAGCTCGTCGAGCTGGAGGGCGAGCAGCCGGCCGTCGCTGCCGAGCTCGAGCACGTAGTCCTCGATCTCGCGGGCGATGCGGGTGACCATCTCCAGCCGCTGGGCCACGACGGCCACGTCGCGGACCGTGACCAGGTCCTCGATCTCGAGGGCGCTGAGGGTGCTGGAGACCTCGTCGAGGCGCAGCTTGTAGCGCTCCAGCGTGGCGAGGGCCTGGTTGGCGCGCGACAGGATCTGGCCGGAGTCCTCGAGCACATAGCGGGTCTCACCGACGTACACCGCGATGATCTGCATGGACTGCGACACCGAGATCACCGGGAACCCGGTCTGCCGCGCAACCCGGTCGGCGGTGCGGTGGCGGGTGCCCGCCTCCTCGGTGAAGATCGACGGGTCCGGCATGAGGTGGACCGCCGCACGCAGGATCCGGCTGGCGTCCTTGTCGAGGACGATCGCGCCGTCCATCTTCGCCAGCTCCCGCAGACCCGTCGCGGTGAACGGCACATCGAGGGTGAAGCCACCGGTCGAGATCGACTCGACGGTCTTGTCGTTGCCGAGCACGATCAAGGCGCCGGTGCGGCCCCGCAGGACGCGCTCGAGGCCGTCGCGCAGGGTGGTGCCCGGGGCGATGCCGGCCAGGGTGGCCCGGAGCCGGAGCGTCGCGTCCGACCGGTCGGTGGATACCAAGTGCTGTCCCTGCTCGAGTGCCGCTGTCGGCGTCAGTGTAGGGGATTCCCGACACGCGGCAGGCTCGAAAGTCCGGTGGCCGACCGGCGGCGACCTTCCGGGCGTGGCCGGTGGACTCAGGCGAGCCCGAGCGCGGGCCGCTGTGGGGCGGTCCGGTCCGGAGCGAGGATCGGTGTGACGTCGCCCTTGCCGAGGTCGAGCACCCGCAGCGCCGCCTCGAGGTTCGGCACGGTCACCACCTGCATCCCGTCGACCGTGCGGACCGAGCCCCGGGCGTCCGCGGCGTCGCTGGGCACGATGGCGGAGCGGAAGCCCAGGCGGGCAGCCTCGGCGAGGCGCTGAGGCAGGTCGCGGACCCTCCTGAGCTCGCCGGCCAGGCCGAGCTCGCCGATGGCGACGACGTCGGTGGGCACGGCCCTGTCCTTCCACGCGGACGCGATCGCGATCGCTACGGCGAGGTCGCCGGCGGGCTCGGTGACCCGGGCGCCCCCGATCGTCGAGGCGAACACGTCGTGCGCGTGGAGCCGAATCCGGGCGCGCTGCTGGAGCACCGCCACCGTCATTGCGATCCGCGCGCCGTCCAGGCCGGACGTGGTGCGCCGGGGCCGCTCGGCCGCCGACGGCGTGACCAGGGCCTGCACCTCCGCGAGGATCGGCCGCCGACCCTCGAGCGTGACCGCCACACACGTGCCCGGGACCGCTTCGTGGTGGCGGGCGACGAACAGGCCCGTGGGGTCGGTGACCGCGACGATGCCGTCGGGCCCGAGGTCGAAGCAGCCCACCTCGTCCACCGGGCCGAAGCGGTTCTTCACCGCCCGGACCATCCGGAGCCTGGAGCTGCGCTCACCCTCGAAGTGGAGCACCACGTCGACCAGGTGCTCGAGGACCCGCGGGCCCGCGATGGAGCCGTCCTTGGTCACGTGGCCGACGAGCAGGGTGGCGATGTTGCGGGACTTGGCCACCCGGATCAGTGCGGCGGCGACCTCCTTGACCTGGGTGACCCCGCCGGGGACACCGTCGACGTCCGCGGCGCTTATCGTCTGCACGGAGTCCACGACCAGCAGGGTCGGGCGCACCGAGTCGATGTGGCCGAGGACGGCCCCGAGGTCGGTCTCGGCGGCGAGATAGAGATCGTCGTGGATGCTGCTCGTCCGGTCGGCGCGCAGCCGGACCTGGGAGGCCGACTCCTCACCGGTGACGTAGAGCGTGCGGGCGCCCACCCGGGCGTGCTGGGCGGCGACCTCGAGGAGCAGGGTCGACTTGCCGACGCCGGGCTCCCCCGCGAGCAGCACCGCGGCCCCCGGCACGAGCCCTCCGCCGAGGACCCGGTCGAGCTCGGGGACCCCGCTCGTGCCGGCCCGGGACTCCTCCGCGGCGACCTCGCCGATGGGGACCGCCGGTGCGGTGACCGGGCCCGCCGTCGTACGCCCTGACGGTGCGGCCGCGGCCTCCGCGACGCTGCCCCAGGCCTGGCACTCGCCGCAGCGGCCGACCCACTTGCCGGTCTCCCAGCCGCACTCGCTGCAGCGGTAGGCGGGCCGGGTTCGTCCTGTCGTCCTGCTCATGTCCCGGACGCTATGTCACCGCACCGACAATCCCGTGCAGACCAGCCGGTTGACGACACGTGAACCGCGGGTGATCATGCGTGCGAGGATTTGAACGATCCACAAGCGCGTCAGGGGGGCGACGGAAGCCATGTCTCGAGGCTCGATCTCGGGCGCCCGGCACGAGGGGCGGGCGCCGACGCTGGCGACCGTCGCGCACGAGGCCGGCGTGTCTCGCCAGACGGTGTCCAATGCGTTGAACAGCCCGCACCTGCTCCGGCCGGAGACCCTGGAGCGTGTCCGGCGGGCGGTCGACGCGCTCGGCTACTCGCCCAACCGGGCGGCACGCAACCTCCGCACCCGCTCCTCCCACCTGCTCGGCCTGCGCGTGGACGCGGTGGTCGAGGGCACCGCGAACGCCACCATGGACCGCTTTCTGCACTCGCTGGTCGAGAGCTCCAAGGACGCCGGGTACCACGTCCTGCTGTTCTCCTCCGGGGTCGCGGCGGGGGACGGTGCCGAGGGCGGGCTCGCCGAGAACCTGGCGGTGGCGGGGTACGACGACCTCCTCCGCTCCACCGCCGTGGACGCGTTCGTCATCACCGACACCTACCGCGGCAACCCCCAGGCCGGCTGGCTCGAGGAGCGCGGTGCCCCGTTCGTGGCGTTCGGACGGCCCTGGGACGAGCCGGCGGCCAACCATCCGTGGGTCGACGTCGACGGACGCACCGGCGTGATGCTGGCCGTGGAGCACCTCGTCGAGCGCGGTCACGAGCGGATCGCCTGGGTCGGCTGGCAGAAGAGCTCCTTCATCGGCGAGGACCGCCGCACCGGCTGGACCGACGCGATGCACGGGCACGGGCTGCCGACGAGCCGGCTCAGCGCCCGCGGCGAGGACTCCGTCGACTTCGGCCGCCGGGCGGCGCTCGCCCTGCTGGAGAACGAGAGCCCCTCGGCCTTCGCCTGCGTGAGCGACACGGTGGCCATGGGGGTGCTTCACGCACTCGCCGAGACCGGACTCGCCTGCGGGCGTGACGTCGCGGTGGTCGGCTTCGACGACTCGATCGCGGCCCAGGTGGTGCCACCGGGGCTCACCTCGGTGCGGCAGCCGCTCGAGCAGGTCGCGGTCGAGATCGTGAACCTCCTCGACCGGCGGCTCTCCCACAAGCCGATCGACGAGCCCGGACGGCTGCTGGTGCCGACCCTGTCGGTCCGCGGCTCGTCCTGAGCCGGTTCCGGGTCAGAAGCGGCGCCACCACAGGTTCACCGCGTAGTCGACGCTGAGCCCCGTGTGCCCGGCGAGGATCTCCTCCGCGAGCGCGGGCGTGAACTCGATGCGCACCACGGCCTCCAGGTCCTCGCGGCGGTCGAAGCGCCACCCGATGTCCAACGGCCGGCGGGTCCACCCGTGCGTCGACCAGAAGCGCTCGACGGCCACCGGGTCGACCGAGGGGTACCCGCGACGGAACCAGTCGCCGAACGTGCTGCGGGTGGGGTCGTTGTCGACGACGAAGGCCGCCCCGCCGTGGCGGACCACCCGGGACAGCTCGGCCAGCCCGGGCTCGCAGCCGGGGCCGAAGAAGTACGCCCAGCGCGCGTGCGCCACGTCGACCGAGGCGTCGGCCAGGGGGACCCGCTGGGCGGTGCCCTGCAGGACCTGCACCGCCGGCAGCCGTGAGGTACGACGCCGCGCGATCCTCACCAGGTCCGGGTGCGGCTCGACCCCGACCACCGAACGGGCGGTCTCGGCCCACCGGGGGAGGTGGAAGCCCGTGCCGCAGCCGAGGTCGAGAAGGTCACGGCCGGACCAGTCGAGGACCTCGCGCATGGCGGACTCGATCCGGCCGCCCGGGTCGACGGCGCGGTTCTCGAGCTCGTAGGTGGCCGGGTGGTTCCAGATGTTGGGGCTGGGGACGGCCCCGTCAGATACGGACAACGCCGTGGGGCGTCTGGATCTGCACCGCGATGATGCCGGGCGTGCCGTGCGGGGCCACCCAGTCGACCTTGACGTCCTCGAGCGGGTCGGCGTCCTCACCGAGCCACTCGCGCACACGCTCCGGGTCCCCGGCGATCTCGAGGGTGTCGAGGTGCAGGTTGCCGCTCGAGCCCAGGCTCGGGTGCTCCACGCCGTGCTCCCACTGGACGAAGAACGGCAGCTGCGGGTCCGACTGGAGGCCCCGGACGCCGATCTGCTTCCAGCGCAGCTCCACGCCGTCGGGGCGGTGCCGGTTGCCCTGGGCGGCCTCGCGGCCGAGGCGCCGCTCGACCCGGGAGATGTCGTCGCAGGAGACGACCCAGCCCATCCAGCCGCCGCCGAGCTCGGAGCGCGCGCGGACCGCCTGGCCGAACGGCGCTTTGTCCGACGCGGGGTGGTCGAGCACCCCGACGACCTCGAGGTAGGTCCCGTCGCTCAGCGGCAGGACCATGTTGCGAGTGCCGAAGCGGGGGTGGATGCCCCCGTCGCGGAACTCCTCCCCGAGCAGCTCGCCGATGCGGTGGGCCGTGCTCTTCAGACCGTCGGGTCCGGCTGCGTACGAGATGTGGTCGAGGCGCATGTCAAGCATTGTCGCCATTGATCTCGGACACGCCGACAGCGGGGTCGTTTCCGAGACGACGCCGATCCCGTTCGTCCCGCCGTACACCGGACCTTGGACCCCTTGTGCTGTGACCCGGGACGGGTGAAGGGTGAGGAGGCACCAGTACGAGGAGGTAGAGGTGGCAGGCAAGACAACCGCAAACCAGCCCGGCGCCGACCCGGTCCCCACGACCGAGCGGCCCGAGTCCATCCGCAACGTGGTCCTGGTCGGACCGGCCGGGTCGGGAAAGACGACGTTGGTCGATGCCCTGCTCACCGCTGCCGGCGTGCTCAACCGCCCGGGTCGCGTCGAGGACGGCAGCACGGTCAGTGACTTCGACGAGTCCGAGATCCGCCAGCAACGGTCGGTCGGCCTCTCGCTGGCGCCGCTGCTGCACGACGGGGTCAAGGTGAACCTGCTCGACACCCCCGGCTACGCCGACTTCGTCGGTGAGCTCCGCGCCGGTCTGCGAGCGGCCGACTGCGCGATGTTCGTGGTCGCCGCGAACGAGGGCGTCGACGAGCCGACCAAGGAGATCTGGCGCGAGTGCGCGTCAGTGGGCATGCCCCGGGTCGTGGTGGTGACCAAGCTCGACCACGCACGCGCCGACTACGACGCTGTCGTCGCCGGTGCCCAGGGGGCGTTCGGGGAGAAGGTCGTCCCCGCCTTCCTGCACGAGGGCGGCCAGATGATCGGCCTGCTGACCGGGGAGGACCCGGCGCACGAGGAGCAGCGCGGTGCGCTGATCGAGGCGGTGATCGAGGAGTCCGAGGACGAGACCCTGATGGAGCGGTACGTCGGCGGTGAAGCCGTCGACCGGGAGCTTCTCGTCAAGGACCTCGAGCGCGCTGTCGCCCGAGGTTCGTTCTTTCCCGTGGTCCCTGTCTGCTCGCACACCGGCGTAGGCACGACCGAGCTGCTCGACCTCGTCGTCGCGGGCTTCCCGTCCCCGCCCGAGCACACTCTGCCGGAGGTCTTCACGCCCGAGGGCAAGCGCGGCCCGGAGATCGGCTGCGACCCCGAGGGACCGCTCGTGGCCGAGGTGGTCAAGACGACCACCGACCCGTACGTCGGCCGGGTGAGCCTGGTGAGGGTCTTCTCCGGGACGATCCGCCCCGACATGACCGTGCACGTCTCGGGCCACTTCAGCTCGTTCTTCGGCGAGGAGACCAGCCACGAGGACCACGACGAGGACGAGCGCATCGGGGTGCTCTCGGTGCCGCTCGGCAAGCAGCAGCGTCCCGTCGACCTCGTCGTCGCCGGCGACCTGTGCACGATCGGGCGCCTGAGTCGGGCCGAGACCGGCGACACCCTGTCGGACAAGGACCAGCCGCTCGTGCTGAGGCCCTGGACGATGCCGGAACCGCTGCTACCGGTGGCGATCGAGGCACGGGCCAAGGCCGACGAGGACAAGCTGTCCACGGGCCTGCAGCGGCTCGCCGCCGAGGACCCATCCCTGCGCGTGGAGCACAACCCCGAGACCCACCAGCTCGTGCTCTGGACGATGGGCGAGGCGCACGTCGACGTCGCCCTCGACAGGCTGGCCAACCGCTACGGCGCGCAGGTCGACCAGATCGACCTGCGGGTGCCGTTGCGCGAGACCCTCGCCGGGCTCGCCAAGGGCCACGGGCGTCACGTGAAGCAGTCCGGTGGCCACGGACAGTTCGCGGTCTGCGACATCGAGGTCGAGCCGCTCCCCGAGGGCTCCGGCTTCGAGTTCGTCGACAAGGTGGTCGGCGGCGCCGTACCCCGCCAGTTCATCCCGAGCGTCGAGAAGGGCGTCCGTGCCCAGATGGAGCGGGGAGTCTTCCACGGCTACCCCGTAGTGGACCTGAGGGTCACGCTGACCGACGGCAAGGCGCACAGCGTCGACTCCTCGGACATGGCCTTCCAGACCGCGGGTGCGCTCGCCCTGCGCGAGGCGGCCGCCGCGACCCGGGTCGTGATGCTCGAGCCCGTCGACGAGGTGGACGTGATCGTCCCCGACGACCTCGTCGGCTCGGTGATGAGCGACCTGTCGGGCAGGCGCGGCCGGGTCCTCGGCAGCGAGCAGGCCGGCGACGGGAGGACCCTCGTGAAGGCGGAGGTCCCCCAGGTCGAGGTGAAGCGGTACGCCGTCGACCTGAGGTCGTTCTCGCACGGTGCGGCCACGTTCAGCCGGAAGTTCGTGCGATATGAGCCCATGCCGGAGAACGTCGCCCAGAGGTACCTCAAGGAGACATGACCGGTTCGACGTCTGTAGGGGGGCCTGACATCGAATGTCATGGCCCCCCTGGGCTGTTTCATGACTCGATCTCATGGTTTTGGAGACGACTGGGCCGCCCTATCGGGCGAGCCTCATCACGTCATTGCCCCGTGGTGGCGAGAGCGGAATCGTCGGTGAGGTCCCACTGCGGCAGCCATGACCGGAGTGGCCGCACCGGCTGCAGCGAGACGTTCCGGGGGACGTCTGAGATCGCACCGAGACATCCCCGCGAGGCTGCGCAAGAGCTGCGCGGTGCAAAGGGAGGGGACCCATGCGATCCATTCGACTTCCGGCTGGGGGACGGACCCGCAGTCGACTGGCAACGTTCGGCGCCGGCGTGCTCGCCGTGGCGCTGATCCCGAGCCTCGCCTTCGGCAGTCACGGACTGGCCACGTTGGCGGGCAGCAACTTCGAGATCGACACGAACGCGAACCTCAAGAACGATGACGGGGGCTCGTACGTCGACTGGACGGATCTGGCGCATCCGAACGGTCCTGAGGTCCGCGCCACCGACAAGACGACGGGTCAGACCGATGACTCCTACAAGGGCGGTGTGAAGGAGGACACGGAGTGCCCGGGCGAGGTCACCGGAAGCATCCCCAACAACAAGAGCGACCTGCTGACCTTCCACACCTACGAAGAGCCCGGCACCGGTGGGCACCCCGGATTCTTCGACCTGGCCTGGAGTCGGGTGAGCGACCCGAGCGGTACGACTCTGATGGACTTCGAGTTCAACCAGTCGACCACCACCTGTGCGGGCAGCCCGAACAAGGAGCGGACCGGTGGCGACCTGCTCATCGAGTACGCGATCGACCAGGGTGGCGCACGCGCGGAGCTGAGCGCGCGGACGTGGAACGCCACGACCAAGGCCTGGGGTATCCCGGTCGACATCGACGCCGACAACCCGCTGTGCGGCGGCGGACCGTGCGCGACCGGAACGATCAACAACACCGCCGCGATCCCTGCGGCCGAGTCCGACGGGCTGGGCGAGAAGCAGCTGCGGACCTTCGGTGAGGCACAGATCGACCTGCGTCTCATCTTCCAGTCCGACAGGTGCACGAGCTTCGGCAGCGCCATGGTGAAGAGTCGTTCCTCGGACGCGTTCACCTCACAGCTGAAGGACTTCATCACGCCCGTGCCGATCACCCTGCAGAACTGTGGCTCGGTGATCATCCGCAAGGAGACCGACCCGGACGGTGCGACGGCGGGCTTCGGCTTCACGAAGAGTTTCGCGACCGATCCTGCTACCGACCCGACGTTCACGCTGAGCGACGGTGCGAGCACGGGCGACGACTACGTGGGCAACGTGCTCTTCGGCACCGGCTACACGGTGGTCGAGGACGACCTGCCGGCGGGTTGGGACTTCGACAGCATCGACTGCTCGGTCACGGGCAGGGCCAGCCAGGGAGTGACACCAAGCATCACCGGGGAGACCATCACCTTCGACATCGACAGCGACAGCGACGTCCTGGACTGCACGTACTACAACAAGGCGAGGGCCAGGCTGACGGTCATCAAGCGGACCACCGACGGGACCGGTCCGTTCGACTTCACCTCGAACACCCTCGACGCGGATCCGGAGACGGACGGCCTGCAGGGCTTTACCCTGACGACCACCGCGGAAGGCGAGGCGGGACAGGACTCGAGGGCCTTCGAGAACCTGCTGCCGGGCTCCTACGACGTGGCGGAGACCGTCCCGGCGAACTGGAACCTCACCAGCGCCACGTGTGACAACGAGGACGACCCCGCTGCCATCACGCTCGACGCCGGTGACGACGTCACCTGCACGTTCGTCAACGAACGCGAGCGCGGCGCGATCGAGATCACCAAGACGCGCAAGCACGCGGCCGCGGGCGGTGACGACCCGCACGAGGGCGTGACCTTCACGGTCACGGGTGGCGACCTCCCGGCCGCGGGTGTCACGGCGACGACCGGCGCGGACGGCGTGGCCTGCGTCGACGGCTTGCTCGACGGCGACTACACCGTCACGGAGTCCGTGCCCGCCGGCTACTCGGCGGTGGACGGCGAACAGACCGTGACCGTCACCGACGAGTCGGAGTGTGGTGACGGCAACGAGGCCACTGTGGAGTTCGAGAACATCCCGTTGACCAACGTGACGTTCAGTGTCGACTCGCAGGTCGACGGCGGCACCGCCTCGGTGATGCAGTGCATCGACGCCGACGGGAACGTCTACGACGGCACGACCGACTCGGACGGGGACGGCTCGGTGACCGTCAACGACCTGCTGCCGACCGACCCGGCGGTGACGCTCACCTGTGAGGTGGTCGTCGACCCGTAGTCCTGGACCCGACGAGGGTTGACCAGGGTACGCATGGAAGCTGTCCCTCCCCACGGAGATCCTGCCGAGGGGAGGGACAGCTCTCCTGGGCGGGGCGACACGCCCTCGACCAGGTGGAGCTCAGCGCGGGTCGGCGGGGTGGATGGCGAGGGCGGACCGAGACCTCAGGTGCGCCTCGCACAGTCCCACCAGCTCGTCGTACGCCGCCTGCCCCATCAGCTCGACGAGCTCGGGGCCGTTCGAGACGTAGACCGGCTCGGCGGCGACGTGTGCCTCGGTGTTGCCGCTGCAGTACCAGTCGAGGTCGTGCCCGCCGGGACCCCAGCCGCGGCGGTCGTACTCCCCGATGCTGACCTCGGTGTACGAGGTGCCGTCGGGGAGCTCGACGTCGCGGAAGGTACGCCGGATCGGGAGCTGCCAGCACACGTCGGGCTTGGTCTCGAGCGGGTGCCTGCCCTGGCGGAGGGCCAGCCCGTGCAGGGCGCACCCCTCGCCGCCCGGGAACCCGGGCCGGTTGAGGAAGATGCACGCCCCATCGTGGACGGCGGTCTTGCGGTCGCCTTCCTCGTCGGTCTCGACCCACCCGCCCTTGCGACCCGCGGCGTGGAACTGCCAGTGCTCCGGCTCGAGCATCTTCGCGAAGCCGCGCACCCGCTTCTCGTCGTCCTCGTCGGAGAAGTGGGCGCCCAGCGTGCAGCAGCCGTCGAGCGGCCGCTCGGCGTAGATGCCGGGACAGCCCTGGCCGAAGATGCACATCCAGTTCGACGTCAGCCAGGTGAGGTCGCAGCGGAACAGCTGGGCGTCGTCGGCGGGGTCAGGAAACTCCACCCAGACGCGCGGGAAGACGAGATCGACCTCGGGCACGCGGCAACCCTACGGGGTGTGTGGAAGGCTGGGGCGCTATGAGACTCGGAGTCCTCGACATCGGCTCGAACACCGGGCACCTGCTCGTCGTCGACGCGCACGGAGGCGCCGCCCCCCTGCCCGCCTTCTCCTACAAGGAGCCGCTGCGCCTCGCCGAGCACCTCGACGAGGACGGGGCGGTCTCGACGAAGGGCGTCGAGGCGCTGACCGGCTTCGTCTCCCAGGCCCTGCTCGTCGCCGAGGACAAGGGCTGCGAGGAGATCCTCGGGTTCGCCACGTCGGCGGTGCGCGACGCCGTGAACAGCGCGGAGGTCCTCGAGCACGTCCGCGAGCAGACCGGCGTGGAGATCGGGGTGCTGTCGGGCGAGGACGAGGCCCGGCTGACGTTCCTGGCGGTGCGGCGCTGGTTCGGCTGGTCGGCGGGGCGCCTTGCGGTGTTCGACATCGGTGGTGGGTCCCTCGAGATCGCCGCCGGGGCCGACGAGGCGCCCGACGTGGCGCAGTCGCTGCCGCTCGGCGCGGGTCGGGTGACCCGCGAGTGGCTCCACGACAGCCCGGCGGACCAGGACGTCGTGCGCAAGCTGCGGAAGCAGATCCGGGCCGACATCGCACGGGACGCCGGTGCCCTCCTCCGAGGCGGTGCACCGGACCACGCGGCCGCCACGTCCAAGACCTTCCGCTCCCTGGCCCGGGTGTGCGGGGCCGCCCCCTCCGGCGAGGGGCCGCTGGTCCGACGGGTGCTGCCGGCCGACGTACTCGCCAAGAAGCTGCCCGAGCTGGCGACCATGACGCACGACGAGCTCGCGCAGCTGCCCGGGGTGTCGAGCAACCGGGCGCACCAGCTGCTCGCCGGGGCGCTCGTCGCCGACGCGGTGATGGACATCTACGAGCTCGCCGAGCTCGAGATCTGCCCGTGGGCGCTGCGGGAGGGCGTCATCCTCGAGCGGCTCGACCAGATCAGCGTCCTCGGCTGAACCGGCCACCCCTAGTCTGGTGGGGTGAGCGACGTGGCCGACGGGACCGGGGGCGCGACGCCCGCCCCTGTGTCGAACGACGCGGCGCGACCGCTCGGTGAGCGGCAAGGGCCGGCGATCGCGCTGTCGACGATCTCGGTCTACCCGGAGTCGACGGCCAACGGCTTCGCCCTGGCGTCACGGTTGGGGTACGACGCCGTCGAGGTCATGGTGGGGATCGACCCGGTCAGCCAGGACATCGCCGCGGTCAAGCACCTCGCGGACTACCACGAGATCCCCGTGTGCGCCGTCCACGCACCCTGCCTGCTGATCACCCAGCGTGTGTGGGGCACCGAGCCGTGGGGCAAGCTCGAGCGCAGTGCGGAGATGGCGCACGAGGTCGGCGCGGACGTGGTCGTGGTGCATCCGCCGTTCCGGTGGCAGCGGGACTACGCGCGCGGCTTCGTGGAGGGCATCGCCGAGCTCGAGGAACGCACGGGCATCGCGTTCGCCGTGGAGAACATGTACCCCTGGCGTGCGTCCCGGCGCGAGATGCAGGTCTACCTGCCGCACTGGAACCCCGCCGAGCACGACTATGCCCACACCACCATCGACCTCTCCCACTCGGCGACGTCGCAGTCGGACCCGGTCGAGATGGCGCGGTCGCTGGGTGACCGGCTGCGGCACATCCACATGACCGACGGCACCCGGTCCGCCAAGGACGAGCACCTCGTCCCGGGCCGCGGCGACCAGCCGGTCGCCGAGCTCCTCGAGCACCTCGCCGAACGGGACTTCCGCGGCCACATCGTGGTGGAGATCAACACCCGGCGGGCGGGGTCCCGGGAGGCGCGCGAGCTCGACCTGATGGAGTCCCTGGCGTTCGTGCAGCTGAACTTCGCGGCGCCCGAGGTGGGCAGCTCCGAGTTGCCGCGGTGACGGCGCCGGGGATCGAGGTGGCCGACCTCCACGTCGTGCGCGGCGGGGTCCGGGCCGTCGACGGCGCCACGCTGACGGTGCCCTACGGGCAGGTGACCGGCCTGCTCGGGCCGTCGGGGTGCGGCAAGACCAGCCTGATGCGCTCGCTGGTCGGCGTGCAGATCGTCGCGTCCGGGTCCGTGACGCTGGGGGGTCTGCCCGCCGGCGACCCGGCCCTACGCTCCCGGATCGGCTACGTCACCCAGGCGCCGAGCGTGTACGACGACCTCACCGTCGAGGAGAACCTCCGCTTCTTCGCTCGTGTGCTGGGCCTCGACGGTGACGAGGTCGACCGCTGCATCGCCGCCGTCGAGCTCGACGACCACCGCACCCGGATGGCCGGCCGGCTCTCGGGCGGCCAGCTGTCCAGGGTCTCCCTGGCCGTGGCCCTCCTGGGCAGCCCGGAGTTCCTCGTCCTCGACGAGCCGACGGTCGGTCTCGACCCGGTGCTCCGCCGGGACCTGTGGCAGATGTTCCACTCCCTGGCCGACGGAGGGGCCGCCGTCCTCGTCTCCAGCCACGTCATGGACGAGGCCGAGCGCTGCGACCGGTTGCTGCTCATGCGCAGCGGGCGCATCCTCGCCGACGACACGCCCGCGGGTCTCCTCGAACGCACTGGGCAGCAGTCGGTCGAGCACGCGTTCCTCTCACTCGTGGACACGGCGGGCGAGGAGCGCGCATGAGCCCCCGGATCACCCTCGCCGTCGCCCGCCGTGTCCTCGCCCAGCTGCGGCACGACCACCGGACGCTCGCCCTGCTGCTGTTCATGCCCGCGTTCTTCATGGCGCTGCTGTGGTGGATGTTCGAGGAGAGCACCGGGCCCGAGTTCGACCGGTTCGCTCCCGCACTTCTCGCGATCTTCCCGTTCTTCGTGATGTTCCTCGTGACCTCGGTGACGACACTGCGCGAGCGGTCCTCCGGGACGCTCGAGCGGCTGCTCGCGATGCCGACCGGGAGGCTGGACCTGCTGTCCGGCTACGCCCTCGCCTTCGGCCTGATGGCAGCGCTGCAGTCGGTGATCGCGGTGACCACCAGCGTGTACCTCCTCGACCTCGACGTCGCCGGACCCGTGTGGATGCTGGTGGTGGTGGCGGTCGTCGACGCCGTGCTGGGCTCCTCGCTCGGGCTGTTCCTCTCGGCGTTCGCGCGCACGGAGTTCCAGGCGGTGCAGTTCATGCCGGCCGTGGTCACGCCGCAGGTGCTGCTGTGCGGGCTGTTCGTGCCGCGTGAGGAGCTGCCCTCCGTGCTCCGCGAGATCTCCGACCTGCTGCCGCTGTCCTACGCGGTGGACGCCATCACGCTGGTCTCCACGACCACGTCCGAGGCCCTCGGAGGTGTGGACGCCGACATCTGGGCGGACCTGGCCGTGGTGCTCGGGTTCGCCCTCGCCGGGCTGGTCCTGGGTGCGGCCACCCTGCGGCGTCGTACCGCGTAGCCTGGGACCGCCCGGACCGCGACCGTGCGGCGGGCGAGGACGGAAGGACCCGACAGTGCTACGCCAGCCGTTGCTGATGCTCGCCCGGAGCGACCGTGCGAAGACCCTCGCGAGCAGCCTCCCGGTCACCAGCGGTGTCGTGAACCGCTACGTCCCCGGGGAGACCACCGACGACGCCGTGGACGCGACGCGCACGCTCATCGACAGCGGCCTGCACGTGACGCTCGACTACCTCGGCGAGGACACCCTCGACCGGGAGCAGGCCGACGTCACCGTCGGCGCCTACCTCGAGATGCTGACGGCGCTCAGCGAGAACAACCTCTCGCGCAACGCCGAGGTCTCGGTGAAGCTCTCCGCGATCGGGCAGGCGCTGCCCGGCGACGGTGAGAAGATGGCGCTGGAGAACGCCCGCACGATCTGCCACGCCGCCCGCAACGCCGGGACCACGGTGACCCTCGACATGGAGGACCACACCACCACCGACTCGACGCTGTCGATCCTCGGTGACCTCCGCAAGGACTTCCCGGAGACCGGCGCGGTGCTGCAGGCCTACCTGCACCGCACCGAGGCCGACTGCCGCGACCTGGCCTACGAGGGCTCGCGCGTTCGGCTGTGCAAGGGCGCCTACAAGGAGCCCGAGTCGGTGGCCTTCCAGGACCGCGGTGACGTCGACCGGGCCTACGTCCGCTGCCTGAAGGTCCTGATGGGGGGGCAGGGGTACCCGATGATCGCCACCCACGACCCGCGCCTGGTCGAGATCGCGGGGGCGCTGGCCACCCGCTACGAGCGGACCCAGGGCTCCTACGAGTTCCAGATGCTCTACGGCATCCGTCCCGACGAGCAGCTGCGCCTGGCGGAGTCGGGGGAGAAGGTGCGTGTGTACCTGCCGTACGGCACCGAGTGGTACGGCTACCTCATGAGACGGATGGCCGAGCGACCGTCGAACCTGGCACTGTTCCTGAGGTCGTTGGTCTCGAAGAAGTAGGAGGACACCGTGTCCGTGGTGGCGATCATCGGTGCCGGCGTGATGGGGGAGACCCTGCTGTCCGGCCTGGTCCGCGCCGGCCGAAGCGTCGGCGACCTCCTGGTGGGCGAGAAGCGTCGCGAGCGCGGCGTGGAGCTCGAGGAGAGGTACGGCGTCAAGGTCGTCGACAACGTCGAGGCCGCCCGGAGGGCCGACACCCTGGTCCTCGTGGTGAAGCCGCAGGACATGGAGGACCTCCTCGCCGAGATCCGGTCCTCGGTGCGGCCGGGACAGCTCGTCGTCTCCCTGGCGGCCGGCATCACGACCGCGTTCCTCGAGGCGCACCTGCCCGAGGGGGTCGCGGTCGTGCGGGTCATGCCGAACACCCCAGCACTCGTCGACGAGGGGATGTCGGCGATCTCGCGCGGTTCCCACTGCGACGAGAACCACCTGGTCGAGGCGGAGTCGCTGATGGACTCCGTCGGCAAGGTGAGCCGGATCCCCGAACGGCAGCAGGACGCGGTCACGGCGGTCTCCGGGTCGGGGCCGGCGTACATCTTCTTCGTGGTCGAGTCGATGATCGAGGCCGGCGTACACCTGGGTCTGCCGCGGTCGACGGCCTACGAGCTCGTCGTGCAGACCCTGGTCGGGTCCGCGAAGCTGCTGCGCGAGACCGGCGAACACCCGACCGTGCTGCGCGAGCAGGTCACCTCCCCGGCCGGAACCACCGCCGCGGCGATGCGCGAGCTCGAGGACCACAAGGTGCGGGCAGCCTTCCTCGCCGCGCTCGAGGCCGCCCGCGACCGTTCGCGGGAGCTCGCCGAGGGCCTCTGACCAGCCGTTGCTTTCCCACGTTCACCTGGGAAAACGGCACCTACCGCGAGACATGTGTCGAGGTAGGTGCCGCCGTACCACGTTCACCTGGTAAACCCCCCAGGGGGCAGGCGGTCGGTCAGCGCGTGCGCGGGAAGCCGAGGTCGACCTCGGAGGTGGCCGGGTCGGGCCAGCGGGAGGTGACGACCTTGGCCCGGGTGTAGAAGTTCAGCCCGTCCTGGCCGTACATGTGGCTGTCCCCGAACAGCGATGCCTTCCACCCGCCGAACGAGTAGTAGGCCACCGGCACCGGGATCGGCACGTTGATGCCGACCATGCCGACCTCGACGACGTGCTGGTAGCGCCGGGCGGCCCCGCCGTCACGGGTGAAGATCGCCGTGCCGTTGGCGTAGGTGTTGGAGTTCACCAGCGCCAGCGCCTCGTCGTACGTCGCCACCCGCACCATGCTGAGGACGGGACCGAAGATCTCGTCGGTGTACACCGTCATGTCGGGCGTGACGTTGTCCAGCAGCGTCGTGCCGAGGAAGAACCCCGCCTGCGGTACGTCGGCCTCCCGACCGTCCACCACGACGGTCGCACCCGCCTCGGCGCCCGCCCCCACGTAGGAAGCGACCCTGTCGCGGTGCTCGGCGGTGATCAGCGGCCCCATGTCGGTCCCGGGCGCCGCGCCGTCCCCCACGACGAGCTTGGGCAGCCGGGTCGCGATCGCGTCGACCAGCGGGTCGGCCGCCGAGCCGACCGCGACGACGACCGAGATCGCCATGCACCGTTCGCCGGCCGCCCCGTAGGCGGCGGAGACCGCGGCGTCCGCTGCGAGGTCGACATCGGCGTCGGGCAGCACGACCATGTGGTTCTTGGCCCCGCCGAGCGCCTGGACCCGCTTGCCGTTGCGGGTGCCGGTCTCGTAGATGTGGCGGGCCACCGGCGTGGAGCCGACGAAGCTGACTGCCGCGACGTCGGGATGGGTGAGCAGCCCGTCGACGGCCTCCTTGTCCCCGTGCAGCACGGTGAACACCCCGTCGGGGAGGCCCGCCTCCTGCCACAGCTCGGCGAGGAACAGGGACGCCGACGGGTCCTTCTCGCTCGGTTTGAGGACGAAGGCGTTGCCCGCGGCGATGGCGTTGGCGCACATCCACAGCGGCACCATCACGGGGAAGTTGAACGGCGTGATCCCGGCGACCACGCCGAGCGGCTGGCGCAGCGAGTAGACGTCGACGCCGGTGGACGCCTGGTCGGAGTAGCCGCCCTTGAGCAGGTTGGGGACCCCGGTGGCGAACTCCACGTTCTCCAGGCCTCGGGCGATCTCGCCGGCCGCGTCGCCGAGGACCTTGCCGTGCTCGGCGGTGACGATCGCCGCGAGCTCGTCAGAGCGGTCGTGCAGCAGCTGTCGGAAGGCGAAGAGGACGGCGGACCGTCGTGACAGCGACGACTCGCGCCACTCCTGCGCGGCCTCGACGGCGGAGGCGACCGCGGCGGCCACGTCGTCGGAGGAGGCCAGGAGCACCTCACCGGTCCTCTCACCCGTGGCCGGATTGTGCACCGGAGCCGTGCGGGTGGAGGCCAGATCCGACCGTAGGCCACTGATCCAGTGCTGAATGCGTGTCGTCACGGCGGTAATCCTACGTGCAAGGGGAAGTATGTCGACCGGATCCGTCGCACTGAGCCACCCAGGAGGTCCCCCGCCGTGTCCCTAGCAGGGGACCGGTGCTGTTCGCTAGCCTGCGAGAGGCCCCACGCAGGACGATCTTCTGGAGGGTTCTCATGAGCAGCGTCGACCAGGGCACCCCCACACGCGACCAGTGGGGCACCAAGCTCGGCTTCATCCTTGCCGCGATGGGCTCGGCGATCGGCCTCGGCAACATCTGGCGTTACCCGTACGTCGTCTACGAGAACGGCGGCGGCGCCTTCCTCATCCCGTACTTCGTCGCGCTCGCGACGGCTGGTCTGCCCATCCTGATCCTGGAGTACAGCCTGGGTCACCGCTACCAGCACGGTGCCCCCGGGACCTTCCACCTCATCCGGGAGAAGTGGGAGTGGCTCGGATGGTGGATGGCGGCCATCTCGTTCATCATCGCGACGTACTACGTCGTGATCCTCGGTTGGGTGCTGAACTACATCTTCTACTCCTTCGGAGAGCAGTGGGGCGAAGACACCGCCGGGTTCTTCATCGCCGAGTTCCTCGGAACCTCCGGTGACGGAGACCCGGCGAGCTTCTGGGAGGTCGGGAGCCCGCAGTGGAAGGTCGTGGTCGGGCTCGTCGCCTGCTGGGCCATCGTCTACTTCATCCTGCTCCGTGGCGTGAAGCGCGGTATCGAGATGGCGTCGCGGTTCATGATGCCGGCCCTCATCGTGCTGCTGGTCATCTTCGTGATCAGGGCGATCACCCTCGAAGGTGCGGCCGAGGGTCTCAACGTCCTCTTCACCCCCGACTTCGGAGCGCTGGCCGACGTCGGTGTCTGGTCGGCCGCCTACGGCCAGGTCTTCTTCTCGTTGAGCGTGGCGTTCTCGATCATGATCGCCTACTCCAGCTACCTGCCGCGCAAGACCGACCTGTCCAACACCGGGCTGGTCGTGGGTCTCTCCAACGCCAGCTTCGAGTTCCTCGCCGCGATCGGCGTCTTCGCCGCACTCGGGTTCCTCGCAGCCACCACCAACGCGCAGGTGACCGAAGTCGCGGGGAGCGGAGGCGTCGGGCTTGCCTTCATCGTCTTCCCCCAGATCATCAGCAGTCTCCCGGCACTCCAGTCCCTGTTCGGCGTGCTGTTCTTCGTCACGCTGTTCTTCGCCGGCATCACCTCTATGGTCTCGATCCTCGAGTGCGTGATCGCCGCGGTGCGGGAGAAGTTCGACATCGCCCGCACGGCGGCGGTCAACTGGATCTGTGGTGTGGCCGCCGTGATCAGCCTCCTCTACGCGACCCGGGGCGGGCTGTTTTACCTCGACACCGTGGACCACTTCGTCAACGCCTACGGCCTGGTGGTCGCGGGCCTGCTCGAGGTGCTGCTCATCGCCTGGTTCGCCAAAGAGCTGAACGCCCAGCGGGACCACCTGAACGCCATCAGCTACCTGAAGATGGGCCCGTGGTGGATGGCCTCGATGAAGTTCATCACGCCGATCCTGTTGACCGTCGTGGTGCTGTACAGCATCTGGAACGAGTTCAAGGGCAACTACTCGGACTACCCGACCAGTGGGCTGGTGTTCGTCGGCATGGGCGGGGTGGTGCTGACCCTGCTGTTCGCGCTCACGCTCGCCCTGAACAGCCGCGTCCCTCACCAGCTCGACAACGTCAAGGAGTGACCCCGTGGACACCAGCGCGATCATCATGCTCCTCATCGGCGCCGTCTTCCTCTGGGGAGGGGTGGCGGCGGTGAGCATCAACTACGTCCGCGCCTCGCGTCGCGAGAACGACGTCTGACCCAGGGGGCGCCCGGCGACCGGACTCGGCTCCGGCGCCGGACGCCAGGTAGTAGCGTGGCGGCATGGCTGGCCGTGCGTGCGTGGTGTTCGACAAGACACTCACCGACTACGACTTCGGCCCTACGCACCCGATGTCGCCGGTCCGGGTCGACCTGACCATGCGCCTGGCCGACGAGCTCGGTGTGCTCGCGGCGCCCGGCGCCGTCGAAGGGGTCGGCCTGACCCAGGTTGCCGCACCGGTCGCCGGCGACGACCTGATCGCCACCGTGCACTCCGGCGACCTCATCGAGGCGGTGCAGCGGATGAGCCGTGACCCCGACCAGGTCGACGAGCGCCACGGCCTCGGCTCCGAGGACAACCCGACCTTCGAGGGCATGCACGGAGCCGCGGCCCACATCGTCGGCGCCTCCGTGGAGGCCGCGCGGCAGGTGTGGACCGGCGAGCGGCTGCACGCCGCGAACATCACCGGCGGGCTGCACCACGCGATGCCCGGCCGGTCCAGCGGCTTCTGCATCTACAACGACATCGCGGTCGCGATCCGGTGGCTGCTCGACAACGGGGCGGAGAAGGTGGCGTACGTCGACGTCGACGTCCACCACGGCGACGGCGTCGAGAAGGTGTTCTGGGACGACCCGCGTGTGCTGACCATCAGCCTGCACGAGACCGGCCAGATGCTCTTCCCGGGCACGGGCTTCCCGCAGGACACCGGCGGCCCGAACGCGCCGGGCAGCGCGGTGAACGTCGCCCTGCCTCCCGGCACCGCCGACGCGGGCTGGCTTCGCGCCTTCCACGCCGTGGTGCCGCCGCTGCTGCGGGAGTTCGGCCCGGACGTGCTGGTCACCCAGCACGGGTGCGACTCCCACATCGAGGACCCGCTCGCACACCTGATGCTCACCGTCGACGGTCAGCGCGCGGCGTACCTCGCGCTGCACGACCTCGCGCACGAGGTCTGCGACGGCAGGTGGGTGGTCACCGGGGGCGGCGGGTACGCCGTCGTCGACGTCGTGCCCCGGGCCTGGACACACCTGCTCGCGATCGTCGCGGGCCGGCCCCTCGACCCGCACACGGCGACCCCGGAGGGGTGGCGCGAGCACGTGCAGACCCTGCTCGGGCGGGTGGGACCGTTCCGGCTCACCGACGGGCGGGAGCCTGCCTACCGGGACTGGTCGGGCGGCTACGACCCCTCGACGTGGCTCGACCGGGCGATCCACGCGACGCGGGAGGCGGCCTTCCCGCTGAATGGCCTCGACCACCAGCCGTGGTGACTAGCAGGACAAATGCGGCGTGTTCGGACCGACACACCGGACCGCGGTAAAGATTGTCCTAAAAGTCACCCCTTTCCCACGGGTCACTCTAGGCTCTAGTCTCACCTAAGCACATACGTGAGGGTCTCCGGCGGGGAAGCCGGAGACGTGGTGTGCTGTGAAAGTGCGGTGCATGATGGGCACAACCAGCTCCGGAGACATCTCCGAGGTGAAGTTTCTGACCGTCGCCGAAGTGGCGACGGTCATGCGCGTCTCCAAGATGACGGTGTATCGCCTCGTGCACTCCGGCGAGCTGCCGGCCGTGCGAGTGGGGCGCTCCTTCCGGGTCCCCGAGGACGCGGTGAACGAGTACCTGCGCAAGAGCTACTTCCAGACCGGCTGAGCTCGCAGCACGGCGCAGAGACGATGACGGTGGCGGTCCCGGAAGGGGCCGCCACCGTCATGTCGGGCGAGCGGGCCGGGCAGGCCCGCCTTCTCAGAGGCGTACGAAGTTCGCCGCGACCACCCAGCGGCCGGAGGCGTCCTTGGTGGCCCCGATGCCGATCCGGCGCGGCTTCTTGCTCAATAGCACCGCACGGTGGCCGGGCGAGCCCATCCACATGCGGACCAGCTTGCGCGGGCTCATGCTGCCGCGGCCGAGCGTCTCGCCGGCATAGCTGGCGTTGCACTTGGTGAGCACGCTGCTCATGCTCTGGTGGTAGAAGGAGTCGGTGCTCGCCAGGTGCTGGCTCCACCGCTTGGAGGTGCCCTTCGGGCAGCTGGCCAGACGCAGCCGGGGCAGCCCACGGCTCGCCCGGCGCTGGTTGATCAGCTGCTGCACCTCCGTCTCGTAGCTGAGGATGCTGGTCGAGGCGGTCCTGGTCAGGACCAGGTTCTCCACCTGGACCGCCCCGGACGGTGCGGGCGCGCCGACGGTCAGCCCCAGCGCGAGCAGGGTGGTGGTCAGGGCCGCGACGGTCCGGTGGGGGCCGGGCGGCTTTCCTTCGTGGCGGCGCCGAGCGCCGAGGTCGCGAATGTCCATCATCAAGACCCCTCCCAAGGCCTCATGAGCGCTACCGGTGCGACCCCGTCTGCGTGGGGGGTGTGACTCCGGTCGCGAGACGACCCCTTGTGCCGCGGCGTGCGGCGCAGCGGGCCGTGTGGTCGGGGCGTCGGGGGGCGGCCCGACGCCGTACTGTCATCCGCGGCTCAGTATGCCCACTCTCGGCCGGCTTGTACGCAATCCGGTGAGATTGGTGTCAAGACGACACGCTGAGATGAATCGGCCGCTTGGAGAGGTATGAACCGGTGCTCGCGCCGCGGGCCGCGGACCGATTTCCGGCCCCGCCTGCCTGGCAAGTAGTCTGGGCGCTTGGCTCGCGCCCGCGCACCTGCGGGGCGATCGACTCGAGGCTCGAAAGGTCCACCGTGGGTTCTGTCATCAAGAAGCGCCGCAAGCGTATGGCGAAGAAGAAGCACCGCAAGCTGCTGAAGAAGACGCGCATCCAGCGTCGTCGCGCGGGCAAGTAACACACCTCGGCGGGGGCTGCGTGGAGGACGTCTGATGGGGAGCGTCGTACTCGTCACAGGGGTCTCCGGTGACCTCGGTGCCCGGCTCGCGCGCCTGCTGTCCGCCGATCCGGCCATCGAGCGGGTCATCGGCGTCGACGTGGTGCCCCCACGCGGCGACATGGGCGAGGTCCGCTTCGTCCGTGCCGACATCCGCAACCCGGTGATCGCCAAGGTGATCGCGGGGGAGGAGGTCGACACCGTGGTGCACATGAGCGTCATCGCGACCCCGGGCACCGCAGGTGGTCGCACCTCCATGAAGGAGCTGAACGTCATCGGCACGATGCAGCTCCTCGCCGCCTGCCAGAAGGCGCCGAACCTGCGCCGGCTGGTCGTGCGCTCCTCGACCGCGGTCTACGGCTCCTCGCCACGCGACCCCGCCATGTTCACCGAGGACATGGCGCCCAAGCGCATGCCCCGGTCCGGCTTCGCCAAGGACGTCGTCGAGGTCGAGGGGTACGTTCGTGGCTTCGCCCGCCGGCGCCCCGACATCGAGGTGACCATGCTCCGGGCGGCCAACACGATCGGCCCGCGGGTAACCTCGCCGATGGTGCAGTACTTCCGGCTGCCCGTCGTACCCACCGTGCTCGGCTTCGACGCCCGCCTGCAGTTCCTGCACGAGGACGACCTGCTCGGGGCGGTCCGTCACGCGGCGCTCGACGGCGTGCACGGCACCTTCAACGTCGCCGGCGACGGCATCGTGATGCTGTCCCAGGCGATCCGCCGGATCGGCAGGCCGTCGGTCGCCCTGCCGACTTTCGCGGTGAGCCAGGTGGGCTCACTGGTACGACGCTCGCGGGTCGCCGACTTCTCCCCGGAGCAGGTCGCCTACCTGACCTACGGGCGCGGCGTCGACACCACCCGCATGCGTGAGGTGCTCGGCTTCGAGGCTCGGCACACCACCGCCTCCGCCCTGGACACCCTGCGCTCGGCGATCAGTCCCGGACCGACCATGGGGCGGCGCGTCGCCGTGCTCGAGCACGCCCTGACCCAGGTCCGAGGAGGTGCCCGTGGCTGACGCGGAGATCATCCCGATCGGCACCCGCGGACGACCCGGGCGCGGCAGCGGCAGCGCGAAGCCGTCCGCGTCGGCCCGCAACCTCGCCGGGAGCGGCCGGAGCGGGGCAGGGAAGGGCGCCAAGGGCACGGCCGCGAAGGACGCCCCGGGCAAGAAGACGGCACCGGTCACCCCGAAGCGGGGACGCCGTGCAGACCAGCCCGTGACGCGCGCCGAGGCGAGCACCGAGGCGCGGACGGACGAGACGCAGGTGCCGGTCGCGACGGGCCCCGAGGCCACCCCGGAGCCGGGCGGAGTCGACGAGCGGGCCAAGAGTCCCGTGGACCCCCCTGTGGACGGACCGGAGCCCCGTGAGACCTCGTCGACGACGACGGAGGACCGGGTCGGTGACGGCATCCCGGTCGGCGACTGGCTCCAGGCCCTCACCTCCGCCTCGAAGGAGGTGTTCGGCGACGACTGGGAACCGCGACTGGCCGAGCTCCTCGCCTTCCTGCGCCGCCGCGTGACCGGAGACTACGAGGTCGACGAGTACGGCTTCGACGCCGAGATCACCCGGCGGTTCCTCCACGCGGCGATCCGGCCCATCGCGCAGAAGTGGTTCCGCGTCGAGGTCCGCGGCGCCGAGAACATCCCCGCCGACGGCGGCGCCCTCGTGGTGTCCAACCACTCCGGCACGGTCCCCGTCGACGGCCTCGTCACCGGGGTGAGCATCCACGACCACACCGGTCGCCATCTGCGCCCGCTCGGTGCGGACCTGGTCTTCCGGCTCCCCTTCGTGGGCGAGCTGGCCCGCAAGGGCGGCGCGACGCTGGCCTGCAACGAGGACGCCGAGCGGATGCTGCGCGGCGGCGAGCTCGTCGGGGTGTGGCCCGAGGGGTTCAAGGGAATCGGCAAGCCCTACTCCGACAGGTACAAGCTCCAGCGCTTCGGCCGGGGTGGGTTCGTGTCGGCCGCGCTACGCACCGGGGTGCCGATCATCCCCACCGCGGTCGTCGGCGCCGAGGAGATCTACCCGCTCGTGGGCAACCTGCCCTCGCTGGCCCGGCTGCTCGGGGTGCCCTACATCCCGATCACACCGTTCTTCCCGCTGCTCGGCCCTCTGGGCATGGTCCCGCTGCCGTCGAAGTGGCTGATCGAGTTCGGCGAGCCGATCCGGACCGACACCTACGACGGCGGCGCCGCCGACGACCCGATGCTGGTCTTCAACGTGACAGACCAGGTCCGGGAGACCATCCAGCAGACGCTCTACTCACTGCTGATGCAGCGCCGCTCGGTTTTCCACTAGGTGTCTGCGAGCCCGGGCGGGCGGCGAGACGCTCAGTCGAGCAGACGGTCGGTCCCGGGCAGCAGCGTGGTCACGCCGTCGAGGGGCTCCTCGAGGTCCTCGCGCGCCTTCTCGGTGGGGTCCGACGTGTCCGTGCCGGACGTGGTCGCGCCGTCCAGGCCGGGCAGCAGCGAAGGCCAGTCGCCCGGTGCCAGGGTCGGGGCGGGCAGCGGGTGCGCCGGCGCGCCGGGCGCCTGGACGCCCGTGTCGGTGCCGGCGCCCGGGGCGTCGGTCGGGAGCGGGACCTGCTCGGCCGCCTGGCGGGTCAGGGCGAGCATCTCGTCGGACACCTCGACCGGGTGGTCGTTCGCGAGGACCTGGGCAGCGGCGAGCGCGAGGGCACGGTCGACCTCGGCTCTGGTGAGCAGGATGCCGGGAACCTCGACCGCGGGCAGACCCGGGGCGCACGTGTCGCACAGCTCGGCGGCCTCGCGGTCGATCTCGGCGAGGAGGACGGCGGCCGCGGCCAGCTCGTCTCGGGCCTCGGCCGGAACCGACTCGGCGAGGTCCTCGATCGTGGCCGCGCCGTCCCGGGTGAACGTGCGCACCTCCACCACCAGCGCGCGGTCGTAGCTCTCGCCGAAGGCCTCGAACATCAAGGTCGAGCCCTCGGCCGCCGTGGCCGAGAAGGTGGTGAGGGTGTCGGGCACCTGGCTGTGACTCGGCTCGCTGCCGGACTCGACGAGCCGCTCCACCTCGACGAGACGGTCACGTGCCTGGGCGAGGAGGTCGTGGCCCTTGCCGGCGCTGCTGGTGTTCAGGCCTGCCTCGACCCGCTCGATCCCGCGCTTGACGGGGTAGAGGGCCTCACCGGGCAGGGCGCTCTGCGAGGCAGCTGCGATGGTCGTCGTACCTCCGACGAGCACGAACGCCGAGGCTGCCGCGACGAGGCGGCGCTCACGGCGGCCCCGCTCGCGTGCCGGGAGCCGCAGGTGCGCGGCTTGCGGGGAGAGTGCGGTCTGCGCGTCGAGCATCAGGCGATCGCGCAGGTCCGCGGCGAACTCGGCACGGGGCTCGACCGCGGGCTGCTCGCGCAGCGTGTCCACGACCTCGAGCAGGGCCGTGATCTCCTCGCCGCCCGCGCGGCGGCCGGCGCCGCGGTCGTCCACCGCAGCGGCAAAGTCCTCGGCGCGCCGTCGCGCCTGGAACAAGGAGGTCATCGGGATCGTCCTGTCTTCACGTCGTGAGACCTGCCCTGGTGGGCAGTCACGAGGTCCAACGACGTATGCAGTGTCAAGGTTACGGGGGGTGACGCACCCCACCCTTGACAGCGGGTCGCCGGCTGCGGCATGGACGGACCGGTCACCGCAGGCCGTCCGGGAGCAGCTTCGCGAGGTTGCGCACGCCCCGAAGCTGCAGCTGTTTGACCGCTCCGTCACTGCGGCCTAGGACCTTGGCGGTCTCTGCGATCGAGAAGCCCTGCAGGAAGCGCATGATCAGGCACTCCTGCTGCTCGGCGGGGAGGCGACCGAGCGCCTCGAGCAGGGCCTCGTTGGTGAGGGAGGCGAGGACGGCGTTCTCCGGTCCCTCGGTCGCGGTGTCGTGGACGGCCATGTCGTCGGTGGCGAGCTCGAGCCGCGTGCGGCCGGCCTTGTAGTGGTCGGTGGTCAGGTTGCGGGCGATCGTCATCAGCCACGCCCCGAAGTCCTTGCCCTGCCACTTGAACGAGCTCATGCTGCGCAGAGCGCGGAAGAACGTGTCCGAGGTGAGGTCCTCGGCGAGGGCGACGGAGCCGACCCGGTAGTACACGAAGCGGTAGACCGAGGCGTGGTAGTGGTCGTAGAGCTGCCCGAACGCCTCGGCGTCGCCGGCGCGGGCGAGCTCGACCAGCGCGATGAGGCGGGCTCCCTCGGCCTCGTCGGTCTCCGACGAGCAGGCCAGGTCGGCGTCGGGCGCCGCGGGCGGCTCGGGGTGGTACTCCACCGCCTCGGACAGCAGGAGGTGGCTCGCCACGGCGGAGGGTCGGGTCGGTCCGGTGGTCCCGGCGCAGGCGAGGGCGGCCTCGGGGTGGAGAACGTCGGCCAGTGCCATACGCAGCGCAGCGAGACCGTGCGCGAACTCGGCACTACGCGTGTACATCGGTAACTCGCCGCTCCCTCGTCCGGCCCCCTCCGGGCCAGGCTCCCTCGACCAGCAACCCAGGCTAGGCGGGTACTCCCCCTTTGTGAACCCTTTCTGTAACTCTGAGTTGCACCAGTCGGGAGTGTTCCCCGACACACCCGGCGGGAAACCCGTTCAGCGGACCTTCCGGCGGATCGCCAGCCCGGCGGCCACGCTCCCGCTGACCGCGCCGGCCACGCTCGCCGCCATCAGGCCCACACGGGCGGCCTTGCGACCGGTCCGGTAGTCGCGGATCCGCCAGCCGTTGGCCTTCGCGTGTTCGCGCAGCCGTGAGTCCGGGTTGATCACGCAGGGGTCGCCGACCATGGAGAGCATCGGCAGGTCGTTGAAGGAGTCGGAGTACGCCGAGCAGCGGGACAGGTCCAGACCCTCCCGGTCGGCGAGTGCGCGCACCGCCTCGCCCTTGGCGGGTCCGTGCAGGAGCTCGCCGACGAGACGGCCGGTGTAGACGCCGTCGACGTGCTCGGACACGGTGCCCAACGCGCCGGTGAGGCCGAGCCGCCGGGCGATGATCGTCGCGATCTCGATCGGGGCTGCGGTCACCAGCCACACCCGCTGGCCCTGGTCGAGGTGCAGCTGCGCGAGGGCCCTCGTGCCGGGCCAGATCCGGTGCGCCATGGCCTCCTCGAAGATCTCCTCCCCGAGTGCCTGCAGCTCCTCGACCCGGTGCCCCTTGATGAACTCCAGGGCCGAGGCCCGGGCCTCGGCGACGTGCTCGGGGTCCTCCACGCCGACGATGCGGAAGTAGGCCTGCTTCCAGGCGGCGCCGAGGATCTCGCGAGTCGTGAAGAACTTCCGGCGGTGCAAGCCCTTGGCGAGGTGGAAGATCGAGGCGCCCTGCATGATCGTGTTGTCCACGTCGAAGAACGCCGCCGACGCCGGGTCCGGGGGGGTGGCCAGCGCCGACTCGACCTCGGCCGCCGCGGCTGCGGCCTCGCCCGCGAGCACCGAGCGCCGGCGCAGATCGAGGTTGCCGCGGTGGCGGTGGCGTCTGCTGCCCTGGGCCCGGTTCACGCAGCTCACCCTAGTGTCCGGCGCTCCCGAGGTCACCGTGCGCGGAGGTCGAACGTCGGTTGTGCCAGACTCGGCGCCGTGACTTCCGTCGCCAACTTCGCCGACCTTCTCGCGCGTGCGGCCCAGACGTCTCCCGACCGGGTCGCCCTGGTCGAGTCGGCCTCCGGACGCCGGGTCACCTGGCGCGAGCTCGACAGCGAGGTGGACCGGGTTGCCCACGGGCTGTCCGGGCTCGGCCTCGTCGCGGGCCATCGGGTCATGTTCGCCCTGCCGAACCGGATCGAGCTCGTCACGGCCTACCTCGCGACGCTGCGGGCCCGGCTGGTGGCCGTCCCCGTCAACCCCGGCTCGGCCACGGGCGAGACGGTCCGGATGATCGCCGACTCCGGCGCCCGGGCCGTGGTGGCGGACCTGAGCACGGTCACCACCGTCCGCGCGGCCGTCGCCGGGCTGGAGGACGCGCTGGCCGGTGCCGACGAGGAGCTGCGCGCCCGAACGGTCGTGCCGCGCATCGTCGTGGCGTCTGCTCCGGCGCTTCCCGGCGAGACGCCCTGGTCCGACCTGGCCGGCGCCGAGGGTCGTGAGGTGCCGCCGTCGATGGACGCCGAGGCGCTCGCGGTCCTGCTGTACACCAGCGGCACCTCGGGCCGCCCCCGCGCGGCGATGCTGTCCCACCGGGCCCTGCTCGCGAACGTCGAGCAGGCAGGTGCCGTCGCGAACCCCCCGGTCACCTCCGCGGACACGGTGCTCGGGGTGTTGCCGCTGTTCCACGTCTACGGACTCAACGCCGTCCTGGGGCAGGTGGTCGGCCACGCGGCGCGGCTGGTGCTCCTCGAGAGGTTCGACCCCGACGAGACCCTGCACGTCATCGAGGACGAGGCGGTGACCGTCGTACCGGTGGCGCCGCCGGCCCTCACGCACTGGCGGGACGTCGAGGACCTCGCCGAGCGCCTGCGAGGCGTCCGCCTCGTGCTGTCCGGCTCCGCCCCGCTGCCGCCGGAGGTCGCCGAGGCCTTCGAGGAGCGGGCGGGGGTCCCTGTCCACCAGGGGTACGGCCTGACCGAGGCGGCGCCCGTGGTGACCTCCACGCTGGGCAGCGGAACGCCTAAGCGCGGGTCGGTCGGGTGCGCGCTGCCCGGCATCGAGCTGCGGCTGGTCGACGACGCCGGTCACCGGCCCGAGGGGTCGGACCCGGGGGAGATCGAGGTCCGCGGCGACAACCTTTTCTCCGGCTACTGGCCCGACGGGGAGGACGGCCCGGGCGAGGACGGCTGGTGGGCCACGGGCGACGTCGGCTTCCTCGACGAGGACGGCGACCTGTTCCTCGTCGACCGGCTCAAGGAGCTCGTGATCGTCTCGGGGTTCAACGTCTACCCCGTCGAGGTGGAGGACGTGATCGGCGAGCTCGACGTCGTCGTCGAGGCCGCCGTCATCGGCGTCCCCGACGATCAGACCGGCGAGGCGGTCGTGGCCTACGTGGTGCCGGTGCCGAGCACCTCGCTGTCGCCGGTTGAGGTGGAGGGCCGGGTGCGGTCCCACTGTGCGGAACGACTGGCCAGGTTCAAGCAGCCGTCGGTGGTCGAGGTCGTCGACGAGCTGCCGCACACGGTGACCGGCAAGGTCGCCAAGGGACGGCTGCGGGCCACCGAGCGACGCCGCTACCTGGGGCTCCTCGAGTGACCGGGCCGGGGGGGCACGAGCCGGAGCACACCGAGCTGGGGGAGCCACCCCCGCGGGTCGTGCTCTACTCCAAGCCCGGATGCCACCTGTGCGACGACGCCAGGGCGGTGGTCGCCGCGGTGTGTGCCGAGCTCGGTGAGCACTTCGACGAGGTCGACATCACCACGTCCGAGGAGCTGATGAGCGCCTTCGGCGAACAGATCCCGGTCACCTACGTCGACGGCGAGCAGCACGACTTCTGGCGGGTCGACGCGCAGCGGCTGCGCGCCGCGCTCGTCTAGACACCTCGGTCCCGACCCGAGGACCCCGCCACGGGTGAGACGGGTCACCTGTGCTAGGGATGCAGCCGTCCCGGTTTGTTCCCGCGTTCACAAACTCCTAAAGTGGCCCTGCCGCCGGGCGGCGCGCCCCGAGATACGGGGTCGTCTCCTGCGCCCCGGCGGACATCAGGAGTGTCGTGACACCAGCGCGTGAGAGCCGCAACGGAACCGGCCCCACCCAGGGCGCCGGGGCGGGTGCGTCCCGACCCGAGGCGCGGGTCGGCAGCGTGCCGGAAGGCGCCGCTCGCACGGCCGAGCGCGGGATCCCCGAGGCAACCGTCGCCCGCCTGCCGATCTACCTGCGCGCACTCACCGCTCTCGCCGAGCGGGGCATCGCGACCAGCTCCAGCGAGGAGCTCGCCTCCGCGGCCGGCGTGAACAGCGCCAAGCTCCGCAAGGACCTCTCCTACCTCGGCTCCTACGGCACCCGCGGCGTCGGGTACGACGTGGAGTACCTGCGCTACCAGATCGCCCGCGAGATCGGGGTCACCCAGGACTGGCCCGTCGTCATCATCGGGATCGGAAACCTGGGGCACGCCCTCGCGAACTACTCCGGCTTCACCTCCCGCGGCTTCCGGATCGTCGCGCTGCTCGACAGCGACCCGGCCCAGGTGGGCGAGCGGGTCGGCTCCATGGTCGTCGGGTCGATCGACGACCTCGAGGTGGTCGTGGAGGAGCAGCAGGTCGCGATCGGCGTCATCGCGACGCCGGCGGCCGCAGCCCAGGGCGTGTGCGACCGCCTCGTCGGCGCCGGCGTGACCAGCATCTTGAACTTCGCGCCTGCCGTGCTGGCGGTCCCGGCGGGGGTCGACGTGCGCAAGGTCGACCTCTCCATCGAGCTGCAGATCCTCGCCTACCACGAGCAGCGCAAGGCGTTGAGCACCACCGAGGGTCTCGTCACCGCCCCGCCCACCCCCACGGACCTGTCGCGGGTGGGTGAGCCTGCATGAGCGTGCTCGTCGTCGGGGTGTCGCACAAGACCGCCCCCGTCTCCCTCCTCGAGGCCCTGTCGCTCGACGAGGAGGGCGTGTCGAAGCTGGTCCACGACGTGGCGGATTCCGAGCACGTCCTCGAGGCCACGGCGCTGACCACCTGCAACCGGGTCGAGATCTACGCCGACGTGGACCGGTTCCACGGCAGCGTCGAGACCGTCTCGCGGATGCTCTGCGAGCGCACCGGCCAGGACCCCGAGGAGGTCGTGCCGCACCTGTACGTCCACTACGACGATCGGGCGGTCTCGCACCTGTTCAACGTCGCCTCGGGCCTGGACTCGATGGTGGTCGGCGAGGGCCAGATCCTCGGCCAGGCCCGTGACGCGCTGCGCATCGGCCAGGAGGTCGGCACGATCGGTCCCGCCCTCAACCTGCTGTTCCAGCAGGCGCTCCGCGTCGGAAAGCGCGCCCACGCGGAGACCGACATCGACCGGGCCGCGCCGTCGCTGGTGACCGCCGCCCTCGACCGGGCCGTCGAGCACGTCGGGCCGGTCTCCGGGAAGCGCGTGGTCGTCGTCGGCGCCGGCGCCATGGCCTCGCTGGCCGTCGCCACCGTGTCCCGGCTCGGTGCCGTCGACGTGGCCATCGCCAACCGCACCGACGCCCACGCGGCCCGGCTCGCCGAGCAGTACGACGGCCGGGTCGCCGCGCTGTCCAGCCTGCAGGCGGAGATCGGCGCGGCTGACGTGCTCATCTCCTGCACCGGTGCGGCCGGCGTGGTCCTCCCGCTCAGCCAGGTCGCCGCCGCCCGCAGCCACGCCACCGACCCGCTCGCGATCCTCGACCTCGCACTACCCCACGACGTCGACCCCGCGGTCGGCGAGCTGCCGGGGATCGAGCTCGTCGGCCTCGCCCGGCTCGCCGAGGAGCTGCACGACGGCGAGACCGGCTCGGACATCGCCGCGGTCAAGGACATCGTCGCCGAGGAGATCAGCGCCTTTCTCGCCGCCCGCCGCTCGGCGAGCGTCACCCCGACGGTGGTCGCGCTGCGCACCATGGCCACCGGGGTCGTCGAGGCCGAGCTCGAGAGGCTTCTCCTGCGCGTCCCTGAGCTCGACCCACAGGCCCGGGCCGAGGTCGAGATGGCGATCCGCCGGGTCGCCGACAAGCTGCTCCACCAGCCCACGGTGCGCGTGAAGGAGCTGGCCAACGAGACCGGTGCGGTGTCCTACGCCGCCGCGCTCGCCGAGCTGTTCGCGCTCGACTCCGAGGCCGTCGCGGCCGTGACCCGCGCGGAGGGGGCCCGATGAGCGAGGAGCTGACCCGGACAGGAGCGGGCCCGAGCGCGAGGGGCGAGCAGGCCGACACCGGCGCCCTGCGGGTCGGCACCCGCGCCTCACTGCTCGCGCGCACCCAGAGCGGGACCGTGGCGGCGGCGCTGCGCGAGGCGCTCGGCCGCGAGGTGGTCCTCGTCGAGGTCACCACCGAGGGCGACGTCTCGGCCGCACCGCTCGCCTCGATGGGTGGCGCCGGGGTGTTCGTGAGCGCCTTGCGCGAGGCGCTCCTGCGCGGTGACGTCGACATCGCCGTCCACTCCCTCAAGGACCTTCCGACCGACCCCGCCGAGGGGGTCGCCCTGGCCGCCGTACCCCTCCGCGAGGACCCGCGCGACGCTCTGGTAGCCCGCGACGGCCTGACGCTGGGGGAGCTGCCGTCCGGGTCGCGGATCGGCACCGGCTCGCCCCGTCGTGCCTCGCAGCTCGCGGCGCTCGGGATGGGGCTCGAGATCGTCGACATCCGCGGGAACGTGGACACACGGATCAAGAAGGTGACCTCCGGCGAGCTCGACGCGGTCGTGCTCGCGCGGGCTGGGCTGGCCCGGATCGGGCGGCTCGACGAGGTCACCGAGGTGCTCGACCCGCTGCAGATGCTCCCTGCCCCCGGGCAGGGTGCGCTGGCGGTCGAGTGCCGCAGCGACGAGGCGTTCCTGGTCGACCAGGTCCGCCTCGCGCTCGACGACGGCCGCACGCGTGCGGCCGTCACGGCCGAACGGACCGTGCTCAACGCGCTGGAGGCCGGCTGCTCCGCACCGGTCGGCGCGCTCGCCGAGGTCGCCGAGGGCGATGACGGCGACGAGCTGTGGGTCCGGGCGGTCGCTCTCTCGCACGACGGCGCCGTCGCCGTACGACGATCCGCCACCGGCACACCCGACGACGCTGTCGGAGTGGGCCAGCGCCTCGCAGCAGAGATGCTCGACGAGGGCGCCGACACGCTCGTCAAGGAGCAGGTGTCATGACCGCACGGCCGAACAACAGCAAGAAGGCGACTGTGAGCAAGACCGTGACCAAGACCGCAGCCACCCGAGCCACGAAGGCGAAGCCTGTGCAGAAGAAGTCCGACCAGTCCACGGCGACGCCGGAGGCGACCAAGCCGTCGGCACCCGTCGGGTACGTCTCCTTCGTGGGCAGCGGCCCCGGGGACCCCGACCTGCTGACCGTCCGCGCGGCCGACCTGCTGCGTTCGGCGGAGGTCGTGATCACCGAGGTCCCGTCCCACGCCGACCTGGTGCGTTCCTGCCTCGGGCTGCCCGCGCCGAGGGTCGTCGTGGACGCCGACGGCAACGAGGTGCTCGAGCCGGGGGACGGCCCGGAGATCGTCGACGGCGGCTTCGGGACCGACGGCCAGCCGCTGACCCACGCCGCCCGGGCGAAGGTCGTGGTCAAGCAGGCCAAGACCGGGCGCCGAGTCGTGCGGCTCATGTCCGGCGACCCGTTCGTCTACGCCTCGGGCCCGGAGGAGGCGCAGGCGTGCGTGAAGGCCGGCATCGCCTTCGAGATCGTCCCCGGTGTCTCGTCGGTCACCGCGGTCCCGGCCTACGCCGGCATCCCGCTGACCACCAAGAACAACCGCGAGGTCGCGGTCGTCACCTGCGGCGAGACCAAGGTGGACTGGAGCCAGTACGCCGACAACCGCACCCTGGTGCTGCTGTCCGCAGTCAGCTCGATCGCCGACACCGCCAAGGCCCTGGTCGCCGCGGGCCGGCCGGCCACCACCCCGGTCTCGATGACCCGGGTCGGCACCACCACCGAGCAGTCGACGGTCGTGTCCACGCTGGAGAACATCGCCGCCGACTGTCGCGCCGCCAAGATGTCGCCGCCCGCGATCACGGTGGTCGGTGACGTGGTCGACCTGCGCACCACCCTGTCCTGGTTCGAGACCAAGCCGCTTTTCGGCTGGCGGGTGCTCGTGCCCCGCACCAAGGACCAGGCCGGCACGTTGTCGGCCCGCCTGCGCGGCTACGGCGCGGTGCCCGAGGAGGTTCCGACGATCTCCGTGGAGCCGCCGCGCAACCCGCAGCAGATGGACAAGGCCGTCCGGGGGCTCGTCGAGGGCCGCTACGAGTGGATCGCGTTCACCTCTGCCAACGCGGTGCGGGCGGTCCGGGAGAAGTTCGACGAGTACGGCCTCGACGCCCGCGCCTTCTCCGGCCTCAAGATCGCCGCCGTCGGTGACAAGACCGCCGCCTCGATCGCCGACTGGGGCCTGCGCGCCGACCTGGTGCCGTCGGGCGAGCAGTCCGCGCGCGGCCTGCTCGAGGACTGGCCGCCGTACGACGACGTGCTCGACCCGATCAACCGGGTCTTCCTGCCCCGCGCCGACATCGCCACCGAGACCCTCGTGGCGGGACTCATCGAGCTCGGCTGGGAGGTCGACGACGTGACGGCCTACCGTACGGTCCGCGCGACGCCGCCGCCGGCCCCGACCCGCGAGGCGATCAAGACCGGCAAGTTCGACGCGGTCGTCTTCACCTCCTCCTCGACGGTGCGCAACCTCGTCGGGATCGCGGGCAAGCCGCACGCCTCGACCGTGATCGCGGTGATCGGTCCCGCCACGGCGAAGACCGCCGAGGAGCACGGTCTTCGCGTCGACGTCCTCGCCTCGTCGCCGTCGGCGGAGGTGCTTGCCGACGCGCTCGCCGACTTCGGGGCGGCCCGTCGAGCGGCACTCCTCGAGGCGGGCCAGCCGGTGACCAAGCCGTCGGAGCGCCGTCCGACGGCCCGTCGCAGGGCCACCTGAGCAGATGGGCTACCCCTCCGTCCGGCCGCGGCGCCTGCGTCGTACCCCCGCCCTGCGCTCGCTGGTGAGGGAGACCTCGCTCGAGGCACGGCAGCTCGTGCTCCCCGTGTTCGTGCGTGAGGGCGCGACCGAGCCGATCCCGATCGGCTCGATGCCCGGTGTCTTCCAGCACACCCGGGACTCGCTGCGGGCGGCCGCGACGGAGGCGGCCTCGCTCGGGCTGGGCGGGATCATGCTCTTCGGTGTTCCCGAGACCAAGGACGCGACGGGCTCCTGCGGGCTGGACCCGGCCGGGGTGCTCAACGTTGCGATCGCCGACGTCGTCGCCGAGGTCGGGGACGCGCTGCCGGTGATGGCCGACCTGTGCCTCGACGAGTTCACCGACCACGGCCACTGCGGAGTCCTCACCGAGGACGGCTCGGTCGACAACGACGCGACGCTGGAGGTCTACGCCGCGATGGCGGTGGCCCAGGCCTCGGCGGGTGTCGACGTCGTCGGTCCGAGCGGGATGATGGACGGCCAGGTCGGCGCGGTCCGCTCCGCGCTCGATGAAGCGGGCCACCAGGACGTCGCGGTCCTCGCCTACTCGGCGAAGTACGCCTCCGCCTTCTACGGCCCCTTCCGCGAGGCGGTCGACTCCTCGCTGCAGGGGGACCGGCGGACCTACCAGCAGGACCCCGCGAACGGCATGGAGGGCGTCCGTGAGGCGCTCCTCGACGTCGAGGAGGGGGCGGACATGGTGATGGTCAAGCCTGCGATGGGCTACCTCGACGTCGTCTCGGCGGTCGCGTCCGCGGTGGACGTGCCGGTGGCGGCGTACAACGTCTCCGGCGAGTACGCCATGGTCGAGGCCGCCGCCGCGAACGGCTGGATCGACCGAGAGGCGGCGATCCTGGAGTCGCTGACGTCGATCCGTCGGGCCGGCGCGGACATCGTGCTGACCTACTGGGCCGCCGAGGCCGCCACGCTGCTCAGGACCTGACCCACACCCGGCCGACCCGGCTCTTGTACAGGCCCGAGATCTGCACGAACGCCGGGTCGGCGGTCAGCCGTTCAACAGGTCGTCGACGCACGCGGCCAGGCCGACGACGTCGAGCTCGCTGATGCCCGAGTCGAGGCACCTCTCGGTCGCCTCGGCCTTGGTCAGCGTGTTCTCGGTCGTGTCCTTGACAGTGTCCGTCGTGTCCTTGGCGGTGTCCCTGGCCTTCTTGGTGGTCTCCTCGACGGGGCCGGTCGCACCGCCGTCGGCGGCCGGCGCCTCGGGGGTGTCGGTCGGCGAGCTGGTCCCGCCGTCGGACCCGGTGGAGCGACCGGAGGAGGCGCCGCCCGAGCCGAACGACCCGCGGCCTTCGCCACCGCCGGTCGACCAGGGCCGACCGCGGCCGGTGGTCGTGGGCATGACGACGGCGTCACCGTAGTCGGGGGTGATCACGGCCGCGCCCGCCACGCCGTTCGGCACGGAGGAGAACTCCCCGGCGAGGTAGGCCCTCGTGATCTCGATGACGAGGTCGACGTACTCCTCGCTGTGGTTGTAGCGGTAGACGGCCGCCTTCTGCCCGCCGTACGTCGACAGGTCCTCGTCGCCGGAGCAGAGGTAGACCGCACTGGCCAGCGCAGCGTCGTCGATGTCCTGGGGGTCGCGCTTGCCGTCGCCGTCGCCGTCCACGCCCACGACGTTCCACGTCTGCGGGATGAACTGCATCGCCCCGACCGCGCGGTCGTAGACCTTGTCGTCGTCGAGGTCACCGGCGTCGGTGTCCCTGATCTGCTGGGTCCCGTTGCTCCCGTCGAGCGGGATGCCGTAGATGCCCGGACGGCTCTTCCCGTCCTCGCCGAGGATGTTGCCGCCGTAGCGGCCGTGGTCGGACTCCACACGGCCGATCGCGGCGACCAGCTGCCACTGGAGGTTGCAGGACGCGTCGGCGGAGTTGATCACCTGCTCCGCGCGCTGGTAAGCGGCGAGCGCGGCGTCGGGGATGCCGTTCATGGAGGCGCTCGCGATGACGCTGTCCGCCGCGCCGGCGGGAACGCCGGGGGCGATGGAGCCGGGCCGGGTCATGCTGGCGGGCGACTCGAGCGCCTGGTCCGGCACGGTGGTGCCGTCCGGAAGGGTCGTCGTGGACCCCTCGTCGTTGGCGCTGGACGTGGCCGCGATGCTCGTCGTCCAGGCCCCGGACAACAGGGCAAGCGGCACCAGGGCCGTCGCCTTCTGCCACGTGGTCAGTCGATTGTGAGACATACGGTCTCTCTCCCCATGAATGTGTCTGCCCGGGTTCCCCCACTTGGATACCCGAGAACTCCCTCTCACACACCTCAACGAGGGAACCGGGGTGAGGTTACGCACGGGTAGCCGCGGGCGTCCCTCCCTGGATTCGTCTCCTCAGGTGCCCTCGGCGACAATGGCCGGGTGACTCCACTCGACACCTCCACGTCGGCCGAGCTGTTCCGCCGCGCGTCGGCCGTGACCCCCGGTGGGGTCAACTCGCCCGTGCGTGCGTTCAACGCCGTCGGTGGCACGCCCCGGTTCATCGAGAGCGCCCGCGGCGCCTACCTCACCGACGTCGACGGCAACGAGTACGTCGACCTGGTGGCGAGCTGGGGGCCGATGCTCCTCGGGCATGCTCACCCCGAGGTGATGGCGGCGGTCTACGAGGCGGTGGCCCGAGGCACGTCGTACGGCACCCCCACGCGGCCCGAGGTCGAGCTCGCCGAGGAGATCGTGGCGCGCACCCCGGTCGAGAAGGTCCGCTTCGTCTCCTCCGGCACCGAGGCCACGATGTCGGCGATCCGCCTCGCGCGCGGCTTCACCGGCCGCGAGCTCGTCGTGAAGTTCTCCGGCTGCTACCACGGCCACGTCGACTCGCTGCTCGCCGCCGCGGGCTCCGGCCTGGCCACGCATGCCGTCCCGGGCACGCCCGGGGTGCCGGCCGCCTCGACCGCTGCGACGCTGGTGCTGCCCTACAACGACCGCGAGGCCGTCGAGGCCGCCTTCGCCGAGCACGGGGACCAGATCGCCTGCCTGATCACCGAGGCGGCGCCGGGCAACATGGGCGTCGTCCCCCCCGAACCCGGCTTCAACTCCTTCCTCGCCGACATCACCCGCCGCCACGGCGCGTTGTTCGTCAGCGACGAGGTGATGACCGGCTTCCGCGTGACCCGCGCCGGCCAGTGGGGCCTCGACGGCGCCGTGGAGGGCTGGGTGCCCGACCTGATGACCTTCGGCAAGGTCATGGGCGGGGGCTTCCCCGCTGCGGCCTTCGGTGGCCGGGCCGACGTGATGGGTCACCTCTCGCCCGAGGGACCGGTGTACCAGGCCGGCACGCTGTCGGGGAACCCGGTCGCGACCACCGCCGGCCTGGCCACCCTGCGCCTGGCCACCGACGACGTGTACGCGCGCCTCGACGAGGCGTCCCTGGTGCTCCAGCGCGCGGCCGGGGAGGCCCTCGACGCCGCCGGTGTGCCGCACCTCATCCAGAGCACCGGGAACATGTTCAGCGTCTTCTTCGTCGAGCATGACGTGAAGACCGTGCCGAGCTTCGAGGTGGCCTCGACCCAGCGCACCGACCGGTTCAAGGCGTTCTTCCACGCGATGCTCGACCAGGGGGTCTACCTCCCGCCGAGCGCCTTCGAGTCGTGGTTCCTCTCCGCCGCGCACGACAACAGGGCCCTTGACCGGGTCGTCTCGGCGCTTCCCGCCGCCGCCCGAGCCGCAGCCGATGTCCCCCAGCCCGAGGGAGCCCGATGAGGACCGTCGTACACCTGCTTCGCCACGGCGAGGTGCACAACCCGGCCGGCGTGCTCTACGGCCGCCGGCCCGGCTACCACCTCTCCGACCTGGGGCAGCAGATGGCCCAGCGCGTCGCCGACACCGTCGGGGACCGCGACATCACCCACGTGGTCTCCTCCCCGCTCGAGCGGGCCCAGGAGACGGCCACGCCGTTGGCGCAGGCCCGCGGCGTCGACATCGTCACCGACCACCGGGTGATCGAGTCCAGCAACGTCTTCGAGGGAGAGACCTTCGGCGCCGGCGACGGCGTGCTGCGCAAGCCCAAGGCGTGGATCCACCTGTGGAACCCCGTCCGCCCGTCCTGGGGCGAGCCGTACAAGCAGGTCGCCGCCCGCATGATGGCCGGCGTGTACGACGCCCGCGACGCCGCCCTGGGCCACGAGGCGGTGATCGTCTCCCACCAGCTGCCGATCTGGGTCACCCGGCTGCACGCCGAGCACCGGTCCTTCCTCCACGACCCACGTCGGCGACAGTGCACGCTGTGCAGCCTGACCTCGTTCACCTTCGAGGACGACCGGCTGACCACCGTGAGCTACTCCGAGCCCGCGGCCGACATGCTGCCGATGAAGGACCGGGCCGCCCCGTTCTCCGCCGGCGGCGCGTCTGCCGAGGACAAGCCCCCGGCCGCGGGAGCCTGAGAGTTGCCTGACGCTGCCCCCGCGTGCGGCTCCTCCCACCGCCGACGTACCGCCGTGCTCGTGCCCGCCCTGCTGGCCGCCACGGTGCTGTCGGCCTGCGCCAACGACGAGGTCGGGTCCTCCGGGGACCGCGGCTTCGTCTCCGGCAAGGGCATCATCACGAGGCTGCCGGCCCAGGAGCGCGAGAAGCCGGGCGACGTGTCCGGGGAGAGCCTCGACGGGAAGCCGCTCTCGCTCGGCGACTTCGCCGGCCGGACCGTCGTGGTCAACGTGTGGGGATCCTGGTGTGCCCCCTGCCGCGCGGAGGCCCCGGACCTCGTCGCGGCCTCCGAGGACCTCGCCGACGAGGACGTGCAGTTCCTCGGCATCAACTCCCGTGACCTGGACCGGGCCGCGGCCCTGGCCTTCCAGCGGCGGTACGAGGTGCCCTACCCCAGCATCTACGACCAGAAGGGGCAGACCCTCCTGGCCTTCCGCGGCACGCTCAGCCCGAACGCCATCCCCAGCACCGTCGTCATCGACGAGCAGGGTCGGGTCGCGGCCAGCGTCATCGGGGAGGTGAGCAGGTCGACCCTCGTCGGCCTGGTCGAGGACGTGATGGGGAAGGAGGGCTGATGGTCGCGATGGACATCGGCGACTGGTTCGCCAGCACCGCGCTCTCGGGCTCGCTCCTGCTCGCGATCCCCGTCGCGCTCGTCGCCGGGCTGGTGTCGTTCTTCTCGCCCTGCGTGGTGCCGCTGCTGCCGGGCTACCTCTCCTACGCCACCGGCCTCTCGGGCGCCGACCTCGAGAACGCCAAGCGCGGCCGGATGGTCCTCGGCAGCTCGCTGTTCGTGCTCGGGTTCTCCGCCGTCTTCGTCGCGATGGGCACCGCCGTCGGTGCGCTCGGCGACTGGCTCATCGTCTACTCCCGCGAGATCAGCATGGTGCTCGGCGGCTTCACGATCGTCGTCGGTCTCGCCTTCCTCGGCGCCGTGCCGTGGTTCCAGCGCGACATGCGGGTGCACAAGGTGCCCGCGGTCGGCCTGTCGGCCGCACCCCTGCTCGGCGTCCTCTTCGGCCTCGGCTGGACCCCGTGCATCGGCCCCACCCTGTCGGCGGTCCAGGCGCTGGCGTTCACCGAGGGCACCGCCGGGCGCGGGGCGCTGCTCAGCCTCGTCTACAGCCTCGGCCTGGGCCTGCCCTTCATCGTCGCCGCCCTTGCCTTCCGCAAGATGCTGGGCACGGTGAGCTGGGTACGCCGGCACCAGGTCTGGGTGACGAGGATCGGCGGGATCATGCTCGTCCTGGTCGGCGTCCTCCTGGTCACCGGCATCTGGGACATGTGGGTGGCCTACCTGCGCGGCTGGGTCGGGTCGTTCTCGGTGGCGGTGTGAGCACGGCCACCGAGCCGGACCGGACGTCGCCACCGGCCACGCCCCCCGCGCTCGGTCCCCGCGAGCTCTCGCGGTGGGCGTGGCGGCAGCTGACCTCGATGAGGACGGCGCTGATCCTGCTCTTCCTGCTCGCCCTCGCCGCCGTGCCCGGCTCGATCATCCCGCAGGAGAACGTCGACTCCATCGCGGTCAGCCAGTGGCAGGACTCCCACCCGGGGCTGACCCCGGTCTACGAGGCGCTCGGGCTCTTCTCGGTCTACGAGTCGGCGTGGTTCAGCGCGATCTACATCCTGCTGCTGATCTCCCTCGTCGGCTGCGTCCTGCCCCGGACGAAGGTCTACTGGTCGGCGATGCGGGCGCGCCCGCCGAAGGCACCGAAGAACCTCGCGCGGCTCCCCGAGGCCCGCACGATCGAGCTGGCCGAGGACGCCGACGTCGTACTCTCCCGGGCCCGCGAGGTGCTCCGACGCCGCCACTACCGGGTGGTCTCGACGGGCTCGACCGGCGAGCCGGGCTCGACCGGCGCCGGCGAGGTCGCCGCCGAGCGCGGCTACCTGCGGGAGGCCGGCAACCTCGTCTTCCACGTCTCGCTGCTCGTGGTCCTCGTCGGGTTCGCCGCCGGCAACCTGATGGGCTACACCGGTGGCGTGATCGTCGTGAAGGGGCAGGGCTTCTCCAACTCACTGAGCCAGTACGACGACTTCACCCCCGGATCGCTCTTCGGGCCCGACGACCTGCAGCCGTTCAGCTTCACCATCGACGACTTCGAGGTCGACTTCCTCACCAGCGGGGAGCAGGCCGGCATGCCCACCGACTTCTCGGCCGAGGTCACCTACACCGAGACACCGGGGGAGGAGCCGCAGTCGCGGGCGCTGGCGGTGAACCACCCCATCAAGCTGGACGGCGGCTCGGTCTTCCTCGTCGGCCACGGCTACGCCCCGCTGGTGACGGTGCGGGACGGCGAGGGGAGCGTCGCCTACTCGGGTCCCGCGGTCTTCCTGCCCCAGGACGCGTCGTTCTCCTCCTTCGGCGTGATCAAGGTGCCCGACGCCCTCCCCGAGCAGCTCGGCTTCGAGGGACTGTTCCTCCCCACCTACGGCTTCACCATGGAGGCCGGGCCGTTCTCGCGCTTCCCCGACGCGCTCGACCCGGTGATGTCCCTGCTGCCGTACAAGGGCGACCTGGGCCTCGACAGCGGGGAGCCGCAGTCGGTCTACTCGCTCGACAAGGACGAGCTCGAGGTGGTCGAGAAGGACGACGGCGCCCCCGCCCGCATCGACATCGCGCTCGGCCAGACCAAGGAGCTGCCCGACGGCTCCGGCTCGATCACCTTCGACGGCGTGGAGCGCTGGGTGAAGCTCCAGATCAGCGACAAGCCCGCCAAGGGCCTCGCGCTGGGCGGCGTGGTGCTGGCGCTGGTCGGCCTCCTCGGCTCGCTGTTCATCCGCCCCCGTCGCGCCTGGGTGCGGGTGCGCTCGGTGGACGGGCGTACCGTGGTGGAGCTGGCAGGTCTCGACCGCAGCTCCGGGGGCGATCTCGGCGAGGAGATCGACGAGATCGAGACGCTGATCCGCAACGAGTCCCAGAAGGAGCCCACGTGAGTCCTGCCGACTTCGCCTCGTTCAGCAACAACGCGGTGGCGGCCGCCTCGGTCGTCTACGGCCTGGCGATGCTGAGCCACGTCGCCGAGTGGGCCTTCGGCCGGTCGCTGCCCGTGGGTGAGGCCGTCCCCGCACGTGCTGCCGACCCGGTGGCCGTGCCGGCGGCCGCCGGGCCGTCGTACCCCTCGGCGGAGGCCGGCGCGGACGAGGCCGCGGACGGGGGCGAGGACCTCGCCACGCGGAGCCTGCGGGTCGAGGTCTTCGGCCGCGTGGGCGTCGCGCTCACCGTCGTCGCCGGCGCGCTGCACCTCGCCGGCCTGGTCACCCGCGGTCTCGGGGCCGATCCGGCGCGCGTCCCCTGGGGCAACATGTACGAGTTCGCGGTCGCCGGTGCCTTCGGCGTGACCGCGATCTACCTGGCGCTGCTGAGGAAGTACTCCCTGCGCTGGCTCGGCGTCTTCGTGACGGGCTTCTCCCTGGTGGTCCTGATGCTCGCCGTGCTGCTGCTCTACGTGCCGGCGGGTCCGCTCGTGCCGGCGCTGCAGTCGTACTGGCTGGTGATCCACGTGGTGGCCGCCGTCATCGCGACCGGGGCCTTCACCGTCGGTGCCATGGCCTCCGTGCTCTACCTGGTCAAGGCGCGGGCGGAACGGCGCGGCGAGGCCGCCACCGGGTACGTCGCGCGGCTGCCTAAGCCGGCCGCGCTCGACCGGATCGCCTACCGGGTGCACGCCTTCGGCTTCCCCGTGTGGACCTTCGCCGCCCTCATCGCCGGCCCGATCTGGGCGGAGTACGCCTGGGGCCGCTACTGGGGCTGGGACCCCAAGGAGGTCTGGGCGTTCATCACGTGGGTGGTCTACGCGGCGTACCTCCACGCCCGGGCGACCGCGGGCTGGCGCGGCAAGGGCGCGGCCCTGATCGCGCTGGTCGGCTTCGCCACCCTGATGTTCAACTTCGTCGGCATCAACCTGTTCGGCTCCGGCCTGCACTCCTACTCCGGCCTGGGCTGATCGCCCAGATGAAGCGAAAGGCACCACCTCCCGCGCGGAGATGGTGCCTTTCGCTACAGCCGAAGGAGTACGGCGCCGGGGTCAGTCGGACTTCGGGGGGCCGGACTCGGCGGGGCCACCACCCTCGGGCTGGTCGGGCTTCTCGCCCTTGCCCTCACGTGCCTCGCGACGGCGCCGCCGCTCGATCTCGCGGAGGAAGTCCTCGTCGTCGTCGGGCGCCACGACCCGCTTCGGCGGTCGCGCGGGGCGGCCACGTACGGCCTTGCGCTTGCGACGCTCGACCAGCCAGAAGAAGCCGTACACCAGGGCGGCGAAGAGCGCGACGGCCAGAAGGAACTTACCCACGCACCCAGAGTAGGCGGGCACCCAAGCAGAAGGGCAGCCGCCGGCGACCTAGGCTGGTGGGGTGAAGGAGTTCGCGATCTACACCGCCTGGCGGCTGGCCATCTTCGTCGTGGTCTACGCCGCGGTCGTCGGCATCTACCTCGCCCTGAGTGACAACGACCAGATCCCGTTGTTCTGGCCGTTCCTGCTGGCCGTGGTGATCTCGGCCATCGCCTCGGCGCTCCTCCTGCGCAGGCAGCGCGACGCCTTCGCGGCGGCGGTGCAGCGAAGGGCCGAGAAGGGTGCTGCCCAGCGGGCCGCGGTGCGCGAGGAGGAGGAGCGCCGCCAGGACTGACGGCGTCACGCGGCGTGGCGGGCATGGACGACGTACGCGCGGGTACCCGTTCGGCGCATCAGCGTGGCGACAGGAGAGACGATGAGGCTTCCCTCGGCGCGGGGTCCGCTCAGCAGCGGTGTGGTCCAGGCGTTGTCCGACCCGGGCGGCCGTGACGTCGCTCCGCTCGTGCAGCACGTGCAGGAGCTTCCCGCGGGGACCGACCTCCTCGCCGACGACGATCTGCACCTCGCGCTGTGGATGCTCTACGAGCTGCACTACGGCGGCTTCGACGGGGTCGACCCGGACCACGAGTGGGACCCCGACCTGCTCCGGCTGCGCGCTGCCATGGAGTCCGTCGTGGAGGGCGAGCTGCGTGCCCGGGGGGAGCCGCACGTGCGGGCGACCGTCGATGCCGGCGGACCGCTGGCCGAGCGGCTCTTCGACCTCGCCGCCCGCTGGGAGGGCCCGTCCGTGGCGAGGTACGTCCACCGCGACGCGACCCGCACCCAGTTCGCGGAGCTCCTGGTCCACCGCAGCATCTACCAGCTGAAGGAGTCCGACCCGCAGTCGTGGGTCATCCCGCGCATCACCGGGAAGCCCAAGGCCGCGCTCGTCGAGCTGCAGTACGACGAGTACGGCGGCGGCCGTCCCGAGCGCCTGCACGCCACGATGTTCGGCGACGCCATGGAGGGGACCGGGCTCGACCGCAGCTACGGCGCCTACCTCGACCGGGTCCCCGGCTACACCCTGGCGAACAACAACGTGATGAGCCTCTTCGGCCTCCACCGCCGCCTACGGGGCGCCTCGATGGGCCACCTCGGGGCGTACGAGGCGACCAGCTCGATACCGTGCCGCAAGTACGCCGGTGGGGCGCGCCGCCTGGGCCTGCCCGAGCAGGTGGCGGCCTACTTCGACGAGCACGTGGAGGCCGACGCCGTCCATGAGCAGCTCGCCTTCCGCGACATCTGCGCCGGGCTCGTCGAGTCGGGCCAGGCCGAGGAGGCCGACGTCGTCCTCGGCGCCGTCGCCTGCCTGCTCATGGACAACGTGGTCGGGGAGCCGATGCTCGCGGCGTGGGAGGCCGGCCGGAGCGCGTTGTACGACGCCGCGGCGGTTGCCGTGGGCGGTGCGCCCGTCGCGCCGGGGGCTGCCCCGGCCGACCGGGGCGCGGCAGCAGCCGCCCCCTCGAGCATCGAGAAGGTGGCCTCATGAGGCTGGTGAGCAACGTCCCCGAGCCGGTCTCGCTGAGCGACGACCAGGACATCGAGGTGACCCCCTGCCCCGACGGCCCGCTGCTGGTCCGGGGCGCCGACGCGGTCCGTGACGAGGACGGTCGGCTGCACCCGACGACCCGGCCGGTGGTGGCCGTGTGCACCTGTGACAGGTCCCAGCGCCTGCCGTGGTGCGACGGGACCCACAAGGTCGTGCGCAGGCGCTGACCGGGTGCCGCACCCTCAGGCGAGGGCGAGCCCCAGGAACAGCCCGGCGGCGTACACCAGCTCGGCGATGCCGACCCGCTGCAGCACGGGGATGAGCCCCCTGCCGGTCGTACCCGACAGCACGTCGCGCACCGCCGGGACCGCCTGGGCGAGGAAGACCAGGCCGAGGAGAGCCCGCCAGTCGGTCTCGAGGGCCACGCCGACCAGGGCGATCACGGCCGCGGCGACGAGGAAGGCGAAGAAGTAGCGGGTCTGCTCGTCGCCGAGCACCACCGCGAGCGTGCGCTTGCCGGCCACCTCGTCGGTGGGGATGTCACGGAGGTTGTTGGCCACGAGGATGGCGGTGGTCAGCACGCCGACCCCGGTCGCGGCGTACCACCCCGCCAACGGCAGCGATTCGGCCTGGACGTAGATCGTGCCGAGCACGGCCACGAGCCCGAAGAAGACGAAGACCATCACCTCGCCGAACCCGAGGTAGCCGTAGGGGCGCCTGCCGCCGGTGTAGTACCAGCCGGCGAGGATGCTGACCAGCCCGAAGAGCACCAGCCACCACGACGTGGTGGCGGCCAGTACCAGCCCGAAGACGGCGGCGGCGCCGAAGCTCATGAAGGCGGCCTGCTTCACCGCGGAGGCGGGCGCCGCGCCCGAGCCGACCAGCCGGGCCGGGCCCACGCGGTGCTCGTCGGTCCCACGAACGCCGTCGGAGTAGTCGTTCGCGTAGTTGACCCCCACCTGCAGGGCGAGGGCGACCAGCAGTGCAAGCAGTGCCTTCCACCACACGACGGACTCGAGGTGGAGGGCGATCGCGGTGCCGGCGAGGACCGGGGTCACGGCCGCGGGGAGTGTGCGGGGGCGCGCACCCTCGAGCCACTGTGCAGGGGTTGCCATAGCGGGCAATTCTGACAGGCATAGCGTGGTGTCTCGTGACCAGCCTGCGTCCAGTCCGGGGAACCCCGCACGAGGTGCTCGCCCTGCTGCAGCGGTGGCAGGCCGCCGAGCCCGAGCCGGACCCGCTCGTGATCGAGACCTCGGGGTCGACCGGGCACCCCAAGCGGGTCATGCTCTCGCGCTCCGCGATGCGCGCCTCCGCCCGAGCGACCGAGCAGAGGCTCGGCGGGCCGGGGCAGTGGCTGCTGAACCTCCCGCCGACCTACGTCGCCGGGGTGCAGGTGCTCTTCCGGTCGGTGCTGGCGGGCACGACGCCGGTGGTCCTCGACGACCATGCGTCCTTCTCCGACGCGGCCGCAGCCTTGGACGGGGAGCGCCGCTACGTGTCGCTGGTGCCGACCCAGCTGGTGCGGATGCTCGGCTCGCCACGCGACCTGGCGGCGCTGCGCTCCTTCGACACCGTGCTGGTCGGCGGTGCCGCGGTCGAGTGGTCGTTGCGACGCGCGGCCGCCGACGCCGGGGTGCGGGTCGTCGCGACGTACGGCATGAGCGAGACCTGCGGCGGCTGTGTGTACGACGGGGTGCCGCTCGACGGGGTCGCGGTGGCGATCGGCCGCGACGGCACGGTGCGGATCAGCGGCCCGGTCCTCTTCGACGGGTACGACGGCCAACCCGGTGAGACCGCCGAGGTCATGCAGGGCCGGTGGTTCCTCACCTCCGACCTGGGCCGGATCGACGACGACGGGCGGCTCCAGGTGCTGGGCCGGGTCGACGACGTGATCGTCACCGGCGGGGTGAAGGTCCCGGCGGGAGCGGTCGCCCGGCGGCTGCGGGAGCACCGGTGGGTCGGCGGCGCCGAGGTCGTGGGCGTGCCCGACCCGGAGTGGGGCCGGCGGGTCGTGGCTGTGCTGGTCCCGGCCGGACGCCCCCGAGACCTCCCGGCGCTCGAGGACCTGCGCAACTGGGTCGCGCAGGCACTCCCGCGGGAGTGGGCACCCAAGCAGATGGTGCTGGCAGAGGAGATCCCGCTGCTGCCCAACGGCAAGGTCGACCGGCTCGGCCTCGAGAGGATGGCCCTCGAGCGGATGGCCGCCGCGGGGACGGGCGCCCAGGAGGCGGAGACCGATGCCTGAGACCCACGTCTTCTCGATCCCGATGCGCACGCGCTTCCGCGGGATCACCGAGCGCGAGGGGATGCTCCTGCGCGGTCCCGCCGGCTGGGGGGAGTTCAGCCCGTTCCTGGAGTACGACGCCCGGGTGTCCGCCCCGTGGCTGGCCTCGGCGCGGGAGGCTGCCTTCGAGGGCTGGCCGACGCCGCTGCGCGACACGGTGCCGGTGAACGTGACCGTGCCTGCGGTCGGCCCCGAGCAGTCCGCAGCGATCGTCCGGGCGAGCAACGGCTGCCGCACCGCGAAGGTGAAGGTCGCCGAGCCGGGTCAGTCCCGCGCCGACGACGAGGCGCGCCTCGAGGCGGTGCGCGACGCCCTCGGTCCCACGGGCCGGATCCGCATCGACGTGAACGGAGGCTGGGCGGTCGACGAGGCGGTCGCCGCGATCGGCGTGCTCGACCGCGCGGCCGGGGGCCTGGAGTACGTCGAGCAGCCGTGCGCCTCGGTGGAGGACCTCGCCGCCGTACGTCGCCGGGTCGGTGTCCCGGTCGCGGCCGACGAGTCGATCCGCCGGGCAGCGGACCCCTACCGGGTGCGTGACCTCGAGGCCGCCGACGTGGCGGTGCTCAAGGTCCAGCCGCTCGGCGGGGTGCGGGCCTGCCTCCGGATCGCCGAGGACATCGGGCTGCCCGTCGTGGTGTCGTCTGCCCTCGAGAGCTCGGTCGGCATCGCCGCGGGGGTCGCGCTCGCCGCTGCGCTGCCCGAGCTGCCCTACGCGTGCGGCCTCGCGACGGTGCAGCTGCTCACCGACGACGTCGCCGTCGAGCCGCTCGTCCCCCGCGACGGTGCGCTGCCCGTCGTACGCCCCGAGGTGGACGCCGCAGCACTCCAGCGGTTGCGCGCGGCGCCCGAGCGCGAGGCGGCCTGGCTGGCCAGGGTCGCGGAGATCGACGCGTTGATGCGGCAGGATCGGACCTCGTGACCGAGCCCCTGAACGCCGCCACCGCGACCGCCACCGTCCTCCTCGACGAGCTGGTCCGCGGAGGCGTCCGCGACGTCGTCCTCGCACCCGGGTCCCGGTCGGCGCCGCTGGCCTTCGCCGCGCACGCCCTCGCCGAGGCCGGGAGGGTCGACCTGCACGTGCGGATCGACGAGCGGTCGGCGGGGTTCCTGGCGCTCGGCCTCGCGAAGACCTCCCGCCGGCCGGTGCCGGTGATCACCACCTCCGGGACCGCCGTGGCGAACCTGCACCCGGCGGTGCTCGAGGCGTCCCACGCCGGGGTCCCGCTGGTCGTGCTCAGCGCCGACCGGCCGGCCTCGCTGCGAGGAACGAACGCCAACCAGACCACCGACCAGGTGAAGATCTTCGGCGGCGCCGTCCGGGAGTTCGCCGACCTCGTGCCGGGGGCGCCCGGCCGGTACGAGTCGACCCAGGTCGCCGCGTGGCGGTCGCTGGTCTCGCGGCTGCTCCTCACCGCGCAGGGCGGCACCACCCACGCCTCCGGGCCGGTGCACCTCGACGTGCAGCTCGCCGAGCCGCTGACCCCGGACGTCGACGGCGGCTGGACCGCCGACGTCGACGGGCGTCCCGGTGGGGCCCCGTGGACGCAGCGGCCCGACGCGGCGCTGGGCCAGGCCGAGCCGGTCAGCGCCGGGCTGCGCACCGTCGTGGTCGCCGGCGACGACGCGGGTCCGCCGGCGCGGCTGCTGGCCGAGCGGGCCGCCTGGCCCCTGCTGGCCGAGCCGACCAGCGGGGCTCGCACCGGCGCCAACGCGATCCGCACCTACCGGCTGCTGCTCGGCGACAAGTCGCTGGCCGGCCGGATCCAGCAGGTGGTCGTCTTCGGCCACCCGACGCTCTCCCGCCCGGTCACGCGGCTCCTGTCGCGCCCGGACGTCGAGATCGTCGCCGTCGAGGGGCCGTCGGGCTGGACCGACCCCGGGCACCGGGTGAGCCGGGTGGTCCGGGCGGCCTACCCCGACGACCAGGACCCCGACGCGGCTCGCTGGTCGCCCGAGGACGGTCCCCGCCCGCCGCGGCCCACCTCCGCGTGGCTCGAGGAGTGGCGGGCCCGCGACGTCGAGGTCGCCGGCCGTCTCGACGCGGTCCTCGACGAGGCCGGCGACCTCACGCCCCACCACGTCGCGGCCGCCGTCAGCGCGGCGGTGCCGGCCGACGGGCTGTTGTTCGTCGGCGCGTCCAACCCGGTCCGCGACCTCGACCTGACCGCGGTGCCCTACCCGGTGGGGGAGCGGCGGCTCGTGATCGCCAACCGCGGCCTGGCCGGCATCGACGGCTCGGTCTCCACGGCGATCGGCGCCGCGCTCGGACGTCCCCGCAGCCGCCGGGCCCTCGCGCTGCTCGGCGACGTCACCTTCGTCCACGACGCGAACGGGCTGGTGATCGGGCCCGGCGAGCGGCGACCCGACCTCATGATCGTGGTGGCCAACGACGACGGTGGGTCGATCTTCACCGGCCTCGAGCAGGGCGGCCCCGCCCACGCCGGGTCGTTCGAGAAGCTCTTCGGCACCCCGCACGGCGTGGACCTCGCCGCCCTCTGCGCCGCCAGCGGCACCCCGCACCGGCGGGTCACGACACGGGCGGACCTCGACGAGTCGATCGCCACCCCGCGGGGCGGGGTCGAGGTCGTGGAGGCCGTCGTACGACGGGACAACCGCCGCGAGCTCGACGCCTCCCTCCGCGCGCTCGTCACGGGCTGAGCGGCCGCGGCCGACTCACGTCGGGCGCGTGCCGGGGCGGGGCAGGACCATCAGGCCGGCTGCGCCCCCGGTCGCCCGTCCTCGACGACGTACGACGCCGCGCGCCGCACCGTCGAGCCCGCGTCCAGGATGTCGTCGACGAACCAGAGGTCAGCGGTCCACCTGTCGCGGCTCACGTCGCAGGACAGGTAGCCGCGCTCCCTGCCGTTGTAGTACCGCACCTGGGGGTTGTGCGGCATTGCGGCCTCGAAGAGGTCGTTGTTGCCCTTCGCGCTGCTGACCGAGCTGCCCATGAGCTCGGTCGCCACCACCGCCGTGGCCGGGTCGTGGCCGAGCGTGACGTCGTTGACCATCGCGGCGTGGACGTCGCCGCTGAGCACGACCGGGTTGCGGGGCTGGTTCTCGTGGAGGAACTCCGTGAGCTGCGACCTGGCCGCCGGGTAGCCGTCCCACTTGTCGGTGTTGTAGGCGTCCACCTCCCCGGCGCGCATGTCGATCGCCGCCAGGTAGACCTGCTGGGCGATGACGTTCCACCTCGCACTCGAGGCCGCGAGACCGTCGAACAGCCACTGCTGTTGCTCGTTCCCGAGCATGGTCCGCGACGGGTCCTTGGCCTCGGAGGTCAGCGGCTGGAACGCCGGCCCGTCGATCTGGGGGCTGCGGTACTGCCTGGTGTCGAGGAGGCTGATCTCGGCGAGGTCGCCGTAGGACAGCCGACGGTGGTGGCGCATGTGCGGACCCGACGGTCTGGACGTCCGACGCAGGGGGAGGTGCTCGTAGTAGGCGCGGTAGCCGGCAGCGCGGCGGGGCAGGAACGCCGCGGGCGTGCTGTTGCCGTTGGCGCCGTAGTCGCCCGCCATGTTGTTGACCACTTCGTGGTCGTCGGGCACGCACAGGAACGGCGCCGAGGCGTGGGCTGCCTGCAGGTCCGGGTCGAGACGGTACTGCGCGTGGCGGATGCGGTACTGCGGCAGAGTGCTCACCGTGGTGAAGGGCAGGTGCCGCCGGTCGGGCCCCGCGGCCGGGTTCGCGGGTCCTCGCCCCTCGTAGATGTAGTCGCCGAGGTGGAGGACGAGGTCGTGGTCGGCGCGGGCGAGGTGCCCGTAGGTCGCGAACCGTCCTGCGGTGATCGACTGGCAGGAGACGACGGCGAGGCTGAGGCTCGCGAGCGCCGCGCCAGGCGTCGGGGCGGTCCTGGTCCGGCCCGGGGGGCTGAGGTGCGAACCGGTGCGGAACCGGTAGAAGTAGACCCGGTCCGGGAGGAGCCCCTCGACCTCGACGTGCACCGAGTGCGCCCACGCTGCCTCGGCCCGGGCGCTGCCCGCCCGGACGACCTCGGTGAATGCCTCGTCGGTGGCCACCTGCCACAACACCTGCACGTCTTCCGGGGGCATGCCGCCGTCCTCCACGAGCGGGTCCGGGGCGAGCCGGGTCCAGAGCACCACACCGTCGGGAGCCGGGTCGCCCGAGGCCACCCCCAGGGTGAACGGGTACACGCGGGGCGGTGCAGCCGCCGCCGGGGTGGGGGCGAGGCCGGGCAGAACCGCGACTCCCGCGGCGGCCCCTCCCAGCTGCAGCACGGATCGGCGGGTGAGTTCCACGAGGGCCTCCAGGGAGTGCGGCTGGATGTCGTGCCCTGTCTAGAGAGCCGTGGTGACGTGAGGGTCTTTACCCGGGTGAACGGCCCGTCTCGGGGAGATGAACGGCGCGGTGCGCGGCTCCTGCGTCAGCTGCTGAGCCGGCCCCACATGGGCACCTCGGCGGGCTCGGGCTCGTCCACGTGGACGATCTGCGGCAGGTGGTGTGGCCGCCGTGGTGACGCCAGCTCGACGTCGTACCCGGCTCGTTCGCGACCTCGGCGACCGACACGTCGTCGTCGACCTCGGTCATCTTCCGGATCATGCTGAGGCTCCTTCGCGGCAGCGACGGCAAGGGTCCGATGTCCCTCGCCTCCACCCTCCCGGGTCTTGCGCGTCGGGCCTTCGCGCGGGTTGGGTGGGCGCATGAGGATCACGAAGTTCGGACACGCCTGTGTGCGCATCGAGTCGGGGAGTACGACGGTCGTGGTCGATCCCGGCGGGTGGACCGAGCGGGAGGCCGTGGAGGGCGCGACCGCCGTCCTCGTGACCCACGAGCACCCCGACCACCTCGACGCGGACAACCTGCGAGCCGCGGGGGCACCGGTGTACACCATCGCTGCGGTCGCGAAGCAGCTCGCCGAGGAGGCCCCCGACGTCGCCGGTCGGGTCACCGTGGTCACGCCCGGGGAGGAGCTGGACCTGGGGCTGCCGGTGCACGTCGTGGGGGAGAAGCACGCGGTCATCCATCCCGAGCTCCAGCACTTCGACAACTCGGGCTACCTGCTCGAGGTCGAGGGGCGCCGGCTCTTCCACCCCGGGGACGCCCTGACCGAGCTGCCCGACGGCGTGGACCTGCTGTTCCTGCCGGTGCACGCGCCCTGGAGCAGGGTCAGCGACGTGATCGACTACGGCAGGGCGGTGGGTGCCCCGCTGTCGGTCGCGATCCACGACGGGCTGCTCAACGAGCGCGGTCTCGCGCTCGCCCAGAGACAGCTGACGTCGATGCTCGGGGAGCGCGAGCAGGAGTACCTCCGGGTCGAGCCCGGCACCGACCTCCCGCTCTCCTGAGGCTCCTCATGCGCGGCCGGCGTCTGCACAGGCGCCGGGGCGGCGGTCAGATGCCGGAGACGGCGTCTCGGACCGGGACGAACTTCGCCTGGGCCTCGGCGAGCTCGGCCTCCGGGTCCGACGAGGCGACCACCCCGCAGCCGGCGAAGAGCCGGACGGTGTTGCCCGCGACCTCGGCCGAGCGCAGGGCGATGCCCCACTCTCCGTCGCCGGAGGCGTCCATCCAGCCGACCGGACCGGCGTAGCGTCCCCGGTCCATCCCCTCGATCTCCGCGATCACCCGCTTGGCGACCTCGGTGGGGGTCCCGCCCACCGCGGCCGAGGGGTGCAGGGCGGCGGCGAGGTCGAGCGCCGTGGCGACCTCCCCGTCGTGCACGACGCCCGCGACGTCGGTGGCCAGGTGCATGACGTTGGGCAGGTGCAGCACGAACGGCGCCTCCGGCACGTTCATCGAGGTGCAGTGGGGGGCGAGCGCGTCGGCGACCGAGCGGACGGCGTACTCGTGCTCCTCGAGGTCCTTCGACGACCGGGCCAGGGTGGCGGCGAGCGCGAGGTCCCGTTCGTCGTCGCCGGTGCGCCGGATCGTGCCGGCGAGCACGCGTGAGGTGACCAGCCCGCGCTCGCGTCGCACGAGCATCTCGGGGGTCGCGCCGAACAGGCCGTCCACGTGGAAGGTCCAGGTGGTGGGGTACTGCTCGGCGAGCCGGTTCAACGGCCAGCGCACGTCCACGTCTTCGTCGGCCGTGGCCAGGAGGTCGCGGGCGAGGACGACCTTCTCCAGGTCACCGGCGGTGATGCGGCGCACCGCCTCGGCGACCCGGCTCTCCCACTCGGTGCCGCTCAGCGCGCCGTCGACGAAGGTCACGCCCTCGGGGGCGGCGGGCGGGTCGGTGGGGGCCAGCTCCGGTGCCGCGGCGATGCCGCCCTGGCCGATCGTGGTCACCCAGGTGGTGTCGCCGCGGCGACCGACCACGACCTCCGGGACGACCAGGACGCTGTCGCCCGGGTCGTCGGCGAACGCGAACGACCCGAAGCACACCAGGCCGGTGCCCGGCCGGCCGACCTCGTCGCGGACCACGGCGGCGCGGGCCTGGTCGAGCCACCAGGAGCGGGCCTCCTCGAAGCGGTCGGCACCCGCCGTACGCAGCACCGCGGCCTGGCCCCAGCCCACCAGGCCCTCGCCGCGCCGCAGCCAGGTGAGCGGGTCGCCGGAGGGCAGGAGCGCGAGCAGCGGACCGGGGTCGTGGACCGCGACGGTGCGTACGACGAGGGGCGACGCCTCGTGGGAGCTCGTGGGCACGGTGGTCACGGGAGGCAAGAATACGGGCTGACTAAGGTTGCCCCGTGACCCGAGCCGACCTGGACAAGAACCCCGCCGACGTCGCCGCGATGTTCGACGACGTCGCCAAGCGCTACGACCTGACCAACGACATCCTGTCGCTGGGCCAGGACCGTCGCTGGCGCGGTGCGGTGGTCGACGCGGTCGACGCCAAGCGGGGCGAGCGGGTGCTCGACCTCGCCGCCGGCACCGGCACCTCCAGCCAGCCGTTCGCCGACCGCGGCGCCGAGGTGGTTCCCTGCGACTTCTCGCTCGGGATGCTGCGGGTGGGCAAGCGCGCCAAGCCGCACCTGTCCTTCACCGCCGGCGACGGGACCCGGCTGCCGTTCGCCGACAACACGTTCGACGCGGTCACGATCTCCTTCGGCCTGCGCAACATCGTCGACCCCGACGCCGGCCTCCGGGAGCTGCTCCGGGTCACCCGGCCAGGCGGGCGCCTGGTCGTGTGCGAGTTCAGCCACCCCACGTGGGCCCCGTTCCGGACCGTCTACATCGAGTACCTGATGAAGGCGCTCCCGCCGATCGCGCGGACGGTCTCCTCGAGCCCGGACGCCTACGTCTACCTCGCCGAGTCGATCCGGGCCTGGCCCGACCAGCCCGGGCTGGCCGCCCGCATCGACGCCGCCGGCTGGCAGTCGGTCAGGTGGCGCAACCTCTCCGGCGGGATCGTCGCGCTGCACCACGCCGTCGCCCCCTGAGTCGTCCCTGGGCGGTCGCCCCCTGCTCTCGCCCGAGGAGATCCGCACCTGCAGCCGGTCCGGGCTGCCTTCGGCGGCCCGGGTCCCCTGTTCGTCCGCGGTCCGTGACGCTCCGCGGACGGGCCGAAATAGGGCACGTCGACGTTGTCGAAATCAGCGGCCGAGGGCACTGTTTCGGTGCTGTTCCGGAAGGGTAGGGGCGGGTTCGCGTCGGGGCTCCCACGGCCTCTAGACTGTCTCGACGTGGGACTTCGTGAAGCTTTTCACTAAGTCACCTGCCGACCCGAACCGACGAAGCCGAGGGATCGAGATGACGCGGACGACCGCCGACGAGCGGCAGGCCGACGTCATCGTCGTAGGCGCCGGTCCGGCGGGGTCGGGCACCGCCTACCACCTCGCCAACGCCGGCGCCGACGTGCTGCTGCTCGAGAAGGCCGTCTTCCCGCGCGACAAGATCTGCGGCGACGGCCTCACCCCCCGGGCGGTCAGGCAGCTGGTCAACATGGGCTTCGACCTCGACGAGCCGGGCTGGCAGCGGAACCTGGGGCTTCGCATCGTCGGGGCCGGTCACCGCCTCGAGCTGCCCTGGCCCGAGCTGGCCAGCTTCCCGCCGTACGGCATGGTCCGCACCCGCATGGACCTCGACGAGGTGCTCGCGCGGCACGCCGAGAAGGCCGGCGCCCGCCTCCACGAGCGCACCGCCGTGACCGGCCCGGTCGTGGACGAGCGCACCGGCCGGGTCGTCGGGGTCACCGCCAAGCCCGTCGACGACCGCGGCCGCCGGACCGGCGGCGAGATCATCTACCGCGCCCCGGTCGTGGTCGCGGCCGACGGCGTCTCCTCCCGGATGGCGGTCTCGCTCGGCCTCGAGCGGCGCGAGAACCGACCGATGGCCGTCGCGGTCCGCGCCTACTACGAGACCCCCCGCCACGACGACCCGTGGATGGAGTCCTGGCTCGAGCTGTGGGACGGCAAGCCCGGCCACAGCAACCTGCTCCCCGGCTACGGCTGGATCTTCGGCGTGGGGGACGGCACGGCCAACGTCGGCCTCGGCATCCTCAACACCTCCAAGGCGTTCCAGCACGTCGACTACAAGGAGATCCTGCGTCGGTGGCTGGCGAACACGCCCGCCGAGTGGGGCTTCCGCGACGAGAACATGGTCGGCCGGATCGGCTCCGCGGCGCTGCCGATGGGCTTCAACCGCAAGCCGCACTACACCCGTGGCGTGCTGCTCGTCGGGGACTCGGGAGGCATGGTCAACCCGTTCAACGGTGAGGGCATCGACTACGCCCTGGAGTCCGGGGAGACCGCCGCCCACACGATCCTCCAGGCGCTCGCCCGGCCCGACGAGGCCGGTCGCGAGCGTGTGCTCGAGGGGTACGCCGCCGCGCTCGACTCGGCCTACGGCGGCTACTTCACGTTGGGCCGGGTCTTCGCCAAGATGATCGGCAACCCGACCTTCATGAAGCAGGCCACGAGGTACGGCCTGCCTCGCGAGACGTTGATGAAGTTCATGCTCAAGCTGATGGCCAACCTCACCGACCCGCGCGGGGGAGACGTGTCGGACAGGATCATCAACGGCCTGAGTAAGGTCGCACCCGCGGCCTGACAGGTCCTCACGTAAGACACACGCAAGAGACAGGAGGGCACGAGCGATGGAGCTCTACACACCGGTACTCGCGCTCGGTGCGATCGCGGCCGGATTCGCGGTGTTCTCGGTCATCATGAGCGCGTTCATCGGGCCCAAGCGCTACAACCGCGCAAAGCTCGACTCCTACGAGTGCGGCATCCAGCCCACCCCGCAGCCCGTCGGCGGCGGCCGCTTCCCGGTGAAGTACTACATCACCGCGATGACCTTCATCATCTTCGACATCGAGGTGATGTTCCTGCTCCCGTGGGCGATCCACTTCGACGAGCTCGCGCTGTTCGGTCTCCTCGCGATGTTCCTCTTCCTGGCCGCGATCACCGCGGCGTTCGCCTACGAGTGGAAGCGCGGAGGCCTCGAGTGGGACTGACCGTGCACCAGCTCTCCCGCCTCGCCACCGCGGCGCGCACCGACACCGGAGGTCGATGAATCATGGGTCTCGAGGAGAAGCTCCCCAGCGGGGTGCTCCTGACGACGGTCGAGGGCGTCGCGGGCTACTTCCGCAAGGCGTCGTTCTGGCCGGCCACCTTCGGCCTCGCCTGCTGCGCCATCGAGATGATGACCACCGGCGGGCCGAAGTACGACCTCGGTCGCTTCGGCATGGAGGTCTTCCGCGCCTCGCCGCGGCAGGCCGACCTGATGATCGTGGCCGGCCGGGTCAGCCAGAAGATGGCCCCGGTCCTGCGCCAGATCTACGACCAGATGCCCGAGCCCAAGTGGGTGCTGGCGATGGGTGTCTGCGCGTCGTCGGGCGGGATGTTCAACAACTACGCGATCGTGCAGGGCGTCGACCATGTCGTCCCCGTCGACATGTACCTCCCCGGCTGTCCGCCGCGGCCCGAGATGCTCATCGATGCGATCCTCAAGCTGCACGACCAGGTCCAGCACGCCAAGCTCGGTGCGAACCGCGAGCAGCAGGTCGTCGACACCGAGACCGCGTCGCTGAACGCCCTGCCCACCTCCGAGATGAAGGGTCTGCTGCGGTGAGTCCCAAGGAACCGGGCGAGTTCGACGAGGTGACCCCCGGCACCGACGACGACGCCACCGGCCTGATGCCGGAGAACACCCTCCCGGTCGAGCCGGGCGCCCTCGAGCCCGAGGTGATCGACGTCCGCACCGGCATGTTCGGTGTCCACGGCAGCGGTGACACCTCGGGGTACGCCGGCATCGTCCGCCCTGTCGTGATGCCCAGCGGCACCCCCAAGCCGTACGGCGGCTGGTTCGACGAGGTGGCCGACGCCTTCGAGTCGGCCCTCGCGACGGACGGCTTCACCAGCGTCATCGAGAAGGTCGTCGTACACCGCGGCGAGATCACCTTCTTCGTCCGCCGTGCCGACCTCCTGCAGGCCGTGCAGACGCTCCGCGACGACCCGGCCCTGCGCTTCGAGTTCTGCTCCGGCGTCTCCGGCGTGCACTACCCCGGGGACGAGGGACGCGAGCTCCACGCCGTCTACCACCTGCTGTCGATGACCCACAACCGCCGGATCCGGCTCGAGGTCACCTGCCCCGACGGCGACCCGCACGTCCCGTCGGTGGTCGCGGTCTACCCGACCGCAGACTGGCACGAGCGCGAGACCTACGACTTCTTCGGGATCATCTTCGACGGCCACCCGGCGCTGACCCGCATCCAGATGCCCGACGACTGGCCCGGGCACCCGCAACGCAAGGACTACCCGCTCGGCGGCATCCCGGTCGAGTACAAGGGCGCCACCATCCCACCGCCGGACACGCGGAGGAGCTACTCCTGATGAACTCACCCCACGAAACCGTTCGCTTCGCTCACGCTTCCGCAGGGACCCCGAGATGAGCACGCACGCACAGAGCGATCCCTACGCCCAGGGCGCCGAGACCTCCTCGGGGAAGATCTTCACCGTCACCGGGCAGGACTGGGACACCGTCGTGGGCGGTGCCGAAGAGGGCGACGAGCGGATCATCGTCAACATGGGCCCGCAGCACCCCTCCACCCACGGCGTGCTCCGGCTGATCCTCGAGCTCGACGGCGAGACGGTGACCGAGGCCCGCGCGGGAATCGGCTACCTGCACACCGGCATCGAGAAGAACATGGAGTTCCGCTCCTGGACGCAGGGCGTCACGTTCTGCACCCGGATGGACTACCTCTCCCCGTTCTACAACGAGGCGGCCTACGTCCTGGGCGTGGAGCGCCTGCTCGACATCGAGGACGACGTCCCGGAGAAGGCGCAGGTCATGCGCGTCCTCCTGATGGAGCTCAACCGGATCTCCTCGCACCTCGTCGCGATCGCCACCGGCGGCATGGAGATCGGCGCACTGACGGTGATGACCGTCGGCTTCCGTGAGCGCGAGCTGGTCCTCGACCTGTTCGAGCTGATCACCGGTCTCCGGATGAACCACGCCTTCATCCGCCCGGGCGGCGTCTCCCAGGACCTCCCCCCGGGCGCCCTCGACGAGATCCGCGACTTCATCGTCCTGATGAAGAAGCGGCTGCCCGAGTACGCCGCGCTGTGCAACGAGAACCCGATCTTCAAGGCCCGCCTCGAGGGTGTCGGCCACCTCGACCTCGCCGGCTGCCTCGCGCTCGGCCTCACCGGCCCGGTGCTCCGCTCGACCGGCTACGCCTGGGACCTGCGCAAGACCCAGCCCTACTGCGGCTACGAGGACTACGACTTCGAGGTGGCCACCTGGGACACCGCCGACTCCTACGGCCGGTTCCGCATCCGGCTCGAGGAGATGTGGCAGTCGCTGAAGATCGTCGAGCAGTGCGCGGACCGGCTCGCCGGCCTCGAGGGCGCCCCGGTCATGGTGGGGGACAAGAAGATCGCCTGGCCGAGCCAGCTGGCGATCGGCGCCGACGGGATGGGCAACAGCCTCGACCACATCCGGCACATCATGGGCGAGTCCATGGAGGCCCTCATCCACCACTTCAAGCTGGTGACCGAGGGGTTCCGGGTCCCGGCCGGTCAGGCGTACGTCGCGGTCGAGTCGCCGCGGGGAGAGCTGGCGGCGCACGTGGTCTCCGACGGCGGCACGCGGCCGTTCCGGGCGCACTTCCGCGACCCCTCGTTCACCAACCTGCAGGCGACGTCGGTGATGGCGGAGGGCGGCATGGTCGCCGACGTCATCGTCGCGATCGCCTCTCTCGATCCCGTGATGGGCGGAGTGGACCGATGACCCTTCGAGAGACTCAGGACGGCGGGGACATGGTTTCGACCGACGGAGGCGCCGCTGCCGGCGCGCATCTTCCCGAGGAGACGCTGCGCGAGCTGCGCGAGATCACCGAGCGCTACCCGCAGCCGCGGTCGGCGCTGCTTCCGATGCTGCACCTCGTGCAGAGCGTCGAGGGCCGGGTCACCGCCCGGGGCATCGAGGCCTGCGCCGACATCCTCGGTATCTCCGCGGCCGAGGTCTCGGGCGTCGCGACCTTCTACACGATGTACAAGCGCAGGCCCGTGGGGGACTACCACGTCGGCGTCTGCACGAACACGCTCTGTGCGGTCATGGGCGGCGACGCGATCTTCGACCGTCTCAAGGACCACCTCGACGTCGGCAACGACGAGACGACCGACGACGGCAGGATCACCCTCGAGCACGTCGAGTGCAACGCCGCCTGCGACTACGCGCCGGTGATGACGGTCAACTGGGAGTTCATGGACAACATGACCCCGGAGTCCGCCGTCGAGCTCGTCGACGACCTGCGGTCGGGCAAGGAGGTCCGCTCCACGCGCGGGCCGCGCATCTGCACCTGGCGCGAGGCCGAGCGCGTGCTGGCCGGCTTCCCCGACGACCGTGCCGACGAGGGTCCCGCTGCGGGCCCCGCCTCCCTGGCCGGCCTCGAGGTGGCCCGTGAGCGTGGCTGGAAGGCCCCCGAGCCGTCGCGGCGCGCCGTCACCGGTGGCCGCGAGCAGGGCACCGAGTCGGCAGCCGCCGAGGCGGACACCAGCCGCGCCGAGTCCGAGACGCGCCTCGAGCAGTCCCCGACCGACGTCGAGGGTGGGAAGGACGAGCAGTGACTGACACTCTGACCCCGGTCCTCACGGACAACTGGGACGCCGACCGGTCGTGGACCCTGGACTCCTACCAGGCCCACGGCGGGTACGACGCCCTCCGGATCGCGCTCGGCATGGACCAGGACGACGTGATCACCGCGGTGAAGGACTCCGGTCTCCGCGGCCGCGGCGGCGCGGGCTTCCCGACCGGCATGAAGTGGGGCTTCATCCCGCAGGACAACCCGAAGCCGAAGTACCTCGTGGTCAACGCCGACGAGTCCGAGCCGGGCACCTGCAAGGACATCCCGCTGATGATGGCCTCGCCGCACACCCTCGTCGAGGGCGTCATCATCTCGGCCTACGCCATCCGGGCGAACCACGCCTTCATCTACGTCCGCGGTGAGGTGCTGCACGTGATCCGCCGCCTCCAGCGCGCGGTGCAGGAGGCCTACCTCGCCGGCCACCTCGGCAGGAACATCCACGGCTCCGGCTACGACCTCGAGCTCGTGGTGCACGCCGGCGCGGGCGCCTACATCTGCGGGGAGGAGACCGCGCTCCTCGACTCGCTCGAGGGTCGCCGCGGACAGCCCCGGCTGCGCCCGCCGTTCCCGGCCGTCGCCGGCCTCTACGCCGCGCCCACGGTGATCAACAACGTCGAGTCGATCGCGTCGGTCCCGGCCATCATCAACAACGGCGCGGAGTGGTTCGCCGGGCTCGGCACCGAGAAGAGCAAGGGGTTCGTCATCTACTCCCTGTCGGGTCACGTCACCCGGCCCGGGCAGTACGAAGCGCCTCTCGGGATCACCTTGCGTGAGCTGATCGATCTCGCGGGCGGCATCCGCGAGGGCCACGAGCTGAAGTTCTGGACGCCGGGCGGTTCGTCGACCCCGCTGCTGACCGACGAGCACCTCGACGTCCCCCTCGACTACGAGGCGGTCGGTGCCGCGGGCTCGATGCTGGGCACCCGCGCGCTGCAGATCTTCGACGACACGACCTGCGTGGTCCGCGCCGTCCTGCGCTGGACGGAGTTCTACAAGCACGAGTCGTGCGGCAAGTGCACCCCGTGTCGTGAGGGCACCTGGTGGCTCGTGCAGACTCTCGCCCGCCTCGAGCGGGGCGAGGGCACCGAGGCCGACCTCGAGCTGCTGCTCGACCAGTGCGACAACATCCTGGGCCGGGCGTTCTGCGCGCTCGGCGACGGCGCGACGAGCCCGATCACCTCGTCGATCCAGTACTTCCGCGACGAGTACATCGCGCACTTCGAGCACGGCGGCTGCCCCTTCGACCACGCCGCCTCCACCCTCTTCGCACCCGCGGGAGCGCACGCATGACGGTCTCTTCCTCCTCCTCGTCCACCGGCGCCGTGGAGCGCCAGGACCTCGTGACGGTGACCATCGACGACGTCGAGGTCAGTGTCCCGAAGGACGCCCTCGTCATCCGGGCGGCCGAGCAGATCGGCGTGCAGATCCCGCGCTTCTGCGACCACCCGCTGCTCGACCCGGTCGGCGCCTGCCGGCAGTGCCTGGTCGAGGTCGAGGACGCCGGCAACGGCCGCCCGATCCCCAAGCCACAGGCCTCCTGCACCCTCCAGGTGGCGGACGGGATGAAGATCCGCACGCAGGCCTCCTCGCCGGTCGCCGACAAGGCGCAGCAGGGGATCATGGAGTTCCTGCTGATCAACCACCCGCTCGACTGCCCGGTCTGCGACAAGGGCGGCGAGTGCCCCCTGCAGAACCAGGCGATGTCGAACGGCCGCGGCGAGAGCCGGTTCGTCGAGCAGAAGCGCACCTACCCCAAGCCGATCAACATCTCCGCGCAGGTGCTCCTCGACCGGGAGCGCTGCGTGCTGTGCGCCCGCTGCACCCGCTTCTCCGAGCAGATCGCCGGCGACCCGTTCATCGCGCTGATCGAGCGGGGTGCCCTCCAGCAGGTCGGGATCTACGAGAAGGAGCCCTTCGAGTCCTACTTCTCGGGCAACACGATCCAGATCTGCCCGGTCGGGGCGCTGACCTCGGCGTCGTACCGCTTCCGTGCCCGCCCCTTCGACCTCGTCTCCACGCCGTCGGTGTGCGAGCACTGCGCCTCGGGCTGCGCGCAGCGCACCGACCACCGGCGCGGCAAGGTCACGCGTCGTCTGGCGGGCTTCGACCCCGAGGTGAACGAGGAGTGGAACTGCGACAAGGGTCGCTTCGGGTTCATGCACTCCCGGCAGCCCGACCGCCTCACGCACCCGCTGGTCCGTGAGGAGCCTTCGACGGGCTCAGGACGACGCGGCGAGCTCCGCCCCGCGTCGTGGACCGAGGCGCTCGCCGTCGCCGCCCGCGGCCTCCAGGCGGCGGGCCCGGTCGGTGTGCTCACCGGCGGCCGGCTCACCGCCGAGGACGCCTACGCGTACGCCAAGTTCGCCCGCGTCGCGCTCGGCACCAACGACATCGACTTCCGCGCCCGGCCGCACTCCGCGGAGGAGGCCGACTTCCTCGCCTCGCACGTCGTCGCGAAGTCGCTCGAGGTCAGCTACGCCGACCTCGAGAGGGCGACCACCGTGGTCCTCGTCGGTTTCGAGCCCGAGGACGAGTCGCCGATCGTCTTCCTCAGGCTGCGCAAGGCCGCCCGCAAGGGTCGCACCAAGGTCTTCTCGGTGGCCCCGTTCACCACGCGCGGCCTGGCGAAGATGCACGGCACGCTGGTGCCGTGCGCGCCCGGCGACGAGCCGCAGGTCGTCGAGGGCCTTGCGCACGACGGCACGGTCGCCCTCGACAGCGGCGGCGTGATCCTGGTCGGCGAGCGGATGGCCTCCGTGCCGGGTGCGCTGTCCGCGGTGACGACGCTGGCCGGTACGACCGGTGCCAAGCTCGCCTGGGTCCCGCGCCGGGCGGGTGACCGAGGCGCGGTCGAGGCAGGCTGCCTCCCCAACCTCCTCCCCGGGGGCCGACCCGTGTCGGTCGCCGACGCCCGTGTGGACGCAGGGGCCGTCTGGGGCGTGACCCACCTGCCCGACGAGCCGGGGCGCGACGCCGACGGGATCATCGCGGCCACCGCGACCGGCGAGCTCCGCGGGCTGGTCGTCGCCGGTGTCGAGCTGCGCGACCTGCCCGACCCGGAGCTGGCCGAGCAGGCCCTCGCGGCGGCCGACTTCGTGGTCTCCCTCGAGGTCCGGGCCACCGAGGTCTCGCCCTACGCCGACGTCGTCCTCCCGGTGGCCCCGGTCACCGAGAAGGCCGGGACGTTCGTGGACTGGGAGGGCAGGCCCCGGCCGTTCGCCCAGATCTTCCACGAGCCGAGCTCGCTGCCGGAGGTCCGCATCCTCGCCGGGATCGCCGAGGAGATGGGGGTCCGGTTCGGGATCCGCACCGTCGAGCAGGCCCGCGCGGAGATGCAGTCGTTCGGGGCCTGGGACGGCGAACGGGTCACCTTCCCGTCCGCCGAGTTCGCCGGGGCGTCCGCTGCGGACGCTCCGCGGGCACTCGCCGACGGTCACTACCTGCTGAGCAGCTGGAAGCAGCTGATCGACGACGGCCGCATGCTCGACGGCGACGAGTACCTCAAGGCCACCGGGCGTCGCGCGGTCGCGCTGGTCTCGGCGGCGACGCTGGCCCGGCTCGGCGTCCAGAGCGGGCAGCTCGTCACGGTCGCCTCCGACCGCGGCTCCGTGGAGCTGCCGGTGGCGGTCGCCGACCTGCCCGACCACGTCGTGTGGGCGCCGGCGAGCTCGAGCGGCGTCTCGCTCTCCCGTGAGCTGGGAACGGCCACCTCCGGCACCGTCGTCCGACTCGAGGGTGTCGTCCCGAGCACGTCCCAGGAAGGCCGAGCATGAGCATGACACTGAGCGCGCTGGCGAGCCCGATCATGGCCGACCGGGTCGAGGACCTCTCGGCGTTCGGCAACGACCCGGTGTGGCTGGTCCTCGTCAAGGCCCTGCTGATCTTCCTGGTCCTGGTGCTGCTGACGCTGTTCAACATCTGGTTCGAACGCCGCGTCGTGGGCCGCATGCAGCACCGCCCCGGCCCGAACGTGCACGGCCCCTTCGGCCTCCTGCAGAGCCTCGCCGACGGCGTGAAGCTCGCGCTGAAGGAGGACATCATCCCCAAGGCGGCCGACAAGGTCGTCTACCTGCTCGCCCCCGTGGTCATGGTGATCCCGGCCTTCCTGACCTGGTCGGTGATCCCCTTCGGGCCGGTCGTGAACATGTTCGGCGTGCAGACCCCGCTGCAGCTGACCGACATGCCGGTCGCGGTGCTGTTCATGCTGGCGATCGCCTCGATCGGCATCTACGGCATCGTGCTCGCGGGCTGGTCGTCCGGTTCGACGTACCCCCTCCTCGGCGGCCTGCGCAGCTCGGCGCAGATGATCTCCTACGAGGTCGCGATGGGGTTGTCGCTGGTCGCGGTCTTCATCTACGCCGGCACCCTGTCGACGTCGGGCATCGTCGCCGCGCAGGAGCGGCTGTGGTTCGGCCTGGTGCTCGTGCCGTCGTTCGTCATCTTCGTGATCTCCATGGTCGGCGAGACCAACCGCGCGCCGTTCGACCTCCCCGAGGCCGAGGGCGAGCTCGTCGGCGGCTTCCACACGGAGTACTCCTCCCTGAAGTTCGCGCTGTTCTTCCTCGCGGAGTACGTCAACATGGCCACCGTCTCCGCGCTCGCGACCACGCTGTTCCTCGGCGGCTGGCGTGCGCCGTGGCCGCTGTCGGCGGTCAACGACGGCATGTTCAACGAGGGCTACTGGCCGGTGCTGTGGTTCCTCGGCAAGGTCATGATGTTCATCTTCATGTTCATCTGGCTGCGAGGCTCCCTGCCGCGCCTGCGCTACGACCAGTTCATGCGGTTCGGCTGGAAGCGGCTGATCCCGATCTCGCTGGCCTGGATCTTCGCGGTCGCCACGATCCGCTGGATGAGCGTCAACGGCGGCGTGGACCGCAACACCCTGCTGGTGGTCCTGGGCATCCTCGCCGTGATCTTCGCGGCGCTGTTCTTCGTCGGCGGCCGCGAGGAGGCCGAGGAGGCTCCCGCCGAGGCAGGCGAGCACGACGCCTTCGCAGGTGGCTACCCTGTGCCGCCGATGCAGATCCCGGCCCCCGCGAACCGGACCCGGCGCGACGCCACGTCCTTCACCCCGACCAGTACGACGACAGAGGCAGGGGAGCAGCACTGATGGCCACCCTCAAGGAGCAGCTCTGGGACCCGATCGCCGGGTTCGGGGTCACGTTCCGGACGATGTTCAAGAAGACCGTCACCTACCAGTACCCCTTCGAGAAGCGGCCCACGGCACCGCGCTTCCACGGGCGGCACCAGCTCAACCGCTGGCCCGACGGGCTGGAGAAGTGCATCGGCTGCGAGCTGTGCGCCTGGGCGTGCCCCGCCGACGCCATCTACGTCGAGGGCGCCTCGAACACCGCCGACGAGCGGTTCTCCCCGGGTGAGCGCTACGGCCGCGTCTACCAGATCAACTACCTGCGCTGCATCCTGTGCGGGCTGTGCATCGAGGCCTGCCCGACGCGCGCCCTGACGATGACCAACGAGTACGAGCTCGCCGACGACAACCGCGCCGACCTGATCTACGAGAAGCAGGACCTGCTCGCACCGCTCCTGCCGGGCATGGAGCAGCCGCCGCACCCGATGCTGCTCGGCGACGACGAGACCGACTACTACCGCGGCGCGTTCAAGGCCCAGCCGGGCGCGGCGGGCAACGAGAGTGGAGACGCCCGGTGATCGCCTTCTGGTTGCTCGCGCCGGTCATGGTCGTGGCGGCCCTCGGTGTGCTGTTCGCACGCAAGGCCGTCCACGCGGCCCTGCTGCTCGCGGTCGTGATGATCGGACTGGCGGTGCTCTACCTCGTCCAGGACGCGCCGTTCCTGTTCGCGGTGCAGATCATCGTCTACACCGGCGCGATCTTGATGCTGTTCCTCTTCGTGCTCATGCTCGTCGGTGTCGACGCCTCCGACTCGGTCGTCGAGACGATCAAGGGCCAGCGGGTGCTTGCGATCCTGCTCGGCCTCGCCTTCGGCGCCCTGCTCGTCGTCGGCGTCGCCCAGGTGACGGTCGGGACGGTGGTCGGCCTCGACCAGGCCAACACCGACGGCAACATCCAGGGCCTCGCCGACCTCCTCTTCTCCCGCTACGCCATCGCCTTCGAGGCCACCGCGGCCCTGCTGATCACCGCTGCGCTCGGCACCATGGTGCTCGCGCACGGGGAGCGGATGGAGCCGAAGCTGTCCCAGCGGGAGACGGCCGACAAGCGCATGCGCGACTACGCCGAGCACGGCCGTCACCTCGGCCCGCTGCCCGCACCGGGTGTCTACGCCCGCCACAACGCCGTCGACACCCCGGCGCTGCTGCCCGACGGCACTCCCGCCGAGTCGTCGGTGTCCCGCGTGCTCGCCGCACGCGGCACCGTCCGCTCCGCCGGCCGGCTCGCCGACGACATCGAGGAGCTCACCCGCGGCCTGCGCGACGACGGCTCCTCGAACGTCCCCGGCGAGCCCGACGCCACCCCCAAGGGCCCCATCGAGGGCGACCCGAGCCGGCAGGGCCACGACCGCGCGAGTGACGAGGAGGTGCAGCGATGAGCGAGACCCCGTTCCTCGTCCTGTCCGCGATCCTGTTCACGATCGGCGCGGTCGGCGTGCTCACCCGCCGCAACGCGCTGGTGCTGTTCATGTGCGTGGAGATGATGCTCAACGCGACGAACCTCGCGCTGGTCACCTTCTCCCGGGTCCACGGCAACCTCGACGGGCAGGTGACGGCCTTCTTCGTGATGGTCGTGGCGGCCGCTGAGGTCGTGGTCGGCCTCGCGATCATCGTGACCATCTTCCGGACCCGTCGGTCGGCCTCGGTCGACGACGCGAGCCTGCTGAAGTACTAGGAGCCGTGTTGACCACTACCGTCGTGACTCCTCTGAGTGCGATCTCCCTGGCAGAGGGGGCCCCGGTGATCGAGGCCGCCTCCGCGGACGGGGTCTTCTCCCTGCTGTGGCTGATCATCGCGCTGCCCGCGCTCGGCGCCGCGATCCTGCTGCTCGGTGGGCGTCGCACCGACGCGTGGGGCCACCTGCTCGGTGTCGCCACCGTCGCCGGCTCCTTCGCGCTGAGCCTGCTCGCCTTCCTCGCGCTGCTGGGCCGGGACGCCGAGGACCGCAGCGTCGGCCAGACGCTCTACAGCTGGATCGAGGCCGGTCCGTTCACCGTCGACCTCGCCCTGCTCTACGACCCGCTGTCGGCGCTGTTCCTGCTGCTGATCACCGGAGTGGGCGGGATCATCCACGTCTACTCGATCGGCTACATGGAGCACGATGCACGGCGTCGTCGCTTCTTCGGCTACCTGAACCTCTTCGTCGCCGCGATGCTGGTGCTGGTCCTCGCCGACAACTACCTCGTGCTGTTCCTCGGCTGGGAGGGCGTCGGCCTGGCGTCGTACCTCCTCATCGGCTTCTGGCAGCACAAGCCCTCCGCGGCCGCCGCCGCGAAGAAGGCGTTCGTGGTGAACCGGGTCGGTGACATCGGGATGGCGCTCGGCGTCATGCTCGCCTTCGCGACCTTCGGCACGGTCGGCTTCGCCGAGATCTCCGCGGTGGCGGGGGAGGCCTCCGACGGCGTGCTGACCGCCCTCGGGCTGCTGTTCCTGCTCGCCGCCGCCGGCAAGTCGGCCCAGGTGCCGCTGCAGTCCTGGCTCCTCGACGCGATGGAGGGCCCGACCCCGGTGTCGGCGCTGATCCACGCGGCGACCATGGTGACCGCCGGCGTCTACCTGGTCGTGCGCTCGAACTTCATCTACGAGGCCGCGCCGGTTGCGCAGACCGCTGTCGTGATCGTCGGTGCGGTCACGCTCCTGTGGGGCGCGATCATCGGTACGGCGAAGGACGACATCAAGAAGGCCCTCGCCGGGTCGACGATGAGCCAGATCGGCTACATGATGCTCGCCGCGGGCCTCGGGGTCGCCGGCTACGCCTTCGCGATCTTCCACCTGCTCACCCACGGCTTCTTCAAGGCCAACATGTTCCTCGGCGCCGGCTCGGTCATGCACGCGATGGACGACGACGTCGACATGCGCCACTACGGGGCGCTGCAGAAGATGCTCCCGGTGACCTTCCTGACCTTCGCGATGGGTTACCTCGCGATCATCGGGTTCCCCGGCTTCTCCGGCTTCTGGTCCAAGGACAAGATCATCGAGGCCGCCTTCGGCGAGAACCTCGTGGTCGGCCTGGCGGCCCTGCTCGGTGCCGGCATCACCGCCTTCTACATGACCCGCCTGATGCTGATGACCTTCTTCGGCGAGAAGCGCTGGTCCGAGGACGTGCACCCGCACGAGTCGCCCAAGGTGATGACGGTGCCGCTGATCGTGCTCGCCGCCCTCTCCGTGCTCGGCGGCGCGATGCTGCTCGGCAACTGGGTCGTCGAGTGGCTCGAGCCGACCGTCGGCCACGCCGAGCACCACGAGCTCGCCGTCTCGCCGCTCGTGATGACCCTGATCGTCACCGTCGTGGTGGCGGTCGGGGTGGCCCTTGCCTGGGTGCTCGTGGGCAAGCGCGAGGTCCCGCGCGTGGCTCCGGCCAACGTGTCGGTGTTCACCCGTGCCGCCCGCGCCGACCTCTACGGCGACGCGCTCAACGAGGGGCTGTTCATGCGGCCCGGCGACCGCTTCGTCGGCGACCTGACCCGGTTCGACGACCACGGCGTCGACGGGGCTGTGAACGGCACGGCCGCGGCCTTCGGTGGCATGTCGGGCGTCTTCCGGCGCTGGCAGAACGGCTTCGTGCGCTCCTACGCCCTCTCCCTCCTCGCCGGTGCGGTGCTGCTGCTCGCCGTCCTGCTGGCGGTGAACCTGGCATGAACCGTCATCTCGACAGGCTCGATGTCCGGGGGGCCGGACGACGTGAACGGACGAATCTGAGGTTGGTGTCGCTGTGAGCTTTCCCTGGTTGACCGTCCTGATGGCGGTGCCGCTGCTCGGCGCCGTCCTGGTCGCCCTGCTGCCCAAGCGTCCCGACGGCGCCCTGCCCAAGCAGGTGGCCTTCGCCTTCTCGCTCGTCACGCTGCTGCTCGCCGCGCTGGTCGGGTTCGGCTACGACGCCCGAGCCGGGATGCAGCTCACCGAGGAGTACACCTGGATCGCCGCCTTCGGCGCGCACTACGCCCTCGGCCTCGACGGCATCGGGCTCACCCTGGTGCTGCTGACCGCGATCCTCGTGCCGGTCGTGATCCTCGCGTCGTGGAACGACGGCGACGGCGGCCGCTGGAGCACGAACTCGTTCTTCGCGTGGATGCTGGCCCTCGAGGGTCTTGCGCTCGGCGTCTTCATGGCCACCGACGTGTTCTTGTTCTACGTGCTGTTCGAGGCGACGCTGATCCCGATCTACTTCCTGATCGGCGGGTTCGGTGGCGCCCGCCGGTCCTACGCGGCGATGAAGTTCCTGCTGTACTCCCTGCTCGGTGGCCTGCTCATGCTGGCCTCGGTGATCGGGTTGTACGTCGTCTCGGCCGACAGCGAGTTCGGTCCGACGTACCTCCTCTCCGAGCTCACACAGATCGAGATGGACCAGAACGTCGGCCGCTGGCTGTTCCTGGGCTTCTTCATCGCCTTCGCGATCAAGGCGCCGATGTTCCCGGTGCACACCTGGCTGCCCGACGCGGCCGCCGCGGGCACGCCCGGCACGTCGGTGCTGCTGGTCAGCATCCTCGACAAGATCGGCACCTTCGGCATGATCCGCTTCGGGCTCGGGCTCTTCCCCGAGGCCGCGCAGTGGGCGACCCCGGTCGTGCTCGTGCTCGCGGTGTTCTCGGTGCTGTACGGCGCGCTGCTCGCCATCGGCCAGAACAGCATCCCGCGCCTGATCGCCTACACCTCGGTGTCGCACTTCGGCTTCATCGTGCTCGGCATCTTCGTGCTCAACAGCGCCGGCCAGGTCGGCTCCACGCTGTACATGTTCAACCACGGGCTCTCGACGGCCGCGCTGTTCCTGGTGACCGGGTTCCTCATCCGGCGTCGCGGCTCGGCCCTCATCAGCGACTACGGCGGGGTGGAGAAGGTCGCGCCGGTGCTCGCCGGCATCTTCCTGGTAGCCGGTCTCTCGTCGCTGTCGCTGCCGGGCCTCTCGCCGTTCGTGTCGGAGTTCCTGGTGCTGGTCGGCGCGTTCACCTACAACTGGTGGTACGCCGTCTTCGCGGTCCTCGGCATCGTCCTCGCCGCGCTCTACATCCTCTTGATGTACCAACGCACGATGACCGGCCCGACGGTCCCCGCCGTGGCCCCGATGCGCGACCTCGGTCTGCGCGAAGTGTCCGCCCTCGCGCCGCTGCTGGTGCTCATCGTCCTGCTCGGCTTCTACCCGAAGCCGTTGACCACGATCATCGAGCCCGCCGTGCAGGAGACCCTGCAGCAGGTGGGTGTGTCAGACCCCGCTCCGGACGTCCCGGCCACGGCCGGCTCCGGTGAGCACGAGGAGAACGACCAGTGATTTCCGCTGCCGAGTTCGAGGCCCCGAACCTCGAGTACGCCCTCCTCTCGCCGCTGCTGATCGTCGCGGGCGCCGCAGTCCTCGGCGTGCTCGTCGAGGCCTACGCGCCGCGGCACCTGCGCTACCTCGTGCAGGTCGGACTCACCCTGCTCACCGTGGTAGGGGCCCTCGCCGCGACAGTGTGGGTGGGCCTGAGCCTCGACACCCTCGCCGAGGACCGGGCCCGCGGCCAGATCGCCGGTGCCGGTTCGGTGGCGATCGACGGACCGTCGGTCTTCCTCTGGGGCACGCTCCTGGTCTTCGCCCTCCTGGGCACCCTGCTCTTCGCCGAGCGGCAGCTCGAGGGCGGCGTGCTCGGCTTCGCCGGCCAGGCGGCCGCCCTGCCCGGCACCGAGGCCGAGCGCGAGGCGTCGACCCGCGGGCTGGAGCACACCGAGGTCTTCCCGCTGATGCTGTTCGCGCTCAGCGGCATGATGCTGATGCCGGCGTCGAACGACCTGCTGACCATGTTCGTCGCACTCGAGGTGCTCTCGCTGCCGCTCTACCTGCTCTCCGGCCTGGCGCGTCGTCGCCGCCTGCTGAGCCAGGAGGCGGCGCTGAAGTACTTCATGCTCGGCGCGTTCAGCTCCGGGTTCTTCATCTACGGCATCGCGCTGGTCTACGGCTACGCCGGCTCGATGCAGCTCTCCGACATCAGCGAGGCGGTCTCCGGCCGCGCCGGCGGGTCCTCCCTGCTCCTCGGCGGCATCGCGATGATGGCGGTCGGCCTGCTGTTCAAGGTGGGCGCCGCGCCGTTCCACGCCTGGACCCCCGACGTCTACCAGGGCGCCCCTACCGCGGTCACCGCGTTCATGGCAGCCGCGACCAAGGTGGCCGCCTTCGGTGCGATGCTGCGGCTGTTCTACGTCGCCTTCGGCGGTGCCCGCTGGGACTGGACCCCGATGATCTGGGTCGTCGCGATCCTGACCATGGTGGTCGGCTCGGTGATCGCCCTGTCACAGACCGACGTGAAGCGGCTCCTCGCCTACTCCGCGATCGCCCACTCCGGCTTCATCCTGACCGGCTTCGTGGGCGCCCAGCAGGGCAGCTCCGGCCCGGCAGGCATCGGCTCGGTGCAGGCGGTGCTGTTCTACCTCGTGACCTACGGCTTCATGACCATCGCCGCCTTCGCGATCGTCAGCGTGGTCCGCGACGGCAGCGGCGAGGCCACGGCGCTCACGCGCTGGGCCGGCCTGGGCAAGGAGTCCCCGGTCGTCGCGGGTGTCTTCGCCTTCCTGCTGCTGGGCATGGCGGGCATCCCGCTGACCAGCGGGTTCACCGGCAAGTGGGCCGTGTTCGCGTCCGCGCTGGCCGGTGGGGCGTGGCCGCTGGTCGTCGTCGCGGTGCTGATGAGCGCGGTCGCGGCGTTCTTCTACATCCGCGTGATCGTCCTGATGTACTTCTCCGAGCCGGTCGGTGAGGGACCCACGGTGACCATGCCGTCAGGTCTGACGACTATCGTGATCGCAGTGGGCTTCACGGCCACGCTGCTCCTGGGCGTCGTACCCGGCCCGGTCCTCGACCTGGCGGGCGCCGCCGGGGAGCTCATCCGCTGACCTGCTCCCGCCTCTCGGGCGGGCGCGTACGACAAGGAGCCGAACGCGGTGTCAACCCCCGCAGCGCCGTCGCTGGCGATGCCGATCCTCGACGAACACCTCGAGGAGCGTCTGCGTGCGCGGATGCTGGAGGTCGAGCAGGCCCTCGAGGAGGCGGTGCAGAGCGAGGCGCAGTTCGTCACCGACGCGGCGCGCCACCTCATGCACGCCGGGGGCAAGCGCTTCCGGCCGCTGCTCGTGCTGCTGGCCGCCGAGACCGGTGACCCGTACGCCGACGGGATCGTCACCGCGGCCTGTGTCGTGGAGCTGACCCACCTGGCGTCGCTGTACCACGACGACGTCATGGACGAGGCCGACCTGCGCCGCGGCGCCGAGTCGGCGAACGCCCGCTGGGACAACCTGGTCGCGATCCTCACCGGCGACTTCCTGTTCTCCAAGTCCTCGGAGTTCACCGCACGGCTCGGGTCGGAGGCGGTCCGCATCCAGGCCGAGACCTTCACCCGGCTCGTCGAGGGGCAGATCCTCGAGACGCTCGGCCCCGGTGAGGACGAGGACCCGCTCGACCACTACCTGCGCGTGGTGGCGGGCAAGACCGGCTCGCTGATCGCCACCTCCGCCCGCTACGGCGCGCGCTTCGCCGGTGCGTCGGCCGAGGTCGAGGCGGCCCTGACCGAGTACGGCGAGAAGGTCGGCACCGCCTTCCAGCTCTCCGACGACATCCTCGACATCGCGAGCGAGTCGGAGGAGTCGGGCAAGACCCCCGGCACCGACCTTCGCGAGGGGGTGCCGACCCTGCCGGTGCTGATCGCCAGACGGTCGACCGACCCGGCCGACGTACGCCTCCTGGAGCTGCTCGACGCCGACCTCACCGACGACGCGCTCCACGCCGAGGCGCTCGACCTGCTCCGCAAGCACCCGGCGATGGACGAGGCGCGGTCCTACGTCCTGGCGCGGGCCGACGAGGCGCGTGAGCTGCTGAAGGTGTTGCCGCAGGGGGCCGCCCGCGACGCGCTCGACGCCTTCGCCGCGGTGATCGCGACCCGCACCGCCTGAGGGGCGGTGGGGCCGCGGCTTTCCCACGTTCACCTGGGAAAACGGCTCTTACCTCGTGACATTTCACGCGGTAGGACGTGCTTTCCCACGTTCACCTGGGAAAGCAACGGCCGTCACAGGGCGCTGGCCTGCGCCGTGAGGCGCAGCTGCCGCCGCCGGTGGGTGACCGCCTCGTAGGTGAAGATCACCAGCGCCACCCACACGAGGCCGAAGCCGACCCAGCGCATCACCGGCATGTCCTCGCGGTAGATCACGACGCCGATCGCGAACTGGATCGTCGGGGCGAGGTACTGCAGCAGACCGATCGTGGTCATCGACACCCGCGTCGCGGCGGCGCCGAAGAAGATCAGCGGGATCGCGGTCACGATGCCCGTCGAGACCAGCAGGGCCGCATGCCCCGAGCCCTCCGTGCCGAAGGCGGAGACGCCCTGGCTGGTGAGCCAGAGGATGTACGCCCCGGCGATCGGCGCCAACAGGAGGGTCTCGACGGTCAGGCTCTCCACGGCGCCGACGTTGGCCTGCTTCTTCGCCAGCCCGTAGAAGGCGAACGAGAACGCCAGCGCGATCGCGACCCAGGGCGGGCGGCCGTACTCCACCGTGAGACCGAGTACGGCGACCGCCGCGATGCCGAGGGCCACCCACTGCATGGTGCGCAGCCGCTCGCCGAGCACGACGACGCCCATGAGCACGGTCACCAGCGGGTTGATGAAGTAGCCCAGCGACGTCTCGACGACGTGCTCGTTGTTGACGCCCCAGATGTAGGTTCCCCAGTTGACCGCGATGGCGACCGAGGCGAAGGCCAGGATGCCGAAGGTGCGACGATGCCCGAGCACGGCGCGCACCTGGCGCGACCGGCCGAGCACCAGGACGAGGACGAGCATCGTGGCCATCGACCAGAACACCCGGTGGGCGAGGATCTCGACGGCCCCGGCCGGCTGGAGCAGCGGGAAGTAGAGCGGGAAGACACCCCAGATCGCATAGGCGGCCGCTCCGAGGAGGAATCCGCGACGTTGCTCAGCCACCGGAGCAGCCTAGCCGACGTGTAAGGGGCAGCCGGCGCTCATGCCAGTGACTGGACGCTCGGCTCGTCTGCACAGGCGCCGGGACGGCTCGGCTCGTCTGCACAGGCGCCGGGTCGGCGGGTTCTGGGCTGCACAGGTGCCGGGTCGGCGTCAGGCGACCGTCCAGGTGTCCCCGCTGTGCAGGAGGGCGTCGAGCTCGAGCGCGGTGTCCTCGTGGCCGGCGCGGGCGGTCGTGATCTGGCCGCGGGCCTGGTCGTCGTACGACACGTGGTCGACCTGCCGGAAGATCCCGATCGGGGCCTTGTGCAGGTGTCCCGGGTCGGTCAGCCGCGAGAGCGCGAACGCCGTGGTGGGGTCGTCGGCGTGCGCGTCGTGCACCAGCACGGCGTCCGCGCCGACTTCGGCCACCTCGGCGATCCGCAGGCCCCCGGTCGCGGGGTCGCGGACCACGCCCTTGGCCCCGAGACCGTCCTCGCCCGGAGCCCCGAACCGGATCGGCTCGCCGTGCACGAGCGGGATCAGGGCGTCGGCCTTGGTGTCGTTGTCCTTGACCGCGTCGAAGGCGCCGTCGTTGAAGATCGGGCAGTTCTGGTAGATCTCCACGAACGACGTACCCCGGTGGGCGGCGGCCGCCGACAGGACCGCCGTGAGGTGCTTGCGGTCCGAGTCGACGGTGCGTGCGACGAAGGTGCCCTCGGCGCCCAGCGCGAGCGAGACCGGGTTGAAGGGGTTGTCCAGCGAGCCCATCGGGGTGGACTTGGTGACCTTGCCCAGCTCGGAGGTGGGGGAGTACTGCCCCTTGGTGAGGCCGTAGATCCGGTTGTTGAACAGCAGGATGGTCATGTTCACGTTGCGGCGCAGCGCGTGGATCAGGTGGTTGCCCCCGATCGAGAGCGCGTCGCCGTCACCGGTGACCACCCACACCGACAGGTCGTCGCGGGCGGTCGCGAGCCCGGTGGCGATCGCCGGCGCACGGCCGTGGATGGAGTGCATGCCGTAGGTGTCGAGGTAGTACGGGAACCGGCTCGAGCAGCCGATGCCGGAGATGAAGACGATGTTCTCCCGGCGCAGTCCGAGGTCGGGGAGGAAGCTCTGCACGGCCTTGAGCACGGCGTAGTCGCCGCAGCCGGGGCACCAGCGGACCTCCTGGTCGCTGGAGAAGTCCTTGCCGGTCTGGGGTACCTCGGTCGCCGGGACGTGCTGGAGTCCTGGGAACGGGAGGGACTCGGTGGTCATCGCACGCTCTCCTTCACGGCGGCAGGGGCCTGGTGCCCGTCGGACACGGAGGACGGGGTCTCGCCGGTGGTGGCCTCGACCAGGTCGGTGATCGCACTGGCGAGCTCGGCGGCCTTCAGCGGCAGGCCGCGGACGTAGTTGTAGCCGACCACGTCGACGAGGTACCTCGCCCGCAGCAGCATCGAGAGCTGGCCGAGGTTCATCTCCGGGACCATCACGGCGTCGTAGGACTTCAGGATGTCGCCGAGGTCCTGCGGGAACGGGTTGAGGTGGCGCAGGTGCACCTGGGCGACCTCCAGCCCGGCCGTCCGGGCTCGTCGTACGGCGGCGCCGATCGGGCCGTAGGTCGAGCCCCAACCGAGCACGAGCACCCGGGCCTTGCCGGACGGGTCGTCGACCTCCAGCGGCGGGAGCGACTCGGCGATCCGGTCCACCTTGGCCTGGCGGGTGCGGACCATGAAGTCGTGGTTGGTGGGGTCGTAGGAGATGTTGCCGTGCCCGTCACCCTTCTCCAGACCGCCGATGCGGTGCTCGAGGCCCTTGGTGCCCGGGACCGCCCAGGGGCGCGCGAGGGTGTCCTCGTCGCGGAGGTAGGGCCAGAACTCCTCGACCGTCTCGCCCTTGGCGTTCGTGGTCTGGTGGTTCGGCTCGGTGGCGAAACCGGGCTCGATGCGGGGAAGGTCCTCGACCTCGGGGATCCGCCAGGGCTCGGAGCCGTTGGCGAGCATGCCGTCGGACAGCAGCATCACCGGGGTGCGGTAGGTGACCGCGATCCGGGCCGCCTCCACCGCGGCGTCGAAGCAGTCCGCCGGCGACCGGGGAGCCACGATCGGCACCGGTGACTCACCGTTGCGGCCGAACATCGCCTGCAGCAGGTCAGCCTGCTCGGTCTTGGTGGGCAGGCCGGTCGACGGACCACCGCGCTGCACGTCGACGACGACCAGCGGCAGCTCGGTCATCACCGCGAGGCCGATCGTCTCGGACTTCAGCGCGATGCCCGGGCCCGACGTGGTCGTCACCCCGAGCGAGCCGGCGAAGGAGGCACCCAGCGCGGCGCCGATGCCGGCGATCTCGTCCTCGGCCTGGAACGTCGTCACGCCGAACCGCTTGTGCTTGCTCAGCTCGTGCAGGATGTCGGAGGCAGGGGTGATCGGGTAGGAGCCGAGGAACAGGGGCAGACCCGACTGGGTGGAACCGGCGACGAGGCCGTAGGCGAGCGCGAGGTTGCCGGTGATGTTGCGGTAGACGCCCGGGGGCATCGGCGCCGGCTTCACTTCGTACTGCACCACGAAGGCCTCGGTCGTCTCACCGAAGTACCAGCCCGCCCTGAAGGCTGTGACGTTCGCGTCGCGAATGTCGGGCGCCTTGGCGAAGCGGCGCTCGAGGAAGGTCACGGTCGGCTCGGTGGGGCGGCCGTACATCCACGACACGAGGCCGAGAGCGAACATGTTCTTCGCCCGGCCGGCGTCCTTGCGGGAGAGCCCGAACTCCTTCACCGCCTCGACGGTCATGTCGGTGAGGTCGTAGGAGTGGACGGCGAACTCCGCGAGCGCGTCGGTCTCGAGCGGGTTCTCGGTGTAGCCCGCCTTGCTGAGGTTGCGGGAGGTGAAGTCGTGGGAGTCGACGACGATCGTCGCCCCCTTGGGCAGGTCCCCGAGGTTCGCCCTCAGCGCCGCGGGGTTCATCGCGACCAGGACGTCGGGGGCGTCGCCCGGGGTGAGGATGTCGTGGTCGGCGAAGTGCACCTGGAACGAGGAGACGCCGGGGAGCGTCCCCTGAGGTGCACGGATCTCCGCCGGGAAGTTGGGGAGTGTCGAAAGGTCGTTGCCGAACGATGCCGTCTCCTGGGTGAACCGGTCCCCCGTGAGCTGCATCCCGTCACCCGAGTCGCCCGCGAACCGGATGATCACCCGGTCGAGCTGCTTGACCTGCTTGGTCACGCCGTCGCCTTCTTTCCAGGGGGCCGGTCCGGACGTCTGCCATGGTCCGGGCCCTTTACCTAGGCGCCCCCTTCGCCCATGCTACGACCGTCTCAAGCCGTTCCCGGACCAAAGTGACGAACCTTGGGATTGTGTCCCGTGCGAGCGGGTCGCCGAGGACGGCCGGTCAGGGGGTACGGCGCCCCGCGGCGCGCGGCTGCTGACGCGGCGACGGCCCGGGAGCGACTCGGTGTCGAGCCGGCTCCCGGGCCGAAGTGGGAAGGTCACGACCAGTAGACGATGACCTTGTCGCCGATGCTCACCTGNNGCGGCGAAGTCCGGCGAGTAGTGCACGGCCTGGCCGCCGCTGAAGAACATCGCGAACGGCATCGACGTGTCGTAGAGCGACGAGACGTGGTCCCGGGACTTCCACTGCACGGCGAACTGGCCCTCGCGGGTCGGCAGCTCGTCGGAGCCGAAGCGGACCTCGACGTTGACCTGCACCTTGCCGTCGACCACCCAGCGCAGGCTGTTGCTCGACTTGTCGATGCACAGCACGCGCCCGGTGCTGCACCTCGGGTCGAGCGGTGCGCCGGCGGAGGGTGCGGGACGCCGGTTGGCGAGGTCGTCCGCGGACGGCTCCGTGGTCATCCCCTGGAGCAGGTCGAGGGTGCGCTGGTCGACCGCTCCGGTCACGGGGATCATCCGCTTGGCCTGGAAGCCGCGGACCGCTTCGACGGTCTGCTCGCCGTAGTAGTCGGAGACGTCTCCGAAGAACCAGGCGATCTGCCGCAGCCGGGCCTGGACCTCGCGGACCTCGGCGCTCGAGTCGCCGAGCTGGAACAGCGGCGGGCCGAAGCGGTTGAACATCTCGTCGTCGCTGGGCTGCCGGGTCATCGTGCCGAGGCGGCGCCAGGTGCGCTCGTCGACCTCGCCGGTCACGTCGAAGCCCCGCTTGCGCTGGAAACCGCGGACGGCCTTCACCGTGGCGTCGTCGAAGGTGCCGGTGGTGGGGGTGGCGTACCACGCGATCTGGTAGAGCCGGTGCTGGAGCTCGCGCACCTCCCGGCCCCGGTCGCCACGCTCGAGGAGCGGCTCGGGCTCCGGCGACGGCTCGATCGTCGCAGGGGGGCCGGACGGCTGTGGGGCCGGCGACTCGGAAAGAGCCCCACTGGGGCTCGCGGTGGGCGGCGACTCGACCGCGACCACCGGTGCGTCCGGTGCGGACGACTCTGTGCCGATCGGCACCAGCGACAGCATGCCGAACGCTGAGCCTGCGCCGACCGCGATGGCGGCTGCGGCCACCACGGCGACGGCGGTGGTGATGCGGGTTCCCCGTTTCATGTCGTCCTCCCGAGTGGCCCGCCCCTGTGGCTCGGCCTCTCGGTGGTGAGACGCCGTCGGGGTCGGAAAGGTTGCCTACGCTTTCCGACCCGGGGCAAGGATGTCGACGCCTGAACGCTAGCGGGAGACGGGCGTCACACCGTGGAGGCGGTGCCGAAGCACCCGGCGCGGGTCGCTGCGGGGCCGGCGCTTCGGCCCTAGAGTGGGCGCCGTGGCGGACAACACGGCGTACTACGGGGCGTATCTGCCGCTGGTGGTCATGCTGGTCGTCGGCGCGGCGCTCGTCGTGGCGATGTTCGCCGGCAACCGGCTGCTGCGTCCGACGCACGCCACCCGGGAGAAGCTGCTGACCTACGAGTGCGGTGTCGACCCCGTCGGTGAGGGGTGGGCACAGCACCACGTCCGCTACTACGTCTTCGCCTACCTGTACGTCATCTTCGCCGTCGACGCGGTCTTCCTCTTCCCGTGGGCCACGGTCTTCGGCGGCCTCGGCTGGGTCTCGGTGGGGGAGATGGCGGTCTTCATCGGCTTCATCGCCGTCGGCCTCGTCTACGCCTGGCGCAAGGGGGTGCTGACGTGGACGTGACGAGTGATGGGGGCGGTGGTTTCGAGACGGCCTCGCAGGCTCGGCCTCCTCAACCACCGGGCGCCTCGCAGGCTCGGCCTCCTCAACCACCGGGCGCCTCGCAGGCTCGGCCTCCTCAACCACCGGTGGAACTCGGCATGCCGTCGATCGGAGGGCTGCAGAAGCTCGCGCCCAAGCCTGCGAGATACCTCCTCAACTGGGGGCGGAAGTACTCCCTCTGGGTCTTCAACTTCGGCCTCGCGTGCTGCGCCATCGAGTTCATCGCGACCTCCATGGCGCGCCACGACTTCATCCGCCTCGGCGTGATCCCGTTCGCGCCGGGTCCGCGCCAGGCCGACCTGATGATCGTCTCGGGGACCGTGACCGACAAGATGGCGCCGGCGATCAAGCGGCTCTACGAGCAGATGCCCGAGCCGAAGTACGTCATCTCCTTCGGCTCCTGCGCGAACTCCGGGGGCCCCTACTGGGACTCCTACTGCGTGACCAAGGGCGTCGACCAGATCATCCCCGTCGACGTGTACGTCCCCGGCTGCCCACCCCGGCCCGAGGCGCTGCTGCAGGGGATCCTCAAGCTGCAGGAGAAGATCGACGGGGAGTCGCTGCCGGAGCGGTACCGGTCGGACTCGTCCGCGTCGGTGACCCGCGGCCTGGTCCTCCCGCCGGAGGGTGCCACCGCCGTCGACGGCCCCGGACGGCCCACGTGACCAGCCACGCGTCGTACTGGCCCGGCCGGGTCCGCGCCGCCTTCGCCGAGGCGATCGGTGAGGAGGTGACCGTCGACGAGGGGTTCGGCCCGGTCACCGTCGACGTCCCCGCTGCGCGCTGGGCCGACGCGGTCGAGCTCGCCCGCGACGGCCTCGACTGCTCCTTCTTCGACTTCCTCTCCGCGGTCGACGAGCTGACCTCCGGCTTCCGCATGGTGTGCCACCTCGCCGACCACCACCCCCGCGGTGTGGAGCACCTCGTCCTGCGGACCCTCGTGCCCCGCGAGGAGCCGGTGGTTGCCTCCGTCGTGCACCTCTTCCCCGGGGCCCGCTGGCACGAGCGCGAGACCCACGAGATGTTCGGTGTCGGGTTCACCGACCAGGCCGGGGAGCGGCTCGTGCTCGACCCGCTGCTGCTGCCCGAGAACTTCGAGGGGCACCCGCTGCGCAAGGACTTCGTGCTGGCCTCCCGGGTCGCCAAGCCGTGGCCGGGGGCGAAGGAGCCGGGGGAGTCCGACCACCAGGCCGCGGCGCCCTCGCGGCGTCGTACCCGTCCGCCCGGAGTTCCGGAGCCCGAGCAGTGGGGGCCGCGCGAGCCCGGCTCGGAGGCGCCGGACCCGTTGGCCGCTGCGGCGCCGTCGGGGCCCGCGCGTCGTCCTCGTCGCCCGGCTCCAGGGGCCGCTGCCGCCGCGTCGCCTGCGTCTCCCGAGGAGGGCGGGGCGCCCAACCAGCCTCGCTCCGCTCGGCGGCCAGACCCATCCACGGTCGCCCCGCCCTCCTCGTCCGACTCCGGCGACTCCGCCCCTGCCCGTGGGTCCGACTCCGGCGACTCCGCGCCGCCGCCTGACGCCACGCCACCTGACACGTCGGGGGGCGGGGATGCCTGAGCTGCTCGAGGTGCTGGTGCGGGTCGCGATCGTGATCGCGGCGTTCCTGGTGCTGCCGCTGATCGTGGGGCAGATCGAGCACAAGACGATGGCGCACATGCAGTCGCGGGTGGGGCCGATGTACGCCGGCGCCTTCCACGGCTGGGCGCAGCTCGTCGCCGACGGCGTGAAGTTCGTGCAGAAGGAGGCCGTCGTACCGGCCGCCGCAGACCGCCAGGTGTTCAAGCTCGCACCGGCGGTGGCCATGCTGCCCTACCTGGTCGCGTTCCTGGCCGTCCCGCTCGGACCGGGGCTGGTCGGGCAGGACCTCGACCTCGGGCTGTTCTTCGTGCTCGCCGTCATGGGCGTCGGCGTGGTGGGCACGCTGATGGCCGGCTGGGCGAGCGCGAACAAGTTCAGTCTCCTCGGTGGCATCCGGGTCGCCGCCCAGCTGATGGCCTACGAGCTGCCGTTCGTGCTCGCCGCAGCGTCGGTCGCGATGGCCGCCGGGACCCTGTCCCTGCTCGGCATCGTCGAGGCGTGGAACCCGTGGTGGCTGCTGTGGCAGCTGCCGGCGATGGTCGTGTTCTTCGTCGCCGGGCTCGCCGAGCTGCAGCGCCCGCCCTTCGACATGCCGATCGCCGACGCCGAGCTCGTCTTCGGCCCCTACACGGAGTACGGCGGCCTCAGGTTCGCGGTGTTCCTGCTCGCGGAGTACGCCGGCATCGTGCTGCTGTCCGCGCTGACGGCGGTGCTGTTCCTGGGCGGCTGGCGCGGACCGTTCGAGGAGCAGCTCGGCTGGCTGTGGACGCTCGCGAAGACCGGGCTGGTCGCCTTCGTCGTCGTGTGGATCCGTGTGGCCTACCCGCGGCTGCGCGAGGACCAGCTGCAGCGGCTCGCATGGCAGGGGCTGGTCCCGCTCGCGCTGTTCCAGCTTGCGATCACGGCGGTGGGAGTGGTGGTGATGGCGTCATGAGCTTCCCGGGCAAGGGCCTCCTGCAGGGCCTCAAGGTGACCATGCAGAACATGACGCGGCGCTCGGTGACCGCGCACTACCCGGACGTGATGCCCGACCTGCCGCCTCGCTCGCGTGGGGTGATCGCGCTGATCGAGGAGAACTGCACCGTGTGCATGCTCTGTGCGCGCGAGTGCCCGGCGTGGTGCATCTACATCGACTCCCACAAGGACACGATCCCCGCGACCACCGAGGGCGGGAAGGACAAGCAACGCAACGTCCTCGACCGGTTCGCGATCGACTTCTCGATCTGCATGTACTGCTCGATCTGTGTCGAGGTCTGCCCGTTCGACGCGCTGCACTGGAGCCCGGAGTTCGAGTACTCCGAGCTCGACATCCGCGAGCTCACCCACGAGAAGGACCGGCTTCGCGACTGGATGTGGACCGTGCCCGCGCCGGTGGCCCTCGACGAGAAGGCCGAGCCGGCGAAGGAGGTCACCGTCGCGGAGAAGGCGGTCGAGAGACTCGCCGAGGCACCGCCCGCCGATCCGCCCGCCGCCCCGCCTACGGCTCCGCCGCCCGCAGCTCCGCCCACCTCCTCGCCGGCCGACCCGCCGCCCCCGACCCCGGGCGGTGAAGCATGACCTGGGTCCAGGTGGTCTTCGTGCTGCTCGGGCTGGTCGCGGTGGGCTCCGCGCTGCTCGTCGTGACGACCCGCAACATGGTGCACGCCGCCCTCTGGCTGGTGGTCACGCTGGGTGCGGTCGCCGGGGTGTACCTCGTGCTCGCGGCCGAGTTCCTCGCCTGGGTGCAGGTCCTCATCTACGTGGGCGCGGTCGTCGTACTCCTGCTCTTCGCGCTGATGCTCACCCGCGCGCCCACCGGGCCGCAGACCGACCTCGACGCACGCCGGGCGCTCCCCGCAGCAGGGGTCGCGCTGCTGGTCGCCGCCGTCCTGGTCACCACCGTGGTCGCCGGGTTCTCCGAGGTGACCCTCGACCTCGACCAGGCCATCGTGGGGTCCGCGGAGATGACCGGCGCGACGGTCTTCGAGAAGTGGGTGCTGCCCTTCGAGGTCCTGTCGGTGCTGCTGCTCGCGGCGCTCATCGGGGCGATCGTGCTGTCCCGCGCCGACACCGCCGGCGCGGAGGACGACGAGGACGCCGCCGCCGGCTCTTCCGACACCGCCGACACCGCCGACTCCCGGGGACGGGGTGGGCGCTGATGCCGCTGTGGTGGCCGCTGGTGCTGGCAAGCCTGCTGTTCGCGATCGGGGTGTACGCCGTCCTCGTGCGGCGCAACGCCGTGCTCGTCCTGATGGGCGTGGAGCTGATGCTCAACGCGGTCAACATCAACCTCGTCGCCTTCGACGCCTGGTTCCGCGACGTCCTGCACGGCGGCCAGACGCTCGCGCTGTTCGTGATCGTCATCGCCGCCGCCGAGGTCGGTCTCGCGCTGGCGATCGTGCTGCGGGTCTTCCGCACCCACGGCCACATCGAGGTCGACCGGCTGCGTGAGCTGGCGGACCGGGATCTCGACCCTTCGACGGGCTCAGGACGTCGCGAGCTCGATCGGCGGGGGGTGCGATGAGCTGGGTGGTGCTGCTGCTCGTCGTGCTGCCGTTCGTGTCGGCGGTCCTCTCTCTGTGGGTCGGGCACCGCGGCGAGGTGGCCGAGCGGGGGATCGCGGTGGGCGCCGCCGCCCTCGGGTTCGTGCTCGCGGTCGCCGTCGCGCTGCCCCACCTCGGGGACGCCGAGCCGCTGAGCCACGTCTTCGCCGCGACGTCCGCGGTGGGGCCGCCCATCGAGCTCGCCTTCCACGTCGACCAGCTCAGTGCGCTGATGCTGCTGCTCGCGCACACGGTCGCCTTCCTGGTGCAGGTGTACTCCCTCGGCTACATGGCCGGCGACCCCCGCTACCCGTCGTACGCCGCCCTGGTCTCGGTCTTCACCGGGTCGATGACCCTGGTCGTCACCGCCGACGACCTGTGGGCGCTGCTCATCGGCTGGGAGCTGATGGGTGCCTGCTCGTACTTCCTGATCTCCCACCACTGGGAGCTCCCCGAGGCCCGCGCCGGTGCCGTGAAGGCGTTCCTGATGACGCGCACCGCCGACCTCGGCCTGCTGTTCGCGATCATCGTGCTGGGCGTGCGCTTCGACAGCTACCGGATCAGCACGATCATGGGCGAGATCGCCACGGGCGGCTTCGGTCGTGACGACCTGTGGCTCCCCGCGCTGCTGCTGACGGCCGCGGTGGTCGGCAAGTCGGCGCAGTTCCCGCTGCACACCTGGCTGCCCGACGCGATGCCGGGCCCCACACCGATCTCGGCGCTGATCCACGCCGCCACGATGGTCGCCGCCGGCGTCTTCCTGGTCGCTCGCGCCTACCCGCTGTTCCTGTCCGCGCCGGTCGCCCTCACGACGCTGGCGCTGGTCGCGGCGGTCACCATGTTCATCGCCGCCGTCTCAGCGCTCTTCACCGGCGACCTCAAGCGGGTGCTCGCGTGGTCCACGGTCAGTCAGCTGGCCTACATGTTCGGCGCGCTCGCGGTCGGGGCGTACGAGGCCGGGGTGCTCCACCTGCTGGCCCACGGTGCGTTCAAGGCGCTGCTGTTCCTCGCGGCCGGGTCGGTGGTGCACGCGGTCGGCACCACGTCGATGTCGGCGATGGGCGGGCTGCGCGGCAAGCTCCCCGACACGTTCATCACGATGACCATCGGGTTCGGCGCGCTCGCGGGCGTCGTGCCCCTCGTGGGCTTCTTCACCAAGGACGCCGTGATCGGTGCCGTGTGGGAGGCCGCGCACGAGGGACACCTCGTGTGGCCCTGGGTCGCCTGGCTGCTGCTCGTGTCGGCGGTGGTGACAGCCGTGCTCACGGTGGCGTACTCCCTCCGGGCCTGGCTCATGGTGTTCTTCACCCCGCCGGTCGTCGAGCCCGTCGAGACGCCTGCCGCGACCCCCGAACGTGCGGACCTGCACGAGTCGCCGCTGTCGATGAAGGTGCCGCTCTACCTCCTCACCATCCCGACCGTGCTCGGCGGGCTGCTCGTCGCCTACCCCGGGGTCGCCTTCGCGGAGGTGGAGCACACCCTGGTCCACCCGACCACCGCGGTGCTGATGACCCTGCTCGTGGCAGCCACTGCCGCGGTGGTCTACCTGCTGTGGCGACGCCACGGCGGTCGCGACCCGTGGCACCCGTTCGTGCTGCCGCATCCCGCGGTGGACCGGGTCTACGACGTCGGCGTGGTGCGCCCGGTCCGCCTGCTGGCCCGCGCCGTACGTGCGGGGGACCGCGACGTGATCGACGGGTACGCCGACGGCGCCGGCGCCACCACCCGGGGCCTCGGCTGGCTGCTTCGCCGCGCACAGAACGGGAACGTCCAGGCCTACCTCATGGTCGTCGTGGTCGGTGCCTGCGCGATCGCGGTCGCCGCGGGGGTGGCCGCATGAACGCCGTCCTGCTCAACGGCCTGGTGGCCCTGCCCGCCGGCTTCGCCCTGCTGGCCGCACTCGTCTCACGGCGCGAGCGGGCAGCGGTGGGGGTCGCGGTCGTCGGCGCGCTGGCCACCTTCGCCTGGTCGGTGTGGCTCGTGCTCCGTCTCGGCTCGGCCGGCGGTGCGCTGGGCGACCCCGACAGGTCCGTCGACGTCGTGTGGCTCGAGGCCCTCGACCTGCACTGGCGGCTGGGCCTCGACGGCATCTCCGGGGCCCTCGTGCTGATGAGCACCCTGGTCTTCGCCGCCGCACTGTTCTCCCTGCTCCGGCACGGCCCCGACGACGCCGAGGGCGGTCCGCGCCGGACCGGCTCCCTCGCGGTGCTGCTGCTGGTGATCGAGGCCGGCGTGCTCGGAAGCTTCCTCGCTCTCGACATGGTGCTGTTCTTCGTGTTCTTCGAGGTCGCGCTGATCCCGATGTGGTTCGTGATCAGCACCTGGGGGGACGCGCACGACGCGGCGGCCCGACGACGTGCGGCGACCCGGTTCCTGGTCTTCACCGTCACCGGCTCGGCGCTCATGCTGGTCGGCTTCCTGCTCGTCCGCGCCGAGGCCGGCACCTTCGACATCGCCCGGGTCGCGGCGTCGTACACCCCCTCGGGGCCGACCGCCCTCGCCGCGAGCCTGCTGGTCGCCCTCGGCCTCGCCGTGAAGACGCCGCTGTGGCCGCTGCACATCTGGCTGCCCGACGCGCACTCCAAGGCCCCCACGGTCGGCTCGGTCGTCCTGGCCGCGGTACTGCTGAAGCTGGGGACCTACGGCTTCGTGCGGTTCTGGATGCCGGTCACCTCGCCGGACTGGCTGCTCGTGCCGGTGGTCGCGGCGCTCGCGGTCGTGGGCATCGTGTACGGCGCGCTCGCGTGCCTAGCCCAGGCGGACCTGAAGCGGTTGATCGCCTACTCCAGCGTCGGCCACATGGGCTTCGTGGTGCTGGGCGCCGCGACGTTCACCCTCGGCGGGGTGCAGGCCGCCGTGTTCGCCAGCGTCGCCCACGGGCTGATCACCGGCCTGCTGTTCTTCCTCGCCGGCGCGATCAAGGACCGCTACGGCACGACCGACCTCGCCGAGCTGCGGCTGCTCTACGGCAAGGTGCCGCGGATGGGTGGGCTCTTCGCGTTCGCCGCCATGGCCTCCCTCGGGCTGCCCGGGCTCGCCGGGTTCTGGGGGGAGATGCTCGCGATCCGCGCCGCGGTCTCGCCCGCAGCAGGGCTGTCCGAGACGACCTACCGGTGGCTGGCGTTCATCGCCGCTCTCGGGGTGATCCTGGCGTCGGCCTACTTCCTCGCCGTGATGCGGTCGATGCTGCAGGGCCCGGCCGTCGAGGCAACGCCTTCGGTGGACCACGTCGACGTGGGGGCGGCGCTCCCCACCGACCGGGTCGCGGCGGTCCGGCTCGGGGACAGGCGCCCGGACGTGGACGCCGGTGAGTGGGTCACCTGGGGGCCGCTGGCGGTGCTGACCGTCGCGCTCGGCGTCGCGCCTGGGCTCCTGCTGACCCCGGTGGCCGACGCCGCCCGCGCGTTCCTGGGAGGTCTCGGATGACCGGCATCGTCCAGGACATCGACTGGCTGCTGATCGGCCCGCCCCTGGCGCTGGCGATCACCGCGGTCGTCGTACTCCTCGCCGACGCGTTCGCCGGCCCGCCCCGCAGCCGGGCCCAGGCACTGGTGCCCGCCGCGCTCACGCTCACCGGCGTGGGCGTCTCGGCGGTCCTCGGGGCGCTGGCGATGGGTGGCTACCGCGACGAGGGGACCCGCAGCACCTTCTGCGTCACCGGCGCCCTGGAGGGCCCGGCACCGTGCTCGATCGCCGTCGACCAGCTCACGCTCGTGTTCTGGGCGATCGTCCTGCTCGGGGTCGCGGTCGTCGCGCTCCTGGAGACCGCGGACGTGGCCGAGGGCCGCACGCCCCAGGGGGAGTGGAACTTCCTCCTGCTCGCGACCGCCACCGGCGCCATGACGATCGCGGCGTCGCGCGACCTCGTGACCCTGCTCGTCGCGCTCGAGGTGGTCTCGCTGCCCGCCTTCGCGATGGTCGGCCTTCGGCGGGGCGACCGGCGCGCGTCCGAGGCGTCGGTGAAGTTCTTCCTGGTCTCGGTGGTGTCGACCGCCGTCATGCTGATGGGCATCTCGCTCGTCTACGGCGCGACCGGGTCGGTCTTCCTGGAGCAGATCGACATGGCGATCAGCGCCGGCGCGGACGTCCGGTCGGTGGCGGTCACCGGCGCGCTGCTCACCGTGGTCGGGCTCTGCTTCAAGGTGGCGGCGGTGCCGTTCCACATGTGGGTGCCGGACACGTACGTCGGCGCGCCGATCGCCGTGGCGGCCTACCTCTCGGTCGTCTCCAAGGCGGCCGGCTTCGTGGGGCTCGTGCTGGTGCTCGCCTACGCCCTGCCCGAGCTGTCCACCGCCTGGTCGCCGGTGGTCGGCGTGATGGCGGCGCTCACGATGACCGTCGGTAACGTGCTCGCGCTGTGGCAGCAGCACGCCGTGCGTCTGCTCGCGTGGTCGTCGGTGGCGCAGGCCGGCTACATGCTGGTGCCGTTCGGCGCGGTGGCCGGTGCGAGTCGCGAGGACATGGCGACCGTGCTGAGCCGGTCGGCCGGCTACCTCGCCGTCTACGCGGTGGTCAACCTCGGGGCGTTCGCGGTCGCCGCGGTCGTCGGCACGAGGTTCCCCCGCCAGCGGCTCGTCGACTACCGCGGGCTCGTGCGTGAGGAGCCCCTGGCCGGATGGGCGCTCGCCTTCGCGCTCGTGGCGCTGGCCGGACTCCCTCCCGGTGTGATCGGCCTGCTGGCGAAGGTGCTCGTGTTCTCCTCCGCCGCCGGTCCGGCAACCTGGCTCGCCGTGGTGATGGCGGTCAACGTCGCGATCGGGCTCGTCTACTACGCCCGCTGGCTGATGGAGCTCCTCCGCCCGGCCGAGGTGGCGGGTGCTTCGGTCTACGACGTGCCGAACGGGGTCGGGATGGCCATCGGCATAACCTTCACCGCCGGCGTGGTGTTCTCGTTCCTGCCCGGGCTGCTGCTCGACCCGGTGCTGCTCGGCGTAGGGAGGTGAGGCTTCGCGCAGCGGGGTCTGATCCGCCGCGGAGCTGACGCGAGCTGCGCTGCGAAAAGGTCGTCCGACCACCCGCTGGGCAGCCTGTTCGCAGCGCAGCTGGCTCCTGGAGGGCGTGGCTCCCTACGGGCCCGAGCCACGGGGTCCTCAGTGCTCGTCGCGGTGGCCGGGGATGTCGTCGTCGTGCTGGGCGCCCGCACCGCCGACCACCAGGACAGCACCGTCGCGCATGTCCGCCGGCGCCACCGCCCGCGCGAGGTGGTAGGCGACCAGCGCCACGATCGTGCCGAGCGCGATGCCCGAGAGCACGAAGTCCTCGGTGATCGCCAGGCTCGTGTTGCCGATGGCGATGATGATCCCCGCCGAGATCGGCACGAGGTTGACCGGCTTGGCGAAGTCGACCTGGTTCTCCTTCCAGATCTTCGCGCCGAGCAGGCCGATCATGCCGTAGAGCACGACGGTGATCCCGCCGAGCACGCCGCCCGGGGTCGCGGAGACCAGCTCGCCGAACTTCGGGCTCAGCCCGAACCCGATCGCGACGAGCGCGGCGACGTAGTAGGCGGCCGTGGAGTAGACCCGCGTCGCCGCCATCACCCCGATGTTCTCGGCGTAGGTGGTCGTGGGGGAGCCGCCGACCGCGCTCGCCAGCGCCGTGGCAGCACCGTCGGCCGCGATCGCGCGGCCCATCACCGGGTCGAGGTCGCGCTCGGTCATCTCGGCGACCGCCTTGACGTGGCCGGTGTTCTCGGCGACCAGGGCGATGACCGCCGGCAGCATGAGCAGCACGAAGGCGAGGTCGAAGGTCGGCGCGTGGAAACCGACCACGCCGTTGGCGAAGTCGCTCACCGGCGGGAACCCGAACCAGTCGGCCTCCTTCACCCGGGTCCAGGAGACGCGGTCGTGGGGGAAGGCCGTGGCGATGCAGTACGGGCCTTCGGCGTCGCAGGGCTGCCCGTCCGGGCCTCGGAGGTTCTGCCCGGGCAGCACCGAGGTGACCTGCCCGAACCGGTCGAAGACCCACGACAGGAGGTAGCCGAGGACCAGGCCCAGGAAGATCGCGATCCGGCCGAGGAAGCCGCGCAGCCCCACTGCCATCAGGATCACCGCGGTCATGGTCAGCAGAGCGACCCACTGGTCCTGCGGCCAGTACACCGACGACACCACCGGCGCCAGGTTGAACCCGATCAGCATGACCACCGCGCCGGTGACCACCGGAGGCAGCAGCCTGTGCAGCAGGCCCGTCCCCGACACGTGGATCGCGATACCGACCAGCGCGAGCACGACACCGGCGACGAGCACCGCGCCTGTCACGTCGGCGGGGTCGCCGCCCTGGGCGTAGATCGCGGCGGCGCCGCCCACGAACGACGCGCTCGTGCCGAGATACGACGGCACCTTCCCCTGCACGACGAGCAGGAAGAAGATCGTCGCGAGACCGCTGAGCATGATCGCGAGCTGGGGGTTGAGCCCCATCAGGATCGGGAAGACGAACGTCGCCCCGAACATCGCCACCACGTGCTGCGCGCCGAGCCCGGCGGTGCGCCCCCACGACAGCCGCTCGTCGGGGGCGACGGACTCACCAGCAGGTGGTGTCTTCCCGCCGTGGACGACCTTCCAACCGAACGACATGCGCGTCTCCCGTCACGGGGTGGGTGGGCGCGAGCATGCTAGCGAGGTCTCGGCTCGAGACAGCCACGGCGTCGTACGGCGGTCGCGCGACCGTCGTACAGCAGGGTCAGCGGTAGTTGGTGAACTGCACCGCGAAGTCGTAGTCCTGCCCCTTGACCAGCGCGATCACGTCCTGGAGGTCGTCGCGCTTCTTGCTGGTCACGCGGAGCTCGTCGCCCTGGACCTGCACCTTGACGCCCTTCGGCCCCTCGTCGCGGATCAGCTTGCCGATCTTCTTCGCGTTCTCCTGGGAGATGCCCTCCTTCAGGGCGACGCTGATCTTCGACTCCTTGCCCGACTGGCGCGGCTCGCCGGCGTCGAGGACCTTCAGCGACTGGTTGCGCTTGATCAGCTTGTCCTTGAAGACGTCGAGCACGGCGGTGGCGCGGTCGTCGGCGTTCGCGGAGATCTCGACGGTGTGCTCGCCGGAGCGCGCGATCGTGGCGCCGGTGTTCTTGAAGTCGAAGCGCTGGCTGATCTCACGCTGTGCCTGGTTGATCGCGTTGTCGATCTCCTGCAAATCGAGCTTGCTGACGATGTCGAACGACGAGTCGGCCATGGGTCCTCCTGGGGGCACGGTGCCCGATTTAGTCCTCGGATGCGGCTGCGGTATTCTTTCGTGTCGTTGCGCCCCAGGCTAATCGGGGCGCAACATGGCAGGTTGCCCGAGCGGCCAATGGGAGCGGACTGTAAATCCGTCGGCGTATGCCTACGCAGGTTCGAATCCTGCACCTGCCACCATCGTGAAAGGGCCTCTGACCTGGGTGTTTGCCCGGCAGAGGCCCTTCGTCGTTGTCCGGCCCGGTCCGGCCAGTGTCGGCTTTGAGCGACGCTCCGGAAGGAATACGGAAGGAAGTTTTTTCGTGAGGTCGCCGGCC
>DGBP01000019.1 GCA_002384855.1 Nocardioidaceae bacterium UBA4001 | reverse complement strand
GTCGTCGATGATCTTGCGCAGCTGCGCCAGGTGCGCGGGGCGCAGGTAGTGGCTGATGTCGTGCATCGCCTCGGCGGTCAGCAGCCGCAGGGCCGCCGGGTCGACCCGCAGGAAGGTCCGGCCGTCCGCCTCGAACGTGCTGGGCCCCTCGGTCGTGAGGAGCCGGTACGGCGTCGCGTCGGGGCCGAGCGGCAGCAGGTCGGAGTAGCGGAACTCGGGATCGGTGCTCACCCCCAGAGGGTATCGAGGACGACTACGCTGACTCCATGGAGGGACGCCCCAACGACATCGAGCGCCGCCGCGACCCGGCGATGCTGAGGATCTCCGACGACGACCGGCACCAGGTCGCCGAGGTGCTGAGGCAGGCCGCCGGCGAGGGGCGCATCGACCTCTCGGAGCTCGACGAGCGCCTCGAGGCGGCGTACGCCGCGAAGACGTATGCCGACCTGGTGCCGATCACCGCCGACCTTCCGGTGCGTACGGCGGGGGCCGCCGCCGTCGCGGTCCCGCCGCCGGTGTCGCACGCGCCGGTGGTGCCCGCGACGACGTACTCCAGCTCGATGTCGTTCATGGGCGACTGCACCCGGCGCGGCGTGTGGCGGGTGCCGCCGGAGCACACGGCGTTCTCGGTGATGGGCGGGGTCACCCTCGACCTGCGTGAGGCGGTCTTCGAGGCGCGGGAGACCGTGATCAACTGCTACGCGATCATGGCCGGCATCGACGTGGTCGTGAACGCCCACACGCAGGTGATCGTCGACGGCGTCGGTGTGATGGGTGACTTCAGCCAGTCCCGCGACAGGGTGCCGGCGCAGATCACCGTGGGCTCGCCCGTCGTACGCCTCAAGGGGCTGGCGCTGATGGCGGGGGTCTCCGTGCAGCGCAAGCCGATGCCGGGCGAGCCCAGGAAGCGGCTGATCCGGTAGCCGGGCGACCGGCGGAGGCGCTCCGCGCGCCGTCCTGAAGCAAGTCTGCTGCTCGAAACCTCGAACGACCGCAAACTCGCTTCAGGATGACGCTTGTCGGGTTCTGACGAGCTACAGCCCGACCGTGAGGTTGTCCCCGGTCTCGGGGTCGAAGAGGTGGATCTTGGAGGACTCGACGAAGATCTCCGCCTCGTCGCCCTCCTTGATCGTGCTCGCGCCCTCCAGCGAGACCACCAGCTGGGTGCGCAGCGACTCGCCGTCGAGGTCCTTCTCGAGCTGCTCGAGCTGGGCCTGCACCTCCGGCGGCGCCTCGAAGGGGATGTAGGCGTAGGACTCGTTGCCGAGCCACTCGACGACCTCCACCGTCGCGTTGAACGTCGAGCCGGCACCGAGCTTGTCCTTGTCCACGACCTGGGCGTCGTCGAAGTGCTCGGGGCGGATGCCGGCGATGAGCAGACCCCTGTCGCGGCCGCGCTCGGCCTTCTCCTTGGGCAGCGTGACCGTGCCGAACGGCAGCTCGAGCTCGTCGCCCTTGACGGTGGCGGGCAGGAAGTTCATCGGGGGCGAACCGATGAACCCGGCGACGAACAGGTTGACCGGGTGCTCGTAGAGCTCGCGCGGGGTGGCCAGCTGCTGGAGCAGCCCGCGCTTGAGCACGGCCACGCGGTCGCCGAGGGTCATCGCCTCGGTCTGGTCGTGGGTGACGTAGACCGTGGTGATCCCGAGCCGTCGCTGGAGCCGGGAGATCTCTGTGCGCATCTGGCCGCGCAGCTTGGCATCCAGGTTGGACAGCGGCTCGTCGAAGAGGAACGCCTGGGCGTCCCGGACGATCGCCCGACCCATCGCGACCCGCTGCCGCTGGCCACCGGACAGGTTTCCCGGCTTCCGCTCGAGGTGGTCGTCGAGCTCGAGGATGGAGCTCGCCTTGCGGACCTTCTCGTCGATCTCCTGCTCGCCGAACTGCTTGGAGAGCCGAAGCGGGAACGCGATGTTCTCGTAGACCGTCAGGTGGGGGTACAACGCGTAGTTCTGGAACACCATCGCGAGGTTCCGGTCGCGCGGAGCCTTGTCGTTGACCCGGTCCCCGCCAATGACCATGTCGCCGGAGGTGATGTCCTCCAGACCGACGATCATCCGGAGCAGGGTCGACTTCCCACAGCCGGACGGCCCGACGAGGATCATGAACTCCCCGTCCTTGACGTCGATGCTCACGTCGTTCACGGCTTTGAAGCCGTCGCCGTACTCCTTGACGATGTTCTTCATCTCGATGGCAGCCATGACATCAACCCTTCACTGCGCCGGAGGTGAGACCGGCGACGATCTTTCGCTGGAAAATGAGCACGATGATGATGATCGGAATCGTCACCACGACCGCTGCCGCCGAGAGGGTCGACGTGGGCGGGTTGAACTGGTCCGGCCCAACGAAGAAGGCCAGCGCCGCGGGAACGGGCCGGGCGTTCGTCGTGGACGTCAGCGAGATGCCGAACACGAAGTCGTTCCAGGCGAAGAAGAAGGTGAGGATCGCCGCGGTGAAGACACCGGGTGCCGCGAGGGGCACGATCACCTTCCGGAACGCCTGCCACGAGGTTGCCCCGTCGACCTGGGCGGCCTGCTCCATCTCCCAGGGGATCTCCCGGAAGAACGCGGTGAGCGTCCAGATCGCCAGCGGCAGCGTGAAGGACATGTAGGGGATGATGAGCCCGAGCCAGGTGTCGTAGAGACCGACCGCCCGCCACATGTCGAACAGCGGACCGACGAGCGACACCACCGGGAACATCGCGATGGCCAGGGCGATCGAGAGCACGACACGCTTGCCCTTGAACTCGAGGCGGGCGACGGCGTAGGCGGTGAGCGTCGCGATCATCACCGAGAGCACCGTGGCGATCAGCGAGATGCCGAACGAGTTGATCAGCGCCCGCTGGAACAGGTCGTCCTGGAGGACCGACTGGTAGTTCTCCCAGCTCCAGTCCTTGGGAAGGAACTGGGGGCTGCCGGCCGCCGTCTCGGCCTCCGGTTTGAACGACAGCATGATGATCCACACCACAGGTAGGAGACACCAGACCAGGATCGCGATCATCCCGATGATGGTGCTGGGTCCGAGCTTTGCCCGCATCAGCGTTCACCCCTTGCCGAGGCCAGATCCACCTTGAACAGCTTCACCAGCAGGTACGCGATCAGAAGCACCGAGAGGAAGAGCAGCACCGACAGCGCAGATCCCATGCCGAGCTCGAACTGCTCGATGATCTGGCGGTAGGTGAGGAACGACACCGACTCGGTGTCCTGCGCGCCTCGGGTCATCACGAAGATGTTGTCGAAGATCCGGAAGGCGTCGAGTGCCCGGAAGAGGACAGCGACCATGATCGCCGCCTTCATGTTCGGCAGGATCACCTTCCACAGGCGCTGCCACCAGGTGGCCCCGTCGACCTTGGCGGCCTCGATGGTGTCCTCCGACACCTGGGCGAGGCCCGCGAGGAGCAGCAGCGACATGAACGGCGTGGTCTTCCAGATCTCCGAGACCATGATCGCGATCATGGCCGGCCACTTGTCGCCGAACCAGTTGAAGTCCTCACCGATGAACGGCAGCCAGCCGTTGACGAACCCGTTGTTGAGCGAGAACGCGAACTGCCAGGCGAACGCCGACACCACGGTGATGATGCCGTACGGGATCAGGATCGAGGTCCGGATGATGCCCCGGGCGAAGACCACGCGGTGCATGACCATGGCGAACGCGAAACCGATGACCAGCTCGAACGCCACTGTGATCACCATGATCACGACGGTGTTGAAGACGTCGCCCCACCACAGGGAGTCGGTGAGGACGGTCACGTAGTTGTTCAGGCCGACGAACTCCCGGTCGTCCGGCGCCGAGAGGCGGTACTTGAACAGCGAGAGGTAGAGCGCCCTCAGCATCGGGTAGGCGGTGACCAGAAGCATCAAGATCACCGCGGGGGCCACCAGCTTCAGACCGAGTCGGTTCTCAGCACGTGACCGGTCGGAGGTGCCCTTCCGGGCCTTCTCGGCCGCGGCGGGGGTTGCAGTAGTTGCACCTGTACTCATGTCATCACCTCCTAGACCAGTGAGTCGCCGTTGAGGACGTTCTGGAGGAACTCCGCCGACTGCTCAGCGGTGTTCTCCGTGACGCTGTCCTGGGGATGCCACTTGCCGAGCATCGCGTTCACGATCGTCGCCCAGTAGGGCGTGACGGGACGAGGACCGCCCTCGTCGATGCTCTCCTGGAACAGGGCGAGCAGCTCCGGTGGGTACAGCTCCCGCAGCTTCTCGGCGTCGTAGGCATCTTCGGCCGTCGGCATGCCGCCGGTCTCCGTCGCGTAGGTGACCTGGTTGTCGGTGCTCGTGATGCACTTCGCGGCCTCGATGGCTTCCTTCTCGTGGTCGCTGAAGGCGCCGATCCCGATGTTGATGCCGCCGGTCGGGGGCTTGGACGGCTCACCCTCCACCGTCTGGGGGTACCTCGCCCAGCCCAGATCGCCCTCGAGGGCCTCGTTGTGGCCGAGGAAGATGTAGGTCCAGTTGAGCATGAAGCCGCCGTTGTCTCCGGCGAAGTTCGCCTCTGCCGTTCCCTCGTTGGAGACGGGGAGGTCGGGGTCCTTGGCGGAGGAGCCGGCCAGCTGCTCGATGATCTCGGCCGCCTTCTTCCCGGCGTCCGAGTCGACCTCGACGGTCATCTCCTCGCCCCGGCCGAGCCCGCTGACGATCTCGCCGCCGGCGCCCTGGATGAGAGCGTTGAGGAGGACGACGTACCCCTCGTACTTGTTGCCCTGGACGCTGACCCTCGTCTCGGTCTCCTCGGCGGCCTTGATGAGCTGGTCCCAGGTGACGGGCTCGTCCAGGTTCAGCCCGGCCTTCTCGGCTACGGACTTGCGGTACCAGAGCAGCTGGGTGTTCGCCCACTGGGGGGCGGCGACCAGCCGGTCGTTCCAGGTCGCGCTCTCGAGCGCGCCCTGGAGCTTGTTGCCGGCGATCTCCTCCTGGTCGGCCTCGCTGAACTCGGCGAGGTAGCCGGCCTCGGAGAACTCCGCTGTGTACACCGGGTCGATGCTCATCAGGTCGATCGAGGAGTCGTTGGCCGCCAGGCGCCGCATCAGCTGGATCCGCTGCTCGTTGGCCGACGTGGGGAGCTGCTCGGTGACGATGTCGTACTCGTCGGTGCTGCATCGCTCGGCGATGCCGTCGAGCCCGAACGCGCCCTCGAAGTCCGGCGGCGGGTCGGGGTCGGGGTTGATGTACCAGGTGAGGACCGGTTTGGCCGAGCTCTCGCTGCACGCCGTCAGGACTGAGCTCAGGGCAAGTACCGCGGCACCTGCTGCTAGCCCCCTGCGACGCCGCCGAGCACGGGCCGCGCGGTCGATGGTTGCTGCCATGTGTTGCGCCTCCCTGCAGTGCCGTGGATCACATCCTGCCCTGGATGTGAAATAGCGCAACCCCGACATACCCTGCGCTGACCTGCACAAACGGCAAGCCCAGCAAGGAGCTTGGGGGAGACTGGATCCATGCGACAACTCACCTCGCTCGACGCGCAGTTCCTCAACGTCGAGTCGACGACCACCCAGGGGCACGTCGGGAGCCTGATCCTGCTCGACCCGAGCACCGCTCCGGGCGGACAGGTGAGCCTGGAGTCGGTGCGCGCGGTGCTCGAGCCGAGGCTGCACCTGGCGCCCCCTCTGCGGCAGCGGCTGGTCGAGGTCCCGCTCGGGCTGGGGCGGCCCTACTGGGCCGACGACCCCCACTTCGACATCGAGTTCCACCTCCGCGAGCTCGCACTCCCGGCGCCGGGCACGCGCGAGCAGCTCGGCGAGCAGGTGGCCCGCATCCACGCCCGCCCGCTGGACCGGCGCCGGCCGCTCTGGGAGGGCTACGTCATCACGGGTCTGGAGGACGGCCGGGCGGCGTACTACTCGAAGATCCACCACGCGGCCATCGACGGGATCTCCGGCGCGGAGATCCTCGAGACGATCATGGACGTCACCCCTGAGCCGCGGGAGGTGCCGCCGGAGGACGTCGCCGAGTCGCGCCCGCTGCCCTCCCGGGCGGAACTGGTCCGACGGGGGCTGACCGCTGCGGCGCTGAACCCGCTGGAGGTGCTGCGTTCGGTCCCGAGGTCGCTGAGCTACCTCGACGAGCTGCCCGGGGCGGCGAACATCCCTGGCGCGGGGCTGGTCAGCTCCACCGCCGGGCTGGTGAGCCGGGCCCTCGGCGGCGGGCACCACGTGGGGCACCGCGACCTGCACGCGCCGCGGACGCCGTTCAACGGCCACATCACCTCACATCGCCGGTTCGCCTTCGGGTCGGTGCAGCTGGCGGACGTGAAGCGGGTCAAGGACCACTTCGACATGACCGTGAACGACGTCGTGATGACGCTGACAGCCGCGGCGCTGCGACGCTGGCTCCTGGACCACGACGCGCTCCCTCCGACGCCGCTGGTCGTCGCCGTACCCGTGTCCGTCCGCACCGAGGAGCAGTCGGGCACGCACGGCAACGAGGTGTCGGTGATGACCGCGGAGCTGCCCACGCACCTCGCCGACGCTCACGACCGGCTGGTGTTCATGCGCGACTCGATGGCGGAGGCCAAGCGGCACTTCGAGCCGGTGCCGGCCACGATCCTCAAGGACCTGTCGCAGATGCTGCCGACCGCCCTGTCCGGCATGGCGGCGCGGGCGCTGTTCCGCCTCGCGACCGTCCCCGGCGTGCTGTTCAACCTGTTCGTCAGCAACGTGCCGGGGCCCCAGCTGCCGCTGTACGTCGCGGGCGCGAAGGTGGAGGCGATCTACCCGGTCTCGGCGGTCACGGACTTCACCGGCGGCCTGAACATCACGCTTTTCTCCTACGACGGCGCCATCGACTTCGGACTGGTCGCCTGCCGGGAGATGGTCCCCGACGTGTGGAACCTGATCGGCTACCTGCAGGAGGCGCTCGACGAGCTGCTCGAGCTCGCGGCCTGACGGCCGGCCGTGACCCGCGAGCTCAGCGCAGGGACGCCTTGTCGGCGACGCGGCGGATGGCGTCGGCGAAGGTCTCGTGCAGCTCGTGCGGGACGTCGTGGCCCATGCCCGGGACGAGCAGCAGCTCGCAGCCCGGGATCGCCGACGACGTCGCCCGGCCGCCGGAGACGTGCACCATCTTGTCGTGGGTGCCGTGGATGACCAGTGACGGCACGCGCAGGCTACGCAGGGACCGGGACCGGTCCGGCTGGGTGAGGATCGCGCCCATCTGGCGCATCACCCCGGCCCTGCTCACGCCGCGGTCCCACGTCTCGGCCGCGCGCTCGCGGATGCTGTCGGTGGCGCCCGGGTAGTCCGGCGAGCCGATCAGCTTCCAGAGCTTCTCCGAGGTCTCGATGTAGGCCTCGCGGCTGTGCCGGCTCGCGATGAGCAGCGGCAGGAGGCTCGGGTCCTGCCAACCGACGGTACGACGCCCGGTGGTGGACATGATCGAGGTCAGCGAACGCACCTGGCCGGGTCGGCTCAGCGCCATCGTCTGGGCCACCATCCCGCCCATCGAGACCCCCACGACGTGGGCGGGACCGACCTCGAGGTGCTCGAGCAGCGCGAACCCGTCGTCGGCGAGGTCCTGCATCGTGTAGGGGGTCTGCGCCTTCATGCCCACGAAGGACGCGACGATCTTGCGACGGTTGACCCGGCCGGTCACCTTCGTGGAACGGCCGGTGTCGCGGTTGTCGTAGCGGACCACGAAGAACCCGCGGTCGGCCAGCATCCGGCAGAACTCGGGGTCCCACCAGGTCATCGGGCCGCCGAGCCCCATCACGAGCAGCAGCGGCTCCGCCTCGGGCTCGCCGAAGGTCTGGTAGCAGAGCTCGACACCGGTGGGCAGCGCAGCGAGCTGCTCCGGGGAGGGGGAGTGGGTCGGGTTCGACATCGTCACCTTCCGCACCGATCGACGGCCAGGGCGTCTTTGTTACCCACCAGTTTAGGTGCGCGGTGCAACGAGTGCGCCGACGGTGGGCCGATAACGATCCGGACTCGTCATGTTTCAGCAGTGGTGGATGTGGCTAACGTCACATGCACCGCCGGACATCAGGAGGTTGCCGTGGCGTCACCGCTGGGAGCGTTCCTGTGCCCGCCCGGCTTCGAGGGCCCGAGCGGTCTGCGGGCCATCGCACGAGAGGCCGGGGCGGTCGTCGAGGGAGCCCGTCTGGTGCGTCGTGCCGCGGGCGACCGGCTGCGTAGGCGGCACACGCCGTACGCCTCGCTCACCCCGGTCCGCTCGGTCGAGCCCGTCGTGCTCGTGCCGGGGTTCATGGCCGGTGACTCCTCGCTGCTGCTGATGTCGCGCCACCTGCGCACGCTCGGCTACCGGACCTACCGGTCGACGATGCACGCCAACGTCGGCTGCACCCAGGAGGCCTCCTACGCCCTCGAGCGGCGCATCGAGGCCGTCGCGATCCGCCGGGAGCGCAAGGTGACGATCGTGGGGCACAGCCTCGGCGGCCTGCTCGCCCGCGGGATCGCCGTGCGTCGCCCCGACCTCGTCGAGGCGATCGTCACGATGGGCAGCCCGCTGCTCGCGCCGGGTGCGGTCCACCCGGTCCTGGCCTTCGACCTCGCCGTCGTCATCGCGCTGCGCCGCGCCGGCCTCGGCTCGATGATGGGCGAGGAGTGCACGTCGGGAGACTGCGCGCGGCTGAGCTGGCAGCAGTCGCGGGGCGACCTGGACCCCTCGATCGCCTTCACCTCCATCTTCTCGCGTCGGGACGGGGTCGTGGACTGGCGCGGGTGCCTAGACCCGGCGGCGAAGACCGTCGAGGTGAGCACCAGCCACCTCGGCATGGCGGTCGACCCCCAGGTCTTCGACATCGTGGCCGACCGGCTGGCCGCCCACCGCCGCAAACGTCAGGCGGCGCTCACAGCGGCCATGTCGCCGGGAGCTCCAGTCGCGTCGGCGGGTTAGCCCCACGACGACTGCAGGTGATCGAGGCGACCGTCATCGCCCCGCGCAGCAGCAGTCGCAGGTGGCCCTCGTCGAGTGCCTCCAGCGCGCCGGCCCCGTCTTCCGGTACGTCCCACTCGTCGAGGATCGCGAGCAGTCCGGCCATGAACGCATCACCGGCGCCCACGGTGTCGACCAGCTCCGTGGGCGGCGCCTGCTCCCGCACAGTGAGGCCGGGAGCGTACGCCGACGCGCCACCGGCGCCGTGGGTGACGACGACGAGCTCGGTGGTGCCACCGGCGAGCAGCTCGGACGAGAGGTCCTCGACGGTCTCCGCGGGGCGTAGAACGGCGAGGTCCTCGTCGCTGACCTTGACCAGCCGGCAACGCGAGGCGATCTCCGCGACGTCGCGCCAGGTGGCCCCGGGGTCGTCGACGAAAGCGGGCCGGACGTTGGGGTCGTAGCTGACGAGCAGGTCGCTGTCCTGCGCCTGGCGGACCAGGTCGTCGACGGCGTGGCGGCCCGGAAGGAGGGTCGCCCCGAGCGAGCCGATGTGGAGCGCCCGCGCCTCGGGGAGCCGGTGGTGCTCGAGGTCCCAGGTGAGGTCGAACTCGTAGCGGGCGGCCCGTTCCTCGTCGAGGTGCGCGGTCGCCGTACTCGTGGTGGAGCCGGGCACCACCGAGGTCGTCGCGAGCTCGGCGCCGGAGTCGCGCACGTGGTCGGCCACCCAGCGCCCGTGCTCGTCGTCGCCGATCCGGGTGATGAGCAGAGCGGGCACGTCCAGCCTCGCCAGGCCGACCGCGACGTTCAACGGGGAGCCGCCGACGGCCGACGACCCCTCGCCCTCGGCGGGGACCACGATGTCGACGAGAGCCTCGCCGACGACGACGAACGGCAGCCTGCTCATCGTGGCCCTCCCCGGGATCAGTGGTCGAAGTCGATGGCGGAGTAGGACCGCAGCTTCTCGAGCCGGTGCTCGCTCGTGATCGAGCGGATCGTGCCCGAGCGCGAACGCATCACGAGCGAGTGGGTGCTCGCCCCGCCGGCGCGGTAGCGCACGCCCTTGAGCAGCTCACCGTCGGTGATGCCGGTCGCCACGAAGAAGCAGTCGTCGCCGGTGACCAGCTCATCGGTGGTCAGCACCCGGTCCGGGTCGAGGTCGTGGCCCGCGTCGACCGCGCGCTGCCGCTCCTCGTCGTCGGTCGGCCACAGCCGGCCCTGGATGACCCCGCCCATGCACTTCATCGCGCACGCGGCGATGATCCCCTCAGGGGTGCCGCCGACACCCAGCAGCATGTCGATGCCGGTGTCCGGGCGGGCCGCCATGATCGCTCCGGCCACGTCGCCGTCGGTGATGAACTTGATGCGGGCACCGGTGTCGCGGATCTCCCTCACGAGGTCCTCGTGGCGCGGCCGGTCCAGGATCACGACAGTGACGTCCTCGGCGGTGCTGCCCTTCGCCTTCGCGACCCGGGCGATGTTCTCCGCGACGGGGTACCTGATGTCGACCACGTCCGCAGCCTCGGGACCGGTGACCAGCTTCTCCATGTAGAACACCGCGGACGGGTCGAACATCGAGCCCCGCGGGGACACCGCGAGCACGGAGACGGCGTTGGACATCCCCTTCGCGGTCAGCGTGGTGCCGTCGATCGGGTCGACCGCCACGTCGCACTCCGGCCCGGTGCCGTCACCGACCTCCTCGCCGTTGAAGAGCATGGGCGCGTTGTCCTTCTCGCCCTCCCCGATCACGACGGTGCCGCGCATGCCGACGGTGGAGATCAGCACGCGCATCGCGTTCACCGCGACCCCGTCGGCACCGTTCTTGTCGCCTCGACCGACCCAGCGGCCGGCGGCCATGGCCGCCGCCTCGGTCACGCGGACCAGCTCGAGGGCGAGGTTGCGGTCGGGCGCGTCGTGGGCTGCGGACAGGTCAGGCGGCAACGTGGCAGACATAGCGTGATCGTAACGGAGCCGTTATCCCTCGTGCGCCGGTCATCTGGGTGAATCAGCGGGTGAGGTCCCGGACCGCGTAGACGGTCACCTCGGTCGCCTTCACGGCCGCCCAGACCCGCCGTCCAGGGACCAGGTCGAGGGCGGCGGCCGAGGCCGGAGTCACGTCGGCGATCAGCCCCGCGGGGTTGTCGAGGTGGACGCGGACGGCCGACCCGTGCGGCACGACCGACCGGATCGTCCCGCGGAAGTGGTTGCGCGCGCTGCCGACCGGCTCCTCGTGCGTCAGCGACACCGCCTGGGGGCCGAAGCAGGCGTTGACCTCCCCGTCGGCCTCCGTCGCGGTGACCAGGTCCGTCCCGTCCGCCAGGCGTACGACGGTCCCGCTGCTGCGGCCCCTGAGCACGTTGAGCCCCATCAGGCGGGCGACGTGCTCGGTCTGGGGCTCCTGAGCGACCTCGTGGGGCGTCCCCACCTGGGCCACGCGGCCCTGGTCGAGGACCACCACGCGGTTCGCGACGGTGAGGGTGTCGAGCGCGTCGTGGGTGACGAGCACGCTCACGCCGTGGACGCCGGGCAGGTGGCGGGCCAGCTCGACGCGCAGCGCCATGGCGACCCCGACGTCGAGGGCGGCCAGGGGCTCGTCGAGGAGGAGCAGGCGGGGGTCGGTCGCGAGGGCGCGGGCGATCGACACGCGTTGCGCCTGGCCGCCCGAGATGTGCGCCGGCCTGCGTCCCGCGAGGTCGCCCACCCCCAGCCGGTCGAGCCAGCCCTGGGCGAGGCGGCGTGCCTCGGACCGTCGTACCCCTCTGCTCCGGGGACCGAAGGCGACGTTGTCCAGGGCGGTGAGATGGGGGAACAGCAGCTGCCGCTGGAAGACCATGCCGGTGCGGCGCTCCCGGACGTCGAGGGCGCGGCCGGCGCCGTCGTCCCAGGTCTCGCCCCCGACGGTCACGTGCCCGGCGTCCAGCGGCACGAGCCCGGCGAGCGCCCGGACCAGGGTCGACTTGCCGGCGCCGTTGGGGCCGATGACCGCGACCACGTCGCCCGGCTCGGCGGTCAGGCGGGCATCGAGGTCGAACTCCGGGCGGCGGACGACCACGTGGGCGTCGAGGAAGGCGGTCATCGGGCGATCTCCCCGAACCACCGCTCGCGCAGCAGGGCCAGCACCAGCACCGAGGCGACGAGCATGATGAAGCTCAGGGTGAGCGCTGCCTCCGGGTCGGTGCTGAGGGCCTCGTACACCGCCAGCGGCATGGTCTGGGTGATGCCGGGGAAGTTGCCGGCGAAGGTGATCGTCGCCCCGAACTCCCCGAGGGAGCGGGCCCAGCCGAGCACCAGCCCCGCGACGATGCCGGGCAGCGCCATCGGCACGGTCACCCGGAAGAAGGTCCGGCCGCGCCCGGCGCCGAGCGCCGCGGCCACCTCGTCGTACTCCCGGCTCGTCGCGCGCAGCGCCCCCTCGACGCTGACCACGAAGAAGGGCAACGCGACGAACACGTGCGCGAGCACGACGGCGGTGGAGGTGTAGGGGATCGAGATGCCGAGGTCCCGCAACGGTGCGCCGATCACGCCGGAGCGGCCGAAGGCGCTCAGCAGCGCTACGCCCGCGACGACCGGGGGGAGCACCAGGGGGACGGTGACCGCGACGCGGACCACCGACCTGCCCGGGAAGTCGACCCGGGCCAGCACCCAGGCCAGCGGCAGGCCGACGACGAGGCTGATCGCCATCGCCGCGGTCGCGGTCCACAGCGAGAGCCAGAGCGCGTCGAGGACCACGGGGTCGGTCAGCCGCTGCGGCAGGCCGCGGAACGGCGTGCGCGCGACGAGCGCCGCGAGGGGAACCAGGAGGAAGACCAGGCCGAGCAGGGCCGGCACGAGCAGGTGGGCGGGCGCCCTGCCGAGCCTCGTGCCGGTCGTCACGGCTGGTCCTCGCCCTCGCCGGACGAGAAGCCGGCCTCGTCGAGCACCCGCCGGCCCTCGTCCGAGCGCAGCAGGTCCACGAACTCCTGTGCGAGGTCCGGCTCCCCGGAGTCCGCGGTGACGGCGACGGGGTAGTCGGTCGCGGCCTCCGTCAGCTCCGGGCTGGGCACGGCGAGGACCCGGTCGCCGGCGGCGACGACGTCGCTGGCGTACACCAGCCCCGCGTCCGCCTCGCCGAGCAGCACCTTCGTCAGCACCGCCTTCACGTCGACCTCGAGGCTGCGCGGGCGGGTGGTGACGCCGGCCCCCCGGAGCGCCTCGGTGGCGAGGGCGCCGCACGGCACGGCGGGGGCGCAGACGACGAACTCGCTGCCCTGCAGGTCGGCCAAGCCCTTGATGTCGGCGGGGTTGTCGGCGGGTACGGCGAGGGTCAGCACGTTGCGGGCGAAGACGACCGGCTCCTCGGCGAGGGCGTCGGCGTCGGCCATCATCTGCATCGTGCGTCGGTCGGCCGTCGCGACGACGTCGGCCGGGGCGCCCGAGGCCACCTGGGTCGCCAGCGTCGCGCTCGAGTCGAAGCTCGTCACCACCTCGACCCCCTCGTGCTCGGCCTCGAACCGGTCGGCGAGCTCGGTGAAGGACTCGGTCAGGGACGCGGCCGCCATCACGGTGAGCCGGCGCTCGTCCCCCTCCCCACCGTCGTCGGCGCCCCCGCAGGCCGTGACAGTCAGTGCCAGGGCGGCCAGCAGGGCCACGGCCGGGCTGCCCGGCTGCCGACGGTTCAGGGCCGGGCTCACGGGAGCTCCACGACGACGTTGGTCGACTTCACCGAGGCGATCACGAGCACCCCGGGCTCGAGGCCGAGCTCGTCGGCGGCCTCGGAGCTCATCAGGGAGACCATCCGGTACGGCCCACAGACCATGTCGACCTGTGCCATCACGGCGTCCTTCCTGACCGCGGTGACGATGCCCCGCAGGCGGTTGCGCGCACTGACAGAGGTGGCCCGGGCCGTGTGGGTGACCGCGTCCGGCCCGGCATCGGCCAGCTCCTTGGCGAACCGCGCCAGGTCCTCGCCGCGCACCGCGATGCGCTGGTCCGGGCCGGTCGACGCGGGCAGGCGACCCGCGTCGATCCACCGCCGCAAGGTGTCGTCGCTGACCCCCAGGACGTCGGCGGCCTCGGCGACTCGGTAGGTGCTCACGGGTCAAGTCTGCCGCATCTGCGGCTTGTCCTGCCAGAAAGTTCCCGCATCTGCGGTTTCAGCCCGGACCTGGCGCGGGTGCAGGTGAGATCGGGTGGGCGGTCAGGTCTCGGCGGAGTCCTTGTTCTCGCTGGGCATCCACAGCCAGTCGGTGATCTCGGGCATGTCCGCCCCGTGCTCGTTGACGTAGGCCCGGTGCCTGGTGCGCAGGTCCTGCATGTCCTGGCGCAGCACCGCCGCCCGCTTGGCCAGCCCGGGGACCCGGTCGATGACATCCATGACCAGGTGGAACCGGTCCATGTCGTTGCGCACCACCATGTCGAACGGCGTGGTCGTCGTACCTTCCTCCTTGTAGCCGCGCACGTGCAGGTGCTCGTGGTTCGTGTGGCGGTAGGTCAGACGGTGGATCAGCCACGGGTAGCCGTGATAGGCGAAGATGATCGGCACGTCGGTGCCGAAGATCGTGTCGAACTCACGCTCCGGCAGACCGTGCGGGTGCTCGCTCTCGGGCTGCAGCCGCATCAGGTCGACGACGTTGACCACGCGCACCCGCAGGTCGGGCAGCCGTTCGCGCAGGATCTGGACGGCGGCCATGGTCTCCAACGTGGGGACGTCTCCGGCGCAGGCCATCACCACCTGGGGGTCGCCCTGGTCGTTGCCGGCCCAGTCCCAGATGCCGATGCCGCGGCGGGTGTGCAGTCCCGCGGCCTCCATGTCGAGCCAGGTCGGTCCGGGCTGCTTGCCGGCGACGATCACGTTCACCAGGTTCGTGCTCTGCAGGCAGTGGTCCATCGTCCAGAGCAGCGTGTTGGCGTCCGGCGGGAGGTACACGCGGATGACCTCGGCCTTCTTGTTGACCACGTGGTCGATGAAGCCGGGGTCCTGGTGGCTGAAGCCGTTGTGGTCCTGGCGCCACACGTGCGAGCTCAGCAGGTAGTTCAGCGACGGGATCGGCCTGCGCCACTCGAGGTGGCGCGTGGTCTTGAGCCACTTCGCATGCTGGTTGAACATCGAGTCGATGATGTGGATGAACGCCTCGTAGGAGGTGAACAGCCCGTGCCGTCCGGTGAGGTTGTAGCCCTCGAGCCAGCCCTGGCAGGTGTGCTCGGAGAGGACCTCCATCACCCGGCCGTCGGGGCCGAGGTGCGTGTCCGTAGGGAGCACGGGCAGCTGCCAGGTCTTGTCGGTGACCTCGAGGGCGGCGGTGAGCCGGTTCGACTCGACCTCGTCGGGACCGAAGAGCCGGATGTTGTCGGGGTTCTGGCGCATGACGTCGCGCAGGTACGCCCCCGTCGGCCGGGTCGCCTCCGCGGCCTCCGATCCCGGCTCGGTCACCTCGACGGCGTACTCCCGCGGGTCTGGCAGCACGAGCGGCCGGCTGACGAGCCCGCCGTTGGTGTGCGGGTTCATCCCCATCCGGCGGGTGCCCGTCGGGGCCCAGGAGCGGATCGTCTCGACCGGCGTCCCGTGGTCGTCGAAGAGCTCCTCGGGCCGGTAGGAGCGAAGCCATGCCTCGAGCATCTCGCGGTGCTCGGCGTTCTCGCGGACGGTCGCCAGCGGGACCTGGTGGGCGCGCCAGGTGTTCTCGACCGGGACGCCGTCGACCTCGGCGGGGCCCGTCCAGCCTTTCGGGGTGCGCAGCACGACCATCGGCCAGCGCATCCCGTCGGGGGTCGGCCCGGTGCGACCGGAGCCCGAGCGCGCTGCATCCTGGATCTCGCGGATGCGCCCCAAACTGTCGTCGAGGGCGGCGGCCATCTGCTGGTGGACCTCGGCGGGGTCCTCGCCGGAGACCAGCAGGGGGTCCCAGCCGTGTCCGCGCAGCATCATGTCGAGGTCGTCCTCGGGGATCCGTGCGAGGAGGGTGGGGTTGGCGATCTTGTAGCCGTTGAGGTGCAGGACCGGCAGCACCGCCCCGTCCCGGGCGGGGTTGACGAAGCGGCAACCGCTCCACGACGTCGCCAGCGCCCCGGTCTCGGCCTCGCCGTCCCCCACGACGGCCGCCACGACCAGGTCCGGGTTGTCGAAGGCCGCGCCGAACGCGTGCGAGAGGGAGTAGCCGAGCTCGCCACCCTCGTGGATCGACCCCGGTACCTCGGGGGCCACGTGGCTGGGGATGCCGCCGGGGAAGCTGAACTGCTTGAACAGCTGCTGCATCCCGCGCTCGTCGAGCGTCGTGCCCGGGTACGTGTCGGTCCAGGAGCCCTCGAGCCACGTCTGCGCGACGATCGCGGGACCGCCGTGTCCGGGGCCGATCACGTAGATCATGTCGAGGTCGTTCTCGCGGATGACCCGGTCGCAGTGGGTGTAGACCATGTTCAGCCCCGGCGTCGTACCCCAGTGACCCAGCAGCCGGGGCTTGATGTGCTCGGGCGCGAGTGGCTCGCGCAGGAGGGGGTTGTCGAGCAGGTAGATCTGGCCGACCGCGAGGTAGTTGGCGGCGCGCCAGTGGGCGTCGGCGAGCTGCAGGTCGTCCGTGGACAGGGGCCGTGCCTCGACGGTGCGCATGCCCGATGCCTACCCCAGGTCGCAGCCGACATGCCAGGGTCAGGTGAGCTCGGCCACTCGTGCGCGCGGGCTGGTGCCCCGTCGGCTTGGCCGGGTTGGGAGGATGCCCGCGTGAGCGAGAAGCCAGGCAGGTACCAGCGGTCGGTGTCGGGGATGGTCGGTGCGCTGATCGTCCTGGTCGTCCTCGTGGTGGCGCTGGTCGCCGTCCGCAACCTCCTGCAGGAGGAGCCGACGAACACGGTGGAGCCGGTCGACTACCGCAAGGCCGCGGAGGTCGGCCAGGAGCAGGTCGGGTTCCCGATCCTGGCCCCTGCGTCGCTGCCGGAGGGCTGGCGGGCGACGAGCGTCCGGCTCACCCCCGAGCCGGCGCCGGCGTGGCACCTCGGGCTGCTGACCGCTGAGGAGAGGTACGTCGGCCTCGAGCAGTCGCGGCGCACCGAGGAACGCATGGTGGAGGTTTTCGTCGACCGCGACGCCGTGAAGGGGGACCCGGTGCAGGTCGACGGTGAGACGTGGCAGACCTGGAGCGACGAGGGCGGCGACACCGCGATCACCCGCGTCGACGACGGGGTCACCGTGTTGGTCGTGGGCACGCCCGACCTCGAGGTGCTGACCGACTTCGCAGCCACGCTGGGCTGAGGCGGGTCCGGTCGGGTCAGGAGCCGTCGTCCTCGGCGATCACCGCGTCGAGCCGCTTGCGCGCACCGTCGAGCCAGGACTGGCAGATCTGCGCGAGCTTCTCGCCCCGCTCCCACAGCGCGAGCGACTCCTCCAGGTTGGTGCCTCCGCCCTCGAGCCGGCGGACCACCTCGATGAGCTCCTCGCGCGCCTGCTCGTAGTTGAGACGTTCACCTGTCTCGGTGCTCTGCTCGGTCATCAGGGGTCTCCTTGATCTGCTCGGTGCCGTCGGGCGGCTCGTTCGTGCCGTCGACGGCGGGGGTGGTGCCGGTGACCTCGACGAGGAGGCGGCCGTCGTGGAGCCGCACCTGGAGCGACTGGCCGTCCCGGACCTGGCCGGTGCCGGTCACCACGTGACCGTCGCCGTCCTGCACGACGGCGTAGCCACGCTCGAGGGTGGCCAGCGGGGAGAGGCTCCGCACCCGAGCGAGCTGGTGCTCGAGGTCGTTGTGGGCGTGGTCGAGCCGGTGCCGGACGGTCCGGCGGGTGCGGTCGCACAGCTCCTGGACCTCGCGGGACCTGTCGTCGAGGCCGGCGCCGGGGTCGGCAAGGCTGGGCCGCGCCCGGATCGCGTCGAGCTGGTGCTGCTGCTGGGCGAGCCAGCCGCCGAGGACGTGGCGGGCACGGTCGCGGAGGCGGTCGACCCGGTCCAGCTCCTCGGCGACGTCGGGGACCACCAGCTTCGCCGCGTCGGTGGGGGTGGACGCGCGGACGTCGGCGACCAGGTCCAGCAGCGGGGTGTCGGGCTCGTGGCCGATCGCCGAGACCACACACGTGCGGACGGCGTGCACGGCCCGGATCAGGCCCTCGTCGGAGAACGGCAGCAGGTCCTCCACCGAGCCACCGCCGCGTGCGATCACGATGACGTCGACCTCGGGGTCACGGTCCAGGGCGTTGAGCGCCTCGATCACCTCGCGGGCAGCGTGGGTGCCCTGGACCGCCGCGTGCCTGACCCGGAACTGGACTGCCGGCCAGCGGCGGCGGGCGTTCTCGAGCACGTCACGCTCGGCAGCGGACTGCGCACCGGTGACCAGTCCGATCATCTGGGGGAGGAACGGCGCCGGCCGCTTGAGCTCCCGCGCGAAGAGTCCCTCCGCGGCGAGCAGCTGGCGCCGGCGCTCGAGCCGGGCGAGCAGCTCGCCGAGCCCGACCATCCGGATGTCGCTGGCGTACAGGCTCAGGGTGCCGCGGTTGGGGTAGTACGACGGCTTCGCGAGGATCACCACGCTGGCGCCCTCCACCACCGGAGGGTTCAGCGAGTCGAACACCTGACGGGAGCAGGTCACCTGGACGGAGATGTCCGCGACCGTGTCACGCAGCGTGAGGAAGACGGTGTTCATCCCCGAGCGGCGGTTCAGCTGGGCGATCTGCCCTTCGACCCAGACCGCACCGAGCCGGTCGATCCAGCCGGAGATCGCCATCGCGATCTGGCGGACCGGCGCCGGGTGCTCGAGGGAGGTCTGCATGGCCACGCCTGGAACCCTAAGGCAGAGCACCTACGATGGAGCCCATGAGCACCGACCTGGGGATCCCGCCCGTCCTGGATGCGGCCGAGGCCGAGCGCACCGTCCTCCTGGCCGCCCCGCGCGGCTACTGCGCCGGCGTGGACCGGGCGGTGATCACCGTCGAGAAGGCGCTCGACCTGTACGGCGCCCCGGTGTACGTGCGCAAGCAGATCGTCCACAACAAGCACGTGGTATCCAACCTCGAGTCCCGCGGCGCGGTCTTCGTCGAGGAGCTCGACGAGGTGCCCGAGGGCGCCACCGTCGTCTTCTCCGCACACGGCGTCTCCCCGGAGGTGCACCGGCAGGCCGAGCAGCGTCACCTGAAGACCATCGACGCCACCTGCCCCCTGGTCACGAAGGTGCACCACGAAGCGCGCCGCTTCGCCAACGAGGACTACGACATCCTCCTCATCGGACACGCCGGCCACGAGGAGGTGGAGGGCACCGCGGGCGAGGCCCCCAGCCACATCAAGCTCGTCGAAAGTCCTGACGACGTCGCGAGGATCGAGGTCCGTGACCCCGACAAGGTGGCCTGGCTGTCGCAGACCACCCTCTCGGTCGACGAGACCCTCGAGACCGTCGCCGCCATCAGGGAGCGCTTCCCGAACCTGCTGGACCCGCCGTCGGACGACATCTGCTACGCCACGCAGAACCGGCAGATGGCGATCAAGGAGATCTCCCACGAAGCCGACCTGGTGATCGTCGTCGGCTCGGGCAACTCGTCGAACTCCGTACGCCTCGTGGAGGTCGCTCTCGAGGCCGGTGCCAAGGCCGCCCACCGGGTCGACGACGCCAGCGAGATCGACGAGTCCTGGCTCGAGGGCGTGCGGACTGTCAGCGTGACCAGCGGCGCCTCGGTGCCCGACGACCTGGTCGAGGGTGTCCTCTCCTTCCTCGCCGAGCGCGGCTACCCCGACGCCCAGGCGGTGCACACGGCCGAGGAGTCGCTGATCTTCGCCCTCCCGCCGGAACTGCGCCGGGACATGCGGGCTGCCGAGAAGGCGCGCGGCTGAGGTCCGGTCCCCGCTCGGGCCGGGCCGCGAGGAGTCCGGTGTGTCACGGAATGGTCACGGTCAGTGCCTCCACGTGATCGGGACGCATGGAGCGTCGTCGCCCGGGTAGCACGTGGCGTGGTCCAGACGCGGGCCACACCACTCACGTCGACAGGCTCCCCGATGACTGTGCAGGCCCTCCCGGTCCGGTTCGCCGAGGCCGTCAACCGATTCGGCGTCGCTCCGGTCGAGCGGGTCGGCACCTCCGGGCCGGAGGGTGACCCGGTCCTTGTCACGCTCGGCGAGCGCACTGTCGTCGCCCGGGCACACGGTCGTCGTGTCACGCGACGGGGACGTCAGACCCTGGTGTCGGTGCACGGTCGGCTGACCTGGGTGGCCGGCGAGCGCGTCGAGCCGCTGGCCGACCCTTCGGCGAGGGGCGGACCGACAACGGCGGAGCCTGCCTGACCGGGGTTCAGCAGCTCCGTCGCGAAGTCCGCAGCGCGACCTGGCGCAGCGCGAGGACGACGAGCGCCCCGGTGTAACCGGCGAGCAGCGCGCCCGCGTGGTGCGCCAGCCCCGACACGACCGCCTGGACGAGGCTGTCGACCTCGTCGGCGACGGCTGCCCTGTCGGCGGAGGCCACCACCGTGACGCTGACCAGCATGAGCAGGGGCGGCAGGACGCCCACCAGGAAGAAGTCCCGTGGTCGCACGGCCAGGGCAGCGATCAGGCACACGACCACGAAGCACAGGTCGAAGAAGAGCGACAGCCGGCCGGTCAGGACCAGGTTCACCCCCGCCAGGAGCAGCATCGCGGCGGTGGCGAGCACGGCCACCTGCCTCCCGGGGCGGCGACCCTCCTCCCACAGCGTCCGCGGCGCGCTCTCCGGAGGGCGCGGCTGAGCAGCGGTGTGGCTCACAGCCACACGGTAAAGGCGCCGGTCAGGCAGAGCGGTCGCGACGCGCCGCCGGAACCTCCCCGGCGTGTGGCTCGAGCTCGGGGCGAGCGTCAGCGACCGTGTCGAGCAGCTCGGCCGCGGTGAGTGGACGGGCCGCCTCGGTGACGGGATCCGGGGAGGCCAGCTCCTCGCCGGAGACCTCCAGCTCCGTGAACTTGCGCGCCGAGACCAGGACCCGGCTCTCCAGCGACCCGACGGCCCTGTTGTAGCTCGTCACCGCGGCGGTCAGCGACCGGCCGAGCTTGTCGAGGTGCCCACCCATCACCCCGAGGCGGTCGTACAGCTCGCGGCCGAGGACGTGGATGTCGCGGGCCTTGTCGGCGAGGGCCTCCTGGGTCCAGGCATAGCCCACCGTGCGCAGCAGCGCGATCAGCGTCGTCGGGGTGGAGAGCACGACCTGCTTGCCTGCGGCGTACTCCAGCAGCGCCGGCTCCGCCTCGAGCGCGGCCGACAGGAACGACTCCCCGGGGACGAAGAGGACCACGAACTCAGGGGTCGCGGGGAGGGAACGCCAGTAGGACTTGGCCGCGAGGGCGTCGACGTGCTGGCGCAGCTGCCGGGCGTGGCGGCCCAGGTGCGCGTCGCGCTCGTCGTCGGAGTCCGCGCCGGTGGCGTCGAGGAAGGCGTCGAGCGGGACCTTCGCGTCGACGACGACGCTCTTGCCGCCCGCGAGGTGGACCACGAGGTCCGGGCGGAGCAGGCCCTCGTCGTGGTGCACCGTCACCTGCTCGGCGAAGTCGCAGCGCGAGACCAGGCCGGCCAGCTCCACGGCGCGACGCAGGTGCAGCTCACCCCAGCGGCCTCGCACCTGTGGCTTGCGCAGGGCGGTGGACAGGGCGGCCGTCTCTCGACGCAGGGTGTCCGTGGAGTGACGGACGTCCTCCACCTGCTGGCGCAGCTGGCTCTGCCAGGAGACGCGGTGCTCCTCGAGGTCGCGCATCCGGTCGTGGAGTCGCTCCAGGCCCTCTCGGACCACAGCCTGGTCCGCGGCCCGTGACTCGATCTCCAGACGGGCGGCGTCCTGGTCCGCGAGCGCGCCCCGCGAGCGCGCCCACAAAACCCCGACGAGCATGCCGAGCAGCAGCCCGACGAGGAGGACGACGAGCAGGGCGAGGAGGGTGTCGAGTTCCATGCCGCTCATGGTGGGCCCGCCCACCGACACTTTCGTGTTCATCCGGTAGGAAACTCCCCATGACGTCGCGCATCCTCCCCCTGGCTGCCCCCCTCCTCGTCCTCTCCACGACCGCGTGCACCACGGGGAACGACGCCGGCGCGCCCGACGTGACCGGCGGTGCGAGCGGTGGTGCCCGTGGCGGTGCCGGCGGAGGAGGCGGCGCGAGCAGCGGTCCTTCGGAGCAGGCTGACGGTGGGCCGCTGGTGCTGGACGAGCGGGCCCGCCTGGGCTGGGAGCGGCGGGTGCCCCTGGGGGGCGCGCGACTCGAGGCCGGCGACAGCTACAACCTGCTCGTCCGGGCGCTGCGGAGGACGGGCAGGGGAGTGCAGGGGTTCGGCGCGGTCGAGATCGCCTACGAGACCGACGGTGAGGAGCACGCCGTCCGTGACGACACGTCCGTGGAGTTCCGCCAGGGCTGCTAGTCCGCGAGCTCCACGATCACCGGGGCGTGGTCGCTGGCGCCCTTGCCGGCGCGCTCCTCGGTGTCGATCAGAGCCCCGGTGACTCGGTCGGCCAGGGCGGGAGAGCCGAGGATGAAATCGATCCGCATGCCGCGGTTGCGCTCGAACCGCTGCCGGTAGTAGTCCCTGCGCGGGCAGGCCTACGAATCGATCCCCGAGCCCCGACCGCCGCGCCATGCGGTCCAGACCCTGAGTGCGAGAAGCCTGATCAGGAGCATCCCGCTGAACGTGACGAAGCCGATCACGGCCCCGGCGACACCATCGAGTGTGGCCGCACGAAACGAGCGGATCGGGTTCGGGTAGATGTCCACGTGGCCGTCGTCGTGCTGGACACGGACTACCTCCACCCTCTCGCCGACCGTGAAGGAACCGTGACACGAGCCGACGTCGGTGAACGTCGCAGGGAGACCTGCCGGGGGGTTCTCGGACCTGTAGGTGATGTCGAGTTCGGGACCGCCGCCACGTCCACAGCCAAGGATCGAGTGGTGCTCCTCGACCGCGACCACAGTTGTCTGCTCCGTGGGCGCGCCGCTGGTTGAGGCCACCTCGGAGGCGGACAGAGCCCAGAACAACACGCCCATACCGAGACCTGCGAGCAGGCCGACGCGAAAGGGCTGGTCCAGCGTGGGCCACACCCTCCGCCACCACGGACTGGGACGTGTACGGCGACTCATCGCCGCCTCACGGTGCGATGTCGACGAGGACGGGGGCGTGGTCCGAGGCGCCTGCCCCCAGGCCGTCCGTTCCGGCGCGTTCCTGCACGTCGATGAAGGCGTGAGTGACCCGAGCTGCGAGGGCAGGGGAGCCGAGGATCAAGTCGATGCGCATCCCTCGGTTCCGGCTGTATCTGTTGCGGTAGTAGTCCCAGTACGTGTAGACCTCCGGCCCCGGGCAGTGCGGACGGACCACGTCGACGTACCCGCACTCGAGGATCGCGTGGAACGCTGCCCGCTCCTCAGGCGTGACGTGGGTGGAGCTCTGGAAGCGGCTGATGTCGAAGACGTCCTCGTCGAAGGGCGCGATGTTCCAGTCACCGGTGAGGGCGATCTGGGCCTGCGGGTCCTCCGTCAGCCAGCCGTGTGCCTCCGCCCGTAGCCTCTCCAGCCACGCCAGCTTGTACTGGAAGTGCGGGTCGCCGGGCTTGCGGCCGTTGGGGACGTAGAGCGACCACACCTGCACCCCGCCGCACGTGGCGCCGAGCGCCCGCGCCTCCGAGGCCAGCGGCTCCCCCCACTGCGGGAGCCCGTCGAGACCACGGCGTACGTCGTCGATGCCGACCCTGCTGGCGAGGGCGACCCCGTTCCACTGGTCGTACCCGTGGGTGACGACCTCGTAGCCCATCGCCTCCAGTCCCATGACCGGCCACTGGTCGTCGCGGGCCTTCGTCTCCTGGATGGCGAGCACATCGACGTCCTGGCGTTTCAGGAAGGCCTCGACCCGGTCGATGCGGGAGCGGATGGAGTTGACGTTGAAGGTCGCGATGCGCACCCGGCCACTCTAGGAGGCCCTCGCCGCCCCCGGGCCGACCGGTTGGACGTCGCCGATTCGGTCGGGCGTCGTACCCGCCCTAGACTGTCCCCCCGTGGCTCTCACCATCGGAATCGTCGGTCTCCCGAACGCAGGCAAGTCGACCCTCTTCAACGCGCTGACCAAGAACGACGTGCTCGCAGCGAACTACCCGTTCGCGACGATCGAGCCCAACGTCGGCGTCGTCGGCGTCCCGGACCCGCGGCTCGACAAGCTCGCCGGGATCTTCGGCTCGGCCAAGGTCATCCCGGCCACGGTCGAGTTCGTCGACATCGCCGGCATCGTGCGCGGTGCCTCGCAGGGCGAGGGCCTGGGCAACAAGTTCCTCTCCCACATCCGCGAGTCCGCAGCCATCTGCCAGGTGACCCGGGTGTTCCGCGACGAGGACGTCACGCACGTCGAAGGCGAGGTCAACCCCGCCAACGACATCTCGACCATCCAGACCGAGCTGATCCTCGCCGACCTCGAGACGGTGGAGAAGGCCCTGCCGCGGCTCGAGAAGGAGGCGCGGATGAAGAAGGACATGGCGCCGGTGTTGGCCGCGGTCAAGGAGGCCAAGGAGGCCCTCGAGGCGGGTACGCCGATCATCGCCACGTCGATCGACAAGGCGCTGCTGCGCGAGCTCATGCTGCTGACCGCGAAGCCGTACCTGTTCGTGTTCAACTGCGACAGCGACGAGCTGCAGGACGAGGACCTCAAGCAGAAGATGCGCGACCTGGTGGCCCCGTCGGAGGCGATCTTCCTGGACGCCAAGTTCGAGGCGGAGCTCGTCGAGCTCGACGACGACGAGGAGGCCCTCGAGATGCTGCACGAGATGGGCATCGACGAGCCAGGCCTCGACGTCCTCGCCCGGGTCGGCTTCGACACGCTGGGCCTGCAGACCTACCTCACCGCAGGTCCCAAGGAGACGCGTGCCTGGACGATCCCCAAGGGCGCCACGGCTCCCGAGGCGGCCGGCGTCATCCACACCGACTTCCAGCGCGGGTTCATCAAGGCCGAGGTGATCTCGTTCGACGACCTGGTCGAGGCGGGCTCGATGAACGCCGCCAAGGGTGCCGGCAAGGTCCGCATGGAGGGCGAGGACTACGTCATGCAGGACGGCGACGTTGTGGAGTTCCGCTTCAACGTGTGAATCGACGCAAAACCGCAGTTCAGAGGGGGTGTGACCCCCTCCAGTCCGCACAGAGTCCGCAAGAATTTCAGCGGGATGGGCTCGATTGTGCTGCCTCGGGGTCGATCTCCGGACCTGGTGGTGCTGCCAGTGGCGCGACTGCGTCGTGACCCTTTGGCGGCTTATGAACAGCTTCAGCGTGCTGAGTCCACCAGCAGGACCGAGACCCGAGTCAAGCAATGTCGAGCCCAGATCTTGCGGCCGCTGAGGGATTCCTGACGATGGCAGGTGGTGCGGTCAGGTTGTTGTGATCCTGTGAAATACCCCGTGGCCGTCGACGAATGATTGCATCGACTCACCCTCCGAGCCAGATGGCACTACCGCAAAAGGACGCAGTCTTCCCATGTGACGCAGCTTCTCCACCCGCTTGTATACACCGAGGTACTCCTCGCCGTCGTCGTTCCAACGCGCCACCAGCTCCGCGCCGTCGGTGGGGACGACCTTGTCCGGCCGCGCATCGGCCCACGCCCGCCGATCCCACACCTCACGCAGCCGCGGCCCCGGCTCCTCACGCGGATGCTCGCGCCGCCACTCAGCCTCGTACCGGTCGATGTTGCGGTGGATCTGACTGGTGCGTGCGCTGAACGCCCCGACGTACGGCGCGAGCTGCTCGATCTCCGCGGTCACGGGGTCCAGGGTGAAGCCGCGTGCGGCCAGGGTCGCCCGGAACTCCGGGTGGGTGGCGACCGCGGCGTGCCCGATGCCGTTGATCGCCTCGATCATGTCTCGCACACCCACCGAGTGCAGGCCCCGCCAGGCGCCGTCGGCAAAGACGCGGGCGTTGACCTGGAGGTGCAGATGCCGGTGTGGGTCACCGGCCCGCGACGTGTAATGCCGGATCACCGCGGCCTCGATCTGCTCGACCGGCACCTGCACCTGTCGTCCACGCGGCCCGACTCGGGTCGTCGCGTGCTGGGCGACCCAGCCGACGATCTCGGCGGCGGCTTTGTCCTGGGCTTCGTCCAGCGCAGCCGAGGTGTCTGGATGAAGCGCGGCGGCCAGCGACCAGGTCTTCGGGCCGTTGACGGTGACCTCGACGAACCGCAGCGCGCTCACGTCATCGCGGACCCGACCCTTCTTGCGTCCGGTGTCGATATCGATCCCGGCGACCCACTGCTCGTAGGTCTCGCCGTCCATCGAACCGGCTCCCGTGACGTCGTCCGGGGTCGCTGTGAGCCGGGCCGCGGCGCCGCTGCCCTCGGCGAGGTAGTAGTCGTCGGCGCGCGATCGGTCGCGCTCGACGTAGGCCCGGGCAGCCTTCGCTGCGCCGCGGTAGAACTTCACTCCGCCATGCACCCGGACCACCGCCTCCACGACGTCCGTCGACAACCAACGGACCCCTAGAAATGCCGCGTGGGCCGCCCGATCACGGGCGACCCATCTACGAACCTTCGTAGCATGCGTACCGCTCGGATGGGAGGTGTGAAAGCGCGGAAGAGCGGGGTCAGGGCCCGAAGGTTCTGGGGACCGTGAAGAGTCAACGATCGCCAATGAGAAGGAGAGGTCGGGACGGGCAGCAGGGGAGAGCAGGAGCGAAAGGGCGAGGGCGGAGAAAGCGGTCGGCAGCCAGGCTGGTTGGTCGGATGAGATCGCCCACGAGCCGCGACGTACCCGCCCTTACGCTCCAGCGAACCAAGTTCTGGCGGCGATCACCAGCGCACTCACCCCCACGGGCAAGGTCGCCTCGAGGTCAGGGGCAAAGTGGGGAGAATGGTTGGACGGCACTGATCGAAGAGCGGGGTCCGTCATGTCACCGGTGGTGAACAGAGCAGGGTCCGCGCAGCCGAGGAGCCAGTAGGACAGTGGTGCGCCTGCGCTCGTCGCGAGGACACCCACGTCCTCGCTACCGGCACCCGCGCCGGGGTCGAAGACGTGGTCGTCGCCCAGCCATTCCCGGAACGCCGCGAACGTCTTGTCGAGTGCCTCCGGGTCGTTCACCACGACCGGGAACCTCTCGATCTCCGTGATGACGGGCGGCTCCGGCGCCCCGGCCGTGGCGGCGGCACCCCGCACGATCCGCTCGATGCTGCCCAGGACGTGCGCGCGGACGGCGGGGTCGTAGGTGCGGAGGTTCAGCTGGAGCTCGGCCTCGCGCGGGATGACGTTGGCGGCGTCACCCGCGTGGATGGAGCCGACGGTCAGGACGGCGACATCGGTGCCGCTGATCTCCCGCGACACGATGGTCTGCAGGCGCATCACGGTGTCGGCCGCCATGACGACCGGGTCGATGGCGTTCTGGGGCATGGAACCGTGCGCACCCCGGCCGACGAGACGTACGCGCAGTGAGTCCGAGGCGGCGTACGCCGGACCCGCATGACCTGCGATCTTGCCCGCGGGCAAGGGCGCCACGTGCTGCCCCAGCACGACGTCCGGCACAGGGAACCGGTCGAAGAGGCCGTCGTCCACCATGGCCTGAGCCCCCGCGCCGAGCTCCTCCGCCGGCTGGAAGACGACCACCAAGGTCCCTGACCACGAGTCCCGAGACCGAGCCAGGACGCCGGCGGCCCCGATCAAGCAGGTGGTGTGCATGTCATGACCGCAGGCATGACTGACCGGGACCGTGCGGCCCTCCTCGTCAGTTGCCGTCTCGGTGCTCGCGTACTCCAAGCCCGTGTCCTCCCTGACCGGGAGTCCATCCATGTCGGCCCGCAGCAGGACGGTCGGTCCCGGACCGTTGCCCAGGACGCCGACCACGCCCGTGCGGCCAACCCCGGTGGTGACGTCGAAGTCGAGCTTCGTGAGCCGCTCCGCCACCAGGGCCGCGGTGCGCTGCTCCTCGAAGCCGAGCTCAGGATGCGCGTGCAGCTCTCTGTACAGACCGAACAGCAGGGTCCATCTCGGGGTTCTCCGGCATTCCTGAAGCCATGTGACCTCCTCCGTCTTCACAGCACACTTTCAGCGAATCGGGACCTTGACCAGACCCGCTCTCTGGGCATGCGCCGATCCGTTACTCGGTGGCACGCTGTTGTGATGGCGCTTCCCGAGACCGATCTGCACCGCATCCGCCTCTGGGCGTGGGGGCGCGTGCCCGAGCACCTGTGGGACGAGCTGAAGGTCGAGGCCGACGTCTCAGACCGACACATCGACATCGTCGAGGTGCGCCCACCGCGGGATGGCGTCGGCGAGCACACGAGGTTCCCGATCGCACGGCTGCGCTACACGAAGTCCACCGGCCTGTGGGCGATCTACTGGCGCGACCGGCATCTGAAGTTCCACGAGTACAAGCGCAAGCGGCCAACCCAGAACGTCCAGGCGCTCCTTGACCACATCGAGACCAGCGGCGATCCGATCTTCTGGGGCTGAAGGTCGGGACTCTCGAGCGGACCATCGAGTCGGAGTCCGTTGAGATCCCAGAACTGAAGAAGGCTGTGGTGCGGTCGCGCGCGGCCGAGCTGGAGGCGGACCCGTCGATCGGTCTGACCTGGACGAACTGGACGCACGGCTGGCGTCGCGCTGGGGCCAGCCGGTCTGAGCTAGAAGGCATTCAAATGTTTCTCATTATTGACTTCAAGTATTGAATGACTAAAATGAGAAACATGCCAGCCCCTAGCCCGTACACGAGCCCCGAGCAACAGGCGGACCTCGAACGTCTAGGCGCCCGGCTGCGCGAACGCCGAAAGGCGCTCGGTGTCACGGCAGTCGCCTGTGCCGAAGCTGCTGGCGTTTCGCGTGTCACCCTGCACAGGATCGAGGCGGGCAACCCCTCGGTCACGATCGGCGCCTACGCGAACGTTGCCGCCGCACTCGGACTTCACCTCGTCGTCCCGATCCTCGACGCGCCAGCAGCAGAACTCGCGACGATCACGGTCGGCGACTACCCCGGCCTGCGCACGCTGGCCTGGCAGACCGACGCCGGCACCACCATCACCGAGACGGAGGCGCTCAACCTCTACGAACGCGGCTGGCGACACCTCAACCAGGAAACCCTCACCGATCACGAGAGGGCGTTCATCCAGCACCTGGCGGACACCTACAGCAACGGGAGGCTCCTTGTTTAGGCGGCTGCACCACCAACAGGTGGCTGAGGTGCTGTCGATGCTCGACGCCCCGCTCCTGGCCGAGCACAACTGCTGGTTCGGAGGCGGCACCGCGATCGTCCTCGCCAACGGTGAGTTCCGCGAATCGGTCGACATCGACTTCCTGGTCTCCGACCGGCAGTCCTACCGAGAGCTGCGCCAGATCGTCAAGGACCATGGGCTCGACGCTCTGGCTACACGCGAACTGGACCTGGGTCGAACACCCTCTGTTGGCGGTCACGGCATCAGGACCTCGGTGCTCGTTGCGGGGGTTGCGATCAAGTTCGAGATCATCCATGAAGGCCGCATCGACCTCGACACTCCCTCCCCGGACGATGAGATCTGCGGGTTACGGGTCCTGACGCGAACCGACCAGGTCGCAACCAAGCTGCTCGCCAACGACGACCGTTGGGCAGACACGTCGACGTTCAGCCGCGACCTNNGCAGTCACCTACCTCCGAGATCGCCCGCAACGTCTCGACGAATACATCCGAGCACTCAAGATCGACGCGCCCCGAGCAGCTGTCTGGCAGAGCATCCGCGACTTGTCCGCAAGGTGCGCGAAGATCGAAGGTCTAGGTCGGGGCTCGGACTAGCCTGACGTCATGTCGGTGAGCGAATCAGAGATCTACGAGGCGGGGATGTCCCTGCCTCCTGACGTGCGCAAGCACGTCGCTCTCCGCTTGCTCGAGTCGGTTGACCCGGACGAGGCCTTCGACCTGGCATCGGAGTCGTGACTGCGCACCGAAGCCGCCGCCTACGGCGCGCTGAAGGCCGACCCATCCCGGGCGATCCCGGCTGAGGACGTCCGCGCCGGCTTCGAGGCCAAGTGGGCCGCCCGTGCTCCCAGGTTTGTCTGCTCCGAGCTCTAGACTGACTTCATGACCGCCAACCGTGATGAGCTCATTCACCTGATCGAGGGTCTGCCCGACGATCAGGTCGAGGTCGTGCTCGCAGACGTGCGGCGCCTGGCCTCCGAGAGGTCGCGAGGGGAGTGGCCGCCGGCGTTCTTCGGCGCTGGCGTTGCGAAGGACGGCCGCACTGACATCGCGCGGAACGTCGATGAGTACCTCGCAGAAGGCTTCGGTCGTCGGCGCTCGTGATTCTCTGCGACTCGGGTCCGCTGATCGCGGCTGCGGCCAGCAACGACGCAGATCACCACGCATGCACAGAGATGTTCACCGGCCTGCGGTTGGCAGGCCGTCGGTTGCTGGTCCCGCAGACCGTCGTCGCCGAGGTCGGCTACATGCTGGCCTCATGGGTGAGTACCGAGGTCGAGGCGAAGTTCCTCGACGCGGTCGCCGCTGAAGACTTCGAAGTCGTCAACCTCACGTCGGCAGACTTCGCGCGCATTGCTGAGCTGGTGCGCGGTTACGACGACCTGCCGCTGGGCACGACGGACGCCTCGGTGATCGCCGTGGCGGAGCGGCTTTACGTACGCGAGATCGCCACCTTGGACCGCCGGCACTTCACCACCGTCCGGCCCAGTCACGTCGAGGCCTTCACCCTTCTGCCAGAGACGCTCGGGTGACCTCAGCGGTCCGCAAATAGTCCGCAAGAAGTCCGGCCGAAATCGATTCTCGCCAACGACGTCCAACGGTCCCACGAACGCGTTTCCTCAGGTCAGACCGCGTTTTCCGGCCTCAACCAACGGTGACCGTCAACACCCGAAAACCCCGGTTTTCGTTCCGCTTTCGCGCGATCTTCGTCCACCCGGAAGCAGCGGTGACGGTGCAGGAACCCCCCGTGTCCCAGCGCCCCGCGCTGGCAGCCGATAACCCGGTGCAGAAGAAGCAGGCCGGGGCTAGCGTGCGGGGATGGGCTCGCGACTCGCGGAAGTGACTCGACGCTCACGACCCGGAAAGAGGGGGCAGCCGCATGGCAGAGGTCCGCGTCCACAACTTCTCGATCTCGCTCGACGGGTTCGGCACCGGAGAGGCTCAGACCGCCGATGCGCCGTTCGGCCACGCCGGGGAGCGCCTGCACGAGTGGATGTTCCGCACCCGGTTCTGGGCGGAGATGAGCGGCAACGCGGGCGGCACCGAGGGCGCTGACCACATGTTCGCGGTTCGCCACGGCGAGGGGTTCGGCGCGGAGATCATGGGCGCCGGCAAGTTCGGCCCTCCGGGATGGCAGGACGACCCCGACTGGAAAGGCTGGTGGGGTCCCAACCCGCCGTTCCACTCACCGGTGTTCGTACTAACCCACCGGCCGCGCGCCTCGATCGAGATGGAGGGCGGTACGACGTTCCACTTCCTCGACGCCACCCCTCGCGAGGCACTCGAGCAGGCTCTGGGTGCGGCAGACGGGCTGGACGTGCGGATCGGCGGTGGGGTCACGGTCGTGCGCGACTTCGTGGCCGCCGGGCTGGTCGACCACCTGCACCTGGTCCAAGTGCCGATCGTCCTCGGCCGCGGCGTCCGCGTGTGGGACGGCCTGGAAGCACTCGACGAGGCCTTCGACGTCGAGGCGACCTCGACCGTGGGCGGTGTCACCCACCTGACCTTCACGGCTAAGCGGGCCGACCGTCGCTGAGCACGCAGTGCGTCGAGAAGAGGGGCCCTCAAGCCGTGACCGGGGCCCCGTGCACCATCTGGGCCAGCTCGTGGCGACCGAGCTCCGGGCCGTCGAGCGCGGGCCCGTCGTGTCGGAGGCCCCGGAGGAACAGCTCGAGGTGTCTGCGTGCCAGCTCGTGTTGAGCTCTGCGGGCAGCGGGCCGGGGAGCGGTCGGGCGATGCGGACCACGCCGGACGCTCGACGGGCGCACTCACGAGCTCACCTACCGGCCGACGCCCCACTGACGCCGGCGTCGAGGAGCAGTGCAGGCTCGAAGGGAGACACTCGGTAACCATGGCAGCGTTCGGGCACTCGCCCCTCAGCCGTGCGGCCAACCGGATGCTCACGAGGATGGTGAGCCGAGGGCGAGGCCCCGGCTTCATCAGGCTGCTCACCGTGCGGGGCCGCCGTACCGGCCGTGACCACACCACTCCCGTCGTGCCCCTGGTCACCGAGCAGGGCCGTTGGGTGGTCTCGCCGTACGGCGAGGTGGGCTGGGTGCGCAACGCGCGCGCCGCCGGCCAGGTGCAGCTCAGCCGGGGAGAGACCGTGGAGCTGCTGCGCGCGGTCGAGGTCGACCCGCTCGACGCGGTGCCGATCCTCAGGGCCTATCGAGCGAAGAAGCCGGTCGGCTGGATCGTCGGCTCGCACCTCGGGTTCGGTCCGCGTTCCACCGACGCCGAGATCGCCGCTCAGGCGTCGCGGTACCCGGTGTTCGAGCTGCTGCCCCGGTGACGGTCCCAGCAAGGCGGAGAAGATATCTCCACTTCCCTTGATAGTCGTCGAGAAACGGACGCACCGTCCTCGCCCGGCCGAGACCGACGATCGGAACGGCTCCGCACGTCATCCAGCTCTTCCGCTCACGGTGAACAGGGGTGGTGCGGGTCGGTCCGCGGCCCCAGCATCGGTGGTGTGAGGTTGCTCGTACTCGGTGGCACGAACTTCGTCGGCCGCAGCATCGTCGAGGAGGCCCTGCTGCGCGGTCACCAGGTCACCACCGTGAACAGGGGCATCAGCGGCGCGACGTCGCGCGGCGCCAACGCGCTTCGCGTCGACCGTCGTGATCGCCGGTCGTTGGTGGACGTCCTCGGTCAGGACGAGTGGGATGCGGTGATCGACACGTGGTCCGGTGAACCGGTCGCCGTCCGGGACGCCGCTCGGCTGCTCACGGACCGGGTCGGTCACTACGGGTACGTCTCGAGCCGTTCGGTGTACCGCTGGCCCCTGCCGCCAGGCATCGACGAGAGCGCACCGGTGGTGGACGGCGATCCCGACAGCGGCGAGGCCAGCGACTATGCAGCGGCCAAGCGAGGTGCCGAGCTCGCGGTTCTGGAGCGCTTCGACGGCCGCGCGCTGCTGGCGCGGGCGGGCCTCGTCCTGGGGCCCTACGAGGACGTGGGTCGTCTGCCCTGGTGGCTCGAGCGGGTGAGACGCGGCGGTCGGGTGCCCGCGCCGGGTCCGCCCGAGCGCAGGCTGCAGTACATCGACGCTCGTGATCTCGCGGCGTGGATGCTCGATGCCGCCCTGAGAGGTCTGTCCGGTGCGTTCAACGCGGTGAGCCGACCGGGGCACACCACGATGCGGCAGCTCCTCGAGGCGTGCAACGACATCGTCGGGGCGGGCGCCGACCTGGTGTGGCTGTCACCGGAGGTCGTCGAGGCGACCGGGGTCTCGGGGTGGACCGATCTGCCGATCTGGGTGCCACCCCGCGGGGAGATGGCGGGCCTTCACGATGGTGACGTCTCTGCGGCGTACGCCGAGGGTCTGACGTGTCGCCCGGTTCACGAGACCGTGTCCGACACCTGGCAATGGCTCCAGGCGGCCGGCCGGCCCGCGCCCAGGACCGACCGGCCGGGACTCGGGTTGCGACCAGAGGTCGACCGAGCGCTCCTCGCCGCTGCGGAGCCCGGGAGCCCAGGCGCCTAGCAGGTCACTCAGGTGACCTGCAGGGTCGTCACGCAGGTCGGGTCGTCCTCTCCGGTCCCGAAGTCGACCTGGCCGGTCTTGCCGTCGTACTCCATCTCGATGGTGCCGGTGATGCCGCGCGGCAGCCACATCCCGACGAAGCCGTTGTCGAAGGTGGACATCTGCTCGTCGATGAGAACCTCGCCGGAGTCGTCGGTGACGGTCACGTCCACCTGCTCACCGCCGAGCTCGCCCTTGCACGTCGTGAGGCTGTGGAAGTAGCACTCGTGGGTCTCGGAGGCGTACGGCGCCACCGACACGTAGAAGCGGTCGTCCGGGATGTCGAGGGCGACCTCACCCTGGTCGTCGGAGAGCACGAGCCGGTCGGCCTGCACGGACGCCATGAGGCTCTCGGGTCGCTGGGCCACCGGGAGCCGGTCGAGCTCGTCGACGACCTGCACGGCGGTCTTGTCCTCGAGGCCGTGGTCGGCCAGCAGACCCACCTCGGCGCTCGTGTCCGCCGAGGAGCAGCCGGCGAGGAGAGTGAGTATTGCCGCCGAGGCGATCAGGGTGCGTGTCACGGTAGTTGCTCCAGTCGTCCGTCGTGCCGGGTGAGCGGCCATCGTAGGGACACGAGACCCCAGGTCCCTTCGGGCCATAGGTCCTTGATGTGCGGTCCAAGGCCTCCAGTTCATTCCATCATTCCATGGAATGAGATATTGTTAAGAGGTGCCCACCACCGCGTCGCCCCGCCGCCTCGAGCTCGGCCTGAGGCAGAACGCCGCGCAGTTCACGCTCCTGGTGGCGGTGAACGCCCTCGTAGGAGGCATGCTGGGCCAGGAGCGCACGGTGCTGCCCCTCCTCGGCGAGCAGGAGTTCGGCCTGCGCGCCTACACCGCCGGGCTCACGTTCATCCTCGTCTTCGGCCTCGCCAAGGCCGCCACCAACTACCTGGCGGGCACCTGGTCGGACAGGTTCGGCCGCAAGCCGGTGCTCGTCGCCGGCTGGCTGGTCGCGCTCCCCGTGCCCCTGCTGCTGATCTGGGCCCCGACCTGGGGCTGGGTGATCGTCGCCAACGTGCTGCTCGGTATCAGCCAGGGCCTCACGTGGTCGACCACCGTGGTGATGAAGATCGACCTGGTCGGCCCGGCCAAGCGGGGCCTGGCGATGGGACTCAACGAGGCGGCCGGGTACGCCGCGGTGGCGCTCACCGCACTGGCGACCGGCTACCTCGCCGAGGCGTACGGGCTCCGTCCGGCACCGTTCCTCCTCGGGCTGGCGTTCGCGGCGCTCGGCCTGGGTCTCTCCACGCTGGCGGTGAAGGAGACTCGGGACCATGCCCGGCTCGAGGCCACCGGGCACACGGCGCGCGCCGACGGCCGCCACGACCACCTCCACGGCGAGCTGAACGACCGCGAGGTGTTCGCCCAGACCAGCCTCAAGGAGCCGGCGCTGTCGTCGGCCAGTCAGGCGGGTCTGGTCAACAACCTCAACGACGGCCTCGCCTGGGGCCTGTTCCCGATCCTCTTCTCCGCAGCCGGCCTCTCCGTGGGCAGGATCGGCATCCTCGCCGCGCTCTACCCAGCCGTGTGGGGAGCGGGGCAGCTCGTCACCGGTGCGCTCTCGGACCGCTGGGGCCGCAAGTGGATGATCGTCGCAGGCATGTGGCTCCAGGCCCTCGCCCTCGCACTCATCGCATTCGTCGACTCGTTCGCCCTCTGGGCGGTCGCTGCGATCCTGCTGGGTGCCGGGACGGCGATGGTCTACCCCACCTTGCTCGCGTCGATCGGCGACGTCGCCCACCCCGCCTGGCGCGCCCGCTCCGTCGGTGTCTACCGGCTGTGGCGCGACGGAGGATTCGCGGTCGGCGCCCTCCTCGCCGGGCTGGTCGCCGACGCGATGGGCGTACGCGCGGCCGTATGGGTCGTCGCGGGGCTCACCGCTGTGTCGGGGCTCGTCGTGGCGCTCCGGATGTACGAGACTCATCCTCGTTCCGCACGTACATCAGGGGAGGGTGACCATGGGTGACCGCGCGGCGAAGAACGCCCTCTACGCGGAGTTCGCCGCGGTGGGCCGCGTGCTCGGGCACCCCAGGCGTCTGGAGCTGCTCGACCTGCTTGCCCAGGGGCCGCGCAGCGTCGAGGACCTCGCGGACGCCGCCGACCTCGGGATGAGCACCTGCTCGGCCCACCTGCAGGCCCTTCGCGAGGCAGGGCTGGTCGACACCCGCCGGGACGGTAGGCGCATCTACTACTCGCTGTCCGGGGACGATGTCGCCGGGCTATGGGCCCACCTGCGACACGTGGCCCGCCGACACCGGCCGCACACCGACGTGGCGACGAAGGCCTACCTCGGTCCCGACGACACCGAGTGGGTGGACTCCGACGAGCTGCTGCGCAGGCTCCGAGCGGGTGACACCGTGGTCCTCGACGTGCGGCCCGAGGCGGAGTATGACGGTGGGCACCTGCCCGGGGCCCTGCACATCCCCCTCGAGGAGCTGGCCGGCCGGCTCGCCGAGCTTCCCCGGGACAAGCAGGTCGTCGCCTACTGCCGGGGCGAGTACTGCGTCCTCGCCCACGACGCAGTCCGCCTCCTCACCGCCCACGGCATCACCGCGCGGCGCGCTGCCGAGGGAGTCGTCGAGTGGCGCGTCGCGGGCCGACCGCTGGAGTCCGGCGCCGCCTGAGCCGGGGTCAGTCCGCAGGCCGGGCAACCACCAGGACACCGATCTTGTCGATCCGGTGCTCGGGGTTGCCGAACTCGTCGGACCAGTAGTTGCCGCGGGCGTGGTCCTCGGGGGTCGCACAGGTCGACAGCGTGACCATGGCCCGCACCGGCGTCCTGCCGGGACGGCCCGGCACGGCTGCCGCCTGGCGCTCGAGCGATGCAGGTGACCGGAACGACGTCCAACGGGTCCGCGTGATCTCGTACGTGTAGCGCACACCGCCCGCCTCCACGTGCACGCGGTCGCCGCGGCGGAGCGACGGCAGGGTTTCGAACGCCCGCGTCGAGGAGGTCCGGTGGGCAGTGACGAGGAAGTTGCCGACGCCGCCCGGCCCCACCCCTCCGCGAGGCCCGTACGGGTTGGCGGCGATGCCGGTGTCCTGAAGGCGCGTCCCCGGGGCGTCGTCCGGTCTGCCGGGGTACGGCTCGACCACGAGACCGCGTAGGCCGATCGCCGGGATGCTGAGCTCGGCACGGCGAGGACGTCCGTCGGAGGCGAGGTCGGGCTCCGGGGCGGTCGTGTCTTCCGCCTCTGGGGTCCGCGTCTCCTCGGTGGGAGTGGCGGACGGCGTACGACGGGGGCGGAGGCCGTGTCGACGGAGGCGGAAGGCCGTACGCGCGCAGAGGACCCACTGTCGCGACCGGCGGCCGAGGAGCACCCGGCGAGGGCCAGCGGGACGACCAGTGCAGCGACGGCCGTGCTGATGCGGAGCATGGTCCTTCCACGGTACGTCCCGCCCGATATGGGTCCAACGGGCAATGGTGTTCTCGCGCGATCCGTGCTGCGCTGGACCCCGAGGGGGACCCATGGGAGCAGGTCGAGCAGTGCGCACGGTCGTGCTGACCGTCGTGCTCGCCCTGTCCTCCCTGGCGCTCTGTGCGTCCGCGTGGAGCGGTGACTCCTCGCCCTCTCCGCTCCCGCTCGCCGACGCAGAGCTCTCCTCACCGGCGGTCGTCGTCTCCTCCGCAGGTCGCCTGGAGCTGTTCTGGGTCTCGGACGGACGCCTGCGACACAGGGTCCGGGAGCCGGGAGGCGGTTGGTCCCGCGAGGTCGACCTGGGTGGTGACCTCCGTTCGCAACCCGCGGTCGTGGCGTCGGCGGGGCGTGTCGACGTGTTTGCGCGCGCCGAGGACCACACGCTCTCGTGGCGATCGAGGACCGCCGAGGGTTGGGGTGGGTGGGAGTCACTCGGGGGACGGTCGACCTCCGCACCCGCGGCGGTGTCCTGGGGTGAGGGGCGGCTCGACGTCTTCGTCCGCGGCGGCGACAACGCTCTGCGCGTGCGGACGTTCGCCGACGACACCTGGTCGGAGTGGCGCCGGCTCGGCGGCACGGTCACCTCCTCTCCCGCCGTCGCGTCGTGGGGCCCGGGGCGGCTGGACCTGGTGGCGCGGGGCGTCGACGGGCGGCTCCTCCATCGTGGCTACCAGCTCGACAGCGGATGGTCGCCCTGGCGTCGGCCCGGCGTTCGGCTGTCCGCGCAGCCCGCGCTGGCCGCTTCCGGGGAGGGGCGCCTGGAGATGCTGGCGCCCGTCGGCGGCGGCAGGCTGGAGGCGCGCAGCTACCGCCCAGGTGCGGGCTGGGGCGCCGCGAGACAGGTGGGGGACGCGGTCTTCACCTCGGCCCCGGCGATGAGCGCCGGCCCCGGCCCGCTGGTCGCCGCCGTGCGGCGTGCGGACGAGGTGCACCTGGCGACTCGTACGGCGTCGGGCTGGTCGTCATGGTCCGCGGTCGACCCGCTCGCGCCGTTCCGGGGGCTCGGCGCCTGGGTGGACGTCTACGACTACGGCCTCGACCCCGCGGAGACGGTCGCTGCCATGAAGGCGCGAGGTGTCCGGACGCTGTTCGTCTCGAGCGCGCGCTTCGACACCCCCGGGGACTTCCACGACGAGGCCGCTCTCGGGGAGTGGCTCGACGGGGCGCACCGGGCGGGGATGGCCGTGGTGGGGTGGTACCCGCCCACCTACGGCGACATGGCCCGCGACGTGCGGCGGACGCTGGCGGTCGCCCGCTACGTGAGCCCCGGCGGGCAGCGGTTCGACGCGGTCGGCCTGGACATCGAGCGCTTCGGGGCCACGGGCGAGGTCGACCGCGACACGTTCCACGCCCGCGTGGTGCCGCACCTGCGCCGAGTCCGGGCACGCACCGACGCCGTGATCGCGGCCATCGTGCCCTCGCCGTTCAACACGGAGCCGGGCAACAACTGGGAGGGCTTTCCCTGGGCCGGGGTGGGCGCGCACAGCGACGTGGCGGTCCCGATGGCGCTGTGGACGTTCCGCCGACACCCCGACGACAGCCCGTGGGGACCGACCCAGGTGCGTGCGTGGGTGGCCGACCAGGTGGCGCGGACCCAGGCGCTCACCGGACTCCCCGTGCACGTCGAGGGCGGTGTCGACGACCCGGGGCGGGAGTACACGCCTCCCACCCCGGACCGGGTCCGGGCCTTCGTGGAGGCCGCGCACGAGGCCGGCGCGATCGGCGGAAGCCACTACGACTACGCGACGACGGAGGAGGCCCTGTGGCCGACCCTCGGCGGGTTGAACCGCTGACCGGCAGGCCGTCGGTCGGCAGGACCCGCCGACTGTGGAAATCCCGGGAACCCGTCGGTCCGTGGTGTCACACTCGAAGCAGGACAGGGGGGATGCATGAACTGCTCGCACCACATGTGGGACGACCCGGCGGGGTCGCTGTGCACCCGCACGGACAGCCACGACGAGATCGCAGCCGGCGGGCACGTCTACGAGTCGCGTGACGGAAGCTGCACCAACCCCTCCGAGGTGGCCGAGCCGCCGCGTTGAGCGCCGAGACGAGGTGTCCGGGACCTCCGGCCCTGCCATGAGCGGGCTCGTGCACACGAGCATCGAGACATGGCACGAGACACTGCGACCGGCGCATCCGAGCAGGGCCAGCGACCGGGGATGTTCCAGTCCACCATCGACGTCTTCCTCGACCGCACCCGGGCGGTGACCGAGCTGATGGCCGGGATGGGCGGCGAGGCTATCGGGAGAATGCCCGAGCCGGTGCCGTCCGCGGTGAACCGGATGCTCAGCTCCCTCATGCAGATCGTGGAGCAGGCCCCGCCGTTCACCGCCGAGCTCGACGTCCTGATCGAGGAGGTGCACGCCAAGCGCCTCAGCATCCAGGCTCTGGACGCGGAGCTGAAGGCGCTCGACCACCAGCTCGAGGTCCTCGAGCGCACGCTGGCGCCGGTCGAGGCCTGGGGGCGGAACTGGGATCGGCTGCAGCGTTCGCTGGCGGATGCGCTCAGCCATGCCGAGGCGTGAGCGATGAGGTGAGCGGGGCGACGAGGAAGCCCGGCGGCACCGCTCAGCCGGTGAGCCGAGCCGCCCTGCGCCGCACCTCCGTGACGACGCCTTCGACGCCGAGCTCGAGCACGCTCCCGACCCGCTCGCCGTCGACGAGCACCGAGCCGGCGGTGGTGGCCCGGTTCATCTCCCGGAGCGCGGCGACCGCCCCCCGGCGACGGCGGACCGTCCGGAAGACGCTCGGGAGCAGGAAGGCAGTGTTGTTCGCGCTCACGATCTGCACGTCGAGCTCGGGCAGCTCGTCGCGCAGCCTCAGGTAGGCCGCGGCGACGAGCTCCACCTCCGCGTCGTGCTCGAGCGGACCGTCGACCCTGCTGTCGAAGCAGATTCCGTCGCGGGCCTCACCGCTGCAGCAGCCGGTGCCACCGTGGGCATCGGTCCACGGCCGCACGAGCACGACGCGAACACTCATCGTGTCGATGTGGTGGTGGTGTCGTCGTCGAGCGGGCTGCCCATCTCGTCGTACGCCCGCGCGCTGCCGCCACGAAGCGCTCCCACGGCCTCGACGATGAGCCAGATGGCGAGCACGAAGATGATCGCGTCGAGCGGGGCGAGCACCCACCGCTCGCTCCAGGCATCGGCCTGGACGAAGTCCCAGAACTGGCTGAAGAGAGCCCAGGTGGTCATCGCGAGCAGGAACACCAGCGGGATCACCGCAGGCAGCGGGTTGCGCTTCATGCGCAGGATCCACACGGCGATCACCGTCAGCGCCAGGCCGGCGGTGAGCTGGTTCGTGGTGCCGAACAGGCGCCAGAGGACACCGAACGTGTATCCGGCGTCCCCGCCACCGGGGATCAGCGCCATCGCCAGCGGGATGGCCACGGCCACGATGCCCGAGAGCGTGAGGTTGCGGGCCAGCTTGTGCCAGCCGGCCACCTCCGCGATCTCCTGCACGATGTAGCGCTGCAGGCGCACGCCTGTGTCCATGGTCGTGGCCGCGAAGGAGATCACGACCACCGCGGCGAAGATGATCGCCAGATCGAGCGGGACGCCGAGGTTGTTGGCGAAGACGCCGACACCGTTGACGAAGTTGCCGACCGCGCCGCCTGAGGCCGTGGCGAAGTCGGGGTAGAGCGCCTGCCAGTCGGCCGTGGTGGCCACGACACCGGCGGTGGCGGCGAGGACCGCGCCGGTGGCGAGGCTGCCCTCACCCACGGCACCCATGTAGCCGACGTACCGGGCGTCGGTCTCCTTGTCGATCTGCTTGGCGGTCGTGCCCGAGGACACCAACGAGTGGAAACCGGAGATGGCGCCGCAGGCGATCGTGATGAACAGGAACGGGAAGATCGACGGCGAGCCCTCGGGCACGTCGTTGACGACCGGGGCGACGATGGTGTTCCAGCCGACCAGCATGCCCAGGCCGATCACGCCGAGCGCGATGAACAGCTGGTGGCTGTTGATGTAGTCGCGCGGCTGGAGCAGCATCCACACCGGCAGACGCGAGGCCACGAACGTGTAGGCGAACAGCAGGATCACCCACAGGTTCCGCGGGTTGTCGAAGCCGATCGCCTCGGCGAGCGGTGCGAGGTCCACGGGGTACTGCTGGCCGACCCAGATCAGCAGGTAGAGGCCGATGACGCCGATGATCGAGGGAACCAGGGCAGCGGAGCGGGTCCGGTAGATGTACTGACCGATGAAGATCGCGAGCGGGATCTCCACGACGATCGGGATGACCGCCCCGGGGTTGGCGACGAAGAGGTTGCCGATGACCACGGCGAACACGGCGTTCACCAGGGTCAGCAGGAAGAAGATGATGAAGAGGAACAGGGTGCGGGCGCGCCTGCTGATCACGTCGTGGGCGATCGTGCCGATGTTCTTCGCCCCATGACGCAGTGAGACCGCGATCGAGCCGAAGTCGTGCACGCCGGCCGCGAAGATGGTGCCGAGGACGATCCAGGCCAGCGCCGGCCCCCACCCCCAGAACACCGCGATCGCCGGACCCACGATGGGGGCGGCGCCCGCGACCGAGGTGAAGTGGTGCCCGAAGACGACATGCTTGTTGGTGGGGACGAAGTCCATGCCGTCGTTGAACCTGTGCGCAGGTGTCACGAAGGCAGGATCGAGCGCGTAGATGCGCTCCGCGAGGAACGCCGAGTAGTAGCGGTAGCCCAGGAAGAACAGGACTCCCACCACGGCGGCGACGACGATGGCTGGCACAATGGCTCCTTCCATGAACCCGCGCTGCCCGATGCGGCGCAGGACACATCCCAAACCTGATTATCATGGCGCCTCTGTGATCGGGGTCTCAATATCGGTCCGACAATCGACGCCGTACCGTGACGCAATGGCCGAGGAGAAACCTGTGACCGCTGCCGAGACGGCCGCCTCCGTCGCCGCGTCGTCGGTGAGCGAGCTCTGCTGGGTCGACGACACCGGCCGACCGCAGGTGCGCGGGGTGGTGGCGCTGCTGCGGGAGGATCGGCCGGCACTGGCCTTCACCTACGCCGACGAGCAGCTGGCCCGAGACGTGGCCGCTGCGCCCGAGGTCCGGCTCGTGCTCTCCGAGCCCCGTTCGACCGGGGGAGGGTTCCACCCGTTGGTCGCCACGGGGCGGCCCCGCCTGGTCGAGGACCCCCGCGGCGACGTCTACCTCACCGAGCTGGTCGTCCAGGAGCTCCGGCGCTACCCGCCCTCGCGTCTGTACGCCGACTCGCCGTTGCTGATGCGGGAGCACTGGTGGTTCCTGCCACGCCTCGTCGTGGAGATCGAGGTGGCGGCGGTGGAGCCGATCGGTCCGCGCACCGGCGAGCGTGACCACCTGCTCGTCGTCGCCGACGACCGGCGCCCGGTCGTCCACGTTGCGGGGATCGTCGAGCAGGCGGGCGACGTGGTGACCCTCGACATCCCGGGGCCGACGTTGCCTGAGGGGCAGGCGGTGCTCTTCGGGCAGGACGCGTCCTTCCCGGACCTCGAGCAGTGGTCCCAGTGGCACTACCGCGGCTGGTGGGACCCGCCGACGTTGACCGTCGAGGACGCGCCGGCGCGCACCGGGCTTGGCCGCCCGTCCGGACTGCTGCAACGGTGGAGGCGGCAACGTGCGCTCGAGCGGGCGTGCACCGAGGCGATCCCTCGGACCTGACAGAACGACCACAAGGAGGAAGCGTGCGCGCAGTCGTCGTCGAGCAGACCGGGGGACCCGAGGCGCTCACCGTCAAGGAGGTCGAGCCGCCGACACCGGGGCCCGGCGAGATCCTCGTGGACGTCGCCGCCTCCGGGGTGAACTTCATCGACACCTACCAGCGCGAGGGCATCTACCCCAAGCCGCTGCCGTTCGTGGTCGGCGCCGAGGGCGCCGGCACCGTCTCACAGGTCGGCGCCGACGTCGACGGGGTCTCCGTGGGCGACGTCGTGGCGTGGGCCATGGTCGACGGCGGGGGCTACGCCGAGCAGGTCGTCGTGCCCGCCGCCCGGGTGGTGCCGGTTCCCGACGGTGTCGCCCCCGAGGTCGCGGCCGCGGCGATGCTGCAGGGCATGACCGCCCACTACCTGTGCGAGGCCACCTACCCGGTCGTGGCCGGAGAGACCGCCCTGGTCCACGCGGCCGCGGGCGGGCTCGGGCTGCTGCTGACCCAGATGCTCGCGCGCAAGGGGGTCCGGGTCATCGGCACCACCTCGACCGAGGAGAAGGCCGCCCTGGCGAAGGGTGCAGGCGCTGCCGAGGTCGTGCGTTACACCGAGGTGGACGTGGCCGAGGAGGTGCGCCGGCTCACCGACGGACGCGGCGTCGACGTGGTGTACGACGGGGTCGGCAGGACCACCTTCGACGCCGGCCTGGACTGTCTCAGGAGGCGCGGCATGATGGTGCTCCTCGGCGCCTCGAGCGGTCCCGTTCCGCCGGTCGACCCGCAGGTGCTCAACCAGAAGGGGTCGCTGTTCCTGACCCGGCCCACGCTCGCGCACTACGTGGCGACCCGGGAGGAGCTCCTCGAGCGGGGCGGCGCGGTGCTCGCCCAGGTGGCCGCCGGCGACCTCGACGTGCGCATCGGGGGCCGCTACTCCCTCGACGAGGCGGCCCGGGCCCACGAGGACCTGGAGGGCCGGCGTACGACCGGGAAGCTGCTCGTCGTCCCCTGAGCGCCGAGCGGGCTCAGGTGCGCAGGTACGACGCGCCGTTGACGTCGATGATCGTGCCGGTGGAGAAGCGGGCACCCTCGGAGGCGAGCCACAGCACCGCCGATGCGACCTCCTCCGGCCGGGCGACCCGGCCGTAGGGCGACTGTGCCCGCACGGCGTCGCCGCCGGGACCGTCGAGGACCTCCCGGGCCATCTCCGTCTGCACGAAGCCGGGGGCCACGGCGGCGACCCGGATGTCGTGCGGCGCCAGGGCGAGCGCCATCGACTGGGTGAACGCGTTCAGGCCGGCCTTGGAGGCTCCGTAGGCAGGGTTGTCCGGCTCGCCGCGGAAGGCGCCGCGGCTCGTCACGTTGACGACCGCGCCGCCGCCCGCCGCGAGAAGGTGCGGGACGGCGCAGAACGTGGCGTTGGCGGCCCCGGTCAGGTTCGTCGCCAGCGTCCTCGTCCAGGTTGCCTGCCAGTCGTCGTACGACGTCTCCAGGGGCGGCTGCGCGAGGAAGACGCCGGCGTTGTTCACCAGCACGTCCAGACCCCCGAGCCGCTCGGCTGCCCCGTCGACGGCGGCCTTCACCGCGTCGGGGTCGGCCAGGTCGGCCCCGACGGTCACGTGCCCCTGGCCGGGGAGGGACGCGACCACCTGCTCGGCGAGGTCGCGGGAGCTGCCGTAGTGGACCGCCACCCGGTCCCCGGCCTCGGCGAACGCGTGCGCGACTGCACGGCCGATGCCGCGCGACGCCCCGGTGACGAGGACCGACCTGCTCATCGGGCGACCTCCGCGACGGCGGCCAGGAGACGGTCGACGTCCTGGTCGTCGGTGTAGGGAGCCAGGCCGGCACGGACGGCGCCGGCGTCGCCGAGGCCCATCCACCGCACCGCCTCGATGGCGTAGAAGTGGCTGGCCGGGGCGTTGACGCCCCGCTCGGCGAGCGCGCGGTACACCTCGTCGGGGGCGCGGCCGTCGACGGTGAACAGGACCGTGGGTGTGCGGCGCGAGGGGGCTCCGTGCAGGATCGCTCCGTCGATGCCGCCGAGCCCGTCGAGCAGTCGCGTGAACAGTCGGTCCTCGTGCGCCTCGACCGCAGCCATCGACTCGAGGACCCGGGCGCGGCGGTCACCCGCCCCCGAGGCGAGACCCGCGATGAAGTCGACCGCGGCGGTGGTGCCGGCCAGGAGCTCGTAGGGCAGCGTGCCCAGCTCGAACCGCTCCGGCACCGCGTCGCTCGACGGGAGGAGCTTGTCGGGGCGGACCTGCTCGAGGAGGGCCGGAGAGGCGGTGAGCACCCCGAGGTGGGGGCCGAGGAACTTGTAGGGCGAGCAGGCGTAGAAGTCGCTGCCGAGCGCGGTGACGTCGACCGGCACGTGCGGGGTGAGGTGCACGCCGTCCACGTGCAGCAGCCCGCCGGCCTGGTGCACCGCCTCCGCGACGGCGGGGATGTCGGGGCGCGTGCCGAGGATGTTCGAAGCACCGGTGACCGCGACGAGCCGGGTCCGGTCGGACAGCTGTGCCCGCACGTGGTCCACGGTCAGGTCGGCGGTCTCCTTGTCGAACTCCACCCAGCGCACCGTGGCGCCGACCGCCTCGGCGGCAAGCACCCAGGGCCGGATGTTCGCGTCGTGGTCGAGCCGGGTCACCACGACCTCGTCGCCGGGGCCCCAGCCCTTGGACAGCGCACGGGCGAGGTCGAAGGTCAGCTGGGTCATCGAGCGTCCGAACACCACACCCGTTGGGTCGGCCCCGAGGAGGTCGGCCATCGCCGTGCGCGCCTCGGAGACGGCCGCGTCGGCCCGCCGCTCGGCCGCGGTGACCGAGCCACGGTTGGAGATGCCGGAGGTCAGGGTGTCGGCGACCGCCTGCGCCACCTCCCGGGGGACCTGCGTGCCGCCGGGGCCGTCGAAGTGGGCGACCCCGAGCCCCAGGGCCGGGAAGGAGGAGCGGATGCGTGCGACGTCGAGTGGCATGGCGCCATCCTGCCCGATGCCTCTACCCCCTGAGCGTCGTGCGCACGACGTGCCGCAGCATGGCGACGAGCACGAGCGTCCAGGCGGCCAGCGCCACCCACAGCTCGACCCTCCCCACGAGCCCCACGAGTGGTAGGTCGTCGGCCCGGCCGAGGTAGATCCCGGCGACGGCGTACATCCCGAGGGGGAAGATGATGCTCCACAGCGTCGCCTCGTATCGCAGCGGGACGCCCCGCGCGACGTGGCGCCACCACCCGGCCGCCACCAGGACCGGGATCAGCCAGGTCGCGAACGCCCAGAACACGACCGAGAGCCCGGCGATCAGGTCACGCGTGGCCGCCACCATCGGCGCGTCCGCCATCTCGACGATCCGGGCTCCCGCGAGCACGGTGATCGCGAGCGCTCCCATGGAGACCCAGTACGGCGGCGTCAGCTCCTCGGGCCCGAACGGGTAGAGCATCAGCCGCAGCGAGACGAGGATGCCGGCTGCGGCGTAGAGGAAGACGCCGACCGACCAGGACGTCACCGCCAGCAGGGCCAGCTCGCGGCGGCCGGTGTCGAACACCGGCTCGATGGTGGCTGCCGCGACCGCCACCGACTGGCTCGCCACGACCCAGATGAACCACGTGCCGTTGGCCGACACGACGACCGGCCGTTCGTCGCGACCCAGCACGGCGGTCCACGGGACGACGTACCCGAGCACGAGCCAGGCGAGCCCGGCGAGCGCGAGCAGGACCGCGGTGACGAGGTGCAGCCCCTCCATGGCGAGCCGGACCCCGAGCACGTTCGTGCCGGCCACGAACGTGAAGAAGCCGAACGCACGTCGCGGGTCCATGAAGTCGTCGTGGACCGCACCGCGGTAGGCCACGAACCGCCAGACGGTGAGAACCAGCAGGATCACGAACGCTCCGCCGCAGACCGCCAGCACTGCCAGGGACAGGGTCCGGAACCCCTGCAGCTGCAGGCCGACCGAGATGATCCCGCTGGCCATCACGAGCGCGAAGTATCCGGGCGTCAGGCCCTCGACGGACTGACGCACGGGCGTCGCACTGCTGGTGGGCACCCTGGCAGGCTAGCGCCGAGCGCGTTCAGGTCGACGGCTCAGCTCGGCGGGTAGCTGCTGTCCTTGAGCAGGCGCGCCAGGTGTGCGGCGTTCGCGGCCAGCGTCCTGGTGGTCTGCTGCGTCTTCTCCGGCTTCGGGTCGAGGTCCCGGTAGTCCGTGGAACCCATCGCCTCGCCGACCCAGTAGGTCACGCCGTTGGCCGGGATCGTGAACCCGACGTCGCTGAGTGCCTGGTAGACCTCCGCGCTGACGTGATGGGCGCCGTCCTCGTTGCCCACGACCGCGACGCCCGCGACCTTGCCGAAGGTCAGCATCCGGCCCTGGTCGTCGGTCTCGGCGAGCTCGGCGTCGAGGCGCTCGAGCACCATCTTGCAGACCGCGGACGGCTGCCCCATCCAGATCGGCGTCGCGATGATCAGGATGTCGGAGGCGAGCATCTTCTCGCGGACCGCCGGCCACCCGTCCCCGTCGCCCTCGTCGGCCTGCACCCCGAACCTCACCTGCTGGTCGATGATCCGCACCATCTCGCCGGTCACGTCGTGCCCGGCGAGGGCGTCGAGCACCTCCTGACCGAGCTGCTCGCTGCTCGAGGCCGTGGGGGCGGGCTTCAGTGTGCAGTTGAGGACGAGTGCGTTCAGAGTGCTCATGACCGACAGCGTTCCCGCCCTGCGCGCCATCATGCCCGTACGTCGGCGTGTCGATGCCGTAGGGGACCATGGGGTCGATGTCTCTCACCGACCAGCTGCCCGCGTCCCCGAGCGGTGCCGGCGCCGACGCCGATCCCGACGCCCTCCTCGACGCCTTCACCGGCTGGGTCTCGCGGCAGGGGATCTCGCTCTACCCCGCCCAGGAGGAGGCGGTGATCGAGATCCTGACCGGGGCGAACGTCATCCTCTCCACGCCCACCGGCTCCGGGAAGAGCCTCGTGGCGATCGGCGCCCACTTCGCGGCGCTCGCCTCGGGCCGGCGGACCTACTACACCGCGCCGATCAAGGCCCTGGTGAGCGAGAAGTTCTTCGCCCTGTGCGAGGTGTTCGGCGCCGAGCATGTCGGCATGCTCACCGGCGACGCGTCGGTCAACGCGCACGCGCCGATCATCTGCTGCACCGCGGAGGTGCTCGCGAACCAGGCCCTGCGCGAGGGAGCCGGCGCCGACGTCGGCCAGGTCGTCATGGACGAGTTCCACTTCTACTCCGAGCCCGACCGCGGCTGGGCATGGCAGGTGCCGCTCGTCGAGCTGCCGCAGGCGCAGTTCCTGCTGATGTCGGCGACGCTCGGGGACGTCTCCTTCTTCCAGGAGGACCTGACCCGGCGCACCGGTCGGGAGACCGCGGTCGTCACGAACACCGAGCGGCCGGTGCCGTTGAGCTACTCCTGGGCCCTCACGCCACTCCACGAGACGCTCGAGGAGCTCCTCACCACCCACCAGTCGCCGGTCTACGTCGTTCACTTCACACAGGCCTCCGCGCTGGAGCGCGCCCAGGCCTTGATGAGCATCAACGTGTGCACCCGCGAGGAGAAGGACAAGATCGCGGAGCTGATCGGCGACTTCCGCTTCAGCAAGGGCTTCGGCAAGACGCTGTCGCGGCTGGTCCGGCACGGGATCGGCGTGCACCACGCGGGGATGCTGCCGAAGTACCGCCGCCTCGTCGAGCAGCTCGCCCAGTCCGGGCTGCTGAAGGTGATCGCCGGCACCGACACGCTCGGGGTCGGGATCAACGTGCCGATCCGCACCGTGGTGCTCACCGGCCTGACCAAGTACGACGGTCGCCGGCAACGGGTGCTGAAGGCCCGGGAGTTCCACCAGATCGCGGGGAGGGCGGGCCGGGCCGGCTACGACACCTCCGGCGCCGTCGTGGTGCAGGCGCCCGACCACGTCGTCGAGAACCACAAGGCGCTGCAGAAGGCCGGAGACGACCCGAAGAAGCTGAGGAAGGTCCAGCGCAAGAAGCCTCCGGAGGGTTTCGTCACCTGGACCGAGGACACCTTCCACCGGCTCGTCGAGGCCGAGCCGGAGCCGTTGAAGAGCCGCATGCGGGTCACCCACGGCATGCTGCTCAACGTCCTCGCCCGTGAGGGCAACCCGTTCGAGGCGATGCGGCACCTGCTCCTCGACAACCACGAGGACCGCAAGAGCCAGGTCCGGCTCGTGCGCAGGGCGGTGGCGCTCTACCGGACGCTGCTGGCCGCCGGCGTGGTCGAGAAGGTCGACCCGCCCGACCCGGACGGTCGCACCGTCCGGCTCGCCCTCGACCTCCCGCTCGACTTCGCCCTCAACCAGCCGCTGTCGACGTACGCCCTCGCCACGCTCGACACCCTGGACCCCGACAGCACGACCTACGCCCTCGACGTGGTGTCGGTGATCGAGGCGACGCTCGACGACCCCCGGCCCGTGCTCCGGGCGCAGGAGTTCAAGGCACGCGGTGAGGCCGTCGGTGAGATGAAGGCCGACGGCATCGAGTACGACGAGCGCATGGAGCTCCTCGAGGACGTCACCTACCCCAAGCCGTTGCAGGAGCTGCTCGAGCACACCTTCGAGGTGTACGCCCGCAGCCACCCCTGGGTCGCGGAGACGCCGCTGTCGCCGAAGTCGGTGGTGCGGGACATGTACGAACGTGCCATGACGTTCGGCGAGTACGTCGCCTTCTACGGGCTCGCCCGCTCGGAGGGTGTGGTGCTGCGCTACCTCGGCGACGGTTACAAGGCCCTGCGCCAGACGGTGCCCGAGAGCATGCGCGGCGAAGAGCTGGTGGACCTGATCGAGTGGATCGGCGAGACGGTGCGGCAGACCGACTCGAGCCTGCTCGACGAGTGGGAGCAGCTCAGCCACCCCGCCGACGATCCCGAGTCGGCGGTCGACCTGGTGGCGGTGCACACGCGGCGTGCCGAGCCGCGGCCGATCAGTGCGAACGAGCGGTCCTTCCGGGTGCTGGTGCGCAACGCGATGTTCCGGCGCGTGGAGCTGGCGGCACTGCGGAGGTACGACGAGCTGGGGGAGCTCGACGCCGAGCAGGGGACCGACGCCGAGGCCTGGCGCGAGGGGCTGGAGGCGTACTTCGCGGAGCACGGGTCGATCGACACCAGCGCCGACGCCCGCGGCCCGCACATGCTGCTCGTCGAGTCCGGTGGCCGGACCTGGCAGGTGCAGCAGATCCTCGGCGACCCTGAGGGGGACCACGACTGGCGGATCGCCGCGGAGGTCGACCTCGACGCGTCCGACGAGGCGGCCGACCTCGTGCTTCGGGTGACCGGCGTGGTGCAGCTGTGAGCGTTCAGCGCTGGTCGGTCACTCGGGTGGCAGCAGACCGTCCTCGAGGGCGCGCTGACGCAGCTCCATCCGGGTCGACGCGGGGCGGCCGGCGTCGGCGTACCTCTTGCGGATGCGCGACAGGTAGGTCTTGACCGACTCGACGCTGACCGGTGGGTCGAGGGAGGCTGCGGTCTCGGCGTACTTCATCCCGGTCACGTAGAGACAGAGCACCTCCTGCTCTCGCTGGGTCAGCCCGACGGGATGGTGCCCCTCGGGCGGCAGCCACCGCTCGCCGCGGGCGACGGCGACGATGGCGCGCAGCAGGTGGATGGCGGGGTCGTTCTTCCACACCAGCCCGTGGGCGCCGGATCGAAGCAGCACGGGGGTGGCCTCGCGGTGGCCCTTGTCCGCGTGGAGGAGCACCGGGACGCCACGGGTCTCGAGCAGCCGGACGTTCTCCTCGGCGTGGGACCCGTCGTGCAGCCGCACGTCGAGCAGGACGACGTCGAAGTCGCGGGGCGTGCGCAGCAGGCCCGTGACGCTGTCGGCGCCGGCGACGAACCGGGCCGGCGAGTTGTGGGTGGACAGCAGTGCGCGCACGCCGGCCACCATGAGGTCGTGGTCGTCGACCACGCCCACCTTGATCCGGTCCCCCTGATCCACCCCTGCTACCCCCGGTCCTGCCAGCCCCTTGCGAGGGAGAGTACCTCCGCCCCAGGGGCGCGTCCCCCCTTTCGGGGATGGGCAGATGGGGGACCGAGCGCAAAAGTTTTACCTTCGGGATGTCCGGATATGTCCGTCTTAGGACTAGGCCGCGTGATTTGTCCCCGGTGCGGCGCTCTCGCGGCCCGGCCGTCGGCGGCGCCATCATCGCGACATGAGACTCGCGCACTTTCACACCCTGCGCTCGGGAGTCCAGGTGAACGCGTCGCCCCTGAGTGGGCGTGAGCTGCTCGCGGTGGAGCGGCTCTTCCGGGAGTCGCTCGAGGCGAGCAGGCTCTTCGACACCATCGAGGTCGAGCACACCGACGACCCCGACCAGCTGGTCGTGGCTCTGTGCGCCTACCGTTCCCACCTCCGCGAGGAGCTGGTGGCGACAGGCGTGGAGCGGCTGTGGGAGGAGCGGGTCCGGCATCCGTTCTGGGAGGCGCACTCGGTGTACGTCGACGACGGGTACGTCGAGCTCGAGGCGGCCACGCGGCTGGGCCCGGACGGGAGCTACGTCACCGTGCACCTCGTCGCACAGCGCAGCCCCGTCCCCGGGCAGCGGGGCCCCGCACTCTGAGGCTGCTGTCCGGGTAGCCTCCTGCGGTGACCAGCACCGACGCATCTGCACTCACCGGGGGCTTCGAGCTCGACCGCGCCATCGCCCTGCGCCGCCGCGAGGACGGCATCCTCGAGGGCCACCTGGACCGTGCCTGGAGCATCGGCGAGGGCATCAACGGGGGGCTGTTGCTGGCCGCGGCCGCGAACGCGTTGCGAGAGACGTTCGTGGGCGAAGGACATCCGGACCCGATCTCGGTCAGCGCCTACTACCTTTCGGCCGCGAAGCACGGTGCGGCGCGCTTCACCACGGAGGTCGTCCGTCGGGGCAGGAGCATGTCGACCGGCTCGGTGTCGTTGCTGCAGGACGAGGACGGCTCCCCTGTCGAACGGCTCCGGGCCCTGGCGACGTACGGCGACCTCGCCGCGCTGCCCGACCAGGTCGCGACCAGCGCCGTCGAGCCGGAGCTGCCCGACGTCGAACGCTGTGTCGGGAGTGACCTGGCGCCCGCGGACTTCAAGGTCACCGCGCCGCTGCTCGACAGGTTCGACCTGCGCCTGGACCCCGGGACGGTCGGGTGGGCGCTCGGGAAGCCGAGCGGGCGCGGGATGATCCGCGGGTGGCTCAAGCTCGCCGACGGCCGCGAGCCCGACCCTGTCTCGCTGCTGCTGGCCCTCGACGCGCTGCCGCCGGTGACCTTCGACCTCGGCCTTCCCGGCTGGGCGCCGACCCTCGAGCTCACCGCGCACGTCCGGGCGGTCCCGGCACCCGGCTGGCTGAAGGTCGTGCACGCGACCCGCAACTTCGCCGGTGGGTTGCTCGAGGAGGACGCCGAGGTCTGGGACTCCACCGGGCGGCTCGTCGCACAGTCGCGTCAGCTGGCACGCGCGCCGCGCGGCTGATGTCGTGACTGGCTCAGACCGGGAGCGCGATCCCGAGCCCTACCGGACGGTCGTGGCCGAGGGCCTGCCGGAGCTGGACCGGCGGCTGTCCGACGAGCTCGACGAGGTCAACAGTGCAGCGCCCCGGTGCACCGCTCGATGGACAGGTCCGCGCCGCGAGGTCACGATGACGAGGTGGAGCCCACCTATCCGAGCGGCAGCGAGCCGGACCCGCGCGCCGTGCCCGGGGTGTCCCCCCGGGCCGCCGACGAAGACCTGACGGCGTCGTTCATCCTGGAGGTCGACGGTGAGCTCTTCGCAGTCGGTTCGGACGAGTACGGCGGCACCGACTACACCTGGCTCAGTGGGCCGAACCCCGGCTACGGGTTCGGTGTGAGCCCGACGCCGAACCGCTCCGTCGAGGGGCACCGCGTGGCCGTCCGGAGCTTCCTCGCCGACATCGATCCCGACACGGGCTACCTGAGCGAGGACGACTGACCGGGCATGCGTCCGTTCACGACAGGCGCTCCCGGTCCATCGCGAAGACGTAGCGCCGACCGGGGTACTCCGTCACCGACCACAGCTGGTCCCGCGACGGCCAGTAGCTCAGGTCCTCCACCCCCACGGGCAGCACGAGCGGCCGTCGCCGGAACGACCCGGGCCGACCGACGTACATCGACCCCCGCAGGTAGCGACCGGCACTCGTGCTGACGTACCACCGACCGTCCACCACCGTCGCCCCCTGCATCCCCTCCACTCCCTGCGGTGACAGCGACAGGGGGCTTGCGTGTCCGTCGTCGGAGAGCCGGAGCAGCCCGGTCGTGGGGTCGATCCCGAAGCCGACGAGCCGGGTGGTGCCCCCCTTGCGGCCGTACTCGCCGGCGAGGAGGCGAGGGACCTCGCCGCGCCGGTCCAGCGACAGGAACGAGTAGCGCATCCGTTCGTGACCCTCGTCGGCGAACGCGTCGTAGGTGAAGCGCACCGGCAGCAGGTACCGGTAGCCGAGGCTCCCGCGACCCACCCCCAGCACGCGCGGGTCGCCGATCGACCCGACGCGGACGATGTCGTCGAGCCGGAAGCTCGAGATGCCGCGTGCAGTACCGGCGACGTGGAGGTGGTCGCGGTGCCACACGATGCCGCCCGCGTGGACCCTGAGGGGGCGTACGTCGACCGCCCCGTCCTTGCGGCGCACGACGTCCACGAGCAGAACGTGGCGGTAGCGCACCTTCTTCCCCCCGGCGAGGTCGACGACGCTGATCCGGGCGCCCTTGCCGAGCCCGGCGATCTCCTTCGAGTAGGCGCTCGTGATGACGACCCGGCGGCCGTCGTACTCCTCGGACTCGTCGTGGTCGGCCGACGTCGTGATGCCCTGGGGCCACCACCGCGGGCTGTCGTTGTCCTGGGCGTTCCAGCGGAAGCCCCACGTCGCGGCCGGCGCCGGGACCCGTACGACGTCAGCGGTGCGGTTCAGGTCGGCCAGCACCCCGTCGAGCCCCACCCGCCGACCCCTACCCGCCGACAGGGCGGCGACGAGCCCCTCGACGAGCTCGGTCCGCTCCTCGCTGCGGCGGAGGTGCACCCCTGGCCTCAACTACCCTGACCTCCGATGTGCCGACGGGCGACCCTGACGGGGGCCGTGCTGTCGCGAAACTACCCGAAGGAGCGCGCCAGGTGGTGCTCGTCATGGGCGCGGCGATCGTGCACGAGGGGCGGGTCCTCGCCGCCCGTCGTACCTCCCCTCCGGAGCTGGCCGGCGGCTGGGAGCTCCCGGGCGGCAAGGTCGAGACCGGCGAGGACCCCCAGGCGGCTGTCGTGCGCGAGGTCGAGGAGGAGCTCGGCTGTCTCATCGAGGTCACCGGCGACCTGGCGGGGGAGGCGCCGATCCGGCCCGGCTACACGCTGCGCGCCGTGCTCGCCCGGGTCGTCGACGGCGAGCCGGTGCCGCGGGAGAGCGAGCACGACGCCGTCCGCTGGCTCGGGCCCGAGGAGCTCGAGGACGTGGACTGGCTCGAGCCCGACCGCCCCTTCCTCGCCGGGCTGAGGGAGGTCCTCCTCGACGGAGCACCCCTCGAGGGCGGCAACGTCGGGGTGACGGCGAGGATCGGCCACACCGTCCGCCGGCAGACCGGGCCCTGGACCCCGGCCGTCCACGCCCTCCTCCGGCATCTGGGGGAGCGTGGCATGCCGGCCACGCCGAAGGTGCTCGGCACCGACGACCGTGGCCGCGAGATCCTCACCTTCCTGCCCGGCGAGATCGTCGACGTGGACACCGGGCTCCTCAGCGCGGCGCGCCTGGTCGCGCTGGTGGAGTGGGCGCGGACGCTGCACGAGCGCACGGCCGGGTTCCGGCACGAGGGCCCCTGGCGCTACCCGGCGGTCGAGGGCGCGACCGTCGTGGCACACAACGACCTGGCGCCCTACAACGTCTGCTTCTCCGGTGACCGGGTCGCGGGCGTCTTCGACTGGGACCTCGCCGCTCCGTCCACGCCGCTGAGGGAGCTCGGGCTGCTCGCCTACACGTGCGTGCCGCTGTTCCGTCCCATGGCCCCCGAGGTCGTCGCGCGCCGCGTGCGCCTGGTCGCCGAGACCTACGGCGGCTTCTCGGCCCACGAGATCCTCGACGCCGCGGAGGCCCGCGTGCGCCACTCCGCCGCCGTCGTCACGGGCTGGATCGAGACCGGTGCCCCTGGGGCCGAGGGCCTGGTCGCCGTGGGGGAGCCGGAGCGGACGCGGACCGGGTTGGCAGACTGGGCCCGGAGAAGACCCGAGGTCGAGAAGGAGCTGTGGTGACCCTCCGCGCCGTGTTCTACGAGGAGGACGACGCCCGCGCCGTCGCGGCGACACTGCTCCGGGACGGCTTCGAGGCGGTCGTCCGGCGCGAGCGGCTCGCGGGCGAGGACGACGACGAGGACCACCCTTGGGCGGTCTCGACGGATGCCCCCGAGTTCGTCGTCGACCTTCTCGTGGAGGCCCACGACGGCTGGCTCGACACCGACGACCCCCCGACGGGCCCGGCCGAGGACCCCGTCGACGTACCCCCTCCGCCCGCGCTGCCCACCTCCCCGCGCCGGGTCAAGGGCCACTTCACCGCCGACTAGGCTGGCGCGCATGGAACAGCGCATGCTGCTGGTGCACGCACACCCCGACGACGAGACGATCAACCAGGGCGCCACGATGGCGAAGTACGTCGCCCGTGGCACCCAGGTCACCCTGGTGACGTGCACGCTGGGGGAGGAGGGCGAGGTCCTCGTCCCCGAGCTCGAGCACCTGGCGGCCGACCGGGACGACGCACTCGGGGCGCACCGGATCACCGAGCTGGCCCAGGCGATGAAGGAGCTCGGCGTCACCGACCACCGCTTCCTCGGGGGGGCGGGGAAGTACCGCGACTCCGGCATGGTCTGGCACGAGGAGGGCCACGCCGTCGCCGGTGACGACGTCCGTGAGGGCACCTTCTGGCGCGCGGACCTCACCGAGGCCGCCGCCGACCTGGTGGAGGTCATCCGAGAGGTGCGTCCCCAGGTGATGGTCACCTACGACGAGTTCGGCGGCTACGGCCATCCCGACCACATCCAGGCCCACCGGGTGGCGACCTACGCCGCCTCGCTGGCTGCCGCCCGGTCCTTCCGCCCGGACCTCGGCCCCGCGTGGGACGTCGCCAAGATCTACTGGGGCGCGATGTCGGAGTCGCGGATGCGCGACGGCCTGCGCCGGCTGCGCGAGTCCGGTGACACGACGACCTTCGAGGGCATGGACCCCGAAGGCCCGCTACCGCACTTCGTCACGTCCGACGAGCTCCTCGACGCCGTGGTCGAGGGCGGCGAGTTCGTGGAGGCCAAGATGGCCGCGATGCGCGCGCACGCCACCCAGATCACCGTCGACGGGCCGTTCTTCGCGCTCTCCAACAACGTCGGCAACGAGGTGTGGGGGGTCGAGTTCTTCCGCCTGGCGAAGGGCGTTCGCGGACCGGTCGGCCCGCACGGGCTCGAGACGGACCTCTTCGCCGGGCTCGGATGAGGCTCCTGGGGCTCCTCCTGACCCTGCTCGTCTCCGCGCTGCTCGGCCTCGCCGTGGGCGTCGCCGCCGTGTTCCTGCACCGCTCCGCCGCCGGGCTCGTGTTGGGTCTCGGCACGACCGTCCTCACGATGCGGGCCCTGCGTCACTGGGCGCCCCCGGCCGTGGTCGGCTTCGCGGTCGGCTGGCTCGCGGTACTGCTGGCCGCCCTCGGCGGGCGGGAGGAGGGCGACCTGGCCGTCGCCACCGACACCGTCGGGTGGGTCCTGGTCGGGGGCGGGGGCGTGGTCCTCGTCACGGCGATCCTGTGGGGTGGGACTCCCCGTGAGCGGAGCCGTGCAGGGTCGGTGGGTGGCCCCGCCTAGGATTGCCCGTTGTGACTGACCTGACCTCCAAGGACAGATCGAACGACCGCCGCGTCGTGAGCTTGCTGCTGCTCGGCCTCCTGCTGCTGTTCGGGGCCGTGTACGTCGCGGGCTACTTCGTGACCAGCGACCGCGTCCCCCAGGGTACGACGGTCGCCGGCGTCGACATCGGCGGCCTGACCCCTGCCTCGGCGCGCACCACCCTCGAGGACGAGCTCGGTCCCCGCGCGGACGAGCCGATCGTCGTGGCCGCCGACGGGCGGCGCGGGTCGATCACGCCCGAGCGCGCCGGCCTGGCCGTCGACTACGCCTCGTCGGTCGAGCAGGCAGGCGGCGGACGCAGCTGGAACCCCGCGCGGATGTGGGACTACTTCACCGGCGGGGACGACCTCGAGGCGGTCCTCGACGTCGACGACGCGAAGCTCGACGAGGCCGTCGGCGGGTTCGCGACGAAGGTCGACGAGAAGCCGGTCGAGGGAAGCATCGTCTTCCGGGCCGGCACCGCCCAGGCGGAGTACCCCCGGTCGGGACAGCAGGTCGACCGGGAGGCCGCCGCCGAGGCGGTCACGGCCGCGTTCCTCGACGAGTCCGACGAGCCTGTGGAGCTCGAGGTGGCCGAGGTCGACCCAGAGGTGTCGGAGGAGAGCGTGCGCGCGGCGATGCGTGACTTCGCCAACCCGGCGATGTCCGCGCCCGTGAGGATCGTGCTCGGCCAGGAGGAGGTCGTCGTCGCGCCCCAGGCCTTCGGCAAGGCGCTGAGCATGAAGCCGGAGGGCGGCGAGCTCGTCCCTCGGGTCGACCAGAAGAAGCTGATGGCCGCCGTACAGCCGGCGATGCGCACCGTCGCCCTGGCCCCGGTGCCGGCCACGGTCCGACTCGTCGACGGGCAGCCCAAGGTCGTCCCGCACAAGAACGGCGTCACGTTCGACCCGGCCGAGCTGGCCGAGGAGCTCCCCGACGTTCTCGCGGAGAAGTCGGGCCCGCGCCGGCTCGAGGTGAGGTCGAAGGTCGCCAAGGCGGACTTCACGACCGCGGACGCGCGCGGGCTCGGCATCAAGCGGGTCGTCTCCTCCTTCACGACCTACTACCCGCACGCGGACTACCGCAACGTGAACCTCGGCCGGGCCGCGGAGCTCGTCAACGGCACTGTGCTCAAGCCGGGGGAGACCTTCAGCCTGAACGACACCGTGGGTGAGCGCACCGCCGCCAACGGGTTCACCAAGGGCTTCATCATCAGTGACGGCGTCTTCAAGGAGGACTTCGGCGGCGGCGTCTCCCAGGTGGCGACGACGTTGTACAACGCCGCCTTCTTCGCGGGCCTCGAGGACGTCGAGCACAAGCCACACTCGTTCTACATCGACCGCTACCCGATCGGCCGCGAGGCGACGGTCGCCTGGGGGGCGGTGGACCTGAGGTTCAAGAACGACACCCCTTCCGGTGTGCTCATCCAGGCCTGGATCGACCCGTCGACGCCGTCCTCCTCGGGCGCGATGAACGTCCGGTTCTGGTCCACCAAGCACTGGGACATCAGCGCCGGGAAGTCGGGGCGCTACAACATCACCGAGGAGGAGACCCGCTACATCACCGACGAGGAGTGCCTCGAGAACGACGGCTACGGCGGGTTCGACATCGACGTGTACCGGATCTTCCGCAAGCCCGGCAGTGACGAGGTGGTGCGCCGCGAGACCATCACGACGACCTACACGCCCTCCGACACGGTGGTCTGCGGAGAGCCCCCGGCCTCGGAACGCCCGGGCTCGGACGGGGATGGCGGCTCCGGCGGCTGACCGGCCCGGGACGGACAGGCGCAGGCCCCGAACCCGAAGGGGTTCGAGGCCGGCGTCCGGGAGCGCGGATCAGCTGAGGATCATCGTCATGATGTTCCAGCCGGTGCCGATCTTGA